>NZ_VOHK01000001.1 GCF_007859325.1 Luteimonas marina | reverse complement strand
TGCCGAACCGGGCACTGTGCCCCAGACCATGCACATGAACATCCAGCCATGACTTGCTGACATCGATACCGACACCGTAGGCCATCTCAACTCCGCTAAGCTGTAGGGGTCGAGAGTTCTCCCGGCGTGCCCAGCCTTATCGATACGAGCGCCAACTCGAGCAACTGTTCGGGCGTGTGCGGGGAGATTCCGGCGTGGCGACCTGGCTCGCTGGCGGTCGTTCAGACCCAGGGATTGACGGTCGACCACGCCGGCTCTCGACGCCTAATCTGGCAGATCGGAAAGAGATAAGGGATCTGGCGTCCGGAGACAAGATCCCTCGCTGCGCTCGGGATGACGGAGGAGACGCGGTCGTGCCAGCCCCGCGACACGCGCCGCCGTACAATCCGGCCATGGACACCTTCACCCTGCATCGCGGCAGCGCGCCGCTGCTGGTCAGCGTGCCGCACGACGGTACCCGCGTTCCCGACGACATCGCCGCGCGGCTCACGCCCGAAGCGCGACGCGTGCCCGACACCGACTGGCACATCGCGCGCCTGTACGCGTTCGCGAAGGAACTCGGCGCCTCGATGATCGTGCCGACCCATTCGCGCTACGTGGTCGACCTCAACCGCGGCGAGGACGACGTCTCGCTGTATCCGGGCCAGAACACCACCGGCCTGTGCCCGGTCGTGCGCTTCAGCGGCGATCCGGTCTATCTCGACGGCGAGCAACCCTCGGGGGACGAGGTGCGCGCCCGCGTCGACCGCTACTGGCGGCCCTACCATGCGGCGCTGCGCAGCGAGCTCGATCGCATCCACGCCGCGCACGGCCGCGCCGTGCTGTGGGAAGGCCATTCGATCCGGGGCGAACTGCCGTTCCTGTTCGAGGGCCGGCTGCCCGACCTCAACCTCGGCACCGCCAGCGGCAGCAGCGCCTCGCCGGCGCTGCAGCAGCGGCTGGAAGCGGTGCTCGCGGCGCAGTCGCGCTACGACTGGGCCCACAACGGCCGCTTCAAGGGCGGGCACATCACCCGCCACTACGGCGATCCGGCACGCGGCATCGACGCGGTGCAGCTGGAGATCAGCCAGCGGGTCTACATGGACGAGGAGACGTTCGCGTATGACGAGGCGCTTGCTGCCGGCGCGCAGCAGGTGATCCGGAAGCTGCTGGAGGCGACGCTCGCGTAGGCCGCCGCGTCCACACGCCCCACTACCGTCATCCCGGCGAAAGCTGGGATCCATTTTGCCGGTGGCTGGATACGGACAAGGCCAAATGGATCCCGGCTTTCGCCGGGATGACGGGGGAAACACTCGAAATTGTCATTTCGAGCGTAGCGGGAAATCTGCTCTTGATGCTCCGGGATTTCTCCCTTCGATCGAAATGACAGGGGTGTCGTGCGCTGCAGGTTCGCCGCGCACGGTCGACGGGCGCGTCCATCACCTCAGTGCGAATCACCCGCCACCTCGTCGCCGCTGCCGCCGACGAGGAAGTCGAGGTCGGCGCCGAGGTGCGCCTGCTGCACATGGTCGATGTAGAGCTTGCTCCAGCCGCGCGTCGGTGCTGGCGGCGGTGTCCACTCCGCGCGGCGGCGCGCGAGTTCGTCGTCGGAGACGTCGAGATGCAGGCGGCGGCCGGGCACGTCGAGTTCGATGAAGTCGCCCTCGCGCACCAGCGCCAGCGGGCCGCCGGTGGCGGCTTCGGGCGAGACGTGCAGCACCACGGTGCCGTAGGCGGTGCCGCTCATGCGCGCGTCGGAGATGCGCACCAGGTCGGTGACGCCCTGGCGCAGCAGCTTCGGTGGCAGCGGCATGTTGCCGACCTCGGCCATGCCGGGATAGCCGCGCGGGCCGCAGTGCTTCAGCACCAGGATGCTGTTCCCGTCGACGTCCAGCGCCTCGTCGTCGATGCGCGCCTTGAAGTCCTTGATGTCCTCGAACACCACCGCGCGGCCGCGGTGGCGCAGCAGCTGCGGCGACGCCGCCGAGGGTTTGATCACCGCGCCGTCGGGCGCGAGGTTGCCGCGCAGCACGGCGATGCCGGCCTCGGGCTTGAACGGTTCGGCCAGCGGGCGGATCACGTCGCGGTTCCAGCACGGTGCGTCGGCGATGTTCTCGCCGAGGCTGCGGCCGTTGACGGTTGGCGCATCGAGGTCGAGGTGCTGCGAAATCTCGCGCAGCACCGCAGGCAGGCCGCCGGCGTAGTAGAAATCCTCCATCAGGTACTGGCCCGAAGGCTTGAGGTTGACCAGGCAGGGCAGGCGCGATCCGATGGCGTCCCAGTCGTCGAGCGTGAGGTCGACGCCCAAGCGCCCGGCGATCGCCAGCAGGTGGATCACCGCGTTGGTCGAGCCGCCGATCGCGGCGTTGGCGCGGATCGCGTTGGCGAAGGCCTGGCGGGTCAGCACCTTCGACATGCGCAGGTCCTCGCGCACCATCTCGACGATGCGCCGGCCCGACAGGTGGGCGAGGCGGAAGCGGCGCGAATCCACCGCCGGGATCGCCGCGTTCTCCGGCAGCGACATCCCCAGCGCCTCAACCATGCTCGCCATCGTCGACGCCGTGCCCATGGTCATGCAGCTGCCCCTGGAGCGCTGCATGCAGGCCTCGGCCTCGATGAAATCCTCCTGCGACAGCGTGCCGGCGCGCACCATCTCCGACATCTCGATCACGCCGGTGCCCGAGCCGACCTGTTTGCCGCGCCAGTTGCCCGACAGCGACGGCCCGCCGGAGACGCCGATGGTCGGCAGGTTGACGCTGGCCGCGCCCATCAGCAGCGCCGGCGTGGTCTTGTCGCAGCCCATCAGCAGCACCACGCCGTCGATGGGGTTGGCGCGGATCGATTCCTCCACGTCCATGCTGGCGAGGTTGCGGAACAGCATCGCGGTCGGCCGCATCTGGGTCTCGCCCAGCGACATCACCGGAAACTCCAGCGGGAAGCCGCCGGCCTCGTACACGCCGCGCTTGACGTGTTCGGCCAGCTCGCGGAACGAGGAATTGCAGGGCGTCAGCTCCGACCAGGTGTTGCAGATGCCGATCACCGGGCGGCCGTCGAACAGGTCGTGCGGCAGGCCCAGGCCCTTGAGCCAGCTGCGGTAGTAGAACCCCTGCTTGCCGTCGCGGCCGAACCACTCCTGGCTGCGGCGGGCTGCCTTCTTCGGAGCGCTCATGCGGTCGGGGATCCTGCCCGTGGAATGGGGGTGGCCGGATGCCCGTCGCTCGTCCGAAATCGCGCCCGGCCTTCCTGCACGGCGATCCTACCGGGCATAGACATGCACGAAAAATAACAATAAAGCCGGTGTCGATATTCGAATCGTTATTGGTCGAGCGCGCGGCCCGGTCAGCCCTTGCGCGGCGATTTCGCGGCCGGTGCGTAGACCTGCTTCGCCGCGGCCTTGAGCGACTCCAGTACGGTGCGCGCGCCCGGCGAGAGCAGCCAGTCGTTGCGGGTGATGAAACCGAACGAGTCCATCCGGCACGACAGGTCCACCGGCACGATCCGCACCATGTCGTGCCGGGCGTAGTGGCGCGCCACGTCGACCGGGACCACGGCGAGGTGGTCGCTGTCGGCCAGCAGGCGCGGCAGCAGCACCAGCGCGGTGGTGCCGATCGCCTGGCGCGGCATGTCCAGCCCCGCGTTCTGGAACATCAGCTCGAAGCGGTGGCGCAGCACGCTGCCCTCGGGAGGCACCACCCAGGACGCGCCCGCCAGCTCCGCAAGGCCGGGTTTCTTCAGCGACAGCAGCGGGTGGCCGGGGCGCGCGATCGCGCACACTTCCTCTTCCGCCAGCGGTTCGTAGTGCAGGTTGCGCTTGTCGTGGCGGGCGAACAGGCGGCCGATCATCAGGTCGATCCGGTTCTGCGCCAGTTGTTCGAGCAGCACGTCGCTGCTTTCCACCAGCAGCGACACGCGCAGGTCGGGATGGGCCTGGTTGATCTGCGCCAGGGCCGGCGGCAGCAGGGTCATGGCCGGGCCGGCGATCGCACCGATGGCGACGTTGCCGGCGTGGCCGGCCTTGAGCGCCTCGATCTCCGCGCCGGCCTCGCCGAGGCTGGACAGGGCGATGCGCGCGTGGCGGATCATGCTCTCGCCGTACCAGGTCGCCCGCATCCCGCGCGGCAGGCGTTCGAACAGCGGCACGCCGATCAGGTCCTCGAGGTCCTTGAGCAGTTTCGACGCCGCCGGCTGGGACATCGCCAGCGACTCGGCCGCGCGGTGGATGTTGCCGTGTTCCTCGATCGCGATCAGCAGCATCAGCTGGCGGGTCTTGAGGCGGGCGCGGACGAACCAGGGCGGGTTGGGCACGGGCGTGATCCATACATCGTTGTGTATCGATTATCTCGACTTTGGCTGATGTTGCATATCCATTGGGCGGTCGGACGAGCGCTCCCCGCCGGATGGGTCCGCGCGTCGATCCAGACCGCGCCCCGCTGCAATGACGTGGATATGTGCCGACCTGCGGCGGCGGGACCCGCCGCACCTGGCGTTTCGTGGCGACCTCGGGCGCGGCGCGGTGATCATCAAAAGCACATGGATCGGGTCGAGATTGCGATTGGTGCCGGCTCCCGCGGCTGGCTAAGGTGGAATCCGACACGAGGGGCGGCATGGCTCGCCGACGCGGTCCCGATTCTCTGCCGGAACATCATGCACACACGCACCAAACCGACGCGCGCGACGCTGGCCGGCCTGCTGGCCATGATCATCATCACAGCGACCGGCCAGGCATTCGCCGCCGGTGCTCCCGCCGTTTCGGCCGAGGCATTGGCCGAACGCCTGGTTGCGCGGATGACCCCGCAGGAGAAGCTCGCGCAGTTGCTCAACACCGCGCCCGCCATTCCGCGCCTGGAGGTGCCGCGCTACAACTGGTGGACCGAATCGCTGCACGGCGCGATGGGTACGCTGCCCACCACCAATTTCCCCGAGCCGATCGGCCTGGCCGCCACCTTCGACGAGGCGCTCGTGCGGCGCGTGGCCGGCGCGATCGGTACCGAGGTGCGCGGCCTGCATGCGCTCGCGCGCGGGACCGGGCGCACCGGCCGCATCGGCACCGGGCTCAATACCTGGTCGCCGAACATCAACATCTTCCGCGACCCGCGCTGGGGCCGCGGCCAGGAAACCTACGGCGAGGATCCGTTCCTGGCCGCGCGCATGGGCGTGGCCTACGTGCGCGGCGTGCAGGGCGATCGTCCCGGCGAGTACGACGTGATCGCCACGCCCAAGCACTACGCGGTCCACAGCGGCCCGGAATCCACCCGCCACCACGCCAACGTCTACGTCTCGCGCCGCGACCTGGAAGACACCTACCTGCCCGCGTTCCGTGCCGCGGTCGTCGAGGGCGGGGCGGGCTCGATCATGTGCGCCTACAACCGCGTCGACGGCGTGCCTGCCTGCGCCAGCGGCCTGCTGCTCGACGACGTCCTGCGCGGCGACTGGGGTTTCCGGGGCTACGTGGTGTCCGACTGCGATGCGGTCACGGACATCCACAAGCACCACCACTTCGCGCCCGATGCCGCCGCCGCAGTCGCCGCCGCCCTGCGCGCGGGCGTGGACAGCGAATGCAACGGCGCCACCCTGACCGACACCGACGGCCTCACCGAGCCGTACCGCGACGCGCTGGCGCGCGGCCTGATCACCATGGCCGACGTCGACCGCGCCCTGGTCCGCCTGTTCGCCGCGCGCTACCGCAACGGCGACCTCCCGGGCCTGCGCGCGCTGTCCACCGACACCGTCTCGCCGGACGTCGTTGGCGCACCCGCTCACGGCGAGATAGCGCTGGAGGCGGCGGAGAAGAGCCTGGTGCTGCTCAAGAACGACGGCGTGCTGCCGCTGCGCGCCGACGCCCGGATCGGCGTGATCGGGCCGCTGGGCGACGCCACCCGCGTGCTGCGCGGCAACTATTCCTCGCCGCAGTCGGCGCCGCCCGTGTCGGTGCTCGAGGGCCTGCGCCGCGCCCTGCCGCAGGCGCAGGTGCGCCACGCCGCGTTCGGCGAGACCTATACCGACGGGGATCCGGTTCCTGCCAGCGCACTGCGCACGCCCGACGGCGCGCCCGGGCTGCTTGCACGCTACTACAACGCGTCCGGGGCGCCGCCCGCGCGCTTCGCACCGGGCGAACTGGATGCATGGATCGCGCGCACCGGCTTCGACAAGGCGCCGGTGGTCACCCGGATCGAGCCGGACGTGAACTCGCGCAGCCTTGACCTGGTGCAGGTGCGCGACGTGCACCGGGTGGAATGGACCGGCTTCCTGGTGCCGCCGGAAACGGGCCGCTACCGCCTCGGCATCGGCGGCTTCAACGGCGAGATGGCGTTCGACGGCCAGCCCTTCGTCGACCTGGCCGGCGCCTCGTGGAACAGCCTGCCGACGATGAAGACCGTGTGGCTGGAAGGCGGTCGCCGCTACCCGATCAGCGTGTGGACCGAGGCGCGCATCCTCACCGGCATCGGCCTGCTGTGGAAGCGCGTGTCCGACACGCCCGAGGCCGACATGCGCGCGGTCGCCGCCGACAGTGACGTGCTGGTGGCGGTGGTCGGCCTGACCTCCGACCTGGAGGCCGAGGAGGCACCGATCGAGGTGCCCGGCTTCCAGGGCGGAGACAAGACCTCGCTCGACCTGTTCGCCGACCAGCAGGCGCTGCTGGAGGCGGCCAAGGCCACCGGCAAACCGTTGGTGGTGGTGCTGATGAACGGCAGCCAGGTCAACCTGGCATGGGCCAAGCAGCACGCCGACGCGATCATCGAGGCCTGGTACCCGGGCCAGGCCGGCGGTCTGGCGGTGGGCAGGGTGATCGCCGGGCACGTCAATCCGGCCGGACGCCTGCCGCTGACGTTCTACGCCTCGGTCGACGACCTGCCGCCGTTCGGCGACTACGCCATGCGCGGGCGCACCTACCGCTATTTCGAAGGGACGCCGGTGTATCCGTTCGGCCACGGCCTGAGCTACACCCGTTTCGACTACGCGCCGCTGCAACTGCAGCCGGCGGCGGGCGGTGCGGCCGACGGTCTGCGGGTGACCACGCAGGTGCGCAACACCGGCGCTCGCGCCGGCGACGAGGTGGCGCAGCTGTACCTGACGTTCCCGCACGGCGACGGCCTGCCGCGGCTGGCGCTGCGCGGCTTCCAGCGCGTGCACCTGGCGCCGGGGGAAGCGCGCACGCTCAGCTTCGATCTCGATCCGCGCGATCTCAGCGCGGTCGATGCCGGGGGCACGCGCCTGGTGATGCCGGGCCGCTACCGGATCTCGGTCGGTTCCGGGCAGCCCGACACCGGGGTGGCGACACGCTCGGCCGCCTTCGCCATCGACCGCGCGCGCGCCGTGCCGCGTTGACGCGCCGCGACGCCGGTTCCCGTCCCACCAACACGGAGCATTGACATGACCCCGACACGTCCCCTCCCGCGCCGGCCGGTCGCCGGCCGCCGCTGGCGCTTCGCGCTCGTCGCGGCGCTGCTGTGGTCGGCCGGCGCCAGCGCGCAGGACGACACGATGGTGCCGATCCCGATGCCGGCCCAGCCCGACGCGATCGCGCTCGACACCGGTCCGTTGCCGGGCGCCACCGCGACCGAGGCCTGGCATCGCCAGTACGAGCGCGTGTTCGCACGCAACGTCACGCAGGCCACGCTCACGCCTTTCCTGCCCGAGGCGGGCAAGGCCACCGGTGCGGCGGTGATCGTGGCGCCGGGCGGCGGCTTCCGCTCGCTGTCGATGGAGAACGAGGGCTGGGACGTGGCGCGAGCGCTGGCCGAACGGGGCGTGGCCGCGTTCGTGCTCAAGTACCGCCTCAACCAGACGCCGGAGGACCTGGAGGGCTTCGCGCAATCGATCCGCGACATGCTCGCCGGACCGCGCCCGACGCGCCGCGCCGATGCGCCGGAGGCGATCGAGGCGCTGCGCCCGCAGATCGCCGATGCGCGCGCGGCGTTCGCGCTGGTGCGCTCCCGCGCCGAGGAGTGGGGGGTGGACCGCGACCGCATCGGCATGATCGGCTTCTCGGCTGGCGCGATGCTGACCATGGCCACGACGCTCGCGGGCGAGGACGCCAGGCCCGCGTTCATCGCCAACATCTACGGCCCGCTGTCGGCGATCCAGGTGCCGGCCGATGCGCCGCCGCTGTTCGTCGCCCTCGCCGCCGACGACGGCCTGTTCGCCGGCAGCGGCTTCGACCTGATCGAGAACTGGCGGGCTGCGGGCCGCCCGGTCGAGTTCCACTTCTACGAGCGCGGCGGCCACGGCTTCGGCATGTACCCCAAAGACACCACCAGCACCGGCTGGTTCGACGCCTACGTGCGGTGGCTGGCGATGCACGGTTACGTCACGCGCGCGCAGTGAAGTGAGGCGCGTCCCCGGTCGGCGTAGTCCCGCGCCGACCGGGGACCGCCAGCCCGCCGGTCATGCGGCGAGGGCGGGCGCGGGTCGCGGATGCTCGCGCGCGGCGCACCGTGGCGCGTCCGGTTGCGAAGTCCGTCGGTCCACGTGCCGCCCCAGACGCGGTGGCCGGGGCGCAGGCGCACGGTGGCGCGAGTCGCCTTGTCGTCCCTTGCCGGCGGGACTCACTGCAACTGCAGGATCACCACCGACTTCGCGGGTAGTTCCACCCTCAGTGTGCCGCCCGACAGCGTGGCGCCGTCGAACGTCGCCGGTTTCACCTGCTCCGGCTGCTCGAACGTATTGTGCGCGGTGATCGCGCCTGCGGTCAGCACGCGCCCGGACACCGCCGTCGCCTGCAGGCCGCTCGTGCTCGCCGACACGCTCGCGGCCCGGTTCGGGTCGAGGTTGGTCAGCGCGACGTAGACGTGGCCGTCCTTGCCGCGCACCGCCGAGCCATGCACGGCCGGCACGGTGGTGTCGCCGAGGCGGTAGTCGGGCGTCTCCAGCTTGAACGGCAGGTGGGTCGCGTCCTGCCAGGGCTTGTACATCTCGAACGCGTGGTAGGTCGGCGTGAGCAGCATCTGCGCGTCCTTCGTGAGGATCATCGCCTGCAGCACGTTCACCATCTGCGCGATGTTGGCCATCTTCACCCGGCCCGCGTAGCGGCTCATGATGTCGAAGTGCAGCGAGGCCACCAGGGCGTCGCGCAGCGTGTTCTGCTGGTGCAGGAAGCCCGGGTTCACGCCCTCCAGGCCCTCGTACCACGTGCCCCACTCGTCGAGGTACAGCGCGACCTTCCCCTCGGGATCGTGCCTGTCCATGATCTCGATGTGCCTGCGCAGCAGCTCGTCCACCTTCAGCGCGCTGGCGAGCGTCTCGATCCAGGCGGCTTCGTCGAACTCGAAGGAGGAAGCGCGCGGCGGCCAGCCGCCGGGCACGGTGTAGTAGTGCACCGACAGCGCATCCATGTGCTTGCCGGCGATGCGCATCATCGCCTCGGTCCAGTTGTAGTCGTCGCTGTTGGCGCCGGCGGCGACTTTGGTCACGTGCTGGCCGGCCGGGACCTTGACGAAGGTCTGGTACTGGCGGTGCAGGTTGGCCGCCTGTTCGGCGGCGAGGTTGCCGCCGCAGCCCCACATCTCGTTGCCGATGCCGAAGAAGGGCAGTTTCCAGGGCTTGTCGCGGCCGTTGGCGCGGCGCTCCTCGGCCAGCGAGGAGGCGCCTTCGTAGGTCATGTACTCGACCCATTCGGCCATCTCGCGCGGCGAACCGCTGCCGACGTTGCCCGAGACGTAGGCGTCGGTGCCCAGCAGTTCGGTGAAGTCCATGAACTCGTGGGTGCCGAAGCTGTTGGGTTCGGTGACGCCGCCCCAGTGGGTGTTGATCTTGACCCGACGCTTGTCGCGCGGGCCAATGCCGTCGCGCCAGTAGTACTCGTCGGCGAAGCAGCCGCCGGGCCAGCGCACGACCGGCACGTCGATCTTCTTCAGGGCCTCGACCACGTCGTTGCGATAGCCGCGGGTGTTGGGGATCTTCGAATCCTCGCCCACCCAGATGCCGCCGTAGATGCCGTAGCCCAGGTGTTCGGCGAACTGGCCGAAGATGTAGCGGCTCACGGTGTCGCCGGGCTGGTCGGCGCGCAGCGTCGCGGTGGCGGAGGTCTTGTCCTGGGCGCCGGCCATGCCGGCGGCGAGCAGGGCGGAAGTCAGTGCCAGCGTGCGCAGGGTCTTCTTCAGCATTGGTCTTGCCTCGAATGTTGCGGATCGGATGTCGTGGAAGCGGACGGTCCGCCCGGATGCGCGCGCCGCGCCCGATCCGGCTGCCGTCGAAGTCGAACGGGCGGTGGCATGGATGTCGATGGGCGTCGTCACCTTCACCCCCCTCCCGGTTTGCGACCTGGACGCGATCGATCTCGAGTTGTGGATCGCCATCGACCGGCTCGGCGACCGGTGCATCGGCATGTGTCCGGTGCTGTGGTCCGTGCGCGACGCAGGTCGAGAATAAAGGCGAGGCTGATAACCTTCTAATGAATTTAACGAACTGATCAATACATGGATTGATATTGGTCCGGCGTGGCTCGCATGCACTCGGGTAGCCATTCCATTCCCGTCGTTTCCCATGCCAATCGCGGGATGGCTGCGCGTATGCCCGCGCGCCTATGCTGCCGCGCGGCGGATGGGTCGCCGGCAATCGCGGGAAACACTGCGTGGAGAAGACTCGACGGTTCGGCAGGCGTGACGACGGCCGCGACGTGCTCGTGCTGCGCCATCGCTTCCCCGACGGCGAGATAAGGTTATCCGGGCAACCTGGAAGTCGTGGCGACCTATCGCGTCGCAGGACTTCAACCTCGTCGGCAATGCGACGGTGCCGGGTCGGCGCAACTGCTGCAGGTCCCGGCGGCGGGCTACCTGCCGGTGTCGGAGGAACTGGTTCCATTGGGACACGTGGCCGAGGTCGCGGGCAGGGACTGGATCGCCAGCATCCGGGGCTGGGGCGCGGCCTGTGCCTGGAGCCGCAGGATTTCCCCGACGCGCCGAACCGGCCGGCGTTCCCGGATGCGATCCTGCGCCCGGGCACGGCGTACCGGCGTGACATTCTTTACCGATTCGCCTGCCCGGGGCGCGATCGCGCCTGGGGCGACGTGGCCGCGGCGCTGGAACGCGCCTGACGCCGGACACCCCTCTGCAGGCGGCATGCGCCGACCCTGCGCCATCTCGTGGAGACTGCATCCGTGCCAACCATCAATCTTGCGATCGTCGGCGTCGGCAAGATCGTGCGCGACCAGCACCTGCCCGCCGTGGCCGGCAACGCCGACTACCGGCTGGTCGCGGCGGCCAGCCGCAACGGACGGGTCGAGGGCATCGACAACTTCGGCTCGATCGAACAGATGCTGTCGGCGGTGCCGTCGATCCAGGCCGTCTCGCTGTGCATGCCGCCGCAGTACCGGCACGCGGCGGCGGTGCAGGCGCTGGAGGCCGGCAAGCACGTGTTCCTGGAAAAGCCGCCGGGAGCGACGCTCTCGGAAGTGGAGGACCTGGCCGCACTGGCCGCTGACAGGCACGTGTCGCTGTTTGCCAGCTGGCATTCGCGCTATGCGCCGGCGGTGGAGGCGGCGCGGGAGTTCCTCTCCGGCACCCGCATCCGCGCCATGCGGGTGGCGTGGAAGGAGGACGTGCGCCAATGGCATCCGAACCAGGCGTGGATCTGGCAGCCCGGCGGCCTGGGCGTATTCGACCCGGGCATCAATGCGCTGTCGATCGTCACCCGGATCCTGCCGCGCCCGGTGTTCGCCACCGCCGCGACGCTGGAATTCCCGGAAAACCGCGACGCCCCGATCGCCGCATCGATCACGTTCACCGATGCGGCCGGGCTGGACCTGTCGGCCGAGTTCGACTGGCGCCAGACCGGCCGGCAGAGCTGGGACATCGTTGCGCAGACGGAAGCCGGCGAGATGGTGCTGTCCGAGGGCGGCGCGAAGCTGTCGGTCGATGGCCGCCTGCTGCACGCGGAGCCGGAGCAGGAATATCCGATGCTCTACGGGCGCTTCGCCGAGATCATCCGCGCCGGCCATTCGGACGTGGACCTGGCGCCGCTGCGGCATGTGGCCGATGCGTTCATGCTGGGCAGGCGCAAGGTGGTGGAGGCGTTCCACGACTGAGGGGGCGTCGGGGCGTAGCCCCGACCTGCGGACTGCACATACCGTCACCCGTTCCCGCCGTCATCCCGGCGAAAGCCGGAAGCGCTTTACAACAGCGCGGAGCGCTGGCCATCCATCTTGATCTTTGCTTTCCGCCGGGTGTTCCGGAGTGGCGACAACCGTACGTCCGACGGTAGATCTCTCCCTGCGGTCGAGATGACATCAGATAGTCGTAGGTCGGCCCTACGTGGCCGACGCTCGGGCCTGCCTGCGGTCGAGACGACATCCGGTGGGTTAGTGGTATACGTGAATGCGTATCGATTCCAAGCCTAAATGAATTGGATGCATATCCATCAACCCGGCAGAATGCGGGTTGGGCATTCACCGGAACACGAGCTGCGCAGATGCGACTGATCCAGCTGAGGGACGAGGCCGGGACTACCCGGACAGGCGTGGTCGATGCCGATGGCGGACAGGTGCGGGTGCTCGATGCCCCAGGCGGCACCTACGCCCTCGCCAGCGCCGCGATCGAAGCCGGCCGCAGCCTCGCCGCGCAGGCCCACGCCACGCCGGGCGACGCTCGCCTCGACTACGCCGCCCTGCTGCAGGCCGGCCGCGTGCTCAGTCCGCTGCACCATCCCGATCCGGCGCACTGCCTGGTCACCGGCACCGGCCTGACCCATCTCGGCAGCGCCGCCGCACGCGACGCCATGCACCAGAAGCTGCAGCAGCAGGCGGAGGAAGGCACGCTCACCGACTCCATGCGCATGTTCCAGTGGGGCGTGGAGGGCGGCATCCCCACGCCCGGCCAGCCCGGCGCGCAGCCGGAGTGGTTCTACAAGGGCGACGGCGCGATCGTCGCCGCGCCCGGCGCCGACCTGCCGTCGCCCGATTTCGCGCTCGACGGCGGTGAGGAACCGGAACTGGTCGGCCTCTACCTGATCGGCCCCGACGGCACGCCGCACCGGCTGGGCTTCGCGATCGGCAACGAGTTCTCCGACCACGTCACCGAGCGCCAGAACTACCTCTACCTCGCGCACTCCAAGCTGCGCGCCTGCGCGATCGGCCCGGAGCTGCGCGCAGGCCCGCTGCCGCGCGATCTGCGCGGCACCAGCCGCCTGCGCCGCGGCGACGCCGTGGTCTGGGAGAAGCCCTTCCTCACCGGCGAGGCCAACATGTGCCACTCGCTGGAGAACCTCGAATACCACCACTTCAAGTACGCCGCGCACCGGCGTCCGGGCGACGTGCACCTGCATTTCTTCGGCACCGCCACGCTCAGCTTCGCCGACGGCGTGCGCGCGCAGCCGGGCGACGTGTTCGAGGTCGAACTGCCGGAGCTGGGCGCGCCGCTGCGCAACCCGCTGCGCACGATCGCGGCCGGGTTCGCACCGGGCGGGGTGCGCGCGCTGTAGCAGCGGCGGGAAAGGACACGCAAGGAGAAGTACCGTGAGCGAACAACGCTTCAGCAGCTACATTGCCGGACAGTGGGTCGAAGGCGACGGCAGCCATGCCGACGAGAACCCGTCCGATCTCGACGTGCCGGTCGGCCACTACGGCACGCTCGACGCCGCGCGCGCCGCGCAGGCGGTGGACGCGGCCGGCGCGGCGCTGCCGGCCTGGTCGCTGTCCAACCCGCAGCAGCGCGCCGACATCCTCGACTTCGTCGGCAGCGAGATCCTCGCGCGCAAGGCCGAACTGGGCCGCCTGCTCGCGCGCGAGGAGGGCAAGACCCTGCCCGAGAGCATCGGCGAGGCTGCACGCGCCGGGCAGATCTTCAAGTTCTTCGCCGGCGAGGCGCTGCGCATCCCCGGCGAGAAGCTGGCCTCGACGCGTCCGGGCGTGGACGTGGAGATCACGCGCGAGCCGGTCGGCACCGTCGGCATCATCGCGCCGTGGAACTTCCCGCTGGCGATTCCGGCGTGGAAGATCGCGCCGGCGCTGGCTTACGGCAACACGGTGGTGTTCAAGCCGGCGGAGATCGTGCCGGGCTGCGCCTGGGCGATCGCGGAAATCCTTTCGCGCTCCGGCCTGCCCGAGGGCGTGTTCAACATGGTGCTCGGCAGCGGCCGCGTGGTCGGCCAGGCGATGGTCGAGCACCCGAAGCTGGACGCGCTGACCTTCACCGGCTCGGTGCCCACCGGCCACGCGCTGCTCAAGCAAGCCGCGGCGCGCGCGCTCAAGGTGCAGATGGAGATGGGCGGCAAGAACCCGCTGGTGGTGCTGGCCGACGCCGACCTCGACACCGCGGTGGAATGCGCGGTCAACGGCGCGTTCTTCTCCACCGGCCAGCGCTGCACGGCGTCAAGCCGGCTGATCGTGGAGAACGCGGTGTACGACGAGTTCGTCGCGCGCGCGCAGGCGCGTCTGGCGAAGGTCAGGGTCGGCGATCCGCTGGAGGCGGGGATCGACATCGGCCCGGTCGCCAGCCGGCAGCAGCTCGACACCGACCTGTCCTACATCCAGGCCGGCCACGACGACGGCGGCGAACTGCTCGCCGGCGGCGGGCGCGTGGAAGGGAAGACGAAGGGCCACTACCTCGCGCCGACGCTGTTCGCGGCGAAGCCGTCGGACCGCATCGCCCGCGAGGAAATCTTTGGGCCGGTGGCCGCGGTGCTGCGCGCCGACGACTACGAGCACGCGCTGGCGCTGGCCAACGACACCGAGTTCGGCCTGTGCGCCGGCATCTGCACCACGTCGTTGAAGCACGCCACCCACTTCAAGCGCCACGCACAGGCGGGCATGGTGATGGTCAATCTGCCGACCGCGGGCGTGGATCCGCACGTGCCGTTCGGCGGGCGCAAGGCATCGAGTTACGGGCCGCGCGAGCAGGGCCGTTACGCGGCGGAGTTCTACACCACGGTCAAGACCGCCTACACCGCGGCCTGAGGCCGCCGCGGGCATGCGCCGGCCGGGCTGTGGCAGCATGCGGTTGGCGTCAACACATCGACTTCGGGAGGGTGCGATGCGACAGGTTCTGGGAGTGGCGACGCTGCTGTGCGCGGTGGTGCTGGCCGGTTGTTCCGGTGGCGACGACGCGCAGGGCGCGGCTGCGGGCGGTGGCGCGATCACGGTCGGCTTCAGCCAGGTCGGCGCCGAGAGCGAGTGGCGCACGGCCAATACGCGTTCGGTGAAGGAGGCGCTGGCCGCGCCGGAATTCAACCTCAAGTTCTCCGACGCGCAGCAGAAGCAGGAGAACCAGATCAAGGCGCTGCGCTCGTTCATCGCCCAGCGCGTGGACGTGATCGCGTTCTCGCCGGTGGTCGAAACCGGCTGGGACACGGTGCTGCGCGAGGCGAAGGCGGCGAACATCCCGGTGGTGCTGACCGACCGCGCGGTGAACGTGTCCGACGATTCGCTGTATGCGACCTTCATCGGCTCGGACTTCGTCGAGGAAGGCCGTCGCGCTGCGCAATGGCTGGTTGGCGACAGCGAAGGCAAGGCCGGCCCGGTGCGCATCGTCGAGCTGCAGGGCACGGTCGGCTCGGCGCCGGCCAACGATCGCATGAAGGGCTTCAAGGAGGTCATCGACGGCGACGACCGCTTCCGGATCGTGCGTTCGCAGAGCGGCGACTTCACCCGCGCCAGGGGCAAGGAGGTGATGGAAGCCTTCCTCAAGGCCGAGGGCCGCAACATCGACGTGCTGTTCGCGCACAACGACGACATGGCGATCGGCGCGATCCAGGCGATCGAGGAGGCCGGGCTGAAGCCGGGCAGCGACATCCGCATCGTCTCCATCGACGGCGTGCGCGGCGCGTTCGAGGCGATGAAGGCGGGCAAGCTCAACGCGACGGTGGAATGCAATCCGCTGCTCGGCCCGCAGCTGGCGGACCTGATCCGTGACGTGCACGCCGGCAACGAGGTGCCGAAGCGGGTGACGGTGGACGAGGGCGTGTTCACGCAGGAACAGGCCGAGGCCGAGCTGCCCAATCGCGGATACTGACCAGGGGCCGCCGTTGAGCGTCGTCCTCCACGCCGAGGGACTGCACAAGCGCTTCGGCGCCACGCGCGCGCTCGACGGCGCCGGCCTCCGCCTGTGCGCAGGCGAGATCCACGCGCTGATGGGCCAGAACGGCGCCGGCAAGTCGACCTTGATCAAGCTGCTGACCGGCGTGGAAACGCCGGATGCCGGCACGGTCGTGCTCGACGGCCGCACCATCGCCCCGGCCAACCCGCTCGACGCGCAGCGCGAGGGCATCAGCACCGTCTACCAGGAAGTGAACCTCTGCCCGAACCTGTCGGTGGCCGAGAACCTTTACGCCGGCCGCTACCCGCGTCGGTTCGGCCTGGTCGACTGGAAGCAGGTGCGCGCCGGCGCTCGTGCGCTGCTGCAGGCGCTGAACCTGGATCTCGACGTGGACCGGCCGCTGTCGGCCTATCCGGTCGCGATCCAGCAGATGGTCGCGATCGCGCGCGCGCTTGGCGTCCGCGCGCGCGTGCTGATCCTCGACGAACCCACCTCCAGCCTCGACGAAGGCGAGGTGCGCGAACTGTTCGCGGTGATGCGCCGCCTGCGCGGGCGCGGCATGGCGATCCTGTTCGTCACCCACTTCCTCGACCAGGTCTATGCGGTGGCCGACCGCATCACCGTGCTGCGCAACGGCGGCCTTGTCGGCGAGTACCTGCCGGCGGAACTGCCGCAGGCGGCGCTGGTGAAGGCGATGGTCGGGCGTGAGGTCGAACTCGCCGGCGTCCGCGACGCCGATGCGGGCCCCGCCGCCGACGGTCCGGTCGTGGTCGAGGCGCGCGGGCTCGGGCGGCGCGGCAGCCTGCAGCCGGTCGACCTGCAGCTGCGCGCGGGCGAAGTGCTCGGGCTCGGCGGGCTGCTCGGTTCCGGCCGCACCGAACTCGCGCGCCTGCTGTTCGGCCTCGACCGCGCCGACAGGGGCGAACTCGTGATCGATGGCGCGCAGGCCGAACTGCACCATCCCGCCGACGCGGTCGCGCGCGGGCTGGCGCTGTGCCCGGAGGAGCGCAAGACCGAAGGCATCGTCGCCGGCCTGTCGGTGCGCGAGAACATCGTGCTGGCGCTGCAGGCGCGGCGCGGCTGGCGGCGCTCGCTGCCGCGCGCGAAACAGGACGAGATGGCGGCGCACTACGTCGCCCTGCTAGGGATCAAGGCCGCCGGTATCGAGACCCCGGTTGGCGCGCTGTCCGGCGGCAACCAGCAGAAGGTGGTGCTGGCGCGCTGGCTCGCCACGCAGCCGAGGCTGCTGGTCCTCGACGAACCCACGCGCGGCATCGACATCGCCGCCAAGCAGGAAATCATGGCCGAAGTGGTGCGCCTCGCGCGGCAGGGCATGGCCGTGCTGTTCATCTCCGCCGAGATCGAGGAGCTCACGCGGCTTGGCGACCGCATCGCCGTGCTGCGCGAACGCCACAAGGCCGGTGAACTGCCCGGCGGCAGCGACGGCGACCAGGTGCTCGCCCTGATCGCGGGGCAGGGCTGATGGCGCGCGGACGATCGCCCATGCCCACGCCCGCCGCCGAACCGCCGCGGCCCTCGCTGGCGCAGCGCGCCTTCGCGCATCCGCTGTTCTGGCCGCTGCTGGCGCTGGCCTTGCTGCTGCTTGGCAACGGCGCGTTCAATCCTGGTTTCCTGTCGCTGGAATGGCGCGACGGGCGGCTGTACGGCAACCTGGTCGACATCGCCAACCGCGCCGCGCCGTTGATCCTCGTGTCGCTGGGCATGACCCTGGTGATCGCGGTGCGCGGGCTCGACATCTCGGTCGGCGCGGTGCTCGCGATCTCCGCGACCGTCGCCGCGTGGACCATCACCCGCATGACCGCGGGCGGCGGCGGCGGGCTCGCGCCGCTGTTCGCCGCGGTCGCCGCCGCGCTCGGCGCGGCCGCGCTGTGCGGGCTGTGGAACGGGCTGCTGGTGGTGAAGGTCGGCATGCAGCCGATCATCGCCACGCTGATCCTGATGGTGGCCGGACGTGGCATCGCGCAACTGGTCAGCGACGGCCAGATCCTGACGATCTATTACGCGCCGTACGCCTTCCTCGGCAGCGGTTTCGTGCTCGGCCTGCCGTTCGCGCTGTTCGTGGTGGTGGCGGTGTTCGCGGGGCTGAAGTTGCTGCTCGACGGCACCGCGCTCGGCCTGTTCGTGCGCGCCATCGGCCACAACCCGGTCGCCGCGCACGTCGCCGGCGTGCGCGCGAAGGCGATCACCCTGGCCCTGTACGTGTTCTGCGGCTTCTGCGCCGGACTGGCCGGCCTGCTGGTCAGCGCCAACGTCGCCAGCGCCGACGCCAACAACGCCGGGCAGTTGCTCGAACTCGACGCGATCCTCGCCGTCGCGCTCGGCGGCACCGCGCTGGCGGGCGGGCGCTTCAGCCTCGCCGGCAGCCTGGTCGGCGCGCTGATCATCCAGACGCTCACCACCACCATCTACGCGATCGGCATTCCGCCGCAGGTGAACCTCGTGGTCAAGGCGCTGCTGGTGCTGGCGGTGCTGCTGCTGCAGTCGCCCGAATTCCGCGGGCAGCTCAAGGCGCTGGTGCAGCGCCCGGCAAGGGGGCGGGCATGAGCGCGGTGCCGCTGCGCGGCCTGCTGCGGCCGGGCGGATTCGCGCGCCTGTGGCGCGATCCGCGTTACGTCTCGCTCGCGGCCACCGTCTCGCTGTTCCTGGCGATGTCGATCGCCGGCGGCGTGCTGTACGACGGCTTCCTGTCGCCGCAGGTGTTCCTCAACCTGTTCATCGACAACGGCTTCCTGCTGATCGTCGCGGTCGGCATGACCTTCGTGATCCTCACCGGCGGCATCGACCTGTCGGTGGGCGCGGTGGTCGCTTTCAGCACGGTGCTGCTGGCGAGCCTGGTGCAGCGCCACGGCTGGCATCCGCTGGCGGCGATCGCGCTGGTGCTGGCGCTGGGCACGGCCTTCGGCGCGCTGATGGGCGTGGCGATTCAGCGCTACCGGCTGCAGCCGTTCGTGGTGACGCTGGCCGGCATGTTCCTCGCCCGCGGCGCGGCGATGCTGGTGAGCGTGGACTCGATCGGCATCGACCATGCCTTCCACGTGGCCGTGGCCAGCCTGCGGATCCCGCTGGGTGGCGGCGCCTCGCTGTCGGTCGGTGCCGCGATCGCGCTGCTGGTCGTCGCCGCCGGCGCGGTGCTGGCGGGCATGACCCGCTTCGGTCGCACGGTGTACGCGATCGGCGGCAGCGAACACTCCGCGCGGCTGATGGGCCTGCCGGTGGACGCGACCCTGGTGCGCGTGTACGCGCTCAGCGGCTTGTGCTCGGCGCTGGGCGGCGTGGTCTGCACCTTCTACATGCTCAGCGGCTACAGCCTGCACGCGACCGGGCTGGAGCTGGACGCGATCGCGGCGGTGGTGATCGGCGGCACCCTGCTCGCCGGCGGCAGCGGCTACGTGCTCGGCACCCTGTTCGGGGTGCTGGTGCTGGGCCTGATCCAGACCCTGATCGTGTTCGACGGCACGCTCAGTTCGTGGTGGACGAAGATCGCCATCGGCGCGCTGCTGCTGGCGTTCTGCCTGATGCAGCGGTTGCTGGCACGGCGAGGTGGGATGGGATAACACCGGAATCCCGTGCCGTCGCGGGCCCCCCGTGTCGTCGCGGAACGCCGCGTCGTCATGGAATCCCGTGCCGTCATCCCAGCGAAAGCTGGGATCCATGTTGACGTTTGCGCGCCCCCGAAAATGGATCCCGGCTTTCGCTGGGATGACGACAGGCAAGGTGGACGTCGGAGAGTGACGACAATGGCGACTCGATACGGCTTCCTGTTGATGCTCGCAGAGAGCTGATGTCGTATGCGATGCCGGACTTCCCGTCAGCCCGCCGCGCGCGCCTTCGCGATGATCGCGGCGGCCTTCGCCGCGCTGTCGCGGACCTTGCCCCAGTCGCCCGCGGCCAGCCAGTCCCTGGGCACCATCCACGAGCCGCCGATGCACAGCACGTTCGGCTGGGCGAGGAATTCGCCGGCGTTGGCTTCGGTGATGCCGCCGGTGGGGCAGAGCTTCAATCCCGCGATCGGGCCGGCGAGGCCCTTGAGCATCGCCAGTCCGCCGACCGCGCTGGCCGGGAACAGCTTGCACACGCGGAAGCCGTGTGCCATCAGCGACAGGAATTCGGTCGGCGTGGCGCCGCCGGGCACGGCCGGGATGGATGCCTCGGCCAGCGCCTCGGCCAGCGCCGGCGGCGTGCCCGGCGTGACCAGGAAATCGGCGCCGGCGTCGATCGACTGGCGGATGTGTTCGGTGTTGAGCACGGTGCCGGCGCCGATGACGATGTCCGGCAGCTCCTTCTTCAGCGCCGCGAGCGTCTCCAGCGCGGCCGGCGTGCGCAGGGTGAGTTCGAGTGACTTCAGACCGCCTTCCAGCAGCGCCTCGGCGATGCGGCGCCCCTGGTCGACGCTGTCGGCGGTGATGACCGGCAGGATGCCGGCGTCGAGCAGGAGGTGTTCGGCGCGTTGCTGGAGGGATTCGATGGTCATGGGGATTGGGAGGTGGAGGTCATTGGTGTGGGCGGCAGGAAGGACCGGCTGTCATCCCGAGCGCAGCGAGGGATCTTGTTCCCGGCGACCGGATGCAAGATCCCTCGCTGCGCTCGGGATGACAAGGTCCGGCCGAAAGCATCAGGCATCCTTCGCCTCATGCGGCGCCTCGGCCGCAGCATGCGGATCGTCGCCCAGTTCGTACTCGGCATCGTAGTCCCACTGTCCGCCGTCGCGCGCGGGCGGGCCGCAGGAGATCGACAGCGCGCCCTGGTCGGCGGGCGAGACCATCGCGCGGTTGAAGGCGAACAGGTTGCGGCCGATGTCCCAGGCGCAGTGCGAGGTGTTCGGCGCGCAGTCGCGCTCGGCCCATTCGCCGGCGTCGACCAGGGCTTCGAGCGTGCCGGCCTCGCCGTCGAGGCGAACGATGTCGCCCTCGCGCAGCTTGCCGATCGGGCCGCCGCGCGCGGCTTCCGGGGTCAGGTGGATGGCCGCGGGGATCTTGCCCGACGCGCCAGACAGGCGGCCATCGGTGACCAGGGCCACGCGCCGGCCCTGGTTCTGCAGCATCCCCAGCAGCGGCGCCAGCGAATGCAGTTCCGGCATGCCGTTCGCCTTCGGGCCCTGGTAGCGCACGACGGCGACGAAATGCTCGGGCAGCAGACCGGCGGCGTGCAGCTTGTTCAGCGCGCGCGGATCGTCGACCACCACCGCCGGCGCCTCGATCGTGCGGAACTCCGGCTTCACCGCCGACAGCTTGATCAGTGAACGGCCGAGGTTGCCGCGCAGCAGGCGCAGGCCGCCCTGCGCTTCGAACGGTGCGGACGCGGGGCGTACCACGTCCTCGTCGCCGCTGGTCGCCACCGTGGGCGTGAACGCCAGCGCGCCGTCGGCGAGCGTCGGTTCGTCGCACCAGGCGCGCATGCCGCCGGGCAGGACGGTTTCGGGGTCGGGATGCATCAGCCCCGCGTCGAGCAGTTCGCGGAACACGAAGCCGATGCCGCCGGCGGCGTGGAAGCGGTTCACGTCGGCCTCGCCGTTGGGATACACGCGGGCGAGCAGGGGCACGACCTGCGACAGCGCGTCCATGTCGTCCCAGGTCAGCGAGATGCCGGCCGCGCGCGCGACCGCGATCCAGTGGATGGTGTGGTTGGTCGAGCCGCCGGTGGCCATCAGCGCGACGATCGCGTTGACGATCGCACGCTCGTCGATGATGCGGCCGAGCGGGCGGTAGTCGCCGCCGAGCGCGCTGATGCGCAGCGCGCGTTCGGTCGCGGCGCGGGTCAGCGCGTCGCGCAGCGTGGTGCCGGGATTGGCGAACGAGCCGGGCAGCTGCACGCCCATCGCCTCCAGCAGCACCTGGTTGGAGTTGGCGGTGCCGTAGAAGGTGCAGGTGCCGGGCGCGTGGTAGGAAGACGCTTCGGCCTCCAGCAGTTCCTCGCGCGTGGCCTCGCCGGCGGCGTAGCGCTCGCGCACCTCGGCCTTCTTCTTGTTGGGGATGCCGGGCGTCATCGGCCCGGCGGGCACGAACACCGCCGGCAGGTGGCCGAAGGCCAGCGCGCCGATCAGCAGGCCGGGCACGATCTTGTCGCAGATGCCCAGGTACACGGCGCTGTCGAACATGTCGTGCGACAGCGACACCGCGGTGGCCTGCGCGATCGCGTCGCGCGAGAACAGCGACAGCTCCATGCCGGCGCGGCCCTGGGTGACGCCGTCGCACATCGCCGGCACGCCGCCGGCGACCTGGGCGGTGGCGCCGAGGCTGCGTGCATGTTCGCGGATCAGCTGCGGATAGGTTTCGTAGGGCTGGTGCGCCGACAGCATGTCGTTGTAGGCGGTAACGATGCCGAGGTTGGGCGTGGCGTCGCCGCGCAGGCGCGACTTGTCGGTCGGGCCGCAGGCGGCGAAGGAGTGGGCGAGGTTGCCGCAGCTCAGCCGCGTGCGGTTGGGGCCGGCCTGGTGCATCGCGTCGATGCCGGCGAGGTAGGCGGCGCGCGAGGCGCGGCTGCGGCGGCGGATGCGCTCGGTGACGTCGTGGAGGATCGGGTGCAGGCTCATTGGCGTTCTGGCGATGAGGCGTGTCTGGGGCGTCGCGACCGCGCGGTCATGGACACCAGTGGATGTCCAGCGTCGCGCCGGGCGTCAGGAAGGCGATCCGCGCGGGGTACTCGTGCGGGTCGTTGCCGTCGAGCACGCGGTCGAGCAGCTTGCGCTTGCTTTCGCCGCGGATCAGCAGCAGGCGCGTATGCGCGGGCGCGAGCCCGGCCGGCGTCAGGCTGATGCGGCGCAGGAACTTGCCCGCGCCGGGGCAGCCGGTGGCGTCGGCGGAGACATAGGCCGCGCGCGACTCCAGCGCGGCGTCGAGGCCCTGCATGCGCGGGAACAGCGAGGCGGTGTGGCCGTCCTCGCCCATGCCGAGCACGACCACGCCGGGCGGCGCTTGCGCGTGCAGGTTGGCGGTGTTCACCGCCTCCTCGATGCTGCGGCCGGGGCGGGTGATGTTCTCGAAGCGCGCCTTGGTGGCGTTGTTCTGCAGCAGCGATTCGCGCACCAGCCGCGAGTTGCTGTCGGGATCGTCCGGCAGCAGCCAGCGTTCGTCGACCAGGGCGATGTCGACGCGGTCCCAATCCAGCGGCGCCTTCGACAGCGCGGCGTACACCGGCGCCGGCGTGCTGCCGCCCGACAGCAGCAGGCGCGCGCGCGGCTTGTGCTGCAGGTCGCGCGCCAGCACCGAGGAGATCGCCACCGCCGCGCCCCAGGTCCACTGCATCTGCGACTCGTAGCTGTGCATGCGCACCCGCGGGCGGAAGGCCGGGTGGGCGGATTCGGGGCGGGCGTCGTGACTGGTCACGCCGGCTGCGCCTCCAGCGCTTCCTGGCGCGCGATCGCGGCGGTGCCGAGCAGGCCGGCGTGCGGATGCAGCACGGCGAGCGAGGGCACCCGCGCCATCGTCGGCGAGAAACGGCCCTTGTGCTCGAAGCGCTGGCGGAAGCCCGAGTGCTGCAGGGCGTCGAGCATCTTCGGCACCAGGCCGCCGGTCAGGAACACGCCGTCCCAGGCGCCCAGGGTGAGCACGAGGTCGCCCGAGATCGCGCCGAACACGGCGCAGAACACGTCGACCGCGCGCATGCAGCGCGGATCGCCGGCCTGGGCGCGCGCGGTGATGTCGGCCGGCTGCAGCGGGCCGGGATCCTCGCCGGCGAGTTCGCTCAGCGCGCGATGGATGTTGACCAGGCCCGGGCCGCAGATCAGGCGTTCGTTGGAGACGCGCCCGAACTGCGCCGACAGGCGGTCGAGGATCGCCAGTTCCTCCGGCGTGCCGGGCGGGAAGCTGACGTGGCCGCCCTCGGTTTCCAGTGGGTACTGGCGGCCGTCGCGGATGACCAGGGCGCCGACGCCGAGCCCGGTGCCGGGCCCGAGGATGGCGTAGGTGCGGTGCCGTGGCGATTCCTCGCGGATCCAGGGCACGCCGCCGATCTGCGCGATGTCGCCGGGCTGCAGCAGCGGGATCGCCATCGCCTGCGCGGCGAAATCGTTGATCAGGGTGACGCGCTCGAAGCCGAGCTGGGCCTGCGTGCGCGGCCGCGAGATCACCCAGGGATGGTTGGTGATGCGCGCCTCGTCGCCGTCGACGCGGCCGGCGACGGCGAACACGCCGTGGCGGATGCCGGTCTCCTGCTCGCCGGTCTCGTGCAGGTAGTGGCGCGCGGCCTCCGCCAGCGAGGGGAAGTCGGCCACCGCGAAGGCCTGCACGCTGTCGGCGAGCAGCGGCGTGTTCGACGCCGGGTCGGCCAGCGCGAAGCGGGCGTTGGTGCCGCCGATGTCGGCCAGCAGGACGCGCGACTCGCCGCTCATCCGCCGCGCCCACCCTTGCCGCCGACGGTGCGCGGCAGGAACGGCGCGGCGGCGGCCGGCCCCCACGAGCCGGCGGGGTATTCCTGCACCGGCGTACCGGCCTGCTGCCAGGCGGCGCTGACGCTGTCGATCCAGCGCCAGGCGGCCTCGACCTCGTCGTCGCGCACGAACAGGGTCTGGTCGCCCTTGAGCGCGTCGATCATCAGCCGCTCGTAGGCGATGCGGCGCTTGGGCGGCAGCATCGCCAGGTCGAGCGACATCGGCAGCAGTTCGGTCGCGCCCCATTCCGGCGCGGCGAGGCTGCCCATCAGGCCGAGCTCGATGGTCTCTTCCGGCTGCAGGCGCATGCGCAGGCTGTTGGGGCGGGCGTGTTGCCCGTCGGGGCGGCCGAACACCCAGTGCGTGACCGGCTTGAAGTTGACCATCACCTCGGTCGTGCGCGAGGGCATGCGCTTGCCGGTCACCAGCCGGAACGGCACGCCGGCCCAGCGCCAGTTGTCGATCCAGGCGCGCAGGCCGACGAAGGTTTCGACAGCGCTGTCAGCCTTAAAACCTTTCGCCGCCGCGCCTTCCACCACGCCCGGGCCGTAGCGGCCGCGCACGCTGTCGGCGGCGGCGTCGGCGGCGGTCATCGGGCGCAGCGCGCGCAGCACCTTGCGCTTCTCGTCGCGGATGCTGTCGGCGTCGAGCACGGCCGGCGGCTCCATCGCGATCAGCGCCAGCAACTGCAGCATGTGGTTCTGCACCATGTCGCGCAGCGCGCCGTAGTCGGCGTAGTAGCCCTCGCGGCCGTCCACGCCGGCGGTTTCGGCGACGATGATGTCGACCGACTCGATCCAGCGGTGCTGCCACACGGCCTCGAGCAGGGTGTTGCCGAAGCGCAGCGCCAGCAGGTTCTGCACCGGCGCCTTGCCGAGGTAATGGTCGATGCGGAAGATCCGCGACTCGTCCAGCGCCGACTTGAGCGTGGCGTCGATCTCGCGCGCCGAGGGCAGGTCGTGGCCGATCGGCTTCTCCAGCACCAGCCGCGACGGCGGCTCCAGCAGGCCGGCGGCCTTGAGCCCGTTGCAGGCGGATTCGAACAGGTTCGGCGGCGTCGACAGGTAGCTGACCGCGGGGCGGTCGGCGTAGCGCGACAGGGTCGCGGCCATGCCCGCTGTGTCGTTGAGGTCGAGCGGGTGGTAGTGGATGCGCCCGAGCAGGCTGTCGAGGGCGCCGTCGTTGCGCGAATCGCCGTTGCCGATGCGCCCGCGCAGCCAGGCGCGGAAGCCCTCGTCGTCGTGCTCGGTGCGGCCGATCGCGATCACCCGGAAGGATTCCGGCAGCAGCCGGTCGCGCAGCAGGTGCAGCAGCGAGGGGAACAGGTAGCGTTGGGCAAGGTCGCCGGTGGCGCCGAACAGCAATAGGGAATCGTGCATGGACGCCGGCGTCTGCTCTCAGTAGGGAAGGGGATCGGACAAGATACGTCCGTGGCTGGCAATGATGCCAGAGTACCAGCGGGCGCTGTCCTTCGGGGTGCGCGCCTGGGTTTCGTAGTTGACGTGGACGATACCGAACCGTTTGGAATAGCCCAGCGACCACTCCAGGTTGTCGAGCAGCGACCAGGCCATGTAGCCGCGCACGTCCACGCCGGCCGCGATGGCGTCGTGGATCGCGCGCAGGTGCTTTCGGATGTAATCGATCCGCAGCGGATCGCGCACGCGGCCGTCCTCGGCCGCCGCCGGGTCGAAGAACGCCGCGCCGTTCTCGGTCACGTACAGCGGCAGGTCGCCGTAGGTCTGCTTGAACCACAGAAGCAGGTCGGTCAGTCCCTGCGGGAATACCTCCCAGCCGGTTTCGGTATAGGTGCCCAGCGGCTGGCGCACGCCGCCGGCCTTGAGCGGATAGCTGTCGTTGGCGGTGGTGACACTGCGCGTGTAGTAGTTGATGCCGACGAAGTCGAGCGGCTGCACGATCAGGTCGAAGTCCTCGGCGGGGAACTCGGGCCAGGCGTCGCCGAAGATTTCCCTGAGTTCGGGCGGATAGTGGCCGAGCAGGGCGGGGTGCAGGTACTGCTCGTTCATGTAGGCGTGCGCGCGACGGGTGGCGGCCGCGTCTTCCGCCGAGTCAGTGGCCGGGTACTTCGGTTCGATGTTCACCACCAGCCCGATCTCGTGCTGGCCTTCGGCGCGGTAGGCCTGCACCGCCGCGCCGTGCGCGCGCATCAGGTTGTGCGAGGCGATCGGCGCTTCGTATTTGCTGCGATGCCCGGGGGCGAGGGCGCCGTGCAGGTAACCGCCGTCGGTGACCACCCAGGGCTCGTTGAGCGTGACCCACTTCTTCACCCGGCCGTCGAGCGCGCGGTAGAGCACGCGGCCGTATTCGGCGAACCAGTCGGCGCAGTCGCGGTTGAGCCAGCCGCCGCGGTCGTCGAGCGCGGCCGGCAGGTCCCAGTGGTAGAGGGTGAGCAGCGGCTCGATGTCGTTGGCCAGCAGTTCGTCGACCAGGCGCGAATAGAAGTCGAGGCCGGCCTGGTTCACGCGGCCGCTGCCCTCGGGCAGGATCCGCGACCACGAGGTGCTGAAGCGGTAGGCCTTCAGGCCCAGCTCGCGCATCAGCTTCACGTCGTCCTTCCAGCGCCGGTAGTGGTCGCAGGCGACGTCGCCGGTGTCGCCGTTGAGCGTCATGCCCGGCGTGTGCGCGAAGCGGGTCCAGATGCTGGGGCCGGCGCCATCGGCCAGCGGCGAGCCCTCGATCTGGTGGGCGGCGGTGGCGGCCCCCCAGAGGAAGCCCTGCGGAAACGTGAAATCCCTGTCGGACGAGCGAGACATTGGCGACCTGTTCCTGCGCCGCGGCACGGCAGCGGTGGTATGAAAACGATTACATGCCAGAATACCGCAATCGTCCGGGCCAGTGTATGCGGAGCGCGCCGGGCTGCGGACCCTGTGCATTCGTATTCGTGCGCGGGGTCGCGCGGCGTCGCGCCCGCCGGACGACCGGCATCCGAGCGGGAGGAACGATGGCGCGCGTGCAGCTCGACAACCTGCGCAAGGTGTATCCGAACGGCCACGTCGGCGTGGCCGGCGCCAGTTTCGAGGTCGGCGACGGCGAACTGCTGGTGCTGGTGGGGCCGTCGGGCTGCGGCAAGACCACGCTGCTGCGCATGATCGCGGGGCTGGAGACGATCTCGTCGGGCACGCTGCGCATCGGCGAGCGCGTGGTCAACGACGTCGCGCCGAAGGACCGCGACATCGCCATGGTGTTCCAGAGCTACGCGCTGTACCCGCACATGAGCGTGGCGGAGAACCTCGCGTTCGCACTGAAGCTGCGCGGCATGGACAGGGCGGCCATCGCTGCGCGCGTGGCCGAGGCGGCGAGGGTGCTCGAACTCGACGGCCTGCTGCAGCGCAAGCCCGGGCAGCTGTCGGGCGGGCAGCGCCAGCGCGTCGCGCTCGGCCGCGCGCTGGTGCGCCAGCCGCAGGTGTTCCTGCTCGACGAACCGCTGTCCAACCTCGACGCCAAGCTGCGCGCCGGCATGCGCGTGGAGATCGCGCGGCTGCACCAGCGGCTCGGCGCGACCATGGTCTATGTCACCCACGACCAGATCGAGGCGATGACCCTCGGCCAGCGCATCGTGGTGATGAAGGACGGGGAGGTGCAGCAGATCGACACGCCGATGGCGCTGTACGAGCGCCCGGCGAACCTGTTCGTCGCCACCTTCCTCGGCAGCCCGGCGATGAACGTGCTGCGCGGGCGGCTGCAGCGCGAGGGTGGCTGGACGCTGGAACTGGCCGACGGCACGCGCCTGCCGCTGCCGGCCGACGCCGGGCTCGACGCCGCCTGGCACGGGCGCGAACTGCAGGTCGGCGTGCGCCCGGAGCACCTGCTGCGCGCGGACGAGGGCGATGCCGGGGCGTTCGCGGCCTTCGTCGATGTCGTCGAGCCGGTCGGCAGCGAGGTCTACGTCAACCTGCGCCTTGGCGAGCAGGCGCTGGTCGCGCGCCTGCCACCGGGCGACGTGCCGGTGCCCGGCGGCACGCTGCACCTGCGCGCGTCGCCGGCGCACCTGCATGCCTTCGACCCGGAGGACGGGCGCGCGCTCATGCGCGGCTGAGGACATCTTCATCGCGCGTAGTCGCGATCCGGGCGATGATGGGCGCATGACAGTCGACGGCGCCCCCCTCCTGCCGCCGCCACCGCCGTTGTCCGATCGCTGGGCGCTGTTCCTCGACGTCGACGGCACCCTGGTGGAATTCGCGGACCATCCCGAGCGGGTGCAGGTGTCCGCAAGCCTCGTGCAACGCCTCGCCGCGCTCGCCGATGCGATGGATGGCGCGCTGGCGCTGGTCAGCGGGCGCCGGATCGAGATGCTCGACCGCATGTTCGCGCCGCTGCACCTGGCCGCCGCCGGCATGCATGGCCTGCAGCGCCGCCGCGCCGGCGAGGACCTGCCCGAACCGGCCGCGCCGCCGGTCGCGCTGCAGGCGACCAAGATGCTGGCGAAAACCTTGCTCACGCGCTATCCGCAGGCGCTGCTGGAAGACAAGGGCGAGGCGATGGCGCTGCACTGGCGCGCGATGCCCGAGGCTGCCGCCGACCTGCAGGCGTTCGCGATCCAGGCGCTCACGCGCCTGCCCGGCTACCACCTGCAGCCGGGCGACCACGTGGTCGAACTGCGCCCGCAGCGCGCCGACAAGGGCGTCGCGATCGAGGCCTTCATCGGCGAACCGCCGTTCCGGGGTCGCCCGCCGGTGTTCGTCGGCGACGACCTGACCGACGAGCACGGCTTCGAGGTGGTCAACGCGCACGGTGGCCTCAGCGTGCTGGTGGGCGATCGCGCGGACACGGTCGCGCGCCACCGCCTGCCGGACATCGCTTCGGTGCATGCATGGCTGGGTGTCGACCCATGACATGGGATGAACCCTTGTCGTCCCGCTACTACCCTTGTCATCCCGAGCGTAGCGAGGGATCTTCTTTCCGAAGACATTCAAGGCGGGATCCCTCGCTACGCTCGGGATGACATCGGAAGCCACCCTTGGCGCGGGACGGTTCATTTCATTCCCGCCTGGCCAGCCTTCGGCGGTTGCCGGGCGCTTCGCGGGAATGGCTTGGAGTCCGGATTTCCCGGAATTTCCCGCACGACGCGACAGGAGAGACACATGCAGCAGACGCTCGACCTCGGCGTGATCGGCAACGGCAGCTTCGGCGCGCTGATCGACCGGCAGGCGCGCGTGGTCTGGAGCTGCCTGCCGGCATTCGACGGCGATCCTGCGTTCTGCGCGCTGCTGTCGCCGGGCGACCACGACGGCGGCGACCTGGCGATCGAGTTGGAGGACTTCGCGCGCAGCGAGCAGCACTACGTCACCAACACCGCGATCCTGCGCACCGTGCTGCACGACCGCCACGGCGGCGCGGTGGAGATCGTCGATTTCGCGCCGCGCTGGAAGCAGAACGGGCGCATCTACCGGCCGGTGTCGATCGTGCGCCGGGTCACGCCGCTGGCGGGCACGCCGCGCATCCGCGTCCGCGCCCGCCCGCTGGCCGACTGGGGCGCGCGCCTGCCCGACGCCACCTGGGGCAGCAACCACATGCGCTGGCTGCTGCCCGGCTTCACCCTGCGCCTGACCACCGACGTGCCGATCCGCTTCGTGCGCGAGGGCACGCCGTTCGTGCTCGGCGAGACCGTGCACCTGGTGTTCGGGCCCGACGAATCGCTGCTGCGTTCGATCGGCGGCTACGTCGAGGAGGCGCTGGGCCGCACCGAGGCCTACTGGCGCGAATGGGTGCGCTACCTGTCGGTGCCGCTGGACTGGCAGGAGGCGGTGATCCGCAGCGCGATCACTCTCAAGCTGTGCCAGTACGAGGACAGCGGCGCGATCATCGCCGCGATGACCACCTCGATCCCCGAGGCGCCGGACACGCCGCGCAACTGGGACTACCGCTACTGCTGGCTGCGCGACGCGGCCTTTGTGGTGCGCGCGCTCAACCGGCTCGGCGCGACCAAAAGCATGGAGGAGTTCCTGCGCTACATCTTCAACATCGCCACCCACGACGGCAGCCTGCAGCCGCTGTACGGCATCGACTTCGCCGAGCAACTGGAGGAAACCGAGGTGCCGAGCCTGCGCGGCTACCGCGGCATGGGGCCGGTGCGGCGCGGCAACCTGGCCTGGGTGCAGAAGCAGCACGACGTCTACGGCAGCGTGGTGCTGGCCTCGACCCAGCTGTTCTTCGACCAGCGCCTGTCGCAGCCGGGAGACGCCGCCGCGTTCGGCCGGCTGGAGCCGCTGGGCGAGCGCGCCTGGGCGCTGCACGACCAGCCCGACGCCGGCCTGTGGGAATTCCGCGGCCGCGCCGAGGTGCACACCTACACCGCGGCGATGTGCTGGGCCGCCTGCGACCGGCTCGCGAAGATCGCGCGCCTGCTCGCGCTCGACGACCGCGCCGCGTACTGGCGCACGCGCGCCGACGCCATCCACGCCACCACCGTCGAACGCGCCTGGCGGCCGGAAGCGAACCACTTCAGCGCCTCCTTCGACAGCGACTACCTCGATGCCTCGCTGCTGCTGCTCACCGACATCGGCTTCCTGTCCGCGGACGATCCGCGCTACGTCGCCACCGTCGACGCCATCGGCCGCGACCTGCGCCGCGGCGACGCGCTGTTCCGCTACGTCGCGCCGGACGATTTCGGCGCGCCCGAAACCAGCTTCACGATCTGCACCTTCTGGTACATCGACGCCCTGGCCGCGACCGGCCGCGGCGACGAGGCGCGGGCGATGTTCGAGCGCCTGCTCGCGCGCCGCAACCACCTCGGGCTGCTGTCGGAGGACCTCGCCTTCGACGGGGGCGAGGCCTGGGGCAACTTCCCGCAGACCTATTCGCACGTCGGCCTGATCATCGCCGCGATGCGGCTGTCGCGCAGCTGGATGGAGGCCTCGTGAGCCGGCTGGTCGTCGTCTCCAACCGCGTCGCCGTGCCGGGCGAGGACCGCGCCGGCGGGCTCGCGGTGGGGCTGGAGGCGGCGCTGAGGACGCACGGCGGCCTGTGGTTCGGCTGGAGCGGCAAGACGGTGCGCGAGGACAGCGGCCGCCTGCACGAGCAGTCCGAGGGCGACGTGCGCTACGTCACCATGGACCTCGACCGGCGCGACCACGACGATTACTACAACGGCTTCGCCAACCGCACCCTGTGGCCGCTGCTGCATTCGCGCCTGGACCTGGTCGACTACGCGCGCGAGACCCGCGAAGGCTACCGCCGGGTCAACGCCCTGTTCGCCGACCGGCTGGCGCCGCTGCTGCGCAAGGACGATGCGGTGTGGATCCACGACTACCATCTGATCCCGCTGGCGGCGCTGCTGCGCGAGCGCGGGATCGATTGCCGCATCGGCTTCTTCCTGCACGTGCCGATGCCGTCGGCGGACCTGGTCTCGGCGCTGCCCGAGCATGCGCGGCTGTTCGGATCGCTGTACGCCTACGACCTGCTCGGGTTCCAGACCTCGCGCGACGCGGACCGCTTCCGCACCTACGCGCGCATCTTCGGTCGCGCGACCATCGACGGCGACGGCACGGTGGTGCTGCCGGGCGGCGGTCGGGTGGCGGTGACGTCGATCCCGATCGGCATCGACGCGACCCGCATCGCCAGCCAGTCGGCCGCCGCGGTCAACAAGCCGGCCGTGCGCGCGCTGCGCGAGAGCCTGAGCGGGCGCCTGCTCGCCATCGGCGTCGACCGCCTCGACTACTCCAAGGGGCTGCCGGAGCGCTTCCGCGCTTTCGGCCGCTACATCGAGCGCCATCCGTCCGAGCGCGGGCGCCTGACCTTCCTGCAGATCGCGCCGGTCTCGCGCGGCGACGTCGCCGAGTACCGACACCTGCGCGACCAGCTCGAAGGCATCGCCGGGCACATCAACGGCACCCACGCCGAACCCGACTGGACGCCGCTGCGCTACGTCAACCGCAATTTCGCCCACGCCACCCTGACCGGCTTCTACCGCGCCGCCAAGGTCGCGCTGGTGACCCCGCTGCGCGACGGCATGAACCTGGTGGCGAAGGAGTACGTGGCGGCGCAGGACCCGGAGGACCCCGGCGTGCTGGTGCTGTCGATGCTGGCCGGCGCCGCGGCCGAACTCGACGCCGCGCTGCTGGTCAACCCCTACGACCTGGACGGCGTGGCGGACGCGATCGCGCGCGCCTCGACCATGTCGCGGGAGGAACGCCGCGAGCGCTGGCAGTCGATGATGCGGCCGATCGCCGGCAGCGACATCCACGCCTGGTGCCGGCAGTTCCTCGACAGGCTGGCCGAGGTGGCGACCTGAGTCGCGCCTGTTGTCCTTCCTCCACAGGCGGGGGAGGGAGCCATCCGCGCGCGATGGCCGGAATCAAGGCGCTGAATATCGCTTGTCTGCCCCCGGGACGGGGCCCGGAGCGACCGCTATACTCGCGGATTCGAATGAACTCCGGGTCACATCGACCCAAGTACATTCAATGACTTGCGAGTCATTCCCGCCATTTTGCACGAATAACAGGGCCGCGCCGTGACGCGTGGCCGGGGCCACCGAACGCCGCATGCGCCTGTCCACGATCAAGCTGTCCGGTTTCAAATCCTTCGTCGATCCCACCACGCTGCACCTGCCGACCAACATGACCGGCGTGGTCGGTCCGAACGGCTGCGGCAAGTCCAACATCATCGACGCGGTGCGCTGGGTGATGGGCGAAAGCTCGGCCAGCCGCCTGCGCGGCGACTCGCTGACCGACGTGATCTTCGCCGGCTCCACCGCGCGCAAGCCGGTGTCGCAGGCGACCGTCGAGCTGATCTTCGACAATTCCGACCACACCATCTCGGGCGAATACGCCGCCTTCAACGAGATCTCGGTCAAGCGCACCGTCGGCCGCGACGGCCAGAGCGGCTACTACCTCAACGGCGCCAAGTGCCGCCGCCGCGACATCACCGACCTGTTCCTCGGCACCGGCCTCGGCCCGCGCAGCTACTCGATCATCGAGCAGGGCATGATTTCGCAGGTGATCGACGCCAAGCCGGAAGATCTGCGCGTCTACCTCGAGGAGGCCGCCGGCATCTCCAAGTACAAGGAGCGGCGCAAGGAAACCGAGACCCGAATCCGCCACACCCGCGAGAACCTCGATCGCCTGAGCGACCTGCGCGAGGAAGTCGGCAAGCAGCTCGAACACCTCAAGCGGCAGGCGCGCCAGGCCGAGCAGTACACCGCGATCCAGGCCGAGCGCAGGATCCGCGACGCCGAGTGGAAGGCGCTGGAGTTCCGCGCCCTCGACGCCCAGCTGCAGGGCCTGCGCGAAGGGCTGTCGCAGGAGGAAACCCGCCTGCAGCAGCTGATCGCCGAGCAGCGCGAGGCCGAGCGCGAGCTGGAAACCGGCCGCGTGCGCCGCGAGGACGCCGGCGCCGCGCTCAACAAGGCGCAGACCGAGAGTTACGAGGTCGGCGGCACCCTGGCGCGGGTCGAGCAGCAGATCGCGCACCAGCGCGAAATGGCCGAACGCCTGCACAAGGCGCGCGAGGAAACCCGGCACGCGCTGGAGGAGATCGGCGCGCACATCAGCGGCGACGAGGCGAGGCTGGAAGTGCTGCAGGCTGCGATCGCCGACGCCGAGCCGCAGCTGGCCGCGCTGCGCGAGGACGACGAGGTCCGGCAGGAAGCGCTGCGCAACGCCGAGGAAGCGCTGGCCGACTGGCAGCAGCGCTGGGAGGCGCACAACCGCGAGCAGAACGAGGCCTCGCGCGCCGGCGACGTCGAGCGCACGCGCGTGGACTACCTCGACCGCCAGTCGCTCGACGCCGACCGACGCCGCGAACAGCTGGGCAGCGAGCGCAGCGCGCTCGACCTCGCCGCGCTGACCGAGGCCTTCGAGACCATCGCCCTGCGCCACGAGGAGCAGAAGGCCGCGCTCGACGGACTGAACGAGGACCTCGAACAGCGCAAGCAGGCCGCGGTCGACCTGCAGGACCAGCAGCGCACCGCGCAGAACGAATTGTCCGAAGTGCGCAAGCGCGCGCAGGAAGCCCGCGGCCGGCTGTCCTCGCTGGAGACGCTGCAGCATGCCGCGCTCGGCCAGGAGCAGGGCGTCGCGGTCGAATGGCTGCGCCAGCGCGGGCTGGATTCGGCCGCGCGCGTGGGCGAGCGGCTGACGGTCGAGCCGGGCTGGGAGAACGCCGTCGAAGGCGCGCTCGGGCAACTGATCGAGGGCGTGCTGGTGGAGGCGCCGGAGACGCTGGTCGATGCCCTGGGCGAACTGGGCGAGGGGCGGCTGGCGCTGGTGTCCGCCGAGGCCGGTGACGCGACGTTCGCGCCGACCTCGCTGGCGGCGAAGGTGCAGGGCCCGCTGGCGATCCGCCGCCTGCTGGCCCGCCTGCACGCCGCCGAAGACCTGTCGGAAGCGCGTGCGCTGCAGGCGCGGCTGGGCGAGGGCGAATCGGTCATCACCCGCGGCGGCGAGCGCCTCGGCGCCGGCTGGGTGCGCGTGGTGCGCTCGGGCGCGGCCAAGCAGGGCGCGCTGCTGCGCGAGCGCGAGATCAAGGAACTGCGCGCCGCGATCGAGGAACTGCAGCACCGCGAGCAGGAGCTGGAGCGCGGCATCGCCGCCTGGCGCGACCGCCTGCTGGTGGCCGAGCAGCAGCGCGAGGACGCGCAGCGCGCGCTCTACCTCGCGCACCGCGGCGTGTCGGAGCTGGCCGGCCAGCTGCAGGGCCAGCAGGGCCGGGTGGACACCGCGCGGGCGCGGATCGAGAAGATCGACGGCGAACTCGCGCAGTTGGTGGAAACCATCGACAGCAGCGCGCAGCAGGCGCGCGAGGCGCGCTCGAAGCTGGAGGACGCCGTCGGCCGCATGGCCGAACTGGAAGGCGTGCGCAATGCACTGGAAGCCGAGCGCCGCACGTTCGCCGAAGCGCGCGATGCCGCCCGCGCCGCCGCTCGTGAATCGCGCGACACCGCGCACGCGCTGGCGCTGACCCTCGAATCGCAGCGCGCCCAGGTCGTGGCGCTGGCGCAGGCCCTGCAGCGCATGGGCGGCCAGCGCGGCCAGCTCGACGCACGGCTGGGCGAACTCGCCTCGCAGCTGTCCGAGGGCGACGCCCCGGTGGTCGCGCTGGAGCAGCAGCGCCAGGCCGCGCTGGAGCAGCGCGTGGTCGCGGAGAAGGCACTGGCGGCCGCGCGCTCGGCGCTGGAAGGCGTCGACAACGACCTGCGCGCGTTCGAGCGCACCCGCCACGAGCGCGAGGAGCAGGCGCTGGCGCAGCGCGAGGCGATCTCGCAGCGCCGCCTCGACCAGCAGGCGCTGGCGATCAGGGCCGAGCAGCTCACCGCGGCCGTGGTCGAGGCCGGCTTCGTGCTCGAAGAGGTGGTCGCCAGCCTCGCCGCCGACGCCCAAGCCCCGGCCTGGGAAAAGATGGTCACCGACTTCGACGCCAAGCTGCGCAGGCTCGAGCCGGTCAACCTCGCCGCCATCCAGGAGCACGCCGAGGCCGCCCAGCGCAAGGAATACCTCGACGCGCAGGACGCCGACCTCACCACCGCGCTGGAAACCCTGGAAGACGCGATCCGCAAGATCGACCGCGAGACCCGCGGCCGCTTCAAGGACACCTTCGACCGCGTCAATTCCGGCGTGCAGGAGCTGTATCCGCGCCTGTTCGGCGGCGGCCACGCCTACCTCGAACTCACCGGCGAGGACCTGCTCGACACCGGCGTGGCGATCATGGCGCGCCCGCCGGGCAAGCGCGTGTCGAACATCTCGCTGCTGTCCGGCGGCGAGAAGGCGATGACCGCGGTGGCGCTGGTGTTCGCGATCTTCCGCCTCAATCCGGCGCCGTTCTGCCTGCTCGACGAGGTCGATGCGCCGCTGGACGAGGCCAACGTCGGCCGCTTCACCAACATGGTGTCGGAGATGAGCGAGCAGGTGCAGTTCCTGTTCGTCACCCACAACAAGGCGACGATGGAAGCTGCGCAGCAGCTCAGCGGCGTTACCATGCGCGAGCCGGGCGTGAGCCGCCTGGTGTCCGTCGACCTGGCCGAGGCGGCGCGCCTGGCCGGCGCCGCGTGAGGCCCCGCACGATCCCCGGAGGACCCGCATGACCGAACTGCGCATTGGCATCCTCGTGGCCGGCCTGATCCTGCTGGCGGCGATCTGGTACTTCGGCACCCGGCCGCGCCAGGGACAGGGACGCAAGCGGCCGCGCGAGGATCGTGGCGAAGGCGAGCGCATGGAGCCCACGCTCGGCGCACAGATCGAACGCGAACTGGCCGACGCCCCCGAAGGCGCCGGCGAGGAGATCGTGCAGACCGAGATGGACCTGCTCGACGGCGCGGTCGGCGCCGCTTCGCCCAACAGCGAACTGGGCAAGCGCACCAGCGACGACTTCGACAAGATCGTCACCCTGTACATCGCGGCGAAGGCCGGTCAGGTGCTGCGCGGGCCGGACATCGTGGTCGCCGCCGAGAAGGCCGGCCTGACCTACGGCCACATGAACGTGTTCCACCGGCTGGTGGAGAGCCATCCCGAGCGCGGGCCGATCTTCAGCGTCGCCAACATCCGCAAGCCCGGCAGCTTCGAGATGTCCGAGATCCAGGCGCTGGAAACCCCGGCGATCGCCTTCTTCCTGACGCTGCCGGCCCCGGTCAGCGCGCTCGACGCCTGGGACGCGATGCTGCCCGCCGCCCAGCGCATGGCCGAACTGCTCGACGGCGTGGTGCTGGACGAACAGCGCAACGCCCTCGGCCGCCAGCGCATCGCCGGCCTGCGCGACGAACTGCGCGCCTGGGACCGCGAGAACGAAGCGCCGCCGGTGACGCGCAGTCCGCGCTGGTAGGTCGGCGGCGGTTTGCCCCCACCCCAACCCTCCCCCGCAAGCGGGGGAGGGCTGGGGTGGGGGCAGTCACATCCCGACCCGCTAAAATCCCGCGATGACCGCGCCCCGATCGCCCGCCGCACGCGCCGCCGAGCTCCGGCTCCGCCTGGAAGACGCCAACTACCGCTACCACGTCCTCGACGAGCCGAACATTCCGGACGTCGAGTACGACCGCCTGCTGCGCGAACTCGACGAGCTGGAAACCGCGCATCCCGAGCTGGTGACGCCCGATTCGCCGACCCAGCGCGTCGGCAATGCACCGTCGGCGAAATTCGCCGAAGTCCGGCACGCGATCCCGATGCTGTCGCTCGGCAACGCCTTCAGCGACGGGGAAGTGCAGGATTTCGTGCGCCGCATCGCCGACAGGCTCGACCGCCCGTTGCCGAAGTTCTCCGCCGAACCCAAGCTCGACGGCCTCGCGATCAGCCTGCGCTACGAGCACGGCGCGTTCGTGCAGGGCGCCACCCGCGGCGACGGGACCAAGGGCGAGGACGTCACGGCCAACCTGCGCACGGTGAAGGCCATCCCGCTGCGCCTGCGCGGCGGGAAAGACGGGCACGATCCGCTGAAGCTGCGCGGCAAGGATTGGCCGGCGGTACTGGAAGTCCGCGGCGAGGTCTACATGCCGCGCGCCGCCTTCGAGCAGTACAACGAGCATGCCCGTCTGCACGGCGGCAAGGTGCTGGCCAATCCGCGCAACGGCGCGGCCGGTTCGCTGCGCCAGCTCGATCCGCGCATCACCGCGCAGCGGCCGCTGGCGTTCTTCGCCTACGGCGTTGGCCTCGTGGAAGGCGGCGAACTGCCCGATTCGCATTCGGCCACGCTGGCGCAACTGCGCGAGTGGGGGTTCCCGGTCAGCAATCTCACCGAAGTGGTCGAGGGCGCCGACGGCCTGCTCGACTACTACCGACGCATCGGCGAACGCCGCGACGCGCTGCCGTTCGACATCGACGGCGTGGTCTACAAGCTCGACGACTTTGACGACCAGCGCGAGATGGGCTTCGTCTCTCGCGCGCCGCGCTGGGCGATCGCGCACAAGTTCCCGGCGCAGGAGCAGGCGACCACGGTCGAGGCGATCGAGATCCAGATCGGCCGCACCGGCGCGGCGACGCCGGTGGCGCGGCTGGCGCCGGTGCAGGTGGCCGGTGTGGTCGTCACCAATGCCACCCTGCACAACGCCGACCAGATCGCGCGGCTCGACGTACGCGTGGGCGACAGCGTGATCGTGCGCCGCGCCGGCGACGTGATCCCGGAGGTCGTCGCCGTGATCGCCGAGCGCCGGCCCGCCGACGCGCTGCCGTGGACGATGCCGGCGACCTGCCCGGTCTGCGGCTCGGAGATCGTGCGCGAGGAGGGCGAGGCGGTCTGGCGCTGCTCGGGCGAGTTGAGCTGCCCGGCGCAGCGCAAGGAAACCATCCGTCACTTCGCCTCGCGCCGCGCGATGGACATCGAGGGGCTGGGCGACAAGTACGTCGAGACCCTGGTCGACGCCGGCCTCGTGCGCGGCGTGGCCGACCTCTACCGCCTCACGCGCGACCAGCTGCTGCAGCTCAAGCTGGTGCTCGACGCGGACACGCCGGACGCGCTGGCCGCGTCGGTGCAGCCTCACCTGCCGCCGGAGGGCAGCGGCGCCGTGCTCGCCGCGATCCAGCGGCTCGACGCCGCGGACGAGGGCTGGCGCGCCGCCGCGCTCGCGCAGTCGATCGCGTTCGCCTGGAACCCGAAGAAGATCGCCACCAAATGGGCCGACAACCTGGTCGCGGCGATCGACCGCTCGCGCGATGCGGCGCTCGAACGCCTGCTGTTCGCGCTCGGCATCCAGCACGTCGGCGAGAGCACGGCCAAGGCGCTGGCGCTGTGGTTCGGCGACCTCGACCTGATCCGCCGCCTGCCGTGGCCGCTGTACAAGCGCGTGCCCGACATCGGCGGCGAAGTGGCGCGCTCGCTGGGGCACTTCTTCGAGCAGGCGGGCAACCAGCAGGCCATCGACGACCTGCTCACCGCCGGGCAGGTGCGCATCCGCGACGGCCACCCGCCGTCGGCGAAGCTGCGCGACGGACTCCATCTGGCCACGCTGCTGGTCGAAGCCGAGATCCCGACGATCACGAACCTGCGCGCACAGGCACTGACGGAGGTGCTGCCGACTGCAGCAGGGATCGTCGACGCCGGGCCGGAGGCGTTCACCGCCGCCGGCCTGCCGGAAGCTTCCGCCGCCGCGCTGCGGGACTGGCTGGAGCAGCCGGGCCATCCGAAGCTGCTGCTGGACGGCGAGGCGGCGATCGCGAGCCTGCTTGCGCTCGCACCGGAGGCGGATACCGCGCAGGCCGGCCCGCTCGACGGCAGGACCGTGGTGCTGACCGGCGGGCTGGCATCGATGAGCCGCGACGAGGCCGGCGCGAAGCTCGAAGCGCTGGGCGCGAAAGTCGCCGGCAGCGTGTCGAAGAAGACGCATCTCGTCGTTGCCGGCGAGAACGCCGGTTCGAAACTGGCGAAGGCGCAGGAACTGGGCATCGAGATCTGGGACGAGGCGCAACTGCTCGCGTTCCTGGAACGGCACGCGTGAGCACGCCTGCGAGTCGCGGGACACGCCCAATGGCCACCAGTCGCCAACCTCGGCCGTCATCCCGGCGAAAGCCGGGATCCATTCGTCGGCGCATCCACGTCCGATCGTCATCCCGGCGAAAGCCGGGATCCATTTTGACTTTGCCGTGGCGTTCGTCATTTCGTGCAGAGGCAAGAGCCAAATGGATCCCGGCTTTCGCCGGGATGACGACAAGGGGTATTCGAGGTTGGTCGTGAGCGGGAGTCACACGCAAGCGTCGGCCGATCCCGGCGCCATCCACCTGCGCGCGCGCGCCAACGCAGCGATCCGCGACTTCTTCGCGCGTCGCGGCGTGCTGGAAGTCGAAACCCCGACGATGTCGCGCGCCGGCAACACCGACCCCAACATCGCCTCGTTCCCGCTCGAATTCTCCGGCCGCACCGACGGCGCTCCGCGCACGCGCTGGCTGCGCACCTCGGCCGAGTTCCCGATGAAGCGCCTGCTCGCCGCCGGCCTCGGCGACTGCTACGAGCTCGGACGCGTGTTCCGTGACGGCGAGGCCGGCGGGCGCCACAACCCCGAATTCACGATGCTGGAGTGGTACCGCGTCGGTTGGGAGCACCTGCGCCTGGCCGACGAGGCGATCGAGCTGGTGCAGGCGGCGCTGTCGCTGGTCGAACGCGAGGCCTCGGTGGCGCGCATCACCTTCCGCGGGCTGTACCGCGACACGCTCGGCATCGATCCGATGACGGCGGACATCGACGCGCTGCGCGCGGCCGGCGATGACATCGCCATCGACCCCGAAGGCCTGACCCGCGACGACTGGCTCGACCTGCTGATGACCCACCGCATCCAGCCGCGCTTCCCGCCCAACCAGCTGCTGGTGGTGCACGACTATCCCGTCTCGCAGTGCGCGCTGGCGAAGGTGGTGCGACGCGACGACGTCGACGTGGCCGAACGCTTCGAACTCTACCTCGGCCCGCTGGAGCTGGCGAACGGCTACCACGAGCTGACCGACGCCGCCGAACAGCGCCGGCGCTTCGAACGCGATCTCTCGGTGCGATCGGCGCGCGGGGCCGCGTCGCCGCCCATCGACGAAGCCCTGCTCGACGCCATGGCGGCGGGACTGCCCGCCTGCGCCGGCGTCGCCCTCGGTGTCGACCGCCTGTTGATGGCCATGCTCGGCACGCCGCGGATCGCCGACGTGCTGGCGTTCGACTTCAATCGCGCCTGAACCGCGCCGCGCGGCCGGTCAACATCGCGTTTTGCCCCGTCGTTCACGGGATTGCGCGCAATGTGTCGCGCAGCAAGCATGCTCGGGAGGTGTCGGATGGGCGCGATCAGGATCGGTCTGGGTGCGGTGGTGTTGCTGCTGGCAGGCTGCGTCAGCTATCCCTCCGGTGGCGGCTACGGCGGCTATCCGGATTCGGGACGCTATCCGGGCGGAGGCTACGGCCCGGGTGGCGGCTACGGTGGCGGCTACGGCTCGGGGTCGGTCGTGCGCTGCGAATCGGACAACGGCCGCGACCGTCGCTGCAGCGCCGACACCCGCGGCGGCGTCTCCATCTCGCGCCAGCTGTCGCGCACGGCCTGCGTGCAGGGTCGCAACTGGGGCTGGGACAACAGCGGCATCTGGGTGTCGCAGGGCTGCCGCGCGGAATTCGTGACCGGTCGCGGCAGCGGCGGCCATGGTGCCGGCCGTCCGTCGGGCCCGGGCTCGGGATACGGGCAGACCCTGCGCTGCGAATCCGACAAGGGCCGGCATCGCCGCTGCAACGCGCAGGTCGGCCGCGGTGTCGACCTCGTTCGCCAGCTGTCGCAGACGCGCTGCGTGCGCGGGCAGAACTGGGGCTGGGACCGCAGCGGCGTCTGGGTCGACGGCGGCTGCCGCGCCGAGTTCCGCGTGCGCTGAAGGCCATGGACCGGCGGCCGCATGCACGCGGCCGCCGGTAGAATCGGCGTCATGACCGACGCCATCGACTACGCCCGCTACGACCGCATCCGCCCGATCCGCTGGACCGGCGAGGCCCTCGAACTGCTCGACCAGCGCAAGCTGCCCTTCGTCGTCGAATACCTGGCGTGCCGGAGCAGCGACGAGGTCGCCGACGCGATCCATTCGCTCGCCGTGCGCGGCGCACCGGCGATCGGCATTGCCGCCGCGTGGGGCGCGGTGCTGGCGTCGCGCGAGATCGGTGCGAGCGACGCGGCCGATGCCGCGGCGGAACTCGAACCCGCGCTGCAGCGGCTCAACGCCGCGCGCCCGACCGCGGTCAACCTCGCCTGGGCGCTGGCGCGCATGCGCGCGGCCCTGCTGCGCGCGCGGGCGGGCGAGGGCATGGACTGGCGCGCGGCGCTGGAAGCCGAGGCGCGCGCGATCGAGACCGAGGACCTTGCCGCCAACCGCGCGATGGGCGTGCTCGGCGCCTCGCTGATCGCGCCCGGCAGCGGCGTGCTGACCCACTGCAACACCGGCTCGCTGGCGACCGCCGGCTTCGGCACCGCGCTGGGCGTGATCCGCGCCGGCGTCGCGCAGGGCGGCATCGCGCGCGTGTACGCGGGCGAGACCCGGCCGTGGCAGCAGGGCGCGCGCCTGACCGCGTGGGAGCTGCTGCAGGACGGCATCCCGGCGACCCTGATCGCCGATTCCGCCGCCGCGCACCTGATGAAGACCGGTGCGGTGCAGTGGGTCGTGGTCGGCGCCGACCGCATCTGCGCCAACGGCGACACCGCCAACAAGATCGGCACCTACCAGCTGGCGATCTCCGCGCGCCACCACGGCGCGAAGTTCATGGTCGTGGCGCCGTCCTCGACCGTCGACATGGATACCGCCTCGGGCGAGCTGATCGAGATCGAGGAGCGCGACCCCGCCGAGCTCTACGGCATCGGCGGCACGCGCACAGTGGCCGAAGGCGTGCCGGCGTGGAACCCGGTGTTCGACGTGACGCCGGCGGGCCTGATCGACGCGATCGTCACCGAGAAGGGCATCGTCGAGCATCCCGATACCGCCGCGATGCGGACCATGTTCGGCGACCATTGATCGCGTACGTCGGGGCGTAGCCCCGACCTATGGCGTCGTTCACGGCGCCCCCTGCGCGTGCGATGCGCGGGACATCATTCCGGTGCCTGCAAGTGCTTGTTTTTCCGCCGGAAAATGGTGGCGAAAAAGTGCCCCGCGTGGTATGATTCCAACACTGTTTCCGGCGGGGTCGAAAGGCCCCGCCGCCATGTTTCCGGCCCCCCGCCCAGAGCGGCGCACGAGCGGTCCGGCACCACGAGGATGCAAGCAATTCGATGACCGATCTCGCGCAGGAAATCATCCCGGTCAACCTCGAAGACGAAATGCGCCGCAGCTACCTCGATTACGCCATGAGCGTGATCGTCGGCCGCGCGCTGCCCGACGTCCGCGACGGCCTCAAGCCGGTCCATCGCCGCGTGCTGCACGCGATGAACGAACTCGGCGCGCACAGCAACAAGCCCTACTACAAGTCGGCGCGTATCGTCGGCGACGTCATTGGTAAATACCATCCGCACGGCGACCAGTCGGTCTACGACACCCTGGTGCGCATGGCGCAGCCGTTCTCGCTGCGCTACATGCTGGTGGACGGGCAGGGCAACTTCGGTTCGGTCGACGGCGACTCCGCCGCGGCGATGCGCTACACCGAGGCGCGCATGGCGCGCATCACCCACGAGCTGATGGCGGACATCGACAAGGAAACCGTCGACTTCCAGCCCAACTACGACGAGAAGGAGCTGGAGCCGTCGGTAATGCCGACGCGCTTCCCGAACCTGCTGGTCAACGGCTCGGCCGGCATCGCGGTGGGCATGGCCACCAACATCCCGCCGCACAACCTGTCGGAAGTGGTCGACGCGCTGATCGCGCTGATCGACAACCCCGACATCGACATCGACGGCTTGATGGAATACATCCCGGGCCCGGATTTTCCCACCGGCGGCATCATCAACGGCGTCGGCGGCATCCATCTCGCCTACCGCACCGGCCGCGGCCGCGTGCGCATCCGCGCCAAGTGCGACGTGGAAGTGGCCGACAACGGCCGCGAGTCGATCATCGTCACCGAGATCCCCTACCAGGTGAACAAGGCGCGGCTGATCGAGAAGATCGCCGAGCTGGTGAAGGAAAAGAAGCTCGACGGCATCAGCGAGCTGCGCGACGAGTCCGACAAGGACGGCATGCGCATCTACATCGAGATCAAGCGCGGCGACTCGGCCGAGGTGGTGCTCAACAACCTCTACGCGCAGACCCAGCTGGAGTCGGTGTTCGGCATCAACATGGTGGCGCTGGTCGACGGCCGCCCGCAGTTGCTCAACCTGCGCCAGATCCTCGAGGCCTTCGTCCGCCACCGTCGCGAGGTGGTCACGCGGCGCACGATCTTCGAGCTGCGCAAGGCGCGCAACCGCGCCCACATCCTCGAGGGCCTGACGGTCGCGCTCGCCAACATCGACGAGATGATCGAGCTGATCAAGACTTCGGAGAACCCGCAGGTCGCCAGGGAGCGCATGCTCGCGCGCCTGTGGCAGCCCGGGCTGGTCGGCGCGCTGCTCGGCGCGGCCGGCGCCGAGGCCTCGCGTCCGGAAGACCTGCCCAAGGGCGTCGGCCTGCTCGCCGACGGCTACCAGCTCACCGAGACCCAGGCGCAGCAGATCCTGGAGATGCGCCTGCACCGCCTGACCGGGCTGGAGCAGGAAAAGCTCACCGAGGAATACAAGCTCCTGCTGGAAACCATCCGCGGCCTGATCGAGATCCTCGAGAACCCGGACGTGCTGCTGGAGGTGATCCGCACCGAGTTGCGCAACGTCAAGGAAGAATTCGGCGACGAGCGCCGCAGCGAGATCCGCGCCAGCGAGGAAGACCTCGACATCCTCGACCTGATCGCGCCGGAGGACGTGGTGGTCACGCTCTCGCACGCCGGCTACGCCAAGCGCCAGCCGGTCACCGCCTATCGCGCCCAGCGCCGCGGCGGCCGCGGGCGCAACGCGGCGGCGACCAAGGACGAGGATTTCATCGACCAGCTGTGGCTGGTCAACACCCACGACACCCTGCTCACCTTCACCAGCGCCGGCCGCGTGTTCTGGCTGCCGGTGCACCAGCTGCCCGACGCCGGCCCGAACGCGCGCGGCCGCCCGATCATCAACTGGATCGCGCTGGAGGAAGGCGAGAAGGTGCAGGCCGTGGTGCCGGTGCGCGAGTACGAGGCCGACAAGTTCGTGTTCTTCGCCACCCGCAACGGCACGGTGAAGAAGACACCGCTGCCCGAGTACGCCTACCGGCTGCAGCGCGGCAAGATCGCGATCAACCTCGACGACGGCGACGCGCTGGTCGGCGTGGCGCTGTCGGACGGACATCGCGACATCATGCTGTTCGCCAGCAACGGCAAGGCCGTGCGCTTCGCCGGCAGCACCGTGCGCCCGATGGGCCGCACCGCCACCGGCGTGCGCGGCATCAGGCTCGCCGGGGGCGAGGAAGTGCGCAGCCTGGTGGTGGTGGACGGCGACGGCGACATCCTCACCGCCAGCGAGCGCGGCTACGGCAAGCGCACGCCGCTGGAGGAATACCCGAAGAAGGGTCGCGGCACCCAGGGCGTGATCGCGCTGCAGACCACGGCGCGCAACGGCCGGCTGGTCGGCGCGATCCAGCTGTCCGACCACCACGAGGTGCTGCTGATCTCCGACGGCGGCACCCTGGTGCGCACACGCGCGGCGGAAATCTCCCAGGTCGGTCGCAACACCCAGGGCGTGACCCTGATCCGGCTGGGCGAGGGCGAGAGCCTGCAGGCGATCGAGCGCGTGGATGCGTCCCTGGACGCCGACACCGATGCCGCGGCCGATGACGCGCCGTCGCAGCATCCGGGCGATGGGGACAGCCCGCGCGCGGACGCATGACGCACAGGGGCCGGCGCGAGGGCCTGTTCGGCGTCTCGAAGCCCGCGCGCCGGAACGGCGGCTCCGACGCGGGCCGCCATGGCGCCTGTTGACGGCGCGCCTGCCGCGCCGGTTACTCGCTGACGACGGCCTGCGCGAGCTCGCGCACCAGCCTGTCCGGGTCCTCGCGCAGCTTCAGGGCCTCGGCCCTGGCCTCGGCGTCGGTGGTCAGGCTGCCGCGGGCCTGCAGCGCCTGCAGCGCCTGGAAGCGCACCAGCGGCGAGGAATCGGCCAGGCGGCCGAGCAGTGCACGATGGATCGCTTCGCCCTCCAGGGGCGCGGCCGCGCGCGTCGCTTCCAGCCGGACCGATGCGTCATCGTCGTCCATGCCGCGGACGACGGCCTCGGTCGCGGCGACCGGCAGCGGGGCGCCGTCGCCGGAAGCGGTCGCCAGTTGCCCCAGCAGGGCGACGGCCGTCGCGCGGATCGCGGCGCGATCGCTGTTCGCGAGCCCGGCCAGCGGTTCGGCCAGCGCGATGTCGTCGTCCGTGACCTGGCCCTGGAGGCGCGACAGCGCGGCGGAGGCCCGCAGTTCGGCGAGTTCGCCGTCGGGCGGCAGGGCCGCCAGGGAATCGAAAGCGGAACGGAACGGAGACGAGGCGGTCGGCATGGGGTCCATGGCCTGCGGCGGCGGAGGGGCGGCGACGTCGGACGACTGCTGCCCGCACGCGCCCAGCAGCGCGGCGCAAACCGCCGCCGCCAGCAACAGGCGCCTGCGTTCCGGGGAGGCTCGCGGAGTCGGCCGATCAGCATCCATGGCGCGATTGTGCCGGAATCGGCGTGAAGGGCCGTGGGCGGGACCGCATGCGCCGCGCGCGGGATCTCACGCCGGATCGAAGGTGCGGATCGAGATCGCGAGCCGCTCGCATCGGGGCCGCAGCGTCTCGACCAGGGCGCGGAGGTTCGCGCAGGCTGCCATCGTCGACTGGGCCGCCAGCGTGTAGCGGGGATCGCCCGCCAAGCGCAGGCCATTCCATCGGCCGGACAAGAAGTCGTCGATCGTGATCGTCTCGGCGGCAGGTCCGGCATGGCCCGAGGTCCGCTTCCAGTCCAGCACCACGTGGTTCTCGCGCGACGCCGCCGGTGCGGATCCCGGGCCGAGGTACAGGCGCGTGCGATGCCGGCGCACGAGCGACTCGGCGGATTCGAGGAACGCCCGCGCGAGCGGCGACAGCCGGCGGACGATCTCCGGCGGCATGGCGTCGCCGGCGGCATCGCGCGGCTGGCTGGCGGCGAGGACGTGGCCGGCGTTGAAGAAGCGGTCGCGGGTTTCGCCGGGCAGGCGCAGCGACAGGTTGATGCGCTGCTGGTCCGTGGCCGCGGAACCGAATGCGCTCCACAGGGCCGGATCCGGGGCGTCGACGGCGCGACGCCCGTGCCCCGGCGCCCGGCTGGCGTCGCGGCGCAGCGCTTCCAGCACCGACAGCATGGCTTCGCCGTCGCCGCCCGTCGCCGGTGCCTCGCGCGGGGACTCAGCGCTGGCCATTGGCGAGGATCGTGGTGTTGGTCCAGTCGATCGCGGTGCCAACGTCCGTGCTCGACCAGCCCTCGGGCGGGTGCTGCAGCCACTGCAGCTGGATCTCGGCCTGCACGCGGTTGGCGACTTCCTCGAAGTCGCGCGGCGGGTTGGCGCCCTGGTAGATGCTGTTCAGTGCGGAAATGCCGGCCGCCGCCGCGACGCCCCAGGGGCCGAAGCCGGCGGCGATCGTCCCGGTGAACCCGGCGAGTCCGTTGACGATCGAATTGCGGGTGGCGTCGGACGCATTGATCGCGTCGAAGTGCTTGAGCATGCCCGAGATCAGCACGCCGTTGAACGCGCCGGCATTCTCGGGCGTGAACTCCATCGAGCACGACACCTCGCTGATGAGCTGTTCGACCGCGTCGACCACCGCCTGCGGATCATCGCCGGCGTTCTTCTCGAGGTAGATCTGCACCAGGCTGCCGAGGGCATCGAGTTCGCCGGTCTCGTAGCCGGCCTGCTTGCCGTTCCAGTAGTCGGCGCTCGCGCCCATCTCGCGCATGATCAGCGCCATGTTCTCGGCGGTCAGCACCCGTGCGCCATTGCCGGTCAGGTATTCGAGCACGTGTTCGGGCGCAGCCGCGAAGGCCTTGGCGAAGGCCACGGAGTCGCCGCTCGCCCAGGCCATGGCGGCGATCGCGGTGGCGCCGTTGAGTTCGGTGCTCCGGCCGTTCACGGACACGTCGAAGCTGCGCCCGGCCATCCATGTGTCCATGAACGCGTTCAGGTTGCTCGGAGAGAGCTCCTTGAGCATTTCCGGCGTGATGCGGTTCAGATGGAGGACATTGCCTTCCATCGCGCCGCCCAGCGCCGTGTCCGCCCAGCCGGGCCCCTTGTCGCCCATGTCGATCGTGGCGTCGTCGCCGCGGAACTGGAGGCTCGAGATCTCGCCGTCTTCGACGGTATGGGTGTCGGAACCCGGGCTGCAGCTGCCGACGTCCTGCGGTACCTGCGATGTGTAGTCCGTACGCAGTTGGGTCTCCATGCTGGTGCTCACGGGCGTGTCCTTGATCGCTGCGGGGAACCGCAGCAGGCGCGAGCGTGGATTCCGGTGGCCGCGCCTACCGCTATGCCGATTGTCCCCATGAGATCGCGCGTCGGGTACCCCGTGCGGACCCTAGGCCCACCTTCGATCCGGTTCGCCGTCGTTTGCCGCCTTCAAGGGGCGAGGGCGGTCGCGCTCGCCCGGCTGCTCTCTATACTTGCAGGCAACAAAGGAGGGGATATGCAGCACGCGACGGGTGGGGCCGGACAGGGATTCCGTTCATGGGCGTGGGGTGCGCTGCTGCTGGCGACGCTGCTGCTCGCCATCGCCGGCTGCAAGCGCAACGAGAGCGGCCAGCTGCCGACGGTCAGCGGCGAGGCCATCCAGGCCGAGCGCGACGCGATCGAGGGCTTCGGCCTCGTCCGCGCCTGGCCCGATCAGGGCGAGGACTCGCTGGCGGTCGCGCTGGAGTTCTCGCAGCCGCTGGTGGGCACCCAGGACTTCGACAAGCTGCTGAGCTTCGCCGAGAAGATGGCCGAGACCAGCAGCTGGACGCTGTCGGACGACGGCAAGGTGCTGCGCTTTCCCTTCGTCCAGCCGGGCCAGAACTACACGCTGCGCATTTCCGGCGAGCTGACTGCGGCCGACGGCAGCAAGCTCGGCCGCGACCTGGAGGAGAAGATCTATACCGGCGAGCTCGACCCGGTGGTCGGCTTCGCCTCGCAGGGCAGCGTGCTGCCGGCGAAGGAATCGCGCGGCCTGCCGGTGGTGTCGGTCAACGTCGGGGAAGTGGATGTCGAGTTCCTGCGGGTGAAGGAGTCCTCGCTGCCGAAGTTCTTCGCCGAGTACCAGCGCGGCGGCCGCCGCGGCAGCTGGGAACTGGACAGCCGCTGGGGCAACAAGGTGCCGATGTCGCAGCTGGCCGAGCCGGTCTACGTCAACCGCTTCGTGCTCGGCGGCAAGCGCAACGAGCGCGTGCTGACCTACCTGCCGCTGCAGGATATCGCCGAACTGCAGCAGCCGGGCCTGTACTTCGCGGTGATGAAGCAGGCCGGCTCGTTCCAGGACCGGTTCGAGACCGCGTTCTTCACCGTCAGCGACATCGGCCTGCATGCGCGTGCGTACAAGGACAAGCTGTTCGTGCACACCGCCTCGCTGCGCGACGGCAGCGCGATCGGCAGCGCCGAGCTGCGCGTGCTCGATTCGCGCGGCGAGACGATCTACAAGGCGAATACCGACAGCAACGGCAACGCGCTGGTCGACTACAGGATCGACGCCGCGCACGTGCTGGTGGCCAGCCGCGGCAACGACGTGTCGATGCTGCCGTTCAACCAGCCGGCGCTGGACCTGTCCGAGTTCGCGGTGTCCGGGCGCGAGAACGCCTGGTTCGACGTGTTCGCCTGGTCCGGGCGCGACCTCTACCGGCCCGGCGAAACGGTGCGGGTGTCGGCGCTGCTGCGCGACAACGACGGCAGGCCGGTGGCGGCGAAGGACGGCAAGGCGCAGCCGCTGTTCGTGCGCCTGAAGCAGCCCGACGGCAAGACCTTCTTCGAAAGCCGGCTGCAGCTGGGCGCGCTCGGCCATTTCCGCTTCGAGAAGGAAGTGCCGGTGGACGCGCCCACCGGCCGCTGGCAGGTCGAGTTCCGCACCGATCCGTCGAGCAAGGAGGCGGTGCAGGGCATGACCCTGCGGATCGAGGAGTTCCTGCCCGAGCGCATGAAGCTCGACCTCGAATCCGCCGACGCCGTGCTCAGGCCCGGCCAGCCGCTGAAGCTGCAGGCGATCGGTGCCTATCTCTACGGCGCGCCTGCGGCCGGCAACCGCTTCACCGCCAGGCTCGCGGTGGCGGTCGAGCAGCATCCGCTGGAAAACCTGCCGGGCTGGTTCTTCGGCGATCCCACCATGCAACTGCCGAAGGAGGCGAAGGACGTCGTCGACGCGACGCTCGACGCGCAGGGCCGGCTGCAGCAGGACATCGCGCTGCCCGAGGAGGTGAAGCCGACCACGCCGGTGGCGGCGGTGGTGTCGGGCAGCCTGTACGAGACCGGCGGCCGCAGCGTCAACCGCACGCTCAAGCGCGTGCTGTGGCCGGCCGACGCGCTGGTCGGCGTGCGCCCGCAGTTCGACGACAAGGACGGCGCCGACGCCAACGCCAGTCCCGGCTTCGAGCTGCTGCGCGTCGGCAGCGACGGCAGGCCGCGCCCGGCCAAGGGCCTGCAGGTGACGCTGGTGCGCGAGCATCGCGACTACCACTGGCGCTACGACGAGGACAGCGGCTGGGACTACGAGTACTCCAGCCGCTTCGAGAACATCGAGACGCGCACGGTCGACGTCGGCGAGACCGCGGCGCGGCTGAACTTCCCGGTGGAGTGGGGCGAATACCGCGTCGACGTGCTCGATCCGGAGACGAAGCTGGTCACGCGCTATCCCTTCCGTGCCGGCTGGAGCTGGGGCGACGACAACCGCGGGCTCGATGCGCGCCCGGACAAGGTCAAGCTCGCGCTCGACAAGACCGCGTACAGGGCCGGCGACAAGCTCAAGGTGACGGTCACGCCGCCGCACCCGGGCAAGGGCCTGCTGATGGTCGAGAGCGACCGCATGCTGTACGTGCAGGAGATCGAGGCCCGGGCCGGCAGCAGCTTCGAGATCCCGGTGACGCAGGACTGGGAGCGCCACGACGTCTACGTCACCGCGCTGGTGTTCCGCGGCGGCAGCGCCGCAAGCAAGGTCACGCCGGCGCGCGCGGTGGGCGTGGCGCACGTGCCGATGGACCGGCGCGACCGGCGCATCGCGGTCGGTCTCAAGGCGCCGGAGCAGATCAGGCCGGAAGGGCCGATGCAGGTGGTGCTGAGCGCGCCGCAGCTGGCCGGCAAGGAGGCGTATGCGACGGTGTCGGCGGTCGACGTCGGCATCCTCAACATCACCCGCTATCCGGTGCCGGACGCGCTCAAGCATTTCTTCGCGCAGCGGCGGCTCGGCGTGGATGCGTACGACGTGTACGGCCGCGTGATCGAGAGCCATGAGGGCGGCACCGCGCGCCTGCGCTTCGGCGGCGACATGGCGCTGGCGGCGCTGCCGCAGGCGCGGCGGCCGACCGCGCGGGTGCAGACGGTCGACCTGTTCGCAGGCCCCGTGAAGCTCGACGCGCAGGGCAATGCGAAGGTGACGCTGCAGGTGCCGGACTCCAACGGCACGCTGCGGGTGTCGGCGCTGGTGTACTCGGCCGACGGCTACGGCAGCCGCGCGGTCGAGACCATCTCGCGCGCGCCGATCGTGGCCGAGGCGAGCATGCCGCGGGTGATGGCGCCGGGCGATCGCAGCACGGTCACGCTCGACCTCACCAACTTCACCGGCAAGGCCGGCGAGTTCGACGTGCGCGTGGACGGCATCGGCCCGGTGACGGTCGGCGAGGGCGCGCGCAAGGCGAGCCTGGCGGTCGACGGCAAGTCCACGCTCAGCTTCCCGCTGGCGGCGAATCCGGGCTACACGGTGGCCAAGGTGCGCGTGCGCGTGGACGGCAACGGCTTCAAGGTCGACCGCAGCTACGACCTGCCGGTGCGGGCGGCGTGGCCGGCGGTGCTGCGCTCGCGCACGCAGGTGCTGCAATCGCCGGCGCCGGTGACGCTGGACGGATCGCTGGCCAGCGGGCTGATGCCGGGCTCGGTGGTGGCGCAGTTCACGGTCAGCGCGCTGCCGCCGATCCCGTTCGCCAGCGCGATCCGCGGCGCGCTGAACTATCCCTACGGCTGCGCCGAGCAGACCACGAGCAAGGGCTACGCCGCGCTGCAGCTGGACGAGGCAACCGCGAAGATGCTCGGCATCAAGGACGTCGATGCGAGCAAGCGCCGGCAGTACGTCGAAGGCGCGTTCGGCCGGCTGGCCTCGATGCAGATCGGCTCCGGCCACTTCTCGATGTGGGGCAACGACGGCTACGTCAATCCGGGGCTGACGCCGTACATCGTCGAGTTCCTGCTCGACGCGCGCGACGGCGGCTTCAACGTGCCCGAGGCGGTGCTGCAGAAGGCGCTGGAGCGGCTCAACGAGGACCTGCTGGCCGGCGGCAACCAGTTCTACGGTCGCGACCACCGCTCGCACCTGCGCTTCGCCTACCAGGCGCACGCCGGCTACGTGCTCGCCCGCGTCAACCGCGCGCCGCTGGGCACGCTGCGCGCGCTGTACGACAACGAGCGCAAGAACACGCTGACCGCGCTGCCGCTGGTCCACCTCGGCCTCGCGCTGTCGCTGCAGGGCGACAAGGCGCGCGGCGAGAAGGCGGTCGGGGAGGCGTTCGCGTTCAAGGGTGATCGTCCGGGCTACCTGTGGGACTACGGCAGTCCGCTGCGCGACGGTTCGCTGATGATCGCCCTGACCCACGAGCGCGGGCAGGCGCGCGCGGCCTACGACGCGAAGGCGGTCGACATCGGCCGCGAGATCGACGTGCGCCGCAACCGCGGCTGGCTGTACCTGAGCACGCAGGAGCAGATCGCGCTGGCGCGGCTGGGCAAGGCGCTGGCGGCGGCGCAGGGCAAGCAGGTGTCAGGGACGCTGACCGAAGGCGGCGTGGGCCAACCGGTGCCGGCCGCGCGCATGGTCGGGCGCGCCTACGACGGCGAGACGCTGGCCAAGGGCGTGCGCTTCGATCCGGTGGGCGAGCCGCCGCTGTTCGTGAACATCGACGTGACCGGCGTGCCGACCGCGGCGCCGGCGGTGGATGCGAGCCGGATCAAGGTCGAGCGCAAGCTGTACACGACCGAGGGCAAGCCGTGGACGCCGGCGCCGCTGAAGGAGGGCGAGGCGCTGATCGTGGCGCTGTCGATCACCGCCGACGTGGCGATGCCGGATGCGCTGCTGACCGACCTGCTGCCGGCGGGGCTGGAGATCGAGAACTTCAACCTGGGCGACGCGAAGCAGTGGGCGGACGTGGTGGTGGACGGGATCGAAATCAGCGATCGCTCCGATGCCGCGGACGTCAAGCACGAGGAGTTCCGCGATGATCGCTATGTCGCGGCGCTCGATCTTGATTCCGGTCGGACTGCGCGCGTGTTCTATCTGGTGCGGGCGGTGACGCCGGGGAGCTATACCGTGCCGCCGCCGCTGGTGGAGGACATGTATCGGCCGGATATCCGGGGGGTGGGGCGGGCGGTGCCGGGGATGATCACGGTGGTGCAGCCGTGATCGTCCGGGGTATGACGTCGTGATGTTGTAGTGAGTCGGGTGGGAACCGGGGTGACGGCTTTCCCTGCACCCCTCACGGCCGTCATTCCAGCGAAAGCTGGAATCCATTTTGCTCTTGTTCTTGATTCGTCCGTGAACAGCAAAAGCTTCCGTCCGCCTCCGGCGGCCGGGTTCATTTCTTTTGCTGGCCCAAAAGAAACGAACCAAAGAAAAGGGCCTTCCCCGACAGGGCAAACCTGCCATCGGCGAGTTCGACGGGATTTTTCGACACGGCATCCATGCCGTGGCGAAAAACGGCGCGCATCCATGCGCGCCGCCCTCCGGGTCTCCGGGCAATGTAGCTGTTCCACGGGAAGCGGCTCGATAACCTCGGACCCTGAAGAATCTGAGCTGCATTCGACCCTCCCGAACCGTCATCCCCGCGAAGGCGGGGATCCAGCGTCTTTGGGCGGAAAGGTTGGGCCATTCGAGCCGCAGGTGGCCGGCGCCATGTCTACAAGGACAGGGGACCGATCATGGCGTGCCTGAGACGACTCCTTCCCTGGCTGCGCTGGGGAACGGTCGCACTGCTGCTGTCGCTGCTGGTCCTCGACCTCGCATTCCCACCGAAGCTGCCGAAGGCGCGCGACACCAGTACCCTCGTGGTCGCGGACGACGGTACGCCGCTGCGCGCGTTCGCCGATGTCGAGGGCGTGTGGCGGCATCCGGCGACGCGCGGGACGGTGTCGCCGCTGTATCTGCAGGCGTTGCTGCAGTACGAGGACCGCTGGTTCCGCTGGCATCCCGGCGTGAATCCGTTCGCGCTGCTGCGCGCGGCGGGGCAGTGGCTCTCGGATGGGGGGATCGTGTCCGGTGGTTCGACGCTGACGATGCAGGTCGCGCGCATCCTCGACCGCGAGCCGGGCCGCTCGACGCGCACGCTGCCGGGCAAGTTCGTGCAGATGCTGCGCGCGGTGCAGCTGGAGGCGCACCTGTCGAAGGACGAGATCCTCGCGCTGTACCTGGAGCGCGCGCCGTTCGGCGGCACCATCGAGGGCGTCGAGGCCGCGAGCTGGGCCTATCTCGGCAAGCCGGCGGCGCGGCTGTCGCAGGCGGAGGCCGCGCTGCTGGCGGTGCTGCCGCAGGCGCCGAGCCGGCTGCGGCCGGACCGCAATCCGGAAGCGGCGCAGGCCGCGCGCGACAAGGTGCTCGAACGCATGGCGTCGCTCGGCGCGTGGAGCCGCACGGAGGTCGACGACGCGAAGATCGAGGCGGTGGTGTCGCGGCGCCTGCGTCCGCCGATGTCGGCGGCCCTGCTCGCGCAGCGCCTGCGCTCGGCGCATCCGCGCGAGGCGCGCATCGTCTCGACCATCGACGCCGGACTGCAGCGCACGCTGGAGGAGCGCGTCGCGGCGTATTTTTCCGGTCTGCCCGAGCGCACCTCGGCCGCGCTGCTGGTGGTCGACAACGCGACGATGGAGGCGCGCGCCTACGTCGGTTCGCTCGACCTCAACGACAAGGCGCGGCTCGGCCACGTCGACATGGTGCGCGCCTGGCGCTCGCCCGGCTCGACGCTCAAGCCCTTCCTGTACGGGATGGCGCTCGACGACGGCCTGATCCACTCCGAAAGCCTGCTGGTGGATGCGCCGCAGTCGTTCAGCGGCTACCGGCCGGGCAACTTCGACGCTGCGTTCAACGGCCCGGTCGGCGCGGCGACCGCGCTGCGGCTGTCGCTCAACGTGCCGGCGGTGGACCTGCTCGATCGCGTCGGCCCGGCGCGCTTCGCGGCGCGGCTGGACAACGCCGGCATCGCGCTGAAGTTTCCGCGCGGCGCGACGCCGAACCTGACGCTGATCCTCGGCGGCACCGGCGCTCGGCTGGAAGACCTGGTCGGCGCGCACGCGGCGCTGCACCGCGGCGGCATCGCCGGTCGCGTGCGCTACACGCCGGACGACGCAGTGATCGATCGACGGCTGCTGTCGCCGGGCGCGGCGTGGATCGTGCGCGAGATCCTCGAATCCAATCCGCGGCCGGGCGAGCGCGAAGGCATGTTCGATGCCGGACGCCGCCCGCGCGTGTCGTGGAAGACCGGCACCAGCTACGGCTATCGCGACGCCTGGGCGATCGGCGGCACGCGGCGCCATACCGTGGGCGTGTGGGTCGGTCGCCCCGACGGCACGCCGCTGCCCGGCCAGTACGGCGCGATCACCGCGCTGCCGCTGCTGTTCGAGGTGGTCGACAGCCTGCCGCGCGCGCGCGGCGACGGCGTGCGCCCGCCACCGCCGGGCAGCGTTGCCGAACATGCGGTCTGCTGGCCGCTCGGCACCGCCGCCGAGGCGCAGCCGCCGACCCTGTGCCAGCGTCGCTTCGATGCCTGGGTGCTCGACGGCGCGATCCCGCCGACCTTCGCCGAGCGCGATGCGCGGCTGTGGAGCGCGGGCCTGGCGCGTTTCGACGTCGACGCGACGACCGGCCTGCGCCTGTCCGCCGATTGCCGCCGCCCGCACGTGCCCAGGGCGACCGAAATCGCGCGCTGGCCGGCGCTGGCATCGCCCTGGCTTCCGGCCTCGACGCGCCGCGCTTCACGCCTGCCGCCGCTGTCGCCGGACTGCGACGACGACGGGCGCGACGCGGTCGGCGAACTGCGCATCGAGGGCCTCAACGACGGCGCGACGCTGGCCCGCCCGCCCGGCAGCGAGCGCGGGATCCGCCTGTCGCTGCGCGCGATCGGTTCCGACATGCCCGTGCAGTGGCTGCTGGACGGGCGCTGGATCGCCGAGACGCGCGGGGCGAACGTCTTCCAGTACACGTTCGATACTGTCGGCGCGCATCGCCTGACCGCACTGGCCGACAGCGGCGCCTGGGCGTCGGTGGAGTTCCGGGTGTTGCCCTAGCGTCGGCGTCGCGTGCCGCGTGCCAAGTAGTTCCGGCTGCCGCAAAGGAGCCGATTCAGGGGGAATCCGGGAGAAATCCCGGCATCGATCCGACCGTCGGGAAGGAAGCCGTCATCCCCGCGAAGGCGGGGATCCAGCGTCTTTGCCGTCGGGGCAGACGCGATGACCGGATCGATAAAGACACTGGATCCCCGCCTTCACGGGGATGACGGTGAAAGATGGGAATGGCGGTGAAAGGTGGGAGCAGTGGCCCGGCGGGCTCAGCCCGGCAGGTGCGCCAGCATGTTCTCCGCGCTCGACACCCGGAACTCGCCCGGCGCCTCGACGAACAGCTGCTTCACGATGCCGTCCTCGGCGTACAGCGCGAAGCGCTTGCAGCGCACGCCCATGCCGTAGCCGCTGGCGTCCATCTCCAGCCCGAGCGCGCGGGTGAGGTCGGCGTTGCCGTCGGAGAGCATGCGCAGGCCCGCCGGCACGTGCTGGCTCTCGCCCCAGGCCTGCATCACGAAGGGATCGTTCACGGCCATGCAGAACACGTCGACGCCGCGCTCGCGGAACTGCGCGAAGTGCTCGACGAAGCCGGGCAGGTGGCGCTCCGAGCAGGTTGGCGTGAATGCGCCGGGCACCGCGAACAGCACCACCTTGCGGTCTTCGAAGAGGGTGGGGGTGTCGACCGCCTGGACGCCGTCGTCGATGTACTTGAGCACCACTTCGGGGATGCGGTCGCCGATCTGGATGGTCATGGGGCAGGGCCTGAGCGAGGGAATGAACAGGACCTATCGTCGCATGCCCGAGCCGTGCGCGGGGCTTGAAAACGCCGGGCCCGCTCACACATCGCGGACAAGGGCGGCCGATGCGCCGCCGATCCAGAATCCAGGAGTTCCAGACATGAGCATCGTCCGTTATCGCCAGCGCTCCCCGGAGCTGGCGCTGCAGAATGAGATCAAGCAGGTGTTCGACCGCTTCTTCGGCCAGGAGGACACCGACACCTCGGCCGTGGTCACGGCGCAGTGGGTGCCGCGCGTGGACATCAAGGAGGAAGCCGAGCGCTTCGTGATCCTGGCCGACCTGCCGGGCATCGACCCGCAGCAGATCGAGGTGCAGATGGACAAGGGCATCCTCTCGATCAAGGGCGAGCGCCAGGGCGAGTCGACGACCGAAACCGCGCGCTTCTCGCGCATCGAGCGCCGCTACGGCAGCTTCCATCGCCGCTTCGCGCTGCCCGACAGCGCCGACGCCGACGGCATCTCGGCCAGCGGCCGCAACGGCGTGCTGGAGATCGTCATCCCCAAGAAGCCCGAGACCACCCCGCGCCGGATCCAGGTCGGCTCCCCGACTGCCCACTGACCGTCGCGTTCCTCCACCGTTAAACTGGCGACGGCCCGCACTGCGGGCCGTCGTCGTGGAGCGAGCATGCAGTTCAAGGATTACTACAACGTGCTTGGCGTCGAGCCGAACGCGGGCGATGCGGAGATCAAGTCCGCCTACCGCCGGCTGGCGCGCAAGTACCATCCGGACGTCAGCAAGGAAGCCGGCGCCGAGGACAAGTTCAAGGCCATCAACGAGGCTTACGAGGCGCTGCGCGATCCCGCCAAGCGCAAGGCCTACGACCAATTGCGCGCGGGCGGCTACCGCCCGGGCGACGAGGTGCCGCCGGCGGGATTCGGCGGTGGTGGCGCGGGCGGATTCGACTTCGAGGAAGTCTTCGCCGGCGGCGGCGCGGGCGGCGGCTTCAGCGATTTCTTCGAGAGCCTGTTCCGTCGCTCCGGGGCTGGCGCGGGTCCCGGCCCGCGCGGCGGCGCGCGCCCGGGTTACCAGGCCGCGGGCGATACCCGCGCCAAGCTGGCGGTGTCGCTGGAGAACGTCTATCGCGGCGACAGCGTGCGGATCGGCATCAACGGCAAGTCCTTCGACGTGCGCGTGCCCAAGGGCGTCCGTCCGGGGCAGGTGGTCCGGCTGGCGAAGCAGGGCAGTCACGGCGGCGACCTGCTGCTGGAGATCGAATACGCCGCGCATCCCCGGTTCGAGGTCGACGGCCGCAATATCGTCTACACCCTGCCGGTCGCGCCCTGGGAAGCGGCGCTGGGGGCCACGGTCAGCGTGCCGACGCTGGGCGGTACGGTCGAGCTGAAGATCCCGAAGGACTCCGAGGCCGGCCGCAAGCTGCGCCTGCGCGGCCGCGGCCTGCCGGGCAGCGGCGGGGCGGCGGCGGGCGACCAGCTGGTCGAACTGGAGATCCAGGCGCCGACGCCGCACGACGTGAAGCAGCGCGAGGCCTACGAGAAGATCCGCGAGGCCTTTGCCGGGGATTGGCGGCGGGATTGATCGCGGCGCTGCGTCCGCCGGACGGGCTTTGCCGCTCGCGGCGCGCAACCGATCCGGGACTCCGGCTCGGCCAGTCTGTCATTTCGACCGAAGGGAGAAATCTCTCGCCGCACGCCCTGATGCGCCCGCAGGAGATTTCTCCCTTCGGTCGAAATGACAGAAGGCGCGCTGCATGACAGAAGGCGCGCTGCACGACGGAAGGCGCACCGCGGCCGCAGGCCGGGCTTAGCCCGCTTCCGGCTCCGGCTCCGGCGCACTGCCGTGGCCGATGGTCGACACGATCGCCTCGGTCAGTTCCGCCTCGCTGAAGGGCTTGGTGAGGTAGCCCTGCGCGCCCTGGCGGATGCCCCAGATGCGGTCGGTTTCCTGGTCCTTGGTGGTCACCAGGATCACCGGGATGTGGCCGGTGGCGGCGTCGCGCTTGATCGTGCGCGTGGCCTGGAAGCCGTTGAGGTTCGGCATCACCACGTCCATCAGGATCAGGTCCGGGATCGTCTCCTTCGCGACCCGCACGCCGGCGGCGCCGTCCTCGGCGGTGATCGCCTCGTGCCCCAGCTTTTCGACGATGCGGCGGATGCCCATCAGCTGCGAGGGTGAGTCATCGACGATGAGGATGCGCGCCATTCGGTTTCCCCTGGTGGATGGGCGGATTGTAGCGGTCAGGCCGCCGTTGCCAACGTCCCGCCCGGCGGGAATGTGACCAGGGTCCTGCCGAGCGATCCGCCCGCGAGCATGCCCTCGAACACCGCCGGCAGGCCGTCGAGCGTGGTTTCGCGGGTGCAGATCCGGTCGAGGTGGCGCGGTTTCCAGTCCGAGGCGAGGCGGCGCCAGACGTCGTCGCGGATGTCGCGCGCGGTGCCCGCCGAGGCCACGCCGAGCAGGGACACGCCGCGGATGATGAAGGGCATGACCGTCGCCGGCAGGTCCGCGCTCGCGGCGAGCCCGGCGCTGGCGACGTTGCCGTAGGGGCGCGTCTGCGCCAGCAGGCTGGCCAGCATCGGTCCACCGACGTTGTCGAGGCCGCCGCCGAACTTCACCGACTCCATCGCGCGGGTCGTCGCCAGCGCGTCGCGGCCGAGCACTTCGCTGGCGCCGATGGCCTTGAGGTAGTCGGCGTGTTCGGGCTTGCCGCTGATCGCGTGCACGGCGTAGCCGGCGCTGCTGAAGATGTCGACGGCGAGCGAACCGACGCCACCGGTTGCGCCGGTGACCGCAAGCGGGCCGTGCGCCGGCGTCTGCCGGTTGTCCTGCATGCGCAGCAGCGCCAGCGCCGCGGTGAAGCCGGCGGTGCCGAGGATCATGCTCTCGCGCAGGGAAAGGCCGATCGGCAGCGGGACCGCCCATTTCGTCTCGATCCGCGCGTACTCGGAATAGCCGCCGTCGCGCGTTTCGCTCAGGCCGCAGCCGGTGACCAGCACCTCGTCGCCTTCGCGGAACTTCGGATCGGTGGAGGAAACCACGTGGCCGGCCAGGTCGATGCCGCCCACCAGCGGGAACCGGCGCAGGATCTTGCCCTGGCCGGTGCCGGCGAGCGCGTCCTTGAAGTTGACCGAGGAGAAGGCGGTCCTGACCACGATCTCGCCGGGCGACAAGTCGTCGATCGAGACCGGTTCGATGCCGCTGCGGTAGCCGGCGTCGTCGCTGTGGATGCGGAAGGCGCTGAAGGTGTGGGGGATCGTCATCGTCCTCTCCATTTCACTGGTCACGTCATCCCGGCGCAAGCCGGGATCCAGCTCTTTGCCTTATGTCCCAATCATATCCGGATACAAGTCGCGCCAGCCCGGATTCGTCCTGTCGATCAGTTCGATCTTCCAGGCCCGTTTCCATTCCTTAAGAGCCTTTTCGCGCGCAATGGCGGACATCATGGAGTCGTGTTGCTCGAACCAGACCAGGTTGTGTACCCGATACTTTCGTGTGAATCCGGGAACGACGTCGTTCCTGTGCTCCCAGACTCTCTTGACGAGATTGGAGGTCACGCCCGTGTACAGGGTGCCATTCCATCGGCTGGCGAGGATGTAGACGCAGGGTTGTTTCATGGCCGGGAAAAGCTGGATCCCGGCTTGCGCCGGGATGACGGGACTTGGACCATGGAAGCAGGATCGAGCGCAGTGCGCATCGGCTTTGCGACTGCTGGCGGGGTAGGAAAGCGCCGCGCGGATTGGCCCGGTTATCCCGCCGGATGGGCATAGGGCGCCTATGATGATGAACGCGTCGCAGCGCGACTGGCTCCTACCGCATCGCCTTGCGGCGCTTCTCGTCGATCCACTTGCTCGCACTCGCCGGCGTATACCCCCGCATCCACGCCAGCATCGTGTCGATGTCGTCGCCATGCCACAGGTCGGCACGCTGGTCGGGATGCAGGAAGCGCTCGGCCACCATGCGGTCGATCATGCCGATCAGCGGATCGTAGAAATCGTCGACGTCGAGGAAGGCGCAGGGCTTGTTGCCGATGCCGAGCTGGCGCCAGGTCAGCATCTCGAACATCTCGTCGAGCGTGCCGAAGCCGCCGGGCAGGGCGACGAAACCATCGGCGAGGTCGAACATGCGCATCTTGCGCTCGTGCATCGAACCCACGACCTCAAGCCGGGTCACGCCCTTGTGCGCGACCTCCCAGTTCACCAGTTGCTCCGGGATCACGCCGACCACCTCGCCGCCGGCCTGCAGCGCCGCGTCGGCGACGATGGCCATCAGCCCGACGTTGCCGCCGCCGTAGACCAGGGACAGGCCTTCCTTCGCGAGGCGGTCGCCGAGCGCCATCGCGCGTTCGGTGTAGGCCGGCTTGCTGCCGGCGTTGGAGCCGCAGTAGACGCAGATGGATTTCATGGGAGTGGAGAATAAGGGAATGCGGCAAGCAAAAGCCGACCTGCGTCATCCCAGCGAAAGCTGGGATCCATCTTGATATTCTCGGCTTGCTGCAAAAGGCAATTTGGATCCCTGCTTTCGCCGGGATGACGGCCCATACCTAGAGCGATGGGGATCAAAGCGGAACCGACGTTTCCATTCCCTGTTCCCGATCCCCCATTCCCGGCCTCAGTTCGCCTTGTGGATCGCCCGCTTGTCCACGGCCATCGCCGCGTCGTGGATCGCTTCGGACAGCGTCGGGTGCGCATGGCAGATGCGGGCGAGGTCGTCGGCGGAGCCCTTGAACTCCATCGCCAGTACGCCCTCGTGCACCAGTTCGGACACGCCGACGCCGACCAGGTGCAGGCCGAGCACGCGGTCGGTCTCGGCGTGGGCGATCACCTTGACGAAGCCGGCGGGCTCGCCCATCGCGACCGCGCGGCCGATCGCCGCGAACGGGAAGCTGCCGGTCTTGTACGGCACGCCCTCTTCCTTGAGCTGCTGCTCGGTCCTGCCGACCCAGGCGATCTCGGGCTCGGTGTAGATCACCCACGGGATGGTGTCGAAGTTGACGTGGCCGGGGAGGCCGGCGATCAGTTCGGCGACCGCGATGCCTTCCTCGAAGCCCTTGTGCGCCAGCATCGGGCCGCGCACGCAGTCGCCGATCGCCCAGACGCCGTCGACGCCGGTGTGGCAGTGCTCGTCGACCTCGATCTGGCCGCGCTCGTTGAGCTTCACGCCGGTGCCTTCGGCCAGCAGGCCCTTGCTCGCGGCGCGGCGGCCGACGGCGACCAGCAGCTTGTCGACGGTGATCGTCTGCTCGCCGTCCTTGTCGGCGAAGGTGACCGCGACTTCCTTCTTCTTGCCCTTGCCGGTGACCTCGGCCTTGCTGACCTTGGCGCCGAGCTTGATGTCCAGCCCCTGCTTCCTGAACTCCTTCGCCGCGGTCTTCGCCACCTCGGCATCGGCTGCGGCGAGGAAGTCGGGCAGGGCTTCGAGCACGGTCACCTCGGCGCCGAGGCGCTTCCACACGCTGCCCAGCTCCAGCCCGATCACGCCGGCGCCGATCACCGCCAGGCGCTTGGGCACCTCGGTGAAGTCGAGCGCGCCGACGTTGTCGACGATGGTCTCGCCGTCGAACTTCGCGAACGGCAGTTCGATCGAATCCGAGCCCGCGGCGAGGATGACGTTGCTGCCCGCCAGCTCGACCTCGGAGCCGTCGTGCTGCTTCACTTTGACCGTGCGGTCGGGGTGGAGCGTCGCGAAGCCGTAGAACGGCGTGACCTTGTTCGCCTTGAACAGCATCGCGATGCCGCCGGTGAACTGCTTCACGATCTTGTCCTTGCGCCCGACCATGGCGCCGACGTCGATCTTGGCGTCCTTGAAGCTGATGCCGTGGTCGCCGAACAGGTGGCCCATGTTCCAGAACTGGCGCGAGGAGTCGAGCAGCGCCTTCGACGGGATGCAGCCCACGCGCAGGCAGGTGCCGCCGAGCGCGGGCTTGCCGTCCTTGCCCAGCGCGGCGTCGATGCAGGCGACCTTCAGGCCCAGCTGCGCGGCGCGGATCGCGGCGTGGTAGCCGGCGGGACCGGCTCCGATGACGACGACGTCGAATTGTTGCGGTTCGCTCATTTCATTCGCTCACGTGATTCGTGATTCGTGATTCGTGATTGGAAGAAGCGAAAACGCTGATCCGTGATGCGATCCGCTTTTTTCGAATCACCAATCACGAATCCACCAATCACGGCTTCCTCAGAGCCCGAGAACCATCCGGCCCGGGTTTTCCAGCTGGTTCTTGATGTCGACCAGGAACAGCACCGCGTCCTTGCCGTCGATGATGCGGTGGTCGTAGCTGATCGCGATGTACATCATCGGCGCGGCGACGACCTGGCCGTTCTCGACGATCGCGCGCTCCTTGATCGCGTGCATGCCGAGGATGGCGCTCTGCGGCGGGTTGACGATCGGCGTGGAGAACAGCGAGCCGAAGGTGCCGCCGTTGGTGATGGTGAAGGTGCCGCCCTGCAGGTCCTCGAGCTTGAGGCCGCCCTCGCGCGCGGCGGTCGCGAAGTCGGCGATGCCCTTCTCGACCTCGGCGAAGGACATGCGCTCGACGTTGCGCAGCACCGGCGTGACCAGGCCGCGGTCGGTGGAGATCGCCACCGAGATGTCGGCGTAGCCGTGGTAGATGATGTCCTCGCCGTCGACCGAGGCGTTGACCACCGGGTAGCGCTGCAGCGCGTTGGCCGCGGCCTTGGCGAAGAAGCTCATGAAGCCGAGCTTGACGCCGGTGTCCTTCTGGAACTGTTCGCCCAGTTCCTTGCGCAGCGCCATCACCTTGCCGAGGTTGACCTCGTTGAACGAGGTCAGCATCGCGATCGATTCCTTCGACTGCATCAGGCGCTCGGCGATGCGCTTGCGGATGCGGGTCATCGGCACGCGCTCTTCAGGACGCGCGCCGCCGGAGACGCCGGCGGTCTTGCCCGAGGCGTAGTTGACCAGGTCTTCCTTGGTCACCGCGCCGCGACGGCCGGTGCCTTCGACCTTCGACGGGTCGATGCCTTCCTTCTCGGCGGTGAAGCGCGCGCCAGGTGGCAGTTCGCCGGTGCCGCCGGACACGGGGGCGGGCTTGGTCGAGGCCGGCGCCTTGGCTTCGGCTTTGGCCGCGTCCTTCTTTTCCTGCACTTCCTCGGCGCCGGCGGCGGGCTTGTCGTCCTTCGACGCCTTGGCCTCGGCGGGCGCGGCTTCGGCGGCGGCGCCTTCCTCGATGATCGCCAGCAGCTGCTGGCTGGTCACCGTGTCGCCTTCCTTGAACTTGATCTCCCTGAGCACGCCGTCGACCGGCGAGGGGACTTCGAGCACGACCTTGTCGGTCTCCAGGTCCACGAGGTTCTCGTCGCGCTTGACCGCGTCGCCGGCCTTCTTGTGCCAGCTGGCGATGGTGGCGTCGGAGACGGATTCGGGAAGGACCGGGACTTTGACTTCGGTGGCCATGGGGTGGCGTCCTTGAAAGGCGTAGGTGGGGCGGTGTTATTCGGCGACGGACGGGTTGCCGGGCGGATTGACCAGCGCGTCGGCGACCAGCTTCAGCTGTTCCTCGACGTGGTCGGCGAAGTGGCCCACCGCCGGCGAGGGCGAGCGGCTGCGGCCGGCGTAACTCAGGGACTGGCCCTTGCCGAGGCAGGCCTGCAGGTGGTGCTTGATCTGGTACCACGCGCCCTGGTTCTGCGGCTCTTCCTGGCACCAGACGAAGTCGGTGGCCTTGGCGTACTTCTTCAGTTCGGCGGCCAGCAGTTCGCGCGGGAACGGATAGAGCTGCTCGATGCGCAGGATGGCGACGTCGTCCACGCCGCGCTTGTGCTGGTCTTCCAGCAGGTCGTAGTAGACCTTGCCCGAGCAGGCGACCACGCGCCTGGTCTTCTTCGGGTCGGCGGAAGCGTCCGGGATCAGCTGCTGGAACTCGCCGTTCGCCAGTTCGTCCAGCGTCGACACGGCCAGCTTGTGGCGCAGCAGCGACTTGGGCGACATCACGATGAGCGGCTTGCGCGTGGCCATCTTCATCTGCCGGCGCAGCATGTGGAAGCACTGCGCGGGCGTGGTGGGCACGCACACCAGCATGTTCTCCAGCGCGCACAGCTGCAGGAAGCGCTCCAGGCGCGCGGAACTGTGCTCGGGGCCCTGGCCTTCGTAGCCGTGCGGCAGCAGCAGCGTCAACCCCGAGATGCGGCCCCACTTGGCTTCGCCCGAGGCGATGAACTGGTCGATCACCACCTGCGCGCCGTTGGCGAAGTCGCCGAACTGGCCTTCCCAGATGTCGAGCGTGTTCGGGTCGGTGGTGGAGAAGCCGTACTCGAAGGCCATCACCGCTTCCTCGCTCAGCAGCGAGTCGATGATGGTGCACTGCTCGGGACTCTCGACCAGCTGGCGCAGCGGCAGGTAGTAGCTGTCGGTCTTCTGGTCGTGGAGGATCGCGTGGCGGTGGAAGAAGGTGCCGCGGCCGGCGTCCTGGCCGACCAGGCGCAGGCCGTAGCCTTCGGCCAGCAGGGTGGCGTAGGCGAGGTTCTCGGCGAAGCCCCAGTCGCCCGGGATCTCGCCGGCGGTCATCTTCAGCCGGTCTTCGTAGATCTTGGCCACGCGCGGGTGCAGGTGCACGCCGGCGGGGATGGTGTTGATCGATTCGGCGAGCTGCTTGAGCGTCGCCTGCTTGACCCGGGTGTCGACCGCGTCGGACAGCGAGCCGGACAGGTACTTCGACCAGTCGATGGTGAGCTCGTAGTCCTCGGGCTTGGAGCCGGACAGGTCGGTGGTGACCTCGCCGGCGTCGAGCTTGTCGCGGTACTGGTCCACCAGCGCCTTGCCGGCGTCGGCGGCGATCGCCCCGGCCTTCTCCAGCTGTGTGGCGTAGAGCTCGCGCGTGGTCGGGTGCTTGCGGATGGTCTGGTACATCACCGGCTGGGTCGCCGCCGGCTCGTCGGCCTCGTTGTGGCCGTGGCGGCGGTAGCAGACCAGATCGATGACCACGTCCTTCTTGAACTGCTGGCGGAAGTCGTAGGCCAGCTTGGCCACGAACACCACCGCTTCCGGGTCGTCGCCGTTGACGTGGAAGATCGGCGCGCCGACCATCTTCGCCACGTCGGTGCAGTACAGCGTCGAGCGGGCGTCTTCCTTGTTGCTGGTGGTGAAGCCGACCTGGTTGTTGACCACCACGTGCACGGTGCCGCCGACGGCGAAGCCGCGCGCCTGCGACATCTGGAACAGCTCCATCACCACGCCCTGGCCGGCGAAGGCGGCGTCGCCGTGGATCAGGATCGGCAGCACCCGGCCGCGCTCCTCGTCGCCGCGGCGCTCCTGGCGCGAACGCACGGAGCCGGCGACCACCGGGTCGACGATCTCCAGGTGCGAGGGGTTGAACGCCAGCGCGATGTGCACCGGCGCGCCCGGGGTGGCGATGTCGGCGGAGAAGCCCATGTGGTACTTCACGTCGCCGGCATGGGCGCGCTCGTCGTGCTCGAACTTGCCCTCGAACTCGTCGAACAGCTTGCGCGGGCTCTTGCCCAGGGTGTTGACCAGCACGTTGAGGCGGCCGCGGTGGGCCATGCCGATCACGATGTCCTTGACCCTGTCGAGCCCCGACTGGCGGATCACCGTGTCCAGCAGCGGGATCAGCGCATCGCCGCCTTCCAGCGAGAAGCGCTTCTGGCCGACGTACTTGGTGTGCAGGTAGCGCTCCAGGCCCTCGGCGGCGGTGAGCCGCTCGAGCACGCGCTGGCGGGTCTCGGCGCTGAGGTTGAAGTCGCCACCGGCGGTTTCCAGGCGCTGGTACAGCCACTGGCGCTGTTCGACCTCGGGGATGTGCATGAACTCGGCGCCGATCGGGCCGGTATAGGTCGCCTTGAGCCGGGCGAGCAGGTCGCGCAGCTTCATCCGCGGCTGGCCGGCGACGCCGCCGGTGCTGAACTCGCCGTCGAGGTCGCGCTCGGACAGGCTGTGGAACGCGAGGTCCAGGTCCGGCGGGTTCATCGGCGGGGTCAGCGCCAGCGGGTCGAGGTTCGCGCCGAGATGGCCGCGCGAGCGGTAGGCGGTGATCAGGCGGCCGACGTTGCGCTCGCGCTCGTCGGAGGCGCCGCTGCCGCCGGTGGCGATGCCGCGCGCGGCGAGCCTGCCGGCCTCGGCCACCGCCGCCATCACCGGCGAATGCGGCACGTCGCCGGCTTCACGGCCCTGGAAGCTGTCGAACCAGGCTTTCCATTTCGGCCCGACGCTGTCGGGAGAGACGAGGTACTGCTCGTAGAGGTCCTCGACGTAGGCGGCGTTGGCGCCGAGCTGGGAGGACTGCGCAAACTGCTTCAGGAGACTGTCCACGTCTGGCGTATCGGGCTCTGGTGCGGAGGCAAACGACTGATCCGGAAAGCATTTCCGGACCGCGGGATAGCGCGTATGAGAGGCGGCGCATTATAGCCGTTGCCCATGCCGCAATGCATCATGCTTTGGGCCAAGGGACGCGCGTGTTCGGGTAAGGGACAGGCGCGATGCGACGGCTCACAGGCCCAGCGCGCGCAGCTCGCTGCAGGGTCTTGCGCGTTCCCATGCCAGGTCGAAGCTGTCGCAAAGCTGTCGTGCGCGTGCGCGGGCGTCACGCTGCGTTTCGCCATCGAAACGATGGCCCAGCGCGCGGAAGTAGTAGCCGCCGGCGTCGTTGGCAATGAAGGCGGACGGACAGGCGCGGTCCACCGGATCCTCGACCTCGCGGAACGCGAACACGCTGCTCAGGCGCTGTGCGAGCCCGATCAGCGGCGCATGGGCGCGTTGTGCGGCGGTGGCGTCGTGGAGCAGGATGCGGGCCTCGCCGCCGACGCCGGCGGTGCCGAAGCGGCGCAAGGCCTCGATCACCCCCGGCTGGTCGTACAGGCCAGGGTCCAGCTCGCGGCTGTGGATCCACAGCCGCCGCCGCGCGGCGAGGATGATCGCCGTGGTCGTCGCGATCGCGGCCTCGCGGTCCTCGACCGCGAGCGGGCGGTCGAACTGCAGCTGCATTGCCTGGTGCTCGATCCCTGCCTCCATGAAGCGCCCGCCGAGCGGGGAGAAACCGTGGCGCCGGTAGAATTCGATCGCGCCCGCCTGCGCGTGCAGGGACACGCGGTCCAGCCCGTCCTCGCGCGCGACCCGCAGCAGCGCGTGCAGCAGGGCGCTGCCGACGCCGCGGGCGCGCCAGTCGCGCAGCACCGCCATGCGCCCGATCCTGCCCTCCGGGTCCAGGCGCGCGGTGCCGATCGGGCGGCCGCCGCCGTCGCGCGCCAGCACGTGCCGGCAGCGCGGGTCGGTCGCGTCGATCTCCAGTTCCACCGGCACCTGCTGTTCCTGCACGAACACGGTGTCGCGAACTGCGCGCAGCGCGTCGAACGCGGCCCGGTAGTCGACGCTCGCGACCTGGAACGGGCCGGTGGGTGCGCTCATTCCCCGTCGTCGCCCGACAGCCACTGGTAGTGGCCGGCCAGCAGCAGGGCATGCACCGCGTCGCGGCCGGCCGGCGACAGCGCGGCATAGGCGGCGCCGTCGATGCGTTCGCTGCCGGCGATGCGGCGCGCGTCGCGCACCGGCAGGGCATGGTCCTGCCCGGAGACGTACAGCCGCCCGCCGTCCGCGGCGCGGCGCCAGGCCATGCGCGAGAACGGGTGCCGCTGCAGCACGGCGCCTTCGTGATCGAGCGTGAACTCGATCTCGATCCGCGAGCGCGCGTCCCCTTCGCCCGCCACCACGCCGGCGCTGCGGTACTGGGTGATGAAGCGGCCGAACCAGTCGCCGAGGCGGTCGGGATCGTTGAAGCGCAGCGTGTTCAGCGCCTCGACCACGCGGCGCATCGCTTCGGCGTCGATCTCGTTGGCATCCTTCGGCGGGGCGAGGTCGGCGTCGCCGTAGCGCAGGGATTCGTCGGCCTCGGATGCGAGCGTGTCGATGTAGTCGCCCATCAGCTCCGCGGCCGAGGGCGCGCGCATGCCGACCGAGAAGGTCAGGCAGGGGTCCTCGGCGATGCCGTGGTGGGGCACGCCGGGCGGCAGGTAGAGCATGTCGCCGGGGCCCAGCACCCAGTCGTGGGTCGGCGTGAATTCGCGCAGCAGCTTGAGCTCGACGTCGTCGCGGAAATCCAGCGGCGGATTCTCCCCGGCGTCGATCTGCCAGCGGCGGTGGCCCTTGGCCTGCAGCAGGAACACGTCGTACTGGTCGACGTGGGCGCCGACCGAGCCGCCGGTCGCGGCGAAGCTGACCATGATGTCGTCGATCCGCCAGCGCGGCAGGAAGTCGAAGTCGGCGAGCAGCGCGGCAACGTCGGCGTCCCACTTGTCGACGTCCTGCACCAGCAGGGTCCAGTCGCGCTCGCCGAGCGTCGGGAACAGTTCTTCGGGAAACGGGCCGGTGCGCACCTGCCAGGCATCGCGCGCGCGGTCGTGCCGGATCAGCCGCGACAGCGCCAGCTCCTCGCAGGCCAGGCCGGCGAGGTCCTCGGGTTCGATCGGCGAGGCGAAGCCGGGGAAGGCGCCGCGGACCAGCAGCGGGCGCTTCTGCCAGTAGTCGCGCAGGAAGCGCGCGGGCGGCATGCCGAGCGGGAAATGCTTGCGGGCATCGAGCTCGATCACGGGGCGGCTCCGGTCTTTTCGCGGGCCAGGCGCTTGTCGAGGTTGGCGCGGCCGGTGTCCGCGTAGCGCCTGCACGCTCCGGCATCCTGCAGTGGCGCCTTGCCGTCGATGCGTGCAAACAGGTCGCTGGCCAGGGGGTGCGGGGTGATCAGCACGTCACACGGCAGCTCTGCGATGGTATCTAGCGCGCCACGGAAGGCATCCACCGTCGCGGGATGGTCGAGGTAGCGGTACGCCTTGTCGGAAATCGCGCTGACGCTGTCGACGTAGGCGATGTCCAGGCAGCGTTCGCCTTCGCATGACTGCCAGCTCCAGCTGGTGCCGCCGGGGGCATGTCCCGGCGTGGCATGCGCGGTCAGCGTCAGCGGGCCGGCCTGCACGGTGTCGCCGTCGGCGATGACGTCGACCTCGGCCACCGGCGGGAACGGTGTCAGTTCAAGCATCTGCGGATCGTTGCGCCCGCTCCTGCCGCTGAGCAGCACGGGAACGGCCGGTACGCGGACCAGCACCCGGGCACCGGTCGCGCGCTGCAGGCCGGCGATGCCGGCGGCGTGGTCGAAGTGTTCGTGCGAGTTGACGATGTAGGCCACGTCCGCCGGATCGAAGCCGAGCGCGCGGATGTTGGCTTCGATCGACGTGGCGGCGGCCTCGGTGGCGCCGTCCAGCAGGACGTGGCCCTGGTCCGAGGTCACCAGCAGCGCAGTCAGGCCGCAGGTGCCGACATACCAGGTGTTGCCGAATACCCGCCGCGGCGGGGCGCGCTCGTCCCAGCCGGCCATCACGTCGGCATCGGCCGGACAGGCGGGGATGTCGGCCGGTTCGGAAGGTGCCGGAGGCGCGTGGTCGGGAGCCGTGGCTGTCGGTGCGGATCCGGGCTCGGCTGGCTGGCAGGCGGTGAGGACCAGCAGGCAGGCGGCAGCGGTCAGGCAGCGCATCGGATCAGATCGTCCTGGCGAGGGACGCGGCCAGGCCCGTGTAGTCGCCCGGCGTCATTGCCAGCAGCCGGCGCTTGTCGTCGGCGGGCAGGTCGAGCGATTCGATGAAGCGGTGCATCGACTGTTCGTTGATGCCCTGTCCGCGCGTGAGCGCCTTGAGTTGCTCGTAGGGGTTGGGCAGGCCGTGGCGGCGCATCACCGTCTGCACGGCTTCGGCCAGCACTTCCCACGAGGCGTCGAGGTCGGCGGCGAGGCGGTCGGGGTTCGGGCTGAGCTTGCCCAGGCCGCGCAGCAGGGCATCGAAGCCGATCAGCGCGTGGCCGAAGGCGGTGCCGAGCGCGCGCAGCACGGTGGAATCGGTGAGGTCGCGCTGCCAGCGACTGACCGGCAGCTTGGCGGCGAAGTGCTCGAACAGCGCGTTGGCGATGCCGAAGTTGCCTTCCGCGTTCTCGAAGTCGATCGGGTTGACCTTGTGCGGCATGGTCGAACTGCCGACTTCGCCGGCCACCACCGCCTGCTTGAAATAACCGAGGGAGATATAGCCCCAGACGTCGCGGCACAGGTCGATCGCGATGGTGCCGATGCGCTTGTGCGCGTCGCACAGTTCGGCGACGTAGTCGTGCGGCTCGATCTGGGTGGTATAGGGGTTGAACTCCTCGCCCAGCGACTCGACGAAGCGCTGCGCGAACGCCGGCCAGTCCACGTCCGGGTAGCTGGCCAGGTGCGCGTTGTAGTTGCCGACCGCGCCGTTGATCTTGCCGGTGATCGACACCGCGGCCAGCTGTTCGCCCTGGCGCTGCAGGCGCGCGACGACGTTGGCGATCTCCTTGCCGACCGTGGTCGGCGAGGCGCTCTGGCCGTGGGTGCGCGAGAGCATCGGCAGCGCCGCGTGCTGGTGGGCGAGCTCGCGCAGCTTGCCGATCAGCGCGTCCAGCTTCGGCAGCAGCACCTCCTGCCGCGCCTGGCTGAGCATCAGCGCATAGGCGAGGTTGTTGATGTCCTCGCTGGTGCAGGCGAAGTGCACGAATTCCAGCGCCTGCGCCAGCGACGCTTCGCCCGCCAGCTGTTCCTTGATGAAGTATTCGACCGCCTTGACGTCGTGGTTGGTGGTGCGCTCGATCTCCTTGATCCGCGCGGCGTCGGCGGTGGAGAAGTCCTGCCACAGCGCCTGCAGCGTCGCTACCTGGGCCTCGTCGAAGGCCGGCAGTTCGGCGATCCCCGGCTCCGCGGCCAGCGCGATCAGCCATTCGATCTCGACCCGCACGCGGGCGTGGATCAGGCCGTACTCGGAGAAGATCGGGCGCAGCGCGTCGAGCTTGGCGGCGTAGCGGCCGTCGAGCGGCGACAGGGCGAGCAGGGCGGCGTCTTGCGGGGCGGTGACGGGCATGAAGGCGGGGCGAACGCGGGCGGGACGCGCATTCTAGCGCCGGTGCCCGTCGCGTATCCTGTGGTGATCCGCCAGCGACCCTGCCAGCCGTCATTTCCCCCAAGGAGCCAGGATCGATGAGCAAGTCAGACAAGCAAGCGCCGGCGGCCGCCGGATTCCGGGTCGAGCACGACAGCATGGGCGAGCTGCAGGTGCCCGCCGACGCGCTCTGGGGCGCGCAGACCCAGCGCGCGGTGCAGAACTTCCCGGTGTCCGGCCAGCCGATGCCGCGCGGCTTCATCCGCGCGCTGGGGCTGGTCAAGGCCGCGGCCGCGACGGTCAATGCCGATCTCGACCTGCTGCCCAAGGGCGCCGGCAAGGCGATCCACGCCGCCGCGCTGGAGGTCGCCGAGGGCCGCCATGACCCGCATTTCCCGATCGACGTCTACCAGACCGGCTCGGGCACCTCGTCGAACATGAACGCCAACGAGGTGATCGCCACGCTGGCCTCGCGCGGCGCGAAGAAGATCCACCCCAACGACCACGTCAACCTCGGCCAGAGCTCCAACGACGTGGTGCCGACCGCGATCCGCGTCTCGGCGCAGCTGGCCGTGGTCGAGGACCTGCTGCCGGCGCTCAAGCACCTGCGCAAGACCATCGACGCCCGCGCCCGCGCCCGCGCCTTCGGCAAGGTGGTCAAGACCGGCCGCACCCACCTGATGGACGCGATGCCGCTGACCTTCGCCCAGGAATTCGGCGCCTGGTCGTCGCAGCTGGCCTCGGCGCAAGCGCGGATCTCCGATTCGCTCAAGCGCCTGCGCCGGCTGCCGATCGGCGGCACCGCGATCGGCACCGGGATCAACGCCCATCCGCAGTTCGGGAAGAAGATGGCGCGCGAGCTGTCGAAGCTCACGCGCACCACGTTCGAATCGGCCGACGACAAGTTCGAGGGCATCGCCGCGCAGGACGATGCGGTGGAACTGTCCGGCCAGCTCAACGTGCTGGCGGTGGCGCTGATCAAGATCGCGAATGATCTGCGCTGGATGAACTCCGGGCCGCTGGCGGGGCTGGGCGAGATCGAGCTGCCGGCGCTGCAGCCGGGCAGTTCGATCATGCCGGGCAAGGTCAACCCGGTGGTGCCCGAGGCGACGGTGATGGTGGCGGCGCAGGTCATCGGCCATCACGCCGCGATCACGGTCGCCGGGCAGACCGGCAACTTCCAGCTCAACGTCGCGCTGCCGCTGATCGCGGCGAACCTGCTCGATTCGATCACGCTGTTGTCGAACATCAGCGTGCTGCTGGCGGACAGCGCGATCGCCGGTTTGAAGCTGCGCAAGGACAACATCAACGCCGCGCTCGACCGCAATCCGATCCTGGTGACGGCGCTGAACCCGGTGATCGGCTACGAGAAGGCGGCGGCGATCGCCAAGCGCGCGTACAGGGAGAACCGGCCGGTGTTCGAGATCGCGCTGGAGGACAGCGGGCTGCCGGCGGAGACGCTGAAGGAACTGCTCGACCCGGCGACGCTGACACGGGGCGGGATCCAGGCAGGTGGCGGGAGCGGGGGCGGCTGAGGCGTCGCCGTTCCTGCAGCGTCGAGGATCGGAATGTCGTCATCCCGTGGTGTCGTCGTCCCACGATGTCGTCATCCCACCAATGCCGTCATCCCGGCGAAAGCCGGGATCCATCTTGATTTTCGCTCAAAGGGTAACGGCAACGGCAAAAATGGATCCCGGCTTTCGCCGGGATGACGACAGGATGGGCCGAGGGGACAGCGGGTGAGTGTCGTGCCGGTACCGGTAGCACTCACCCCGGCCTCGTTCAGCGCTTGCGCGGAAGATCGACCCGGCCCTTGACGCCGCTGTGGTCGATGTCGCCGCTGCCCACCGAGGACACGCTCAGGTCGCCGCCGACGCCGCGTGCCTCCAGCCCGCCGGAGCCGATCGAACGCACCGTGACGCTGCCGCCGATGCCGGACAGCTCCGCATCGCCGGAGCCGATCGAGCCGATCTTCACGCTGCCGGTCGCCCGGTCCAGGTTGAAATCGCCCGAACCGATGCTGCCGACTTCGGCGTCGCCGCGCAGGTTCGCGGCCTCGACGTCGCCCGAGCCGATGGACAGCACGTTCAGTGCGCCGGCGTCGTCCACCTTGAGGTCGCCGGAGCCGACCTTGGCGGTCACCAGGCCCCTGGTGCGGCGCGCCTCGACGTCGCCCGAACCGACGTCGGCGCTGAGCGAGGATGCGCCGGTGACCCAGGCGTCACCGGAGCCGACGTCGACCTGCACGAGCACGCTGTCGGGCACGCTCGCCTCCAGCGCGAGATAGGCGTAGCGGGCGCCGAACGAGAGTCCGCTCCAGCTGCTGTCGGACGCCAGGCGCACGACCAGCTTGTCGCCGCGACGCTCCTGCGTCAGCGTGAGCCGGTCGAGGCGATCGGCGTCGGAGGCGCAGGCGCGGCCCTTGACCGCGCCGGTCGCGCCCGCTGCGGCGTTGACGCGCAGTTCGTGATGGCCGACATCGAACATCACCGACTTCACGCCGGAGAAATCGAGGTCGAGGCTGCGCGGCGCGGAATGTTGGCACTGGTCCGCGAGGGCAGGGCCGGAGGCGACGGCGAGCAGCAGCAAGGCGGTGGCGGCATGGCGGGACATGGGCGTTCCTGTGGGATGGGATCGAGGATTGGATGCGGCGGGGGCGCGAATGGTTTACGCCCTTCGGCGAAATCCGGTCACGCCTGAAGGCGCTCTTGCAGGCGATATGCGTTTGCAGGATTGCCTTCAGGGAACTTCTGAAAATCCCGAATTTGTCATTTCGAACGCAGTGAGAAATCCAAGCGCTTGAAAAGCAAGATTTCTCACTGCGTTCGAAATGACAGTTTTTAGAAGTTCCCTTCAGGCGCGACCAGATCTCGCGACAATCCCTCGAACCCGGCTGGCCGACGGGACTCGAACCGCATCCTCAACGTGTGGAGGCCTCGTCCGCCGCCGCATCCGCTTCCGCAGCGGCGTTCATGGCGGCGTCGCCGGCTTCATCGCCGGAGTCGCCGTCCTTCCCGCAGTCGTCGATGTCGCTGGCGTCCATCCGCGCATACGGCACGAACTCCGGCACGGCGGCGGCGAGCGCCTGCTGTGAGGCCAGCAGGGCGGGCAGGCGGTCGCACAGCTGCGTCGCGGAGGCTTCGAGCTTGCGGGCTTCGGCCTCGATGCGCTTCTCCATTTCCTCGGTGTCGCCGCGGAACAGGCTGCCGATGGCGTCGCGGGCGGCCTTCATGCCGAGGTCGGCCCCCTGCACGCCGAGGTCCATGCCGGTCTCGGCGATCGCGATGATGTGGGTGCGGTAGTCGCGCGCCAACTCGCGGGTGGCCTCGTCCATCGCGATCGTCCTGCCCGAGACGATCAGGTCGCCGTCCGGGGTGATCTCCGCCGGCGGCAGGTCGCTGGTCTTGCGGCTGACGCGCTTGCCGTTGATGCGGACGTCGTAGTCGCCGTTGAGGCTCAGGTTGTTCTCGCGCAGTTCCTTGCGCGCCTCGTCCAGGGCGCGGGCGACGGTGCGGCCGAGCGCGGTCTTGGGCGCGGCGTTTGCCGCGGCGTCGGGCTGCGCGGCCGGTGGCGCGGCGTCGCGTTGGCAGGCGGCGAGCAAGGGGATGCAGGCGATCAGGGCGAAGGTGGCAACGGCTTTCATGGGCGGCTTCCTCGGCGACATTTCCGGGATTCTTGTTGCCATCCGTGGCGGATGGTGACGGGTTCTCTGACGCTGCGGCGTGGTGATCTGTGACGGGGGGCGGAGCAGTTGGTTCTCGACTGACTACGGTTGCCATCCGTGGCGAGACATTACCGTCTTCGGATCGTCCGGCCCGGCCATCCATGGCCGGGCGTTCGGCAGGCCACGCGGCAGTGCCGCTGACCTGTGAAATTTCTGCTGCCGTCCATGGCGAGACAACATTGGCTTCGGATCGTCCGGCCCGGCCATCCTTGGCCAGGCGTTCGCCCGAGCGCGAACTGGCGATAGGCCAGTTCGCAAGCGCTCGGGCTCACCCCTCATCCCGCCAGCGGCGCAGGCGGATGGCGGCGAAGATCATCGCGGCGCCGGCGGCCACGCCGATCCACAGGTTGGTGCTGGCCAGGTTCCTGTACACGCCGACCGGGTTCATCAGGTTCCTCGCGGCGCCGGGGCTGTCGAAATCGACGTGTTCCAGGTACTGCAGGTCCATCCAGGTCATCGGGAACACGCTGGTCAGCATGCGCAGCACGATGTTCTTGAAGAACGGCCAGGTCAGGTCGTCGAATACGCCCAGGAACTCCAGCCAGCCGACGAAGATGCCGGCGAACAGCGGGATCATGATCGCCCACAGGAACGGCTTGCTCTTCGCCCAGGCCGAGCACAGCATCAGCCAGCCGATGGTCGGCATCGCCCACAGCGCGTACACGGGGATCGCGGCGAGGTACTGCGCCGAGATCAGCAGCGGGCTGGACGGACCCCACAGCAGGGCGACCGGATTGCCGCCGTAGACCAGGGTCACCAGGCTGATCAGCACCAGGAAGCCGAACAGCGTGGCGATCGCGGCGAGCGTGGCCAGGAGCGGGGCGACGATCGCGGCGCTGGCGACCTTGGACAGCACCGTGGAGGTGTCCGACAACGGCAGCGACTTCCAGAACAGCACGCTGCGGTCCTTGCGCTCGTCGTACAGCGTGCCGAGGCAGTAGAAGAACATCACGAACGCCAGCACGATGAACGGCCAGCTCGAGGCCAGGATCAGGGTCAGGTCGAGGCCGTCGCCCAGTTGCGCCAGTTCCTTGTGGCCCAGCTGCGAGGTCAGCATGCCCAGATCCATGCCGTTGATCTGGATCTGCGTGCCGTCGTCCAGCGAGATCTTGGCGGTCTCGGGCATGTGTTCCCTCGCCGCGACCATGGCCAGGACGATGCCCATCGCCGACAGCAGCAGCGAGATGCCGCCTGCGACCAGCGGCGCCCAGAGGAAACCGCCCTTGTGCTCCCAGAACTCGCGCCGGAGCAGCCAGCGGAAGCGGTGCGTCCGGTGGACGTGCGCAGCGCCGGCCGGACGCGGGGTGTCGGCCTGGGTGTCGACGACGGCGTTCATGCGTAGGTTCCTTTCATCGTGGCGACGAACAGATCGGCCAGGCCGGGCGTGCGGGTCTCGCCATAGGACGACAGCGCGGCCTGGGACACGCCGTCGAACAGCATCACGGTCTTGCCGAAGGGCAGGGCGCGCTCGTCGATCGGTCCCATCTGGCGCGCGGCCTCGGCGCGGTCGGCGTTGACCAGGACTTCGACGAAGCGCTGGCCGACGTCCTCCATCGGCGCGTCGAGCACGATCCTGCCGTCGCGGATGAACATCACGTCGGTGAGGATGTGCTCGATCTCCTCGACCTGGTGGGTGGTGATGATGATGGTCTTCTGCTCGTCGAAGTAGTCCTCCAGCAGGCGCTGGTAGAACTGCTTGCGGTAGAGGATGTCGAGGCCGAGCGTCGGTTCGTCCAGCACCAGCAGCCGGGCGTCGATCGCCATCACCAGCGCCAGGTGCAGCTGCACGATCATGCCCTTGGACATCTCGCGCACGCGCTGGCGCGGCTTGAGCTGGGTGTTGGCGAGGAAGCGCTCGCACTTGGCGCGGTCGAAGCGCGGGTGCACGCCGGCGACGAAGTCGATCGCTTCCTTGACCCGGATCCAGCGCGGCAGCACCGCGACGTCGGCGATGAAGCAGACGTCGTTCATCAGCGCGTCGCGCTGGGTGCGCGGGTCGCGGCCGAGCACGCTCAGCTCGCCCTCGAACGGGATCAGGCCCAGCATCGCCTTGAGCGCGGTGGTCTTGCCGGCGCCGTTGGGGCCGATCAGGCCGACGATGCGGCCGGCCTCGATGCGGAAGCCGGTGCCGTCGAGCGCGAGCTTGTTCCGGTAGGCCTTGCGCAGGCCGCGGGCATGGACGACCTGCAGGTGGTCGACGACGGCGTTCATCGCGCGCCTCCTTCCGGCTGCGCCCGCATCAGTTCGTCGAGCGACAGGCCCAGCCGCTGGATGCGTTCCAGCACCAGCGGCCATTCCTCGCGCAGGAAGCGGTCGCGCTCGTTGAGCAGGAGTTTCTTCGCGGCTTCGTCGGTAACGTACATGCCCAGGCCCCTTCGTTTTTCGACCAGCGACTCGTCGGCCAGCTCCTGGTAGGCGCGGGAGACGGTGATCGGGTTCAGTTGGTATTCGGCGGCGACCTGGCGCACCGAGGGCAGCGCGTCGCCGGGTTTGAGGACTCCGTCCAGCATCATCGCGATCACGCGTTCCTTCAGCTGGCGGTAGATCGGAGCGCCATCGCTCCACTGGATGTTGGTCATGGCATCAGCTCCGGTCGCCGCGGCCCGTCCCGCGCGCGAACGAGAAGTAGGGGACGGCGATCGCGCTGCGCACGCTGCCGGCGCGGCGCTTGCGCCGGGTGGAGGCTTCTTCGCTCGCGCGCTCCGCTTCTTCCACGGCGCCCAGGGACACGACTTCGGCGAGCGCCGCCTCGGTGGCGACCACGGTGACGAAGCTTGCGGTGGTTGCGAGCGCGTGTTCCAGCGACTCGGCCTTCGCCAGTTCGGCCTCGAACCGGCGGCTGCGGGCATCGATGCGCATGGAGAGGGCGTCGGCGTCCGCATGCGTGGCCAGCGGCGGCAGCGGCTGGTCCCGGGTCGGGGTCGGGACGTCCGCCATCGTGCCGGTCGCGGGCGCGGCGTCGGGAAGGACCGGACGCGCTGCCATCAGGCCGACGGCCAGCATCACGCCGGAGACGGAGAAAGCCAGTATCGTGTTGCGGAGCTTGCGGTTCATGATGAACGTCCTGCTCGGGTGGATAGGTGTTGTATTCAACTATAACACCAGAACACGCAGGGTCAAGCGCTTTGCGTGGAAATCCGACCCAACTGAAGTCATGGTGCTGCGCCCATCTCCCGAAATTTCACGGAAAATGTCATGAAATCAATCAGATACGCTGCCGTTTTCCTGCTGCTGGTGGTGTCCGCGGGCCTCGCGGCGGCCTCGGGCCTGCTCGACCGCAGCTACCGGCCGCTGACCGGCAAGGAGCAGGTCGACCTCGCCGCGACCTACGGCGGCAACGTGCTGCTGATCGTCAATACCGCGAGCAAGTGCGGTTTCGCGCCGCAGTTCGAGGGGCTGGAGGCACTGCACTCGCGCTACAAGGCGCAGGGCTTCGCGGTGCTGGGCTTTCCGTCCGCGGATTTCAGGGAACAGGAGTTCGAGGACGAAAAGCAGATCCAGGAATTCTGCACGCTGACCTACGGCGTGAAATTCCCGATGTTCGAGCGCGTGCACGTGATCGGCGACGAGGCCACGCCGCTGTACCGCGACCTGGCCAAGGCCACCGGCGAGGCGCCGGCGTGGAACTTCCACAAGTACCTGGTCGATCGCGACGGCAAGGTTGTCGCCTCGTGGGGCAGCAAGACGGTGCCGGAGGATCCGGCCATCGTGGCCGCGATCGAACGGGCGCTGAAGGCGCGCAAGCCGAACGTCGGCTGACGTGCTGAACGGGGATCGGCCGTCCCGCGCGTTGCCGATTGCCGTGGCGGGCGCGGCTCGCGACAATAACGGCATTGCGCCGCGGTTGCCGGCGCGTGCCGGAGTTTCCCGTCCAATGAATCCTTTCGCGCGTGGCCTGGCCACGCTGGGCCTGTCTGCGCTGCTCGTTTCGGGCGCGGCCACGGCCATGCAGGCGCAGGGCGCGGTCACCGCGCTGGCCGGCGAGCGCCAGCAGGTCAGCTATCTGATGGGCATGGACGTGGGCCGCTCGCTCGAGGCGGTCGGTCCCGATATCGATTTCGCCAGCTTCGAGCGTGCGTTCGCGCAGGCGCTGGCCGGCGGCGAGCCGCTGATCGGCGACGCCGAGGTGGCGGCCCTGGGGCCGGTGCTGATGCAGCGCATCGCCGCGCGCAGCGGCAAACGGGTGCCGGGACTGGCGCCGGGCGCGCAGCCGCCGGCGATCGACAAGGGCAAGGTCGGGCTGATGCTGGGCCTGGACGCCGGTCGTTCGCTGGCGCCGCTGGCCGATACCATCGACGTGCCGGTGCTGGTGCAGGCCGTGCGCACGACGATCGAGGGCGGCACGCCGCTGCTGTCCACCGACCAGGCCTCGGTCGCGCGCGCGGCGCTGGAGCAGCGCGGGCGCCAGCAGGCCGCGCGCCAGGCCGAGACCAACCGCCAGGCGGGCGCCGACTTCCTGGCGAAGAACCGGCTCGGCAAGGGCGTGTTCGCCACCGGCTCGGGCCTGCAGTACAGCGTGCTGCGGCAGGGATCGGGCCCGCGACCCAGGCCCGGCGACACGGTCCGCGTGCACTACCGCGGCACCCTGCTCGACGGCACCGAGTTCGACAGTTCCTACGGCCGCGGCGAGCCCGCCGAGTTCGGCCTGAACCAGGTCATCGCCGGCTGGACCGAAGGCCTGACCCTGATGCCGGTCGGCGCCAGGTACCGACTGTGGATTCCCGGCGAACTGGCCTACGGCCAGCGCGGCAGCCCGCCGAACATCGGTCCGAACGAGACCCTGGTGTTCGAGGTCGAATTGCTCGAGATCCTCTGAATCCGGTCCCCGGTTCCATGCGGCATTGGCCGCGTCTCCCCAAGGTTGTTTTTTGTCCAGGAGTTCCCGATGAAAGTTTCGATGCGTTCCATCCCGCTGGCCGTGCTCGGCGTGGCGCTCTGTGCCGCGCTGCTGGCCTGCAAGCCGCTGGACAAGGACACCGGCAAGCCGGTCGACGGCAGCGGCGACGACAAGCCGGCGGTGGCGGCCAAGGCCGGCCTGAAGACCGAGAAGGAGCAGGTCAGCTACGTGATCGGCATGCAGATCGGCGACAGCCTGAAGGGCGCGAAGGACGAGGTCGACCTCGACACCATCGTCAAGGCCATGAAGGAAACGATCGACGGCAAGGAGCCGCGCCTGAGCCAGCAGGAGGCGATGGAAGTCATGCAGGCCTTCAGCATGCGCATGCAGGCCAGGCACATGGCCGAGTTCGAGGAATCGGGCAAGAAGAACGCCGAGGAAGGCGGGAAGTTCCTTGCCGACAACGGCAAGAAGCCCGAGGTGAAGACCACCGCATCGGGCCTGCAGTACCAGGTGCTGAGCGAGGGCCAGGGCGCCAGGCCCAAGGCCGGTGACACCGTGCGCGTGCACTACAAGGGCACCTTGCTCGACGGCGAGACCTTCGACGATTCCTACGCGCGCGGCGAGCCGGTCGAGTTCGCGCTGGCGCAGGTCGTGCCGGGCTGGCAGGAAGGCCTGCAGCTGATGCCGGTGGGCAGCAAGTACAAGCTGTGGATCCCGGGTGCGCTGGGCTACGGCGAGCAAGGGACGCCGGGTGGCCCGATCGGACCGAACGCGACGCTGGTGTTCGAGGTGGAACTGCTCGACATCGTCAGCGGCGCGAAATAAGCCGGCGCCAGACTCCACGCATGCACGTCACGATCTTCGGAACCGGCTACGTCGGCCTCGTCAGCGGCACCTGCCTGGCGGAAGTCGGGCACGACGTGGTCTGCGTCGACATCGACCAGCGCAAGATCGACGGACTCGAAGCGGGCGTCATCCCGATCTACGAGCCGGGCCTGGAGCCGATGGTCAGGGCCAACCACGCCGCCGGGCGCCTGAAGTTCACGACCGACGCGGCGGCCGCGATCGCGGCGTCGGAGGTCGTGTTCATCGCCGTCGGCACGCCGCCGGACGAGGACGGCAGCGCCGACCTGCAGTACGTGCTGGCGGTCGCGCGCACGATCGGCCGGCACCTGCAGGCGCCGGCGATCGTCGTCGACAAGTCCACCGTGCCGGTCGGCACCGCGGACAAGGTGCGCGACGCCATCGCCGCCGAACTGGCGGCGCGCGGCGTCGACATTGCCTTCGACGTGGTCTCCAACCCCGAGTTCCTGAAGGAAGGCGCCGCGGTCGAGGACTGCATGCGACCGGATCGCATCGTCCTGGGCACCTCGAGCCCGGCGTCGATCGAGCGGCTGCGCAGGCTGTACGCGCCGTTCAACCGCAACCACGACCGCATCGTCGCCATGGACGTGCGCTCGGCCGAACTGACCAAGTACGCCGCCAACGCGATGCTCGCGACCAAGATCAGCTTCATGAACGAGATCGCGGGCATCGCCGAGAAGGTGGGCGCGGACATCGAGCAGGTACGCAAGGGCATCGGCTCGGACCCGCGCATCGGCTGGCACTTCATCTACCCGGGCGCGGGTTACGGCGGCTCCTGCTTCCCCAAGGACGTGCAGGCGCTGGCGCGCACCGCCGTCCAGCACGGCCACGAGCCGACCCTGCTCGATGCCGTCGAATCGGTCAACGACCGGCAGAAGAGGCACCTGTTCGAACTGGCCGTGCGCCACTACGGCGGCGCTGCGGCGCTGCGCGGCAAGACGATCGCGCTGTGGGGCCTGGCGTTCAAGCCGAACACCGACGACATGCGCGAGGCCTCGAGCCGCAGGCTCGTGCAGCAGCTGTGGGACGCCGGCGCACGCGTGCGCGCCTACGACCCGGAAGCGCGCGAAGAGGCGCGGCGCATCTTCGGCGACCGCGACGACCTCGTGCTGTGCGACAGCGCCGGCGATGCGCTGCAGGGCGCCGATGCGCTGGTCGTCATCACCGAGTGGAAGCAGTTCCGCAGCCCGGATTTCGCGCAGATCAGGGCGCGGCTGGGCGATGGCGTGCTCTTCGACGGCCGCAACCTGTACGAGCCGGCGGACGTGGAAGCAGCCGGGATCGCCTACTGGGGCATCGGCCGCGGCCGTTCCATCCGGCCGGAGTGATCGCGATGCCCGACGCGCTCGAACAGCGGCTGGTCGAACTGGAAACGCGCCTGGCGTTCCAGGAGCAGTTGCTGTCGGAACTGAACGACGCCCTCGCCGCGATGCGCCTGGAGGCGGTGGCCAACGCGGAGCTGTTGAAGCGCGTGCTCGAAGACCTGAAACTGACCCGCGGAGACGCCCCGGGCGATCCCGCGCTCGAGCCTCCGCCCCCGCACTACTGATCGACCGCACTGCCATGAGCGATTCGCTGCGCGACCAACTGCTGGGCCTGGGCTTCAAGCCCGCGCCGAAGTCGCCGCGCGGGCCGAAGCCCGCGCAGGGGCGTGCCGCCGCGGCGGCGAAGTCCGGCGACAGGCCGTCGAACGCGCGGAAGCCTCCGCCCGGCGACAACCGCAAGCGAAACAAGCCCGCGCGGGGCCGCGAGGAGATGGACCTGGCCAAGGCCTACGCCATCCGCGCGCAGAAGGAAAAGGACGAGCGCATCGAGGCCGAGCGCCTCAGGCAGGAGGAGGCGCGTCAGCGCCGCGAGGCGCGCGCCAAGCTCGAGGCCTTCCTCAAGGACAAGGCGCTCAACGACGCCGAGGCCGACATCGCCCGCCATTTCCCCTACGGCGGCAAGATCAAGCGCATCTACGTCAACGCCACCCAGCTCAAGGCGCTCAACGCCGGCGAGCTGGGCGTGGTGCAGCTCAACGGCCGCTACCTGCTGGTCAACGCCGCCGACCTCGCGCAGGCCGGGGCCATCTTCGCGCCGTCGGTCGCCCTGAAGGTCGACCCGGATGCGCCGGCGGAAGACGATCCCTACGCGGACCCGAAGTACCAGGTGCCCGACGACCTGGTCTGGTAGTCGTGGTCGCCCGCGGCACGGATGGCGCATCGAATCGGAGTGGCGCAACGCCTGCCGGTTTCTCGTCATTCCGGCGAAAGCCGGAATCCATCTTGATCTTTCCCGGGAATATTCAGGAATGAAGAAGAAAAATGGATCCCGGCTTGCGCTGGGATGACGGTGCTCAGGTTGTCTGGGGGCAGAGACAAGAACGCTCCAGGTGGCGCGCATCCTCGGGTCGCGGCTGAAGCCGCTCCTACGGCCCGAACGCGAATCGGCGTAGCCGAATACGCCGGTTATTCCGGATCGTAGTCCAGGTTGGAGGCCAGCCATCGCTCCACCTGCGCCAGCTCCACGCCCTTGCGCCTGGCGTAGTCGAGCGCCTGCTCCCTGGAGACGCGGCCGACGACGAAGTACTGGCTGTCGGGGTGGCTGAAGTAGTAGCCCGAGACCGCCGCGGTCGGCAGCATCGCGAAGCTTTCGGTCAGCGTCATGCCCGCGTTCCGGCCGGCGTCGAGCAAGCGGAACAATGTCGCCTTCTCGCTGTGCTCGGGACACGCGGGATAGCCCGGGGCAGGGCGGATGCCGCGGTACTTCTCGCCGATCAGGGCCTCGTTGTCGAGCGCCTCGTCTGCGGCGTAGCCCCAGAACTCCTTGCGCACGCGCTGGTGCAGGCGCTCGGCCAGGGCCTCGGCGAGGCGGTCGGCGAGCGCCTTGAGCAGGATCGCGTTGTAGTCGTCGTGGTCGGCCTCGAAGCGCGCGATGTGCGGCTCGATGCCGATGCCGGCGGTGACGGCGAACATGCCGATCCAGTCCTGCTTCCCGGAATCCTTCGGGGCGATGAAGTCGGCGAGGCAGAAGTCGGGGCGCTCGACGGGCTTGTCGACCTGCTGGCGGAGGAAGTGGAGCCGGACGCTCCCTGCCTCGCCTGCGCCGGACTCACCCCCACCCCAACCCTCCCCCGCAGGCGGGGGAGGGAGCTGGATCTCGACATCGTCCCCGATACCGTTCGCCGGCCACAGTCCGAACACCGCCTTCGCCGTCAGCCACTTCTCGCGCACGATCGTGTCGAGCATCGCCCGTGCGTCGCGGTACAGCTCGCTGGCCTGGGTGCCGACGACCTCGTCGGTGAGGATCGCCGGGAACTTGCCGGCCAACTCCCAGGCCTGGAAGAACGGCGTCCAGTCCAGGCACTCGACCAGTTCGGCCAGCGGATAGTCGTCGAACACGTGCAGGCCGGGCTGGCGCGGGGCGGGCGGATCGTACTCGGCCCACCGGCCGTCGAACCGCTGTCCGCGCGCCTTCTCCAGCGACACCAGCCGCTTGGCGTCGCCGCGGTTGCGGTGGCGCTCGCGGATCTCGGCGTAGTCGGATTCGTTGGCGGCGACGAAGGGGCCGCGCAGTTCGGCCGATACCAGCGACTGCGCCACGCCCACCGCGCGCGAGGCGTCCTTCACCCAGATCGTGGGCGACTTGTAGAAGGGATCGATCTTCAGCGCCGTGTGCGCGCGCGAGGTGGTGGCGCCGCCGATCATCAGCGGGATGGTCATGCCCTGGCGCTGCATCTCCCGGGCGACGTGGCTCATCTCCTCCAGCGACGGCGTGATCAGGCCGGATACGCCGATGATGTCGGCGTTCTCGGCCACCGCGGTGTCGATGATCTTCTGCGCCGGCACCATCACGCCGAGGTCGACGACCTCGAAGTTGTTGCAGGCCAGCACCACGCCGACGATGTTCTTGCCGATGTCATGGACGTCGCCCTTGACCGTCGCCATCACGATCTTGCCGTTGTTCCTGCCGGTGTCGCCGGTGCGCAGCTTCTCGGCCTCGATGAAGGGCAGCAGGTAGGCGACCGCCTTCTTCATCACGCGCGCGGACTTCACTACCTGCGGCAGGAACATCTTGCCGGCGCCGAACAGGTCGCCGACGATGTTCATGCCGTCCATCAGCGGGCCCTCGATCACGTCGAGCGGCCGCGTGGCCTGCAGGCGCGCTTCCTCGGTGTCCTGCTCGGCCCAGGCGTCGATGCCGTGCACCAGCGCGTGCGCCAGCCGTTCGCGCACCGGCTTCTCGCGCCACGACAGGTCCTCGCCCTTCGTTTCGCCCTTCCTGCCCTTGTACTTCTCGGCGATCTCCAGCAACCGCTCGGTGCCGTCGCTGCGGCGGTTGAGGATCACGTCCTCGACGCGCTCGCGCAGCTCCGGGTCGAGATCGTCATAGATCGGCATCGCGCCGGCGTTGACGATGCCCATGTCCATGCCGGCGCGGATGGCGTGGTACAGGAACACGCTGTGGATCGCCGCGCGCACCGGCTCGTTGCCGCGGAACGAGAACGAGACGTTCGACACGCCGCCGGAGACATGGCAGTGCGGCAGGGTCTGCTTGATGATCCGCGTCGCCTCGATGAAGTCGACCGCGTAGTTGTCGTGCTCCTCGATGCCGGTGGCGACGGCGAAGATGTTGGGATCGAAGATGATGTCCTCGGGCGGGAAGCCGACCTCGTCCACCAGGATGCGGTAGGCCCGCGTGCAGATCTCGACCTTGCGCGCGCAGGTGTCGGCCTGGCCGTCCTCGTCGAAGGCCATCACCACCGCCGCCGCGCCGTAGCGCAGCACCTTGCGCGCGTGCTCGACGAACGCCTCTTCGCCTTCCTTGAGCGAGATCGAGTTGACCACGCTCTTGCCCTGCAGGCACTTCAGGCCGGCCTCGATCACGCTCCACTTCGAGGAGTCGACCATCACCGGGATGCGGGCGATGTCGGGCTCGGACATGATCAGGTTGAGGAAGCGCGCCATCGCCTTCTCGGAGTCGATCAGGCCCTCGTCCATGTTGACGTCGAGGATCTGCGCGCCGTTGGCGACCTGCTGGCGCGCGACGTCCACCGCTTCCTCGTAGCGCTCTTCCTTGATGAGCTTGCGGAACTGCGCGCTGCCGGTGACGTTGGTGCGCTCGCCGACATTGACGAACAGCAGGTCCGGCGTGATGACCAGCGGTTCGAGGCCGGAGAGGCGGGTGTGGCGGGGTGAAGGCGTCATGGGCGGATCAGGCGGCGGCAATTGAATGGAAGCGGCGGGGCCGTTCAGTCGTCATCCCCGCGAAGGCGGGGATCCAGCTTCTTGAAGGCAACTGCGGGCAAGGACAAAAGACACTGGGTCCCCGCCTTCGCGGGGATGACGGTGGAGAGTGTTCATGCCGCCATTTCCAACGCGTGCGGAAGTGCGCGCGGCCGCAGGCCCGCCACCGCCTCCGCGATCGCGCGGATGTGGTCGGGCGTCGTCCCGCAGCAGCCGCCGACGAGATTGAGCAGGCCGGCTTCGGCGAACTCCCTCAGCACCACCGCCATCTCCTCGGGCGTCTCGTCGTAGCCGCCGAAGGCGTTGGGCAGGCCGGCGTTGGGATGCGCGCTGACATAGCCGTCGGCCACCAACGCCAGCGTCTCCACGTGCGGCCGCAGGTCCTTCGCGCCGAGCGCGCAGTTCAGGCCCACCGACAGCGGCCGGCCGTGCGCGACCGAGGCGTAGAAGGCCTCGGCGGTCTGGCCGGAGAGGGTGCGGCCGGAGGCGTCGGTGATCGTGCCGGAGATCATCACCGGCAGGCGCCCGCCGCGATCCTCGAAGGCTTCCTCGATCGCGTACAGCGCGGCCTTGGCGTTGAGGGTGTCGAAGATGGTTTCCACCATCAGCGTGTCCGCGCCGCCGTCGATCAGGCCCTCGATCGCCTCGCGGTAGGTCGCGCGCAGTTCGTCGAAGCTGGTGTTGCGGAAGCCCGGGTCGTTGACGTCCGGGCTGATCGAGGCGGTGCGGCTGGTCGGGCCGAGCACGCCGATGACGAAGCGCGGCTTGCCGGGCGTCGTTGCCTCGATCGCGTCGCAGCATTCGCGCGCGACCCGCGCGCCGGCCTTGTTGAGTTCGTAGACCAGGTGCTCGAGGTGGTAGTCGGCCTGGCTGACCGAGGTGGCGTTGAAGGTGTTGGTCTCGACCAGGTCGGCGCCGGCCTCGAGGTAGGCGGTGTGGATGCCGGCGATGATGTCGGGCCTGGTCAGCAGCAGCAGGTCATTGTTGCCCTTGAGGTCGTGGCCGCAGTGCGGCCCGTGGCCGTCGTGCGCCGGATGGTGGGCGTGGTCGTAGCCGTCGGCGAAGCGTTCGCCGCGGTAGTCGGCTTCCTGCAGTTCGTGGCGCTGGATCATGGTGCCCATGGCGCCGTCGATGACCAGGATGCGTTCGGCCAGGGCGGCTTCGAGCAGGGCGACGCGGTCGGGATGGAGCCAGGGCAGGGTTTTCATGGGGTCTCTTGGGGCGGGGTTTGGCTTGCGTTTGGTTCCCGGGAGGCCATATGGCGGGGCTAGCCCCGCCCTATGGTTTTCTTGCGATCATCGAGATCACTTCGAAATGGGGGGGGCGCTTTTCGCGGGTGACGGTTTCGGCGTTCACCAGTTCCAGGCCGGCGCGCGAGACGAAGCGGCGCAGGTCCTTGTCGGCGAAGCCGAGGTTGGCGTGGCCGTAGGCCTGCACCGCGCTCTGGTGTTCGTGCCTGGCCAGGCTCGACAGCAGCAGGCGGCCGCCGGGGCGCAGCACGCGCGCGGCCTCGGCCACCGCCTGCGCGGGCTTGTCGGCATAGGTCAGCGCGTGCATCAGTACCACCAGGTCGAATTCGCCGGCGGCGAAGGGCAGGGCGTGCATGTCGCCCTCGCGCACCTCGACGTTGCGGAACTTGCGCAGGCGTTCGGCGGCGGCGGCCACCACCCGCTTGCTGCTGTCGACGCAGACGTAGCGGTGCGCGTGCGGCGCCAGCAGTTCGGCCAGCACGCCGTCGCCCGAGGCGATGTCGAGCACGTCGCCGGTCTCCAGCAGCGGCAGCGCGCTGCGCGCCAGCGCTTCCCAGGTGCGGCCGGGGGAGTAGTGGCGCTCCATGTCGCCGGCCACCGAGTCGGCCCAGTTCTGGTCGGCGGCGCGCATCGCCAGCACGCCGGCCACGCGCTCGGCGTCCTGGCGCAGCAGCGGATCGTCGCTGCCGGTCGACAGCGCCTGCCACAGTGCGCGCTGCGCCGGGTCCAGGGATTCGTCGTCGAAGCGGTAGTAGGCCGACACGCCGGCGCGGCGGTCGCGCACCAGGCCCGCTTCCTTGAGCTTGGCCAGGTGGGTGGACACGCGCGGCTGGGCGAGGCGGGTGATCGCGGAGAGTTCGGCCACGGTCAGCTCCTCGCCTTCGAGCAGGGCCAGCAGGCGCACGCGGGTCGGGTCGGCAAGTACCTTGAGCCGGGTGGACCAGGCTTCGAGGTCCATACATATCTCCATATCGCGATATAGAGATATTCTGGCGCCATGCCCGTTCCGGGTCAAGTCGCAACCCGTCCACGGCGCTGCGCGGGGTGGGGTTCGTCATCCGACCCGGCTACAATTCCGTTTCTTCGGCAACGATGAGGCGAGTCGTGGATTTCGGGTTCAGCGAAGAGCAGTTGATGATCCAGGACGTCGCGCGCCGGATCGCACAGGAAAAGATCGCGCCCAGCGCCGAACACCACGACCGCACCGGCGAATTCCCGCTCGAGAACATCCGCACCCTCGGCGAGAACGGCCTGATGGGCATCGAGGTGCCGGCCGAGTACGGCGGCGCCGGCATGGACCCGGTGGCCTACGTGCTGGCGATGGTCGAGATCGCCGCCGCTGACGCCGCGCACTCGACGATCATGTCGGTCAACAATTCGCTGTTCTGCAACGGCATCCTCACCCACGGCAACGAGGATCAGAAGCAGAAGTACGTGCGCGCGATCGCGGAAGGCGCGGAGATCGGCGCCTTCGCGCTGACCGAGCCGCAGTCCGGCTCCGACGCCACGGCGATGCGCTGCCGCGCGGTGAAGCAGGCCGACGGCAGTTTCGTGGTCAACGGCAAGAAGAGCTGGATCACCTCCGGCCCGGTCGCGAAGTACATCGTGCTGTTCGCGATGACCGAGCCCGACAAGGGCGCGCGCGGGATCACCGCGTTCCTGGTCGATACCACGCGCGAAGGCTTCCACCGCGGCAAGACCGAGCCCAAGCTCGGCATCCGCGCCTCGGCCACCTGCGAGATCGAGTTCAGCGACTATGTGGTCCGGCCCGACGAGGTGCTGGGCGAGGAGGGGCAGGGCTTCAGGATCGCCATGGGCGTGCTCGACGCCGGCCGCATCGGCATCGCCTCGCAGGCCATCGGCATCGCCCGCGCCGCGTACGAGGCGACGCTGGAGTACGTGCGCGAGCGCAAGGCCTTCGGCCAGCCGATCGGCGCGTTCCAGATGACCCAGGCCAAGATCGCCGACATGAAGTGCAAGCTCGACGCGGCCCTGCTGCTCACGCTGCGCGCGGCCTGGCTCAAGGGGCAGGGCAGGAAGTTCTCGTCCGAGGCCGCGATCGCCAAGCTCACCGCCTCGGAAGCGGCGATGTGGATCGCGCACCAGGCGCTGCAGATCCACGGCGGCATGGGCTACTCGAAGGAAATGCCGATCGAGCGCTATTTCCGCGACGCCAAGATCACCGAGATCTACGAGGGCACCAGCGAGATCCAGCGGCTGGTGATCGCGCGCGGCGAGACCGGCCTGCGCTGAAGCAGCGGCATGTCCCTCCGCCAGTCCACCCGATTCGCCACCGCCCCCGACACCGGGGGCGTGCGCGTGCCCGTCCATCCGACATCCGGCGTGCCGAACCAGGGCCGCGCCACCCATCGTGGCCCGCGTGAGAACGCGGGCCTTGTTCAATCCGGAGCCCGTTCGTCATGACACCCGCCAGGCCGAAGAAGAAAGCGGCGACCACCGCCACGAAGAAGACCGCAAGCAAACCCGCGAAGAAGCCGGCAGCGAAGACCGCGGCGAAAGCGCCCGCGCCGCGCCGCGCGGGCGATGCGCGCATCCAGCCCCGCCAGGGCGGCAGCGTGCTGGATCCGATCTTCGCCGCCATCCGCAAGCTCGCCGGCAAGGCCGGGCAGGACGACGCCAGCTCCTTTGCCAGCGCGTTCTACCGCCGCCTGACCGAGGACGAACTGCCGCTGCACAGCGCCGAAGGCTGGGCGGCGCTGGCCAACGACCTGCTCGAGTTCGCGCGCAGGCGCAAGCCGGGCACGGCGCTGGTGCGGCTGTTCAACCCGAACCGCAAGGCCCACGGCTGGGAGTCGCCGCACACGGTGCTGCAGGTGGTCAACGACGACATGCCGTTCCTGGTCGATTCGGTGACGATGGCGCTGGCCGAGCAGGGCGTGGGCGTGCACGTGCTCGGCCATCCCGTCGTCCAGGTGTCGCGCGACCGCGCCGGCAAGCTGATCGGGGTGGGCGAGGGCGAGACCGAGTCGGTCATGCACCTCGAAGTCGATCGCCAGACCGCCGAGGGCATGGCGCGGATCGAAGCGACGGTGCGCCAGGTGCTGGCCGACGTGCGCGCGATCGTCAACGACTGGATGGCGATGCGCGAGAAGATGCAGCAGGTCGCCGCCGACCTCGCCAGCCGCAGGCTGCCGGTGACCGACGCCGAACGCCGGGAGGCGCAGGAATTCCTGCGCTGGGCTGCGAACGACCACTTCACCTTCTTCGGCTACCGCGAGTACCAGTTGCGCCGCAAGGGCGGCGAGGAACTGCTGGTGCCGGTCGAGGGCAGCGGCCTGGGCCTGCTGCGCGGCGCCGGCGAGGGCAAGGCGCGCCCGCTGAAGTCGCTGGCCGCGCACAACATGAGCAACCTCGGCCTGGCCGAGTCGCTGGTGCTGACCAAGACCAACGCGCGCGCCACGGTGCACCGCCCAGGCTACATGGACTACATCGGCGTGCTCGGCTTCGACGAGAAGGGGCGCGCGGTGTCCGAGCAGCGCTTCCTCGGCCTGTACACCTCCGGCGCCTACAACCGCCGGCCGTGGGACATCCCGCTGGTGCGCGAGCGCTACGAGCACGTGATGAGCGAATCCGGCCTCAAGCCCACCGGCCACAGCGGCAAGGCGCTCAAGCACATCCTCGAGACGCTGCCGCGCGACGAGCTGTTCCAGTCCAGCGCCGAGGAGCTGTACCGCCTCGGCACCGGCGTGCTCGGCCTGCAGGAGCGCGTGCGCAGCAAGCTGTTCCTGCGCCGCGACCGCTACGGGCGCTTCTATTCGGTGCTGGTCTACATCCCGCGCGACCGCTTCAGTACCGAAGTGCGGCGGCGCGTCGAGGCGATGCTGCGGCGCGTGCTGCACGCCGACCACGTCGACGCCAGCGTGCTGATCGGCGAGTCGCCGCTGGCGCAGGTGCACCTGATCGTGCGTCCGCGCAGCGGCGAGACCTTCGAGGTCGACCACGGCGAGCTCGAGCGCGAACTGGCGGTCATCGTGCGCAACTGGCAGGACGACCTGCGCGACGAACTGGTCGAGCGCCACGGCGAGGAACAGGGCCTGGCGCTGGCGGACCGCTACGGCCGCGCGCTGCCGGCCGGCTACATCGAGAACGCGACGCCCGCGATCGCGGCGACCGACGTCGACCGGCTCGCGGCCCTGCAGGGCGCCGACGATCTGCAGCTGAGCCTGCAGCAGTCGCCGCAGGCCCTGCCCGGCGAGGGCGCGCTGCGCTTCAAGCTCTACCGCCAGGGCGGCGACATCCCGCTGTCGGACGCGCTGCCGATGATGGAGAACCTCGGCCTGCGCGTGATCACCGAGCATCCCTACCGGATCGAGGTGGACGGCACGCCGGTGTACATCCAGGACTTCGAGGTCGAATCGGGCCTCGCCTCGCTCGACGTGGACCGCGCCGGCGAGGACTTCGCCGAGGCGTTCGCGCGGATCTGGCGCGGCGACGCCGAGAACGACGGCCTCAACCGCATGATCCTGGCCGCGTCGCTGACCTGGCGGCAGGTCGCGCTGCTGCGCGGCTACGGCAAGTACCTGCTGCAGGTCGGGGTGCCGTTCTCGCAGAGCTACGTCGAGGAAACCTTCGCCCGCAACCCGCTGATCGCGCGGCTGCTGGTCGAGGTATTCGAGGCGCGCTTCGACCCGCGCACCGGGCACGAAAGCAAGGCGCAGGTCGAGCAGGGCGCCGAGTCGCTCGCCGCGCAGCTGCAAGCGCTGGCGGGTGGCGACAAGGCGACGATGGCGATCCTGCAGCCGGTGATCGACGCGCGCCGGCAGGGCCGCAACGCGCAGTACGACAGCACGCGCAAGGCGCTCAAGGCGCTGCTGGACAACGTGTCGAGCCTCGACGAGGACCGCATCCTGCGCAGCTTCATGGGCGTGATCGACGCCACCCTGCGCACCAGCTACTACCAGTGCGCGAAGGACGGCGGTTTCAAGGAAACCATCGCCTTCAAGTTCGACTCGGCGCGGGTGCCGGAAGCACCCAAGCCCAAGCCCTACCGCGAGATCTTCGTCTACGGCCCGCGCGTGGAGGGCATCCACCTGCGCTTCGGCCCGGTCGCGCGCGGCGGCCTGCGCTGGTCCGATCGTCGCGAGGACTTCCGCACCGAGGTGCTGGGCCTGGTCAAGGCGCAGATGGTGAAGAACACGGTGATCGTGCCGGTCGGCTCCAAGGGCGGCTTCATCGTCAAGCGCCCGCCCGCCGGCGGCGACCGCGACGCGCTGTTCGCCGAGGGCGTGGCCTGCTACAAGCTGTTCATCAGCGGCCTGCTCGACATCACCGACAACATCGTCGACGGCGCGATCGTGCCGCCGGCGGACGTGGTCCGCCATGACCAGGACGATCCCTACCTGGTCGTCGCCGCCGACAAGGGCACCGCGACCTTCTCCGACATCGCCAACGGCATCTCCGCCGACTATGGCTTCTGGATGGCCGACGCCTTCGCATCGGGCGGCTCGGTCGGCTACGACCACAAGGGCATGGGCATCACCGCGCGCGGTGCCTGGGAGTCGGTCAAGCGCCACTTCCGCGCGCTGGGCCGCGATTCGCAGGCGCAGGACTTCACCTGCGTCGGCATCGGCGACATGTCCGGCGACGTGTTCGGCAACGGCATGCTGTTGTCGAAGCACATCCGGCTGGTGGCCGCGTTCGACCACCGCCACATCTTCATCGACCCGAACCCGGACGCGGCGCGCTCGTACAGGGAGCGCGAGCGCATGTTCAAGGTGCCGCGCTCGAGCTGGGCCGATTACGACGCCAACCTGATCTCGAAGGGCGGCGGCGTGTACCCGCGTTCGCTGAAGTCGATCGCGGTCTCGGCCGAGGCCTGCGAAGCGCTCGGGCTGCCCGAAGGCACGAAGTCGATGGCGCCGAACGAGCTGCTGTCGGCGATCCTGCGCGCGCCGGTCGACCTGCTGTGGAACGGCGGCATCGGCACCTACGTCAAGGCCAGCAGCGAACAGCACGCCGACGTCGGCGACCGCGCCAACAACGCGATCCGCGTCGATGGCCGCGACCTGCGCTGCAGAGTGGTGGGCGAGGGCGGCAACCTCGGCCTGACCCAGCTCGGGCGCATCGAGGCCGCGCTGGGCGGCGTGCTGCTCAACACCGACTTCATCGACAACTCGGCCGGCGTCGACACCTCCGACCACGAGGTCAACATCAAGATCCTGCTCAACGGCCAGGTGCAGGACGGCAAGCTGAAGATGGACGCCCGCAACAAGCTGCTGGCGTCGATGACCGATGAGGTCGCGGGGCTGGTGCTGTGGGACAACTACCGCCAGAACCAGGCGATCAGCCTGATGGAGCGCATGAGCGTGTCGCGGCTGGGCTCCAAGCAGCACTTCATCCGCACGCTGGAGCAGCAGGGCCTGCTCGACCGCCAGATCGAGTACCTGCCGTCGGACGCCGAGATCGCCGAGCGCAAGTCGCGCGGGCAGGGCCTGACCCGGCCGGAACTGTCGGTGCTGCTGTCGTATTCGAAGCTGGTGGCGTTCGACCAGCTGCTGCAGTCTGACGTGCCCGAGGATCCGTACCTGTCGAAGGAACTGCAGCGCTACTTCCCGCAGCCGCTGCAGAAGAAGTACGCGCAGGCGATGGAGCAGCACCGCCTCAAGCGCGAGATCATCGCCACCGCGGTCACCAACACGATGATCAACCGCATGGGCGCGACCTTCCTGCTGCGCATGCAGGAGGACAGCGGCCGCAGCATCGGCGACGTCGCCAAGGCCTTCACCATCACCCGCGAAACGCTGGAGGCGCGCGCGCTGTGGGTGGAGATCGACGCGCTCGACGGCAAGGTCGCCGAATCGGTGCAGATCGACGCCCTGCAGGTGATCTGGAACCTGCAGCGCTCGTTCACCCGCTGGCTGCTGTCGCGTCCGGGCGCGATCCCGGACATCACCACCGCGGTCGGCCGCTACCACGACGGCTTCCGCGACGTCCGCGCCGGCGAGCACATCCTGCCCGACTCGCAGCGGCCCGGGTACGAGGCCAGCCTGGCCGACTGGCTCGGCAAGGGCGTGCCCGCGGACCTCGCCGGCCAGCTCGCGGCGCTGCCCTACCTGGAGCCTTGCTGCGACATCATCGAACTGGCGGCCGAGCGCCGGCAGCGCCCGGTCGACGTGGCGAAGCTGCACTTCCGCGTCGGCGAGGCGCTGCGGGTGCCGTGGCTGGCCGAGCAGATCGACGCGCTGGAAGTGGAAGGCCGCTGGCACGCGGTCGCCCGCGGCGTGCTGCGCGAGGAGCTTGCGACGCAGCAGCGCGCGATCGTCGGCCAGGTGCTGTCGATCCAGGGCGGCACCGCGGAGGAGAAGGTGGCGAAGTGGCTGGAGCGCGACGATCCGACGCTGCGCTTCACCCTGTCGATGCTGGCCGAGCTCGCGGCGCAGAAAACGCTGGACTACCCGACCGCCTCGGTCGCGGTCCAGCGCCTGTCGCAGCTCGCGCAGCGCAGCTGACGCCGTAGCGTCCTTCAGCTGCGACGTGCGATGCCCGGTTCCCTCGGCATCGCGCGTCGCGTCTGGCGGCGCTCCTGCAGGACCCGGCGTGGGCATCCCGCGACGGTGCCGGGTTATGCTCCACGCATGAGCAGGAGCCTCCGATGAGCATGACGCCACGCATCGCCTTCCTCGCCAGCCAGACCGGGGACGCGCAGGACGCGCTCGCCGCGCTGTCCGCGCGCCACGGCCAGTGCGAGCCGGCCGATGCCGACGTCCTGTGCGCGCTCGGTGGCGACGGCTTCATGCTGCAAACCCTTCATCGCCACGGCAGCCTCGGCAGGCCGGTGTTCGGCATGAAGCTGGGCACGGTCGGTTTCCTGATGAACCAGCACCGCGAGGACGACCTGCTCGAACGCATCCGCGCCGCCGAGCCGGCGGTGCTGCGGCCGCTGGAGATGGTGGCGCAGACCGAGTCCGGCGCGACAGTGGGCTCGCTGGCCTACAACGAGGTCTCGCTGCTGCGGCAGACGCGCCAGGCCGCGCACCTGTCGATCGAGCTCAACGGCAAGCCGCGCCTGGACGAGCTGATCGCCGACGGCGTGATGGTCGCCACCGCCGCCGGCAGCACCGCCTACAACTATTCCGCGCACGGCCCGATCCTGCCGCTCGGCGCCAGCGTGGTGGCGCTGACTCCGATCGCCGCGTTCCGCCCGCGGCGCTGGCGCGGTGCGCTGCTCAAGGCCGACACCGAAGTCCGCTTCCGCGTGCTCGACCCGTACAAGCGCCCGGTCAGCGCCACCGCCGATTCGCACGAGGTGCGCGACGTGGTCGAGGTCATGATCCGCGAGTCGCGCGAGCGCACGGTCACGATGCTGTTCGATCCCGAGCACAACCTCGAAGAGCGGATCCTGAGCGAGCAGTTCGAGGCATAGGGCGGGCCTAGGCCCGCCATTGCCATCCGTCGGTTTTCGCGTTTTTTTGGCTGAGCCCGCGGCGGGCCTAGGCCCGCCCTATGTGGGCGGGCGACGGGTCGCAGACGGCGCGACGCATCCGGGGGATAATCGCGGCATGTCCGGAAAAGAGCCCGTTGCGGTCCTGACCATCGCGATTTCCTCGCGCGCGCTGTTCGATCTCGAGGACAGCCACGCGCTGTTCGAGCGCGAGGGCATCGAGCCCTATGCCGAACACCAGCGCAGCCGCGAGGACGACGTGCTGGAGCCGGGCATCGCGTTCGGGCTGGTGCGCAAGCTGCTGGCGCTCAACGTCGACGCGCCGGCGGAGTCGCCGCGGGTCGAGGTGATCCTGCTTTCGCGCAACTCCGCCGATACCGGCCTGCGCATCTTCAATTCGATCCAGCACCACAGGCTGTCGATCTCGCGCGCCACCTTCACCTCCGGCGAGCCGACCTGGCCCTACATCCGCCCGTTCGGCGCGCAGCTGTTCCTGTCGGCCAATTCCGAATCGGTGCGACGGGCGCTGGAGAACGGCGTCGCCGCCGCGACCATCCTGCCCGACCGCGCCAAGCCCGGCACCATCGCCAGCGAGCAGATCCGCATCGCCTTCGACGGCGACGCTGTGATCTTCGGCGACGAGGGCGAGCGCGTGTCGCGCGAGGGCGGTATCGAGGCCTTCCACCGCCACGAGATCGAGCGCGCGCGCGAACCGCTGTCCGGCGGCCCGTTCCGCGCCTTCCTCTCGGCCTTGCACGACCTGCAGGCCGCCTATCCCGCGGGACAGGCCTCGCCGATCCGCACCGCCCTGGTCACCGCGCGCTCGGCGCCCGCGCACGAGCGCGTGATCCGCACCCTGCGCGAGTGGGACGTGCGCCTGGACGAGGCCCTGTTCCTCGGCGGCCGCTCCAAGGGACCGTTCCTCGAAGCCTTCGGCGCCGACATCTTCTTCGACGACTCCCTGCACAACATCGACAGCGCCCGCCAGCACGTCCTCGCCGGCCACGTCCCGCACGGCGTATCAAACACGCCATAGGGCGGGCCTAGGCCGGCCATGGCTTCAACCATGCGTCCATGCAACCTGGCGAAGCAAACGCACCGTATTCCGGTGGCAAAGCGGCAAAGCGGCGGGCCGAGGCCCGCCCTATGGGGGGCATCAATCCGGCAGACGGATATCCGACAGCCGCCAGCGCAGCCCCTTGCGGGTCAGCACGAACACGATCGGCGCGCCGTCGTCGCCGTGCACCGTGGCGGTGAAACGCGACGCCGATTCGTAGCGGCGCTCGGCGTCGCGCAGCGGATCGGGCCGCGCGGAGGTGTCTTCGCCGGAGCTCGGCGGGGGCAGCCCGCTGGCGCGGTTCCAGACCTTGCGCCCCTCCATCAGCGCGCCCAGGCCCATCGGCGTGACCATCAGCTCGACGGCGCCACCGATCACGCCACCGGCGACGCTCATGCCGAGCGCGCCGAGCAGCCCGGACTGCGCGTCGATGCCGGCGCTGCGCACCAGGCGATCGCCCAGTTGCGCCTTGAGGCTGGCGCGCAGCGGCGGGAAATCGACCTGCTTCGCCAGCGCGGCCGCGTTCTCCTCGCGCACCGCCTTGCCGATGGCGTGGATCGTCAGGTACGGGCCCGCCGCCGCGTAGGCGAACAGCGCGGCAAGCAGCAGGACGGCGAGGGCGATCCACTTGCGCATCAGAACTCCAGGTCGAGCGCGGCGCAGAGGTAGTCCATGAACGGCGCCAGCGCCTGCAGGTCCTTGCCGAGCGTCGGCAGCAGGCGCGGGCCGAGCATCACGCCGTCGTCGATCGCGCGCCAGGCGACGAAGTTGCGATGCTTGAGGTCCTCGATCAACGCGAAGTCCGCGGGGAATCCGCGCGGCGCGCGCACCAGCATGTCCTCGTCGTCGAGATCGAAGCGGCGGCGGAATGCGGGCGCGTGCGCGGCAGCCTTCCAGCCGCCGGGGTTGTCGAAGATGAACTGGCGGATCTGCCGCTGCACCGGGGGTTCCGGATGCCAGATGCCGCCGCCGAAGAAGCAGTTGCCGGGCTGCAGGTGCAGGTAGAACGAGGGCGCGGGTACCTGCCGGCTGCGCTCGTGGAACAGGCGCGCGCCCTGCCAGCTCTTGTACGGCGCCTTGTCCGAGGCGAAGCGGGTGTCGCGATGGATGCGGAACAGCGAGCCGCCGACGGTCTTCGGTTCGGAGCGGAAATGCGGGCTGACCGCCGCCAGCGGCGCTTGCAGGTCGGCCAGCAGGCGCTGGAACGGCTCGCGCACGTGCGCCTCGTAGTCGGCCTTGTGCGCCTGGAACCACGCACGCTCGTTGTGGCGGGCGAGGGCGCGGAGGTATTTCAGGCTCTTGTCGGTGAAATAGGTGGTCATGTCGATTTGTCCGTCATCCCGTCGCTTCGTCATCCCGGCTTTCGCCGGGATGACGGCAGCAAGAGGCAGTCATGCAGGCGAAGACATTTCCAGTTCTCCCTGCAGGTTCCGGCCCCAGTCGTCCAGTTGGTCGAGCAGTCCGATTTTTGCGACATCTTCGCCCACAGTGCCGCGCAGTGTCCCGATCCTGTCGAAATACCGCGTGAATCCGAGTTCGGATAGTCCGCTGTCGTCGGCGAGGCGTTCCCGGCGGTAGTCGTTCCAGCGCGCCCGCTCGCCGGCGTCGAGTGTCTCCGGCCAGTTGCGCGCGCGATAGCGGAACAGCAGCTCGACCAGGCGCGGGTCGCGGAATCCGAAATGGCGTGCGCCCAGCTGTGCCGGCGGCGTCGCGCGCACGTCGGCGAACAGGCGCTTGTCGCCGTCGGGGATGAAGCCGTCGTAGAGCGCGCCGTCGGCGTCGCCGGGCGGGAATTCGCGCTCGGCGGCGTAGACCTGCCGCAGTTTCTCGGCCAGCGCCGGCCCGGCCGCGCGCAGGCGCGAGGCGCGGTACTCGACGCGCGCGGGTTCGATCGACAGGCGCGCGAAATCCGCCTCGCGCAGGTGGTCCCAGCGCACCAGCGCCGGGCAGCGGTTGAGGTGGACTTCCTTGAGCGCGATCCGGGTCTCGCCTTCCGGCAGCTGGTCGGCGCGCACGTACAGACGCGCGGCGATGGCCTCGGGGTCGAGGTCGAGCAGGGCGTCGGGTTCGCTGTCGAGGTCGAACACGATCACGCGGCCGTCGTAGCGCGGATGCCGCGCCAGCGGCAGCACCGGCGCCGCGCACAGGCGGCTGGCCGGGTAGCGCTGCGAGACGTGCAGCAGCGGCTTCATCGCCACGGCATCCAGCAGGCTTGCCGCGAAGCGCTTGTCGCGCAGCTGCAGCGCGTACTCCCACAGCCGCGGCTGCGCCTCGCGGAAGCGCCGGGCCAGGCCGATCAGCGCGCGCACGTCCGACAGCGCCTCGTGCGCTTCGCCCTGGCGCACGCCGTTGGCGGCGGCGAGGTGTTCGAGCTTGAACGAGGTGCCCTGGCCGTCCTCGCGCTGCGGCCAGGCGATGCCGTCCGGGCGCAGCGCGTGCATCAGGCGCATCGCGTCGAGCAGGTCCCAGCGCGAGTTGCCGCCGCGCCATTCGCGCTCGTAGGCATCGAAGAAGTTGCGGTACAGGCCGAAGCGCACGAACTCGTCGTCGAAGCGCAGCGAGTTGTAGCCCAGGGTGCAGGTCTGCGGTCGCGACATCTCGTCGAAGATGCGCGAGAACGCCTCGGCCTCGGGGACGCCCCCGGCCAGCGCCCGCTGCGGCGGGAGGCCGGTGACCAGGGTCGCGTCGGGGGAGGGCAGCAGGTCGCCGGCGGGCTTGACGAGGAAGTCGATCGGTTCCTCGACCTCGTTCAGCGCCTCGTCGGTGCGGATCGCGGCGAACTGCGCGATCCGCGACCGCCGCGGGTCGGCGCCGAAGGTCTCGAGATCGTAGAAGAGGAAGGTCGCGCCCATCCCCCCATTGTAGGAGCGGCTTCAGCCGCTCTGGGGCCTTTTTGGGCGCGGCGGTCGCGCCTGAAGGCGTTCCTACGGGGCGGGAAGCGGCTCCAGGCGCGCCAGCACGTCCGCGTCGACGCGCGCCCAGTCCACTTCATCCAGCGAATCGAGCCCCTCGGTCGCGCGGACCAGGATCCCGCGCTGCACCTCGCTGCGCGCCAGCGCCACGGCATAGGGAATGCGCATGAAGCTGACCATCGCGTAGTGCGGCACGAAGCGACCCGGGTGCCGTTCCTGCAGCAGCAGTTCGAGTACCCGCTGCAGGCGGTAGTCGCCGTCGTCGACGCGGTCGCGCATCTCGATGTAGTTCTCCAGCGCCATGTGCTGGATCGCGGCGGCGTTGGGCATGCGCTCGGCCTCGAACGCGGCGAATGCGGCCTCGAGGCCGTCCTCTGCTTCGAGCCTGTCGGCCAGCGCCACGCAGTCCTCGAACGCGCAGTTCATGCCCTGCCCGTGGAACGGCACCATCGCGTGCGCGGCGTCGCCGAGCAGCACCGCGCGGTCGCCGATGTGCCAGCGGTCGAGATAGAGCGTGCCGAGCGTGCCGACGGGATTGCGCTCGTAGTCTTCCTCGAGCAGCGGGATCAGCGGCACGGCGTCGGCGAACTGCTCCCGGAACAGGGCCAGCGCGGTTTCGCCGTCGGCCACGGTTGCGAAGCTCGGATGCGGCCCTTCGTGCGGCATGAACAGGGTGACGGTGAAGGTGCGCTCGTCGTTGGGCAGGGCGATGCACATATAGTGCCCGCGCGGCCAGATGTGCAGGGCGTTCGGCTCGATGCGGAAGCTGCCGCCGGGGCCGGGCGGGATCTCCAGCTCCTTGTAGCCGTGGTCCAGCCATTCGGTGCGCTCGCCCAGGTCGAGCCTGCGCATCATTTGCGCGCGCAGGGTCGAGCCCGCGCCGTCGGCGCCGACCAGCGTGTCGAACCGACGGCTCTCCTCGTGGCCCTCGCCCTTGACCAGGAAGGTGCCGGCGTCGAAGTCGACGCTCTCCAGCCGGCGATCGAAGTGCAGGGCCGCGCCGGCGGCCTCCGCCGCCTCGATCAGCACGATGTTCAGCTCGCCGCGGTTGATCGACCAGATCACCTCGCTGTCGTCGCGCCCGTAGCGCTGCAGCTCCGGCTCGCCGTCGAGCGGATGCACCATGCGCCCGCGCATCATCACCGCCTGCCGCATCACGCCCAGGTCCGCGTCGGCCTGCCGCAGCGCGTGCAGGCCGCGCTCGGTGAGCGCGAGGTTGATCGAGCGCCCGCCGGCATAGCCGAACACGCGCGGATCGCCGCGACGCTCGAACACCTCGACCTTCCAGCCGCGCTGCGCCAGCAGGGTCGCAAGCAGCGTGCCGGCGAGGCCGGCGCCGATGATGGTGATGCGTGGACGTTCGTTCATCTTGGTTCGTCATCCCCGCGAAGGCGGGGATCCAGTGTCTTGGCTTTCGCCGATCAGCGATGGCCACAGATCGTTCCAGTAGGGATTGGACTCCTCCACCAGACGGATCTTCCAGGCCCGGTTCCATTTCTTGAGCTGCTTCTCGCGCGTGATGGCGGCCTCCATTGCGTCATGCACCTCGTACCAGACGAGCCGGGTGACTCTGTACCGGTCCGTGAATCCCGGCGCCAGATGGTTGCGATGCTGCCATACGCGTCCGATCAGATCGCTGGTGACGCCGACGTAAAGAGTGCCATTCCGTCCGCTGGCCAGAATGTACGTGGCAGGCTGCTTGTTCATGGCCTTGCCCTCCTTGGCAAGAAAGACACTGGGTCCCCGCCTTCGCGGGGATGACGGGAACGGCTTCCGATGCCGTGGTCATGACGCCCGCCAATGCTCGACCGCCCGCGCAAAGCGCAGCACGTCCGCGTGCGTGTTGTAGAGCGGCGCGGGGGAAATCCGGATCACGTCCGGTTCGCGCCAGTCGCCGACGATGCCGTGTGTTCCGAGGAATTCGAACAGGGCGCGTCCCCGTTCGCGGCCGCCGGCCACGCGCAGCGACAGCTGGCATCCGCGCTGCGCCGGGTTGCGCGGGGTGACGACCTGCAGCGCGTCGCGCAGGCGGGCGTCGATCAGGGCTTCGAGGTAGCCGGTCAGCCGCTCCGACTTCGCGCGCAGCGCGGGCATCCCCGCCCGCGCGAACAGGTCCAGCGACGCGCGCAGCGGCGCGAGCCCGAGGATCGGCGGGTTGCTCAGCTGCCAGCCGTCGGCGCCGGGCGTGGGCACGAACTCCGGCCCCATGCGGAAGCGGGTGTCCGGCTCGTGTCCCCACCAGCCGGCGAAGCGCGGGCGCTGCGTGCGCGCGTGGCGCTCGTGCACGAAACAGCCGGCGACCGCCCCCGGGCCGGCATTGAGGTACTTGTAGTGGCACCAGACGGCGAAGTCGGCGCCGCTGTCGTGCAGCCGCAGCGGCAGGTTGCCCACCGCGTGGGCGAGGTCGAAGCCGGCGATGGCGCCGACGTCGTGGGCGATGCGCGCGATCTCCGCCAGGTCGAAGGCCTGCCCGGTGCGGTACTGCACGCCGGGCCACAGCACCAGGGCGAGTCGCTGGCCGTTGTCCCGGATCGCGCGTTCGATCGCCTCCATCGAGAAGGTGCCGTCGGCGTTGTCCGGTTCCACCTCGATCAGCGTGTGCTTCGGCGGCAGTCCGCGATACTTGAGCTGCGATTCCACCGCATAGCGGTCCGACGGGAAGCTGCCGGCCTCGACCAGGATCGCGGTGCGCTCGATCGTGGGCTGGTAGAAGCTGACCATCATCAGGTGCAGGTTGGTGGTCAGCGAGTTCATCGCCACCACTTCCGACGGCAGCGCGCCGACGACTTCGGCCAGCGGATCGCGCACCAGCTCGTGGTAGGGCATCCACTGCGCCTGCCCGGTGAAGTGGCCCTCGACCGCCTCGGTCGCCCACTTGTCCAGCACTTCCTCGACGTGCGCGCGCGCGCCCTTCGGCTGCAGGCCCAGCGAATTGCCGCAGAAGTAGGCCTGCTCGACGCCGCCGTGGCGCGGGATCAGGAATTCGTCGCGCAAGGCGCGCAGCGGATCGGCGGCGTCGAGCGCGTGGGCGCCGGCTTCGGAGAAGGGGTCGGTCATGGCCGCATTGTAGGCGGCTGCATGGTGGCGGACATGTGGCACCGGGCATTGATCCGCGCCCGGGCGGCCGGTAGGGTGGACCGCTGGCTGGGGAGCCTCGGGGGGCGGCGATGGCCGAATTCGAGCAGTTGATGCGCACCGCCGCGCTGGTCGGGACCGCCCTGTTCGCGGTGCTGCTGCTGGCGCGCGCGGCGTGGGCGTGGCGCTCGCGCGGGGAGCGTGCGGGGTTGCGGCACATGCCGCTGACGGTCCGCCTGGTCCAGGGTCTGCGCGTGGTCGCGCTGGTGCTGTTCGGGCTGGGACTGCTGGCCAGCCTGTTCGTGCTGCAGCGCGGGACGTTCTTCATGCCGGCGCCGCTGCAGGCCGGCTTCGCGATCGCCTTCGCGGCCTACGTGCTGCTTGAGGTCGTCCTGGCGGCGTGGTTGCCGCGCAGGCGACGCGCCTGGCTGTGGGGGCTGGGCGCGCTGGCGACGTTCGCGCTCGGCGCGCTCGGGCTGCTGTTCGTCCTCGGCGCGGCGCGCGCCTTCGCCTACCCGCCGCTCGCGGACACCGTGGTGCTGGCGCGGGTGCCGTTCGAGGGGACCTGGGTCGCGACCGGCGCGGGCGCCAGCGGCGCCACGAACCACCACGACCGGATCGCTTCGCAGAAATATGCCGCCGACCTCGCTGCGCTCTGCGACGACGGACGGTTGTTCCGCGGCGATGGCGGCCGCCAGGAAGACTCCTGCACCTTCGGCGCGAAAGTGCTGTCGCCGGTGGATGGCGTGGTCGTGCACGCGATCGACGGCCATCCGGACGGCGCCAGCCGCGAGGTCCTGCCCGGCAATCACGTGATCATCCGCATCGACGAGGGTCGCCACGTGGCCCTGGCGCACTTCCGCCGCGGCAGCGTCCTGGTGAAGGAAGGCGAGCGGGTGCGCGCGGGGCAGGAGATCGCCCGCGCCGGCAACTCGGGGAACTCGGACTTCGCCCATCTGCACCTGCACGTCCAGGACATGCCGGTCTACGACCTCCGCGGCAGCCGGGCGCTGCCGTGGCGTGTTGCCGGCATGGAGCGGCGGCGCTACCTGTGGTGGTCGCTGGTGCGCGACGGGTTCCTGCTGAGCAACGACCACGTACGCCCCGCGCCCTGAGCCCGCGCGTCGCGATCGCGTCAGGCGAAGCGCGACAGCGGCACCCCCAGCCACTCCAGCGCGGTGCCGTGGTACAGGCGCGCCTTCGCGGCCTCTTCGAGCGCGATCTCCTCGATGCCCGCGCCCGGCACCTGTTCGCCGAGCGGGAAGGGATAGTCGGTGCCGAGCATCACCCGGTCCACGCCGCAGGTATCGAGCAGGTACTGCAGCGCGCGCGGGTCGGCGACCCAGGAATCGAAGTAGAGCCTGCGCAGGTAGTCGCGCGGGTTGTGCGGGTTGTCGGTGGCGACCAGGTCGGGCCGCATGTTGAAGCCGTGCTCGATGCGGCCGATCGTGTAGGGGAAGCTGCCGCCGCCGTGGGCCATGCACGCCTTGAGCTTCGGCAGCCGCTCCAGCACGCCGCCGAACACGAGGCAGCAGGCCGCGCGCGACTGCTCGGCCGGCATGCCCACCAGCCACGGCAGCCAGTATTTCGGCATCGTGTCCGTGCCCATCATGTCCCAGGGATGCACGAGGATCGCGGCGCCGAGGTCGGCAGCGGCCTCGAAGAACGGGAACAGCTCCGGCGCGTCGAGGTTCCAGTGCGCGCCGTCGGGACACTGCACGTGCGAGCCGATCTGCACGCCCTGCAGGCCGAGCTGGTCCATGCAGCGCTCGAGCTCCTGCACCGCCAGCCGCGGCGACTGCAGCGGCACCGTGCCGATGCCGGCGTAGTGGCGCGGGAAGTCGCGGCAGGTCTGCGCCATGTGGTCGTTGAGCGCCTGGTGCAGCTCCAGCGCGTGGGCAGGTTTCGCCCAGTAGCTGAACATCACCGGCACCGTGCTGATCACCTGCACCTGCACGCCGAAGCGGGCGTAGTCGTCGATGCGTTCCTGCGCGTCCCAGGTCTTGGACCAGATCTCGCGGAAGAAGCGGCCGTCCTTGTAGATCCGGTGGCGGCCGTCCTCGGTGTGGTGGATCACCGGGAAGCGCGCCTCGCCGTACCTGCGCGCGAGGTCGGGCCAGTCGCGCGGGAGGTAGTGGGCGTGGATGTCGATCTTGAGCATGCGCCGCGGCTCAGGTGATGTCGGCCTGCGAATCGGCCTGCATCTCGTAGCGGGTCGGGCGGGGGTTGAGGTGGCCGCAGGCCCGGCAGGTGCGCAGTTCGTCGCTGCGGTAGAAGGTCTCGAAGACGCGGAAGAAGTCCTGCTCGATGTCATTGAGGTGGAAATACTCCTCGTAGACCTTTTCGTTGCAGTTCTCGCAGAACCAGAGCAGGCCGTCGTCCTCGTGCGGCAGGCGCCTGCGTTCGATCACCAGGCCGATCGAGCCTTCGGCGCGCTGCGGGGAATGCGGCACGCGCGGCGGCAGCAGGAAGGCTTCGCCGGCGCGGATCGGGATGTCGCGGACCTTTCCGTCCTCCTGGATGCGCAGGGTCATCTCGCCCTCGAGCTGGTAGAACCACTCCGGGCCTTCCTCCCAGTGGTAGTCGGTGCGGGCGTTGGGGCCGCCGACGACCATGACGATGAAGTCACCGTCGTAGATGCACTTGTTGCCCACCGGCGGCTTGAGCAGGTGGCGGTTGTCCTCGATCCACTTCTGGAAGTTCAGCGGGGCTGGAATCATGACGGGTTCTCCGGTGGCCCCCACCCTAACCCTCGCCCGCAAGCGGGGGAGGGGACGTGAAGTTCGCTGGCGAAGGAGATGACTTCAACGCGGCGATGCACTTCAGCTCGATGGCGATCGGCGTGGGCAGGGCGTCGATGCCGAGGGTGGTGCGGCAGGGGGCGATGGCCGCATCGGGGAAATGCTCGGCCCAGGCGGCGTTGTAGCCGGCGAAGTCGGCGGCCATGTCGGTCAGGTAGACGGTGACGTCGACCAGATCCTCCCAGCGCGCGCCGCTGGCCTCGAGCACGGCGCGCACGTTGGCGAAGACGGCGCGCGCCTGCGCGGCGATGTCGTGCGCGACCAGCCTGCCGTCGGCGTCGAACACGTTGCCGGGCACCGCATCGGTCGCCGGGTCGCGCGGGCCGATGCCGGAGAGGAACAGCAGTTCGCCGACCCGGCGCGCGTGCGGATAGCGCCCGACCGGCTTCGGTGCCGCGGCGGCGTGCACGGCTTCAGTCATCGCGCTTTCCCTGCGCCGCGATTTCGGCAATCGCGGCCAGCGCCGTGCGGTAGGTGGTGTAGACATCGTCGGGCGAGGACACGTCCATGCCCAGTTCGCGCACGCGACCGTCGTTGAGCGAGTACACCCAGCCGTGCACGGCCAGGCGCTGCCCGCGCGCCCAGGCGTCCTGGACCACGGTGGTCTCGCAGACGTTGAGCGCCTGCTCGATGGCGTTGAGTTCGCACATGCGCGCGTGGCGCAGCGGTTCGGATTCGATGCCCGCGAGCAGGGCGACATGCTTCTTCGCCAGGTCGGACACGTGGCGCAGCCAGTTGTCGGCCAGGCCGAGGCGGGCGCCGGTCAGCGCCGCGTGCACGCCGCCACAGCCGTAGTGGCCGACCAGCAGGATGTGCTCGACCTTGAGGATGTCCACCGCGAACTGGATCACCGACAGCGCGTTGAGGTCGCCATGCGACATCACGTTGGCGATGTTGCGGTGGACGAAGACCTCGCCCGGGTCGAGGCCGAGGATCTGGTTGGCCGGCACGCGCGAATCGGAGCAGCCGATCCACAGGTATTTCGGGGTCTGCTGCGTCGACAGCCGGTCGAAGAAACCGGGGTCTTCGCGGGAGATGCGGTCGGCCCATTCGCGGTTGCGGCCGAGGAGTGTGTCGAGTTCGCCCATGCCGCGATTATCCCAGAGACAGGCCGATGTTCTTCGGCTCGGTGAAGAAACGCATCGCCTCCAGCCCGCCCTCGCGGCCCAGGCCCGATTGTCCGGTGCCGCCGAAGGGCGTGCGCAGGTCGCGCATCAGCCAGGCGTTGATCCAGACGACGCCGGCGCGGACGGAGGCGGCGAGGCGGTGCGCGCGGGCGAGGTCGCGGGTCCAGATCGAGGCCGACAGGCCGTAGTCGGTCGCGTTGGCCAGGCGCAGCGCGTCGTCGTCGCCGTCGAAGGGCTGGAGGGTGGCGACCGGGCCGAAGATCTCCTGCCGGTTGGTGTCGGCGTCGGGGCCGAGGCCTTCGATGACGGTGGGCTCGACGAACCAGCCGGGGCGTCCGGGCACGCCGCCGCCGCAGAGCAAGCGGCCGCCTTCCGCGCGCGCGCGCTCGATCGCCGCCGTGACCTTGTCGAAATGCGCCTGCGAGACCAGCGGGCCGAGCTGCGTGTCCGGATCGGCCGGATCGCCGAGGCGCAGGCTGCGCACGCGTTCGACGAAGGCCTCGCGGAACTGCGCGTAGATGTCGCGTTCCACCAGCAGGCGCGATCCGCACAGGCAGATCTGGCCGCTGTTCTGGAACGCCGAGCGCACCAGGGTGTCGAGCTGCGCCCGCCAGTCGCTGTCGGCGAAGACGAGGGTCGCGTTCTTGCCGCCGAGCTCCAGCGACACCTTCTTCAGCAACGGGCCGGCGACGCCGGCGATGCGTCGGCCGACCGCGGTGCTGCCGGTGAACGACACCGCGCGGACATGCGGATGCGCGACGATCGCTTCACCGGCATCGGGACCGGATCCGTGCACCAGGTTGAGCGCGCCGGCGGGGAAACCGATCCTGGCGGCGAGCTTGGCCAGCAGGGTGGCGCTCATCGGCGTGACCTCCGACGGCTTTGCGACCACCGTGTTGCCCGCCGCCAGCGCCGGGGCGATCTTCCAGGTGAACAGGTACAGCGGCAGGTTCCACGGCGAGATTGTGCCGACCACGCCCAGCGGCCGGCGCAGCGTGTAGTTCAGGCCGGCCTGGCCATGGTGCGATTCGCTGGCGAACTGGGTGGCCGCGTGCGCGAAGAAGCGCAGGTTGGCGACGGCGCGCGGGATCTCGACTTCGCGCGCGAGCCGGATCGGCTTGCCGCCGTCGCGCGACTCGGCCTGCGCGAAGGCGTCGAGGCGTTCCTCCAGCGCATCGGCCAGCCGCTCCAGCCAGCGTGCGCGGGCTTCGTCGGGCAGGGCGGACCACGACGGCAGCGCGGCGGAGGCGGCCGCGACCGCGGCGTCGACGTCGACCGCATCGCCGGCGGCCACCTGCGCCAGCGTCTGTCCGGTCGCGGGCTCGAACACGTCGAGCCAGCGACCGCCCGCGGGGTCGCGGAAGGCGCCGTCGATGAAGTGCCGGCAGTGCTTCATGGGGGCACAGCTTACCTGCCGCCGCGCCGGTCGTTGTGGGGGCGACTTCAAGATCCTCTGGACAACTGCCGTCATCCCCGCGAAAGCGGGGATCCAGCGTCTTTGCGTAAAACCAGATGGATCCCTGCTTTCGCGGGGATGACCAAGGCGTTTGCTCTTGACGATCGCGAGTTCAGGACTGGCAGGCGGGACAGGCGTACAGCCGGCGCCCGGCCAGGGTTTCGCGCACGATCGCCGTCCCGCAGCGTGGGCAGGGTTGTCCGTCGCGGTCGAACACGCGGAAGCGGAAGCCTTCCGCCGTGTCGCCGAGGTAGTCGGCGCGCATGCCGCGCGCCGGTTCGATGCCGCGGGTGCGGTAGCTGTGGCGCGGCACGTCGAGCAGCGCACGGGCCAGGCGCTGGCGCTGGGCGTCGTCCAGGTCGGCCGGACGCAGGCGCGGCGACAGCCGGGCCTCGAACAGCACCTCGGCGCGCAGGTAATTGCCCATGCCTGCGAGGAAGCCCTGGTCGAGCAGCAGGCCGTCGAGGCGACGCCCGGTGAAGCGCGGCTCGCGCAGGCGCGCGTCGACGGCGGCGGCAGCGAGCGCCGGATCGAGCACGTCGGGGCCGAGCCTGGACAGGAACGGATGCCGCACGAGGTCTTCGTCGCGCCACATCGCCACGTCGGAGGCGGAATAGAGCAGGATCGCCCGGTCGGCGGTTTCCAGCGCCACGCGCAGCGAACGCGTGGTGTCGGGGCGCTCGCCGGCGGCGGCCACTTTCCACACGCCGTAGAGCTGGTTGTGGCTGTAGAGCGTCCAGCCGTGGTCGAAGCGGGTGAGCAGCGCCTTGCCGTGCGGCTCGATGGCGACGATGCGCTGGCCGGGCAGCGACTTCTGGAAGCGCTTCAGCGCGGGGAAGGCGAACCAGGCCGAGGCCAGCGGCCTGCCGACGACGGCTTCGGCAAGGCGGTCGGCGGCGCGGCGGATTTCGGGGCCTTCGGGCATTGTGTGAGTGGTGATTGGTGATTGGTGATTCGTGATTGGTGATTCGACAGAGCGAAGCGCATGCTCCTCGCCTTTTCGAATCACCAATCACGAATCACGGCCCTCATATCGAATGCATCCGGCCGCCATCCACCGCCAGCGAGACGCCATTGACGTAGCCCGCCGCCGGCGAGCACAGGAAGGCGATCACGCCCCCCGTCTCTTCCGCCTGTGCAAAGCGCCCGGCGGGCACGCTGGCGAGCATCGCCGCGACCACCTCCCCGCGCGTCCTGCCGGTGGCGGCGGTGCGGTCGCGCAGGATCTGCTCGATGCGCGCGGTCTCGGTGTAGCCGGGCAGCACGTTGTTGACGGTGATGCCGTCCGCGCCGAGCTCGCGCGAGAGCGTCTTGGCCCAGCTCGCCACCGCGCCGCGGATCGTGTTCGACACGCCGAGCCCGGCGATGGGTTCGTACACCGAGGTCGAGACCACGTTGACGATGCGGCCCCAGCGCGCCGCGCGCATGCCCGGCACCACCGCCTGGGTCAGCGCCTGGTTGGCGAGCAGGTGCTTGCCGAAGGCGTCGAGGAAGGCGTCGGCATCGGCGCCGAACGCCGGCCCGCCGGGCGGCCCGCCGGTGTTGTTGACGAGGACGTGCACGGGAGCTTCGGCGACGAGCGCGTCCACGCGCGCGCGCAGTTCGTCGCGGCGCGAGACGTCGGCGGCGAGCGCGCGATGGCGCTGCACGCCGGCGCGGGGCAGGGCAGCCACCACCGCCTCCAGCGCTTCGGGCCGGCGCGCCAGCGCGGTGACGTCGGCGCCGAGCAGGGCAAGCTCATGCGCGGCCGCGCGGCCGATGCCTTCGGAAGCGCCGCAGACGAGGGCGTGGCGGCCGGAGAGGTTCAGGTCCATGGTCTGTGGCTCCGGTCAGTGCGCGCGATCGCGCATCATCGCCGCGATCGCGCGGGCGTCGGGATCGTCCACGCCTGCGAGCCTGGCGGCGACGGCCTCGCGGTTGGCGACGGGATGGTTCTGGTTCAACTTGAACTTCAGTTCGATGCGCTCGGGCACGAAGCGGAAACCGACGATGCCGCGCAGTTGCCGGCGATGGTCGTCTCGCTCCGGTTCGAAGCGCCAGGATTCGCCGGCACGCGCCTCGAATCGGTCGCTCAGGCGCGAGACGAGGTCGGCCAGCGCGTCCTCGTCGTCGAAGGTCTGCAGCGTACCGGACAGATGCGCGACGGCGTAGTTCCAGGTCGGCACGCGCGCGGATGCCTCCTTGTCCGGATACCACGCCGGTGACACGTATGCATGGGCGCCGTGCACGACCACCAGCGCATGACCGGCATGCCGCGCCTGCGGGTTCGGCTTCGCCCAGTGGCCCTCGACCAGCACGTCCCCGCCGTCGCGGCGGTACAGCACCGGCAGGTGGCTGGCGAACGGTGCGCCGCCGGCATCGCCGGTAACGAGCGTGATGAAGGGATCGGCCGCGACCAGCGCGTCCAGCTGCGAGAGATCGGTTTCGGCGAAGGCGCGTGGGGTGTACATGTCGTGATCTTAGCGTCGCCGGCGGCGGCGGAGACAGGGCCAACGGCATCGCGGACGATTCGTTGTCATTTCGACCGAAGGGAGAAATCCCTCACTACGCGGTCCGCAGGATCCCTGTTGGGAGACGCTTGGGAGGAGGCTGGGCGAAAGACACTGGGTCCCCGCCTTCGCGGGGACGACGATGGCGGGGAATTCGCAGAAGGACGCCGTCGCGATCGAGGGGAGAGGTGGCGACGGGGCTGGGATGTCGTAGAGGCCGGCCGTTGCTCAGGCCCGCGCGCCCAGCGACTGCAGCATTCGCGTGCGCAGCACCTCGTCATTGCCGCCTTCCGGCGGCGACAGCTCGGCCAGCGAGAAGCCGCGCTCCAGCGCGTCATCCTCGTCGAGGCCGTCGAAGGCGACGAAGTCGGCGTCGAGCAGCATTGCGCGCGCGGTGTCCTCGCTGTCGTAGACCAGGGTATTGCCGTCGCTGTCGAAGACCTCGGCGGTGCCGGCCTCGCGCACCCGCAGCCGGGCCCAGACGATGGTGCGACCGAGCGAGGCCAGCCACCATTCCTCGCTGACGTGATGCGGCGCGTCGCTCATCGCAAGGCCACCGCCCACAGCCACAGCAGCGCCGACATGCCCAGCGCGCCGAGGATCACGAAGGCCGACACCCGTGCCGGCGTCGCCAGCCCGGTGAACTGCGCGTCGCGCACTTCGCGATAGCGTCCGCCCAGCAGCCAGCGCAGCGCACCCGGGCTCAGGAAGGCGCCTTCGCCGAGCGCCGCGCGCGCCTGCGGATGGCGGTCGCGCAGGTGCACCAGCGACAGCGGCCAGAAGATCACGAAGGCGGTGATTCCGCCGATGGCGACGCCGACGAAGCACAGGGCGAGGAAGAGGATCATGGGATCAGCTGGCAGGGAGGCGCGCCAGCTCCGGCATCGTCATCCCGGCGAAAGCCGGGATCCAGTTTGCCGTTGGCGCGGATGCGAAAGTCAACATGGATCCCGGCTTTCGCCGGGATGACGGGCCGGGGCATGACGGGTGACGGGGCCTGCGCATGCCGGGCCATCAGTATTCCGCATTCCCCGGCGCACGCGGATAGGGAATCGCGTCGCGGATGTTCGACAGCCCGCACACGTACACGATCAGGCGCTCGAAGCCCAGCCCGAAGCCGGCGTGCGGCACCGTGCCGTAGCGGCGGAAGTCGCGGTACCAGGCGTAGTGCTCGCGGTCGAGGCCGAACTGGTCCATGCGCGCGTCGAGCACGTCCAGGCGCTCCTCGCGCTGCGAGCCGCCGATGATCTCGCCGATGCCTGGCGCCAGTACGTCCATCGCCGCGACGGTCTTGCCGTCGTCGTTGAGGCGCATGTAGAAGGCCTTGATGTGCTCGGGGTAGTTGGTCACCACCACCGGGCGGCCGACGTGCTGCTCGGTCAGCCAGCGCTCGTGCTCGGTCTGCAGGTCCAGGCCCCATTCGACCGGGAAATCGAACTTCTGCCCGGACTTGCGCAGCAGCTCCACCGCCTCGGTGTAGTCGATCCGCTCGAACGGCGCGTTGACGAAGGCCTCCAGCCGGGTGATCGCATCCTTCTGCACGCGCTCGGCGATGAAGGCCATGTCGTCCGCGCGCTCGTCCAGCACCGCGCGGAACAGGGACTTGAGGAATTCCTCGGCCACGCGCGCGTCCTCGGCCAGGTCGGCGAACGCGATCTCCGGCTCGATCATCCAGAACTCGGCGAGGTGGCGCGTGGTGTTGCTGTTCTCGGCGCGGAAGGTCGGGCCGAAGGTGTAGACCTTGCTCATCGACAGGCAGAAGGCCTCGACGTTGAGCTGGCCGGAGACGGTGAGGAAGGTTTCCTTGCCGAAGAAGTCGCGCGAGAAGTCCACCGCGCCGTCCTTGCCGCGCGGCAGGTTGGCCAGATCGAGCGTGGACACCCGGAACATCTGCCCCGCGCCCTCGGCGTCGGAGGTGGTGATGACCGGGGTGTTGATCCAGTAGTAGCCGTTCTCGTGGAAATACCGGTGCGCCGCCTGCGCCAGGCAGTGGCGGATGCGGGTGACCGCGCCGAACAGGTTGGTGCGCGGGCGCAGGTGCGCGACCTCGCGCAGGAACTCCAGCGAGTGCGCCTTGGGCTGGATCGGATAGGTCTCCGGATCGTCGACCCAGCCGACCACCTCGACCTTCGTCGCCTGCAGCTCGAAGCTCTGGCCCTGGCCCTGCGAGGGCACCAGGGTGCCGGTGGCGACCACCGCGCAGCCGGCGGTCAGGCGCTTCACCTCGGATTCGTAGTTGGGCAGCACGGCCGGCGCGACGACCTGGATCGGCGCGAAGCACGAGCCGTCGCTGACGTTCACGAACGACAGCCCGGCCTTGGAATCGCGCCGGGTGCGCACCCAGCCGCGGACCGTGACTTCGCCGCCGGCGGGCATCCTGCCCGCGAGCGCGTGTTCGACGCTGGTAACCGTCATGCCTTGAATCCTGGGGAGAGGGGGCCGATATCGGAACGCACAGTTTACCGCGCCCTTCAGCCGCTCCACGCTAGAATTCCGCCATGGCCATCCAGCTCACCCCCGCTGCGTTCGAACGCGTCCGCCAGTTCCTCGCCGGGGATCCCGACGCGCTCGGCCTGCGCTTCGGCGTCAAGCGCACCGGCTGCTCCGGCTGGGGCTACGAGGTGGAACTGGCCCGCGACGCGCGCGAGGGCGACAGCGTCAGCGAGCAGGACGGCGTGCGCATCTACGTCGACGCCGCCAGCCAGCCGATGGTCGACGGCACCACCATCGACTTCGTGCGCAAGGGCCTGAACCACGAGTTCGTGTTCGCCAACCCCAGGGCCGCCGCCGAGTGCGGCTGCGGGGAGAGCTTCACCACGGACGCCGACAAGGCGGCCTGAACCGCGCAGGCGCCCGGCGGCACCCCCTGTCCGAACTGTCATCCCGAGCAAAGCGAGGGATCTGGTCTCCGCTGGCGGGCTTCCCTCCGCAGGCAGATCCCTCGCTCCGCTCGGGACGACACCGGTCGGAGGCGGCCCTGCTTGCCCGTAACCCATTGATCCGCCATAATGCGCGGCTCCCTGCGGCCCAAGCCGCCGGGACCCTTGCTCCACCACCCCAATTCCGGGCGTCGGGGAGCTGTCCGGCCCGCCCCCCGCGGCGGCCGAATACCCGAAAGGAAACATCGATGCGCCACTATGAAATCGTGTTCCTGGTCCATCCGGACCAGAGCGAGCAGGTGCCGGCGATGATCGAGCGTTACAAGACGCTGATCGAGAACGGCAACGGCAAGATCCACCGCCTGGAAGACTGGGGCCGCCGCCAGCTCGCCTATCCGATCAACAACCTGGTCAAGGCCCACTACGTGCTGTTCAACGTCGAGGCCGGCCAGGACGTGCTCAACGAACTGGTCGAGGGCTTCCGCTTCAACGACGCCGTGCTGCGCCACCTGGTGATGCGCCGCGACGAGGCCGACACCGAGCAGTCCCTGATCATGAAGAACAAGGACGAGAAGGGCGACAAGCCGGAGCGCGGCGAGCGCCGCCGCCGCGATGACGAGGAAACCTCGTCGAACGACAACGAAGGCGACGGCGACAAGGCCGACAACGCCGAAGCCGCCTGAGGAGCACGCACATGTCCAAGTTCTTCCGCCGCCGCAAGTTCTGCAAGTTCACCGCCGAGGGCGTCAAGGAGATCGACTACAAGGATCTCAACACCCTGCGCCAGAACCTCACCGAGAACGGCAAGATCGTGCCGAGCCGCATCACCGGCACCAAGTCGCGCTACCAGCGCCAGCTGGCGCTCGCGGTCAAGCGCGCGCGTTTCCTCGCGCTGATCCCGTACACCGACAACCACAACGTGTAAAAAACGCCGCCTCCCCGCAGGGGAGGCCCCGGTTTCCCTCCCCTTCAAAGGGAGGGGCAAGGGTGGGGATGGTGTTCCAGCCCGACGCAGTCACACCGTCCGGAGCAACCTCCCCAGGCCTCGTTCGACCCCATTCGTCCCATTCGGACAGCACCCGTTGCGGCGCATCGCCGTCGCTAACGAATACGGAGACACTCCATGAAACTGATCCTCCTGCAGCGCGTCACCAACCTCGGCGCCCTCGGCGATACCGTCGACGTCAAGCCCGGCTACGGCCGCAACTACCTCGTCCCGCAGGGCAAGGCCGTGCCGGCCACCGCCGCCAACCTCGCCGAGTTCGAGGCCAAGCGCGCCGAGTACGAAGCCAAGGCCCAGGCGATCGCCGACGAGGCCCAGGGCCGCCTGGCCAAGCTCGATGGCGCGAGCGTGACGATCTACGCCAACGCCTCCACCGAGGGCAAGCTGTACGGCTCGGTCGGCCCGCGCGACATCGCCGAGGCCCTGACCAAGCTGGGCACCCCGGTCGAGAAGTCGGAAGTGGTGATGGGCGAAGGCCCGATCCGCAATATCGGCGAGTTCGAGATCGTCGTGCACCTGCACGCCGACGCCGAGACCACGGTCAAGGTCGTCGTCGAGCCCGAAGCGGCCTGATCGACCTGCCGCCGCAGGCAGACGGAACGGGCGCCGAAAGGCGCCCGTTTTGTTGAGGCAAGTACCGTCATCCCCGCCGGCGCGGGGATGACGGCAGGGGCGGCCCGCCGTCTCGCGCCATGAGACGGCGACCGCGTATCAGGAGGCTGTCTTATCCACAGCTTGTTGTATCGCGCACCCACAGCCGCAGCCGCTACGATGACCGCTCGAGAACAACAACAGGACCGCCAAGGTCCGTCGCTGGGAGTCACCCCGCTGATGTCCGCACGCCCCGGTTTCCGCCAGGAAAGCCGCTCCGAGAGCCGTATCGAACAACTGCGCGTGCCGCCGCAGTCGGTGGAAGCCGAGCAGGCCGTGCTCGGCGGCCTGATGCTGGCCCCCGACGCCTACGACCGCGTCGCCGACCTGATGACCGAAGGCGATTTCTATCGCCGCGACCACCAGTTGATCTACCGCGCGATCCGCGAACTGGCCGAGAAGAACAAGCCCTTCGACGCGGTGACCCTGGGCGAATGGTTCGAATCGCAGGGCCTGGCCGAGCAGGTCGCCGGCGGCGCCTACCTAGTCGAGCTGGCCAGCACCACGCCCTCGGCCGCGAACATCAAGGCCTACGCCGAGATCGTGCGCGACAAGGCGATCCTGCGCCAGCTGATCGAGGTCGGCACCGGCATCGTCAACGACGGCTTCCAGCCTGAAGGCCGCGACAGCAGCGAGATCCTGGCGCGGGCCGAGCAGGAGGTGTTCGCGATCGCCGAGGCCGGTGCGCGCGGCCGCCAGGACTTCACCCCGGTCAACAAGGCGATGGCCGAGGCCTTCGACATCCTGCAGACGCGGCACGCCAACGGCGGCGGCATCACCGGCATGCCGACCGGCTACACCGAATTCGACGAGATGACCGCCGGCCTGCAGCCGACCGACCTGCTGATCCTCGCCGCGCGCCCGTCGATGGGCAAGACCACGCTGGCGCTGAACATGGCCGAGTACGCGGCCATGAAGACCAGGAAGGCGGTGGCGGTGTTCTCGATGGAAATGTCGGCCAGCCAGCTCGCGCTGCGCCTGATCTCCTCGGTCGGCCGGGTCAACGCCACCCGCCTGCGCACCGGCCAGCTCGAGGACGAGGACTGGAGCCGCGTGACCAGCGCGATCCGGCTGATCAAGGACACCCGCATCTTCATCGACGACACCCCGGCGCTGTCGCCCGACGTGCTGCGCGCCAAGGCGCGCCGGCTCAAGCGCGAGCACGACCTGGGCCTGATCGTGATCGACTACCTGCAGCTGATGGCCGTGCCGGGCAACAGCGAGAATCGCGCCACCGAGATCTCCGAGATCTCGCGCTCGCTCAAGGCGCTGGCGAAGGAGCTCAACGTGCCGGTGATCGCGCTGTCGCAGCTCAACCGCTCGCTCGAAACGCGCACCGACAAGCGCCCGGTGATGGCCGACCTGCGCGAGTCCGGCGCCATCGAGCAGGATGCCGACGTGATCGTCTTCATCTACCGCGATGAGTACTACAACAAGGAAAACTCGCCGGACAAGGGCCTGGCCGAGGTCATCATCGGCAAGCAGCGTAACGGCCCCACCGGCTCGATCAAGCTCAAGTTCTTCGGCGAATACACCCGCTTCGACAACCTCGCGCACGATTCGATCGGCAGCTTCGAGTAGGCCGGCGCCCGCGCAGGCGGGCCGCGCGGCGCGCTAGAATCCAGTCGATGCAATGCGGCGCGGTTGTGCCGCAATGACGATCGCCGTCCAGGGTCTCCCGCTTGAGCACGCCTTTCACCCAGCGTCCGACGCGCATCGTCGTCGACCTAGACGCGATCGCCGCCAACCTGCGCGCGATCCGCGCGCACGCCGGCGTGCCGGTGATGCCGATCGTCAAGGCCAATGCCTACGGCCACGGGCTGCTGCCGGTGGCGCGGCACCTGCAGGCGCAGGGCGCGGAGCGCTTCGGCGTGGCGTTCGTGGAGGAGGGCATCGCGCTGCGTGAGGCCGGCATCACCGTGCCGATCCTGGTGCTGGGCGGGATCTTCGCGCCGCAGGTCACGCAGTTCCTCGCGCACGATCTCGAGATCACCGTGTCCTCGCTGTCCAAGCTGCGCCAGGTGGAGGCGACCGCGGAAGCGATGGGTCGCAGGGCGGCGATCCACCTGAAGATCGACACCGGCATGGAGCGGATCGGCGTGCACAGCGATTCCGCCGGGGCCTTCATCGAGGCGGCGGTGCGCTCGCGCTGGTGCGAGGTCCGGGGCGTGTATTCGCACCTGGCCTGCGCCGACGATCCGGCGTCGGCGATGACCGCGCTGCAGCTGGAGCGTTTCCTCGAGGCCTGTGGGCATTTCGAGCGCCTCGATGCGCCGATGCCGGTGCGCCACCTCGCCAACTCCGGCGGCATCCTGCATTTCCCGGAGACGCACCTGGACATGGTGCGGCCCGGCATCCTGCTCTACGGCGTGCTGCCGGATGCGGATGCGCGCGCGGAGGTGGCGGTGCGCCCGGCGCTGTCGCTGGTCTCGCAGGTGGTGTACTTCAAGGTGGTGCGGGCGGGTTGCAGCGTCGGCTACGGCGCGACCTGGACGCCCGGGCGCGACACCCGCGTGATCACGGTGCCGATCGGCTACGGCGACGGCTGGCCGCGCGCGCTGTCCTCGCGTGGGCAGGTGCTGATCCGCGGTCGGCGCCATCGGCTGGTCGGCCGCGTGTGCATGGACCAGTTCATGGTCGACATCGGCGGCGACAGCGCCTTCAACGAGGACGCGGTGGTGCTGGTGGGCGAACAGGACGGCGAGGCGATCCGCGTCGAGGAGGTGGCGGTGGCGGCCGGCACGATCCCCTACGAGATCCTCGTGCAGCTCAACGAGCGCATTCCGCGCGAGTATCGGGGCGGCCAGGCGGCCGGGTGATGCCGGCGACTGCCCCCACCCCAACCCTCCCCCGCATGCGGGGAGGGGGCAAGCCAAATTGACGCTTCCGACGGCCACGTGATTCACTCGACCGACCGCACGGGAGGGTGCATGGCCACGAACACACCGCGCCAACGCGCGCGCCGCGAAGCGATGTCCAGGGTCGACACGGCGTGGCTGCGCATGGAACGCCCGACCAATCCGATGATGATCACCGGCGTGCTGATGCTGGCCGAGCCGATGTCGCTGGCCAGGCTCAAGCGGACGATCGCCAAGCGCTTCCTCGCCTACGCGCGCTTCCGGCAGAAGGCGGTCGACGGCGCGGCCGGCGCCGCCTGGCAGGACGACGAGCACTTCGACCTCGACTGGCACGTGCGGCTGTCGGCGCTGCCGGGCCGCGGCGGCGGGCGCGGCGCGCGCGGCGAGGCCGCGGAGAAACGCGCGCTGGAGCGCTTCGTCAGCCAGATGGCCTCGAGCCCGCTCGACAAGGGCCGGCCGCTGTGGCAGTTCCATCTGGTCGAACGCTACCGCGGCGGCTCGGCGCTGGTCGCGCGCATCCACCACAGCTACGCCGACGGCATCGCCCTGGTGCAGGTGCTGCTGTCGCTGACCGACACCGCGCGCGACCCCGGCAAGGACAAGGCGCTCGCCCGCGCCTGGCTCAAGCAGGACGGCGCCGAGGTCGCGCGCCGGGTCGGCGCGGTCGAGCGCTACACGAAGCTCGGCGGCAGGATGCTCGGCAAGGGCATGGAAATGGTGCAGGACCCGGGCCTGGCCGGGGTGCTCGCGCGCGAGGGCGGCGAGATCGCGCGCGAACTGGTGCAGGCGCTGGCCCTGCCCGACGATCCGCCGTCGATCCTGCGCGGCCACCTCGGCGTCAGCAAGCGCGTGGCCTGGGCCGAACCGCTGGACCTGGACGAGGTGAAGGCGGTCGGCCGCGCCTGCGACTGCACCGTCAACGACGTGCTGATGGCCGCCGCCGCCGGCGCGCTGCGCAGCTACATGCTCGACCGCGGCGAAGCGGTCGACGGCCTGAACCTGCGCGCGACCGTGCCGGTCAACCTGCGCCCGCTGGAGCACGCGAAGAAGCTCGGCAACCACTTCGGCCTGGTGTTCCTCGACCTACCGGTGGGTGAGGGCAATCCGATCCGGCGGCTGGAGTACGTCGCCGAGTGCATGAATCAGTTGAAGAATTCTCGACAAGCCATTGTCGCATATGGACTTCTTGCTGCGCTCGGCATGGCGCCGCAGGCGCTGCAGGAGCTGGCGCTGGAGCTCTTCAGCCGCAAGGCGACGGCGGTGGCGACCAACGTGCCCGGGCCCCAGCAGCCGCTGTACCTCGCCGGCTGCCGGGTGTCGGAGCTGATGTTCTGGGTGCCGCAGACCGGCTCGATCGGCATCGGCATCTCGATCCTGAGCTACAACAACCGCGTGCATTTCGGCCTGATCGCCGACGGCCGCCTGGTGCCGGATCCGGACGCGGTGATCCGGCGCTTCCGGCCCGAGTTCGAGAAGCTGCTGTACCTGGCGATGATGGGCAACTGGGACCGGCGGCTGGACTCGGTCGATGCCGACGCGCTGCTCGATCCACTGTCCGGAGCGGCCTCCGCGGAATCCTGAACGCGGCCGATACTGCAGGCGCCGCACGGCCCCGTTCGTCACCCTTCCTTGCCGCCGTGCGTGGTTAGCTGTCGCTCCCATTCATCACGCGGGATCGTCGCCCGCGACCAGAGGAGAGCGCCCTATGCGCAACAAGACCGCAATCGCCGTTTCGGCCGTCCTCGCCGGCTCGATGCTGCTGGCCAGCTGCGCCAGCTACACCGGCCAGACCAGTGCCCCCGACGACCCCAACCGGACCCGCAACAACGCGCTGATCGGCGCCGGCATCGGTGCCGTGGCCGGCCTGCTCAGCGGCAGCGATGCCACCGAACGGCGCCAGCGCGCCCTGGTCGGCGCCGGCGTCGGCGGCCTTGCCGGTGGTGCGATCGGCGCCTACCAGGATCGCCAGGAAGCCGAACTGCGCCGCCAGACCGCCGGCACCGGCATCCAGGTCGACCGCGAGGGCGACGTGATCAAGCTCAACCTGCCCGACGGCGTGACCTTCGACTTCAACAAGTCCGACCTCAAGCCGCAGTTCTACCCGGCGCTCAACAACGTCGCCAGCACGCTGGCCGAGTACAACCAGACCATCGTCGAGGTCTCGGGCCACACCGACAGCATCGGCACCGACGCGGTCAACCAGCGCCTGTCCGAACAGCGCGCCGCCTCGGTCGGCAACTACCTGATCGGCCAGGGCCTGCAGCGCGAGCGCTTCGAGATCGTCGGCTTCGGCAAGCGTCACCCGATCGCCGACAACAGCACCGAGCAGGGCCGCGCGCTCAACCGCCGCGTCGAGATCCGCGTGGTGCCGCTGCAGGGCTGATCCCCCCGGCAACGCACGAATACCACAAGGGCCGCGCAAGCGGCCCTTGTCCTTCCAGGTCTTCGACGGGGGATCGTAGGTCGGGGCTACGCCCCCGACGCGTGGCCATCGACGGCCATGCACGGTCATCGGCGACCAAGGCGTCGGCAAAAGGCGTCGGCCACGTAGAGCCTGCCCCGTACTCGATACGGGGGCCGACCTACGCCATTCCATGCCCTTGACCGCGGAAAGGCGTCAGGCGTACCTCATCTCCTGCACGGCCGCCGCCATCCGCCGCAGGTTGCGCATGTTCAGCCCGTCGGCCTTGCCGCCGTGCCCGCAGCCGTTGGCCTTGTGCGGCTTGCACAGCAGGCATCCGCCGCGACGGGATTTGCTCCGCTTGCGCTTGAAGTTCATGCGTCCTCCCGGAAGCGGGGGCATTATGCCCGCACCGGAATCCAGTGGAGCAAACGGATGAAGAACATGCTGCTCGGGCTCGGCCTGGCGCTCGCCATCGGTTCGGCGCTGGCTGGCGAGACCTTCCGTTTCGATCGTGGCGTGGTCAGCGTGGGCGACAGCGTCGGCGCGCTAGTCCAGAAGGCCGGCCGCCAGCCCGATCGCATCGTGACCCTCGAGAACAGCCGCGGCGCCGCCGTGGGCGAACGCTGGGAGTACCACCTGCGGGACAAGCAGGTGAACTTCACCACGAAGGGTGGCCGGATCACCGAAATCGAGGAAATCCGCTGAAAGCCTCGGTCCCGGCGACAGCGCGTCACGAAAAAGCCCGCTTGCGCGGGCTTCTTCGTCTCTTGGATGGTGGAGGTGGGCGGAATCGAACCGCCGTCCGAAGGCACTCCATCCCCGGTCCTACATGCTTAGCGCGCCGTTGGATCTCGCCCCTGGACAGCACGGCGCGCAAAGCGCATCCAGGGGCCAGCCTGCTTGATTAGAACCGCGGCTGGCAGGCAGCCACCGCGATCGCTTCCGTGATGATGACCCTACACCCACTAGCACGGACACAGACTGGGTTCGGGGCTTACGCCTTAAGCGGCGAGAGCGTAGTTGTCGTCGTTGGCAACTAGAAGTTTGCCGCTGGATTTACGAGGAAAGCTGCCCCCTCGGCATGCACCAGGCGATTTCGCGACCCCCGTCGAAGCCAGTGCACCCCCGGGGAACGTCGATCACGCTGACCAAGCCAGTATAGGGGCGGCCGGCGGCCGTGCAAGGCGGCGGCGGGCGGGGCCGGCGCGTGCGTTCAGGCGCTTCGCCCGCGGTGGGCCGGTATGCTGTGGGCATGCCGCGAAGCCCGAGGGGTGCCCCTGCCACGACCGATCGCAGTCGCCAGTCGCTGCGCCGCGGCTACGTGCTCGCCGTGGTCGTGCTGATCGGCTCGCTGCTGATGGTCTGGCTGTACGCGCGCGAGGCGGGCGAGCGCGAGCGCAGCGCCCGGCAGGCCGAGTTCGCCGCCGGCAGCAGCGAGATCGCGATGCTGCTGCGCCAGCGGCTGCTGCACTACGAGCTGGCCCTGCGCGGCGGCGTGTCGCTGTACTGGTCGGTTTCGCGGCCGACGGAACGGCAGTGGCGCGATTACGTCGGCGGCCTCGACATCGAGCGCCAGTTTCGCGGCCTGCTGGGATTGGGCTACGTGCCCTATCTGCGGCGCTCGGACCTGGAGGCGCTGCAACTGGCAATGCGCGACGAGGGCAAGGGCCTGTTCCAGATCCGCCCGCACGGCGTGCGCGAGATCTACGGGCCGATCCTGCTGCTCGAGCCGCAGACGCTGGCCAACCGCAGCGCGCTGGGATACGACATGTTCTCCGAGGCCGCCCGGCACCGGGCGATGGCCGCGGCGCGCGACACCGGCGAGATCCGGCTGAGCGCGCCGGTCCGCCTGATCCAGCAGGGCGATGGCGACGATCGGGGTGGCCTGCTGATGTATGCGCCGGTCTACGCCAACGGCATCCAGCCGGGCAACATGCTGGCGCGCCGCACCGCGATGTCCGGCTGGGTGTACGCACCGTTCCAGACGCAGGCCTTCATCGACAGCGCGCTGCAGCCGTTTCGCGCCGGCCAGTTCGTCCGCATCACCGACATAGGCGACGGAGCCGGCGCGGGGACGCTGGTGCACGAGGACCGCGGTTTCACCGACGCGACCTCGGCCGACCTGCTGCGCCACAGCGAGACCTTCGACCTGTACGGCCGCCGCTGGCGCATCGACTTCCAGTCGTCGCCGGCCTTGCCGGAGACCGCGACGCGCGGGCCGTCCGGCCTGCAGGCGACGATCGGGGCCGGGCTGATCGCCTCGCTGCTGCTGTTCGCGGTGGTGCTGGCGCTGGCGCATACCCAGTCGCGCGCCGAGCGGCTGGCCGAGGCGATGAGCGAATCCTACCGGCGCAGCGAGCAGCGCTTCCGCAACGCGATGCTGTACTCGGGCAGCGGCATCGCGCTGCTCGACCGCGGCGGGCGCATCGTCGAGGCGAACCCGGCGCTGGCGCGGATCCTGGGCGTGTCGCCGGGCGCGCTGCCGGGAACGCCGTTCGCGGCGCAGTTCGTCGATCCCGGGGGCGAGGACGGGTTCGCGGACGAGGAGGGCGACGGCACCCGCCCGGTCACCCGGCAGCTGCGGCGCAGCGACGGCGACCTGCGCCTCGTGCAACTGGTGCATTCGCCGGTGCCCGGCGACGTCGGCAGCGACGTCGCCGAGCTGGCGCAGGTCGACGACGTCACCGACCGCCTGCGCGCCGAGCGCGAGGTGCGCATGCTCAACCGCACGCTCGAGGCCCGGGTCGAGCAGCGCACGCGCGAGCTGACCATGGCCAACCACGAACTGGAATCGTTCGCCTACAGCGTGTCGCACGACCTGCGCGCGCCGCTGCGCACGGTCGAGGGCTTCAGCCGGCTGCTGGGGGAGCGATTCGCGGCCGCGATCGGGGAGGACGGGCGGGACTACCTGACCCGGGTGCGCAACGCGGCCAACCGCATGGATGCGTTGATCGACGCCCTGCTCAAGATGTCGCGGATCACGCGCGAGCCGCTGCAGCATGCCGACGTCGACCTCGGTCGCCTGGCCGCGGACGTCGTCGCCGAACTGCGCCAGGGCGATCCGGCGCGCAAGGTCGAGGTCGCCATCGATCCCGACCTGCATGCCGCGGGCGATCCCGCGCTGCTGCGCAACCTGCTGCAGAACCTGCTGGGCAACGCCTGGAAGTTCACCGCCGGCCGCGACGACGCGCGCATCGACTTCGGGCGCGACCCGGGCGAGGGCGACGATGCGCCGGGCATGGCCGGATTCTTCGTGCGCGACAACGGCGCCGGCTTCGATCCGGCCTATGCCTCGAAGCTGTTCCGTCCGTTCCAGCGCCTGCACGGCAACGACGAGTACGAGGGGCACGGCATCGGCCTGGCCACCGTGAAGCGCATCGTCGAGCGCCACGGCGGCACGATCCGCGCCGAGGGCGCGGTGGGCGAGGGCGCGACGTTCCGGTTCATGCTGCCGCGGCAGGAAGAAGGCGCCAACCCGGGCTGACTTCGGACGGGACGGCCGCGAATGGCTTTGTCATCCCGGGCGGAGCGAAGGATTTTCGCCCGCAGGTTCCGGAAAAGAAGGTCCCTCGCCGCGCTCGGGATGACATCCTGCCGGGAGTTCCTGACAGCCGAAAAAACGGCGCCTCAGAGGCGCCGTTTTGCTACAGCGGTGGGTAGCCCGCTCAGAGCGCCTCGAAGATCCCCGCCGCGCCCATGCCGGTGCCGATGCACATCGTCACCATGCCGTACTTCTGCTGGCGCCGGCGCAGGCCGTGGACGAGGGTGGCGGTGCGGATCGCGCCGGTCGCGCCCAGCGGGTGGCCGAGCGCGATCGCGCCGCCCAGGGGATTGATCTTGTCCGGGTCCAGCTCCGAATCGCGGATCACCGCCAGCGCCTGCGCGGCGAAGGCTTCGTTGAGTTCGATCCAGTCCAGCTGGTCCTTCGTCAATCCGGCCTGCTTCAGCGCCTTCGGGATCGCCGCGATCGGGCCGATGCCCATCACCTCCGGCCGCACGCCGGCCACCGAGAAGCTGACGAAGCGGGCGAGCGGCGTCAGGCCGTAGTCCTTGACCGCCTGCTCCGAGGCCAGCAGCACCGCGCCGGCGCCGTCACTCATCTGCGAGGAGTTGCCGGCCGTCACCGAACCGCCGAACTGGCCGTTGCGGAACACCGTGCGCAGCTTCGCCAGGCCTTCCGGCGAGGTGTCCGCGCGCGGGCCCTCGTCGTGCTCGACCAGCAGCTTCTTCAGTCTCACGGTGTTTCCGGCAAGGTCGGGCTGGTGCGAGACGACTTCATACGGCGTGATCTCCTGTGCGAACTCGCCGGCCGCCTGCGCCGCCAGCGCCTTCCGGTGCGAGGCGACGGCGAAGGCATCCTGGTCCTCGCGCGAGACCTTCCACTCCTCGGCGACCTTCTCGGCGGTGATGCCCATGCCGTAGGCGATGGCCACGTGGTCGTCCTTGAACACGCTGGGCGACAGCGCGACCTTGTTGCCCATCATCGGCACCATCGACATCGACTCGGTGCCGCCGGCCAGCATCAGGTCGGCGTTGCCGAGGCGGATCTGGTCGGCCGCCAGCGCCACGGCCTGCAGGCCGGAGGAGCAGAAGCGGTTGATGGTCTGCGCGGCCACGGTGTCCGGCAGCCCCGCCAGCAGCACGCCGATGCGCGCCACGTTCATGCCTTGCTCGCCCTCGGGCATGGCGCAGCCGATGATGGCATCGTCGATGCGATTGACGTCGATGCCCGGCGCCAGCGCGACCACGGCCCTGAGCACGTGGGCGAGCATGTCGTCGGGACGGGTGTTGCGGAACACGCCCTTGGGCGCCTTGCCGACCGGGGTGCGGGTGGCGGCGACGATGTAGGCGTCCTGGATTTGCTTGCTCATGTTGGTTCTCGATTCGTAGGGCGGATGGAGTCCTGTTTCGTCATCCCCGCGAAGGCGGGGATCCAGTGGCTTTGACTTGCGATGGGCAAAGACACCGGGTTCCCGCCTTCGCGGGAATGACGCCAGGTCGTCAATTCCTCAACGGCTTCCCGGTCTTGAGCATGTGCGCGATGCGCGCCTGCGTCTTTTCCTGTTGCGCCAGTTCGACGAAGTGCCTGCGCTCGAGCTTCAGCAGCCACGCCTCGTCGACGATCGCGCCGCGGTCGACCTCGCCGCCGCAGAGCACGGTGGCGATGCGGGTGGCGATCTCGTCGTCGTAGGGGCTGATGAAGCGGCCTTCGAGCATGTTCACCAGCAGCATGCGGAAGGTGGCGATGCCGACGTCGCCGGCCACCTGGATGCGGCGCGCGGGCAGGGGCGGGCGGTAGCCGGTTTCGGCCAGCGCGCGGGCTTCCTGCCGGGCGATGTGCAGCAGCTCGAAGGCGTTGAACACGACCTTGTCGTTCGCGCGCAGCAGGCCCAGATCCTTCGCCTCGACGGCGGACGCCGAAACCTTGGCCATCGCCACGGTCTGGAAGGTCTTCTTCAGCTCGGCGAACACGTCGCCGCCCGGACCCGCGGCCTGCGAGGCCCGCACCGCGATTTCCTTCAGGCCGCCGCCGGCCGGAAGCAGGCCGACGCCGGCCTCCACCAGGCCGATGTAGCTTTCCAGGTGCGCGACCGTGCGCGCGCTGTGCATCTGGAATTCGCAGCCGCCGCCCAGTGCCAGCCCGCGCACCGCGGCGACCACCGGCACCAGCGAATACTTGATCCGCTGGCTGGTGGCCTGGAAGTTGGCGACCATCGCCTCGAACGCATCGACCTTGCCGGCCTGCAGCAGGCCCAGCGCGCCGGCGAGGTCGGCGCCGGCGGAGAAGGGCTCCTTCGGCTGCCAGACGACGAGGCCGGCGAACTGCTTCTCGGCGATGCCGATGGCTTCCTGCAGTCCGTCCAGCACCGCGTCGGACACGGTGTGCATCTTGGTCTTGAACGAGACCACGCCGACGTCGTCGCCGTCGGTCCACAGGCGCACGCCGTCGTTCTCGAACACGGTTTCGCCCTGCGCGAACGACTCGCCCAGCAGCGGATCGGGGAAGCGCTGGCGCCTGTACACGTCCAGCGACGAGCGCGGCAGCTTGGCGTTCTTGCCCGGGCTGTAGCTGCCTTCGCCGGCGTGCACGCCCTCGCGGCCGTCGAACACCCAGTCGGGCAGGGGCGCGCTGCTCATCGCCTTGCCGGCGACGATGTCGTCGGCGATCCATTGCGCGACCTGCTTCCAGCCGGCCGCCTGCCAGGTCTCGAACGGGCCCAGCGACCAGCCGTAGCCCCAGCGAATGGCGAGGTCGACGTCGCGCGCGGTCTCGGCGATGTCGGACAGGTGGTAAGCGCTGTAGTGGAACAGGTCGCGGAACACCGCCCAAAGGAACTGCGCCTGCGGGTGCGGGCTCTCGCGCAGCTTCGCGAACTTCTCGGCCGGGTTCTTCGTCTTGAGGATCTCGACCACTTCCGGCGCCGCGACACGGTCGGCCGGGCGGTAGTCCTGCTTCTCCAGGTCCAGGACCACGATGTCCTTGCCGAGCTTGCGGAAGATGCCGGCGCCGGTCTTCTGGCCCAGCGCGCCCTTGGCGATCAGCGCCTCCAGCCACTTCGGCGACTTGAAGTAGGGGTGCCAGGGGTCGTCGGGCAGGGTGTCGGCCATGGTCTTGATGACGTGGGCCATGGTGTCGAGGCCGACCACGTCCGAGGTGCGGTAGGTCGCCGACTTCGGCCGGCCGATCAACGGGCCGGTGATGGCGTCGACCTCGTCGAAGCCCAGCTCGAACTCGCCGGTGTGGTGGGCCGTGGCCAGGATCGAGAACACGCCGATCCGGTTGCCGATGAAGTTGGGCGTGTCCTTGGCGTAGACCACGCCCTTGCCGAGGGTGCTGGTCAGGAAGGCTTCCAGTCCCTCAAGCACGGCCTTGTCGGTGGTCTTGGCCGGGATCAGCTCGGCCAGGTGCATGTAGCGCGGCGGGTTGAAGAAGTGCACGCCGCAGAACCGGTGGCGAAGTTCTTCAGGAAGAACTTCAGCCAACTTATTGATTCCAAGGCCGGAAGTGTTGCTGGCCAGCACCGCGTGGGCGGGCACGAAGGGGGCGATCTTCCGGTAGAGGTCCTGCTTCCAGTCCATCCGCTCGGCGATCGCTTCGATGATCAGGTCGCAGCCCTCGAGCAGGTCCAGCCCGGTCTCGTAGTTGGCCGGCGTGATCGCCTCGGCCAGCGACCGGCTGGCGAGCGGGGCAGGGCTGAGCTTGCCGAGGTTGGCCAGGGCCTTGGCCACGACGCCATTCGGGTCGCCTTCCCTGGCCGGCAGGTCGAACAGCACGGTGTCGACGCCGGCGTTGGTCAGGTGCGCGGCAATCTGTGCGCCCATCACGCCGGCGCCGAGGACCGCGGCGCGTCGTACAAGCAGTTTCTCAGACATGTTCTATATCCATCTGTTTATGAAAGGAAATAACAGGACAAATCAGGCCTTGAAACCAGCTGCGGCGAAGCGGATCAGTTCCTGCGCCGCGCGCTGGCGGTGCGCGGCCTCGCCGACGCCGGAGGGCCGCTTGATCAGCCCGAAGTCGGCCATCGCGTAGGTCAGCGCGCCCCCGAGGAAGTCGAGCCGCCAGTAGAGTTCCTCCTTGCTCAACTGCGGCAGGCAGCCGGCCAGCGCCCGCGCGAACTCGCGCTGCACGTGGCCGTACTGGTCGGACAGGAACTTGCGCAGGCCGTCGTTCTTCTCGGCGTAGGCGCGTGCGATGACGCGGATGAAGGCGCCGCCGTGGCGATCCTGGGCCATGTCCAGCGCGGGTTCGACGAAGGCGGCGAGGATCGGCTCGATCTCCCCGGAGCGCTCGGCCAGCGCCAGGCGCAGGCGCTCCAGCCGGTGGCCGCTCATCACGTCCATGCGCCGGCGGAAGACCTCGTTGACGAGGTTCTCCTTGCTGCCGAAGTGGTAGTTGACCGCGGCGATGTTGACGTCGGCGCGGCTGGTCACCTGGCGCAGCGAGGTGCCGGAGAACCCGTGCTGGGCGAACAACTCCTCGGCCGCGCCGAGGATCCGGTCCTTGGTCGAAAACTGCGGTCCCGCCACGAAGCCCCCCGAAGGATCAATCAAACGCTTGTTTGATCATAGGCCGGGACCCGGGCGAGCGCAAACCAGGGGGTGCTGCGTTGCCGGACAATCCGATAGAATTACCGCAGCCATGTCGGCTAAACCCGCGTCCCCACGCGGGTTTTTCCATGTTAATCTGGCCGTTCCCGAGCGAGCGGCCCCTGCCCGGAGAGAGCAAATGGCGCTGGAGCGCACCCTGTCGATCATCAAGCCCGATGCCGTCGCGAAGAACGTCATCGGCGAGATCTATTCGCGTTTCGAGAAGGGCGGCCTGAAGGTCGTCGCCTCGAAGATGAAGCACCTCTCGCGCAAGGAAGCCGAAGGCTTCTACGCGGTGCATCGCGAACGTCCGTTCTTCAACGCGCTGGTCGAGTTCATGATCAGCGGCCCGGTGATGATCCAGGCGCTGGAAGGCGAGAACGCGATCGCGAAGAACCGCGAACTGATGGGCGCGACCAACCCGAAGGACGCGGCGCCGGGTACGATCCGCGCCGACTTCGCCGACAGCATCGACGCCAACGCGGTGCACGGTTCGGACGCGCCGGAAACGGCTGCGGTCGAGATCGCGTACTTCTTCGCCAGCACCGAAATCTTTCCGCGTTGATGGCCTGATGCCCCCGTGAGCGACGTCGCAGCCAGCGCCAAGCAGAACCTGCTCGACCTCGACCGCGAGGGCCTGGAGCGCTTCTTCGCCGACACCCTCGGCGAGAAGCGTTTCCGCGCACACCAGGTGATGAAGTGGATCCACCACCGCCACGTCACCGACTTCGACGAAATGACGGATCTCGGCAAGGCGCTGCGCGCCAAGCTGCAGCAGCACGCCGAAGTACGCGTGCCGCAGGTCCAGTTCGAGAAACCCTCCGCCGACGGCACCCACAAGTGGTTGCTGGCGATGGACGGCAGCAACGCCATCGAAACCGTCTACATCCCCGACAAGGGGCGCGGCACGCTGTGCGTGTCCTCGCAGGTGGGCTGCGCGCTCAACTGCCAGTTCTGCTCGACCGCCACCCAGGGCTTCAACCGCAACCTGTCCACCGCCGAGATCATCGGCCAGGTGTGGGTGGCTGCGCGCCACCTCGGCAACGTGCCGCACAAACAGCGCCGGCTGACCAACGTGGTGATGATGGGCATGGGCGAGCCGCTCATGAACTTCGACAACGTCGTGCGCGCGATGAGCGTGATGCGCGACGACCTCGGCTACGGGCTTGCGAACAAGCGGGTCACGCTGTCGACCGCCGGCCTGGTGCCGATGATCGACAGGCTGGGCGAAGTCAGCGACGTGTCGCTGGCGGTGTCGCTGCATGCGCCCAACGACGCACTGCGCACCGAACTGGTGCCGCTCAACAGGAAGTACCCGATCGCCGAACTGATGGACGCCTGCGTGCGCTACGCGCAGCGCAAGCGCGGCGAGTCGGTGACCTTCGAATACACGCTGATGAAGGACGTCAACGACCAGCCCGCGCACGCGCGCGAACTGGTGCGGCTGATGCGCGACTTCGACAACCGGCTGCAGATGAAGGACGCGGCCAAGGTCAACCTGATCCCGTTCAACCCGTTCCCGGGCACCCGCTTCGAGCGCCCGGACGACGCGGCCATCCGCCGCTTCCAGAAGCTGCTCAACGAGGCTGGCCGGATCGCCCCGGTGCGGCGCACCCGCGGCGACGACATCGACGCCGCCTGCGGCCAGCTCAAGGGCCAGGTGATGGATCGCACCCGCCGCCAGGCGGAGTTCCGCAAGAAGCTGCAGGCCGGAGGCGTCGATGCGGCGGCGTGACCTGCTCCTGCTCGCGGCCGCGCTCGCGCTGCTGGCGACGGCCTGCTCGCGGCTGAGCTTCGTCAAGCCCAACGCGCAGCGCAAGGGCATGGACCGGGTCGCGCCGGAATACAGCTTCAAGGAAACCGAGGCCAGCAAGCGCAGGACGGAGGCGCGCCGTCGCGTGTCGGCGGCCAACCAGCAACTGCAGGCGGGCAACCTCGACGCCGCTGCCACGGAGGCGAAGGTGGCGCTCAAGGCCGATCCCTCGCTTCCCGAAACCCATACCACGATGGCCTTCATCGCCAGCCGCCAGGGACAGGCCGAACTGGCCGGCAGCCACTACGCGGAAGCCGCGAAGCTGGGGCCCTCGGGCGCCACCTACAACAACTACGGCGCCTGGCTGTGCGGCAATGCGCGCGCGGCGGAATCGCTGCGCTGGTTCGACAATGCCGTCACCGACCCCAACTACGGCGATCGCGCCGGCGCCCTGGCCAATGCCGGCACCTGCGCCGCCATCGCCGGGCAGCACGATCGCGTCGAGCGCGACCTGCGCGCCGCGCTCCAGCTCGATCCGGCCAATGCCGTGGCGCTGGGGGCGATGGCCGAGCACCAGTTCCGCCAGGGGAGCTACTTCGAGGCCCGCGCCTTTTCCGAGCGCAGGCTCTCGGCCGCGCCCGCGACGCCGGCCGCACTCGAACTGGCGTCACGAATTGAAGAAAAACTCGGCGACAGCACCGCCGCCGCCCGTTATGTTCGCCGGCTGAGGACGGAGTTTCCGCAAGCAGGGAACGCGCTTCCAGGGGAAAGCAGCACACCATGAACTCGTCCGACCCAATGTCTGGCCAGTCCGACTTCGGCAACGGGGAGCGCCTGCGCAAGGCGCGCGAGGCCGCCGGCCTGTCCGTCGCCGACGTGGCGCAGCGCCTGAAGATGCCGGCGCGGGTGGTCGAGTCGCTGGAAGCCGGCGACTGGGACCGCCTCGACGCCCCCGTGTTCGTCCGCGGCCAGCTGCGCAGCTATGCGCGCCTGCTGGGCGTGCGCGTCGACGACGAACTGCCCGCGGCGTCGCACGCGGTGCCGATCGAACCGGCCCGCCTGCAGCCGCGCACGTTCACGCCGCCGCTGCGCCGCGCCGCCGACAGGATGATGGGGCGCATGGTCTACATCGTGATCACCGCGCTGATCGCGGTGCCGGTGTGGATGGCGACGCGCTCGCACCTGGATTCGCAGATCCGCGTCGATGCCTCGCTCGACCTGCCGACGACGGCCGCCTCGCCCGCGCCGGCGCGCCCGCAGGGCAATGGCCAGGCGGACACCGGCCCGCGCCCGCTGGTGGCCTCGATGGCCTCGCTGCCGCCACGCGCAGCCAAGCACAATGAACAAGTCTCCGCGCTGTCGCTGCGCTTCACCGAAGACAGCTGGGTGGAAATCTTCGCCGCCGACGGCGACGTGCTCGAACGCGGCCTGCTCAAGGCCGGCGAACGCCGCGACTACGCCCGCGGCGAGGTCGGCCGCGTCGTGCTCGGCAACGCCGGTTCGGTCGAGGTCAAGGGCAACGGCAACGTTCAGGATCTGTCTGCCTTTCAGCGAGCGAACGTCGCGCGCTTTACGGTATCCTCTGACGGCTCCATCGAGCCGATCGGCCAGTAGCGCCGCACCCGGACCGGTGGAACGCGCGCCCGGCCACCGATGCCGGACGTTCCCGACCGCTCCGCTTGTCCCGCCATCGGCTGCGGACAGGACACACTGGCAGTAGACGATGGCGTTGGATGAACTGCTCGACGAGCACGAACAAAGCGAAAAAGTCCGCAACTGGCTGAAGCAGAACAGCCTCGGCCTGGTCGGAGGCCTCGCCCTCGGGCTGGCCCTGATCGGCGGCGGCAAGTGGTGGATGCAGCAGCAGCACCAGAAGCGGGTCGCGATCGGCGAATCCTACAGGTCCACGCTCGACGCCATCGGCGCCGGCGACATCGACAAGGCCAAGGCGCAGGCCGCGTCGCTGGCCGATACGCCGTACGCCGCGCTGGCCGCGCTCGACCTCGCCAAGGCGCAGCTCGACGCCGGCAATACCGACGAGGCGATCGCCACGCTGCGCGCCGCGGGCAGCGAGGATCCCGGCCTGTCCGCACTGATCCGCCAGCGCCTGGCGCGCCTGCTGATCGAGGCCGGCAAGGGCGAGGAGGCGCTTGGCCTGCTCGCAGGCATCGACGATGCCGCCTCGATCGAAACCCGCGGCGACGCGCGGTTCGCGCTCGGCAAGACCGAAGAAGCCCGCAAGGACTACGAAGAAGCCCTGCGCAAGCTCGACGTCGCCGCCCCGCAGCGCCAACTGCTGGAACTGAAACTGACCCAGGCCGGCGGTGCGCCGGAAACGACGGGGACCGAATCCTGATGAAGTCGGAAAGCATCTCGCCGGTGATCCCGCGTCCCGGCCTGCGGCGCCACGCCGCCCGCGCGCTGATCGTCCTTGCCTGCGTGTTCGCGCTCGCCGGCTGCAGCACGGTCAAGGGCTGGTTCGGCGGCGGCGACAGCGACAAGGCCAAGGCCAAGAAGGCGGCCGAGCCGGCGGAGCTGGTCGAGTTCGCGCCGTCCGCGACCGTTTCCCGCCTCTGGTCGGCCAGCGCCGGCAAGGGCGAGGATCGCCTGGGCGTGCGCCAGGCGCCGGTGATCGCCGATGGCCGGGTCTATGCGGCCGCGGTGGACGGCGGCGTGCGTGCGTTCGACCTGCAGTCCGGCGCTTCCGTTTGGCATTACGACTCCGACCTGCGCCTGAGCGGCGGTCCCGGCGTGGGCGAGGGCCTGGTCGTGGTCGGCGGCCTCAAGGGCGAGGTGATCGCGCTGGACGCGGCCACCGGCAGCGAGCGCTGGCAGGCCAAGGTCGTCAGTGAAGTCATCTCCGCGCCCGCGGTCGGGCAGGGCATGGTGTTCGTGCGCTCCAACGACGGGCGCGTGACCGCGTTCGACGCGGCCAGCGGCGAGCGCCGCTGGTTCTGGACCCGCGAACTGCCGACGCTGACCGTGCGCGGCAACGACGCCCCGGTGCTCGGCCCCGGCTTCGTGTTCGTCGGCAACGACGACGGCACCCTGGCCGCGCTGTCGTTGACCGACGGCCGGCAGCTGTGGGACGTCCCGGTCGCGCAGGCCGACGGTCGCACCGAACTCGATCGCATGGCCGACGTCGACGGCACCCCGGTGCTCGACGGCACCGTGCTCTACGCGAGCAGCTACAAGCAGTCGACGCTGGCGATCGACGCGCCCAGCGGCCGCCCGATCTGGGGCAGCGAGCACGGCGGTTCGAACCGGCCGGCGCTGGCGATCGACAAGCTGGTGGTGTCCGACCGCAACGGCTCGGTGTGGGGCCTGGACCGCAGTTCCGGCAGCGCCAGCTGGGAACAGCCTGCGCTGGCGCGGCGCGACCTCAGCGGCGTGGCGGTACAGGGCGACTACGCGGTGGTCGGCGACTTCGACGGCTACCTGCACTGGCTGCGGCTCGACACCGGCGACTTCGCCGCGCGCGAGCGCGCCGGCCGCGCCGCGATCAAGGGCGCGCCGGTGGCGGCGGACGGCATCCTCGTGGTGCAGAACGTGGATGGCGACCTGACGGCCTGGCGGGTGCAGTAGGGCAGGGATTGGGGACTGGGGGCTAGGGGCTAGCGAAAGAGCGGCTCGCCCTCAATTCTTGGCCGTCATCCCGAGCGCAGCGAGGGATGACAGCGCGCTACGCTTTCCCCCGACGGCCCGCCCCTAGCTTCTAACCCCCAGCCCCTAGCCCCTAATCTCGCCACCCCCAAGCCATGCTCCCCTCCGTCGCCCTCGTGGGCCGCCCCAACGTCGGCAAGTCGACGCTGTTCAACGCGTTGACGCGCACCCGCGACGCGCTGGTGCACGACCAGCCCGGCGTCACCCGCGACCGCCACTACGGCGTGTGCCGGCTCGAGGGCCAGCGACCGTTCGTGATCGTCGATACCGGCGGCATCGCCGGCGACGAGGAGGGGCTGGCCGGCGCGACCGCGAAGCAGGCGCGTGCCGCCGCGGAGGAGGCCGACCTGGTCCTGTTCGTGGTCGACGGCCGCGAGGGCGCGTCCTCGCTCGACGACGAGATCCTGCGCTGGCTGCGCAAGACCGCGCGCCCGGTCCTGCTGGTGGTGAACAAGACCGACGGCCTCGACGCCCGCGCCGCGCTGGCCGAATTCGCGCGCTACGGCTTCGCCGACAGCTTCGCGGTGTCGTCCGCGCACCGCCAGGGCATCGACGACCTGCTCGATACGCTCCTCGAGCGCCTGCCCGAGGACGGCGGCGCCGAAGCGCTGGACGACGATCCCGGGCGCGTGCGCATCGCCTTCGTCGGCCGCCCGAACGTGGGCAAATCGACCTTGGTCAACCGCATCCTCGGCGAGGAGCGGATGATCGCCTCCGACGTGCCGGGCACCACCCGCGATTCGATCGCGGTCGACCTGGAGCGAGACGGCCGCAGGTATCGCCTGATCGACACCGCCGGCCTGCGCCGCAAGTCGAAGGTGGACGAGGCGGTGGAGAAGTTCTCGATTGTCAAGACGCTGCAGGCGATCGAGCAGTGCCAGGTCGCGGTGATCCTGCTCGACGCCAGCGAAGGCGTGACCGAGCAGGATGCCAGCGTGCTCGGCGCGGTGCTCGACGCCGGCCGCGCGCTGGTGGTCGCGATCAACAAGTGGGACGGGCTGAGCGCCTACCAGCGCGAGCAGACCGAGGCGCTGCTGTCGCGCAAGCTCTCCTTCGTGCAATGGGCCGAGGCGGTGCGGATCAGCGCCAAGCACGGCTCGGGCCTGCGCGAACTGTTCCGCGCGATCCATCGCGCCCATGCCTCGGCGACCAGGCAGTTCAGTACCGCCGAAGTCACCCGCGCGCTTGAGATCGCCTACGAGGCCAGCCCGCCGCCGGTCGTGCGCGGGCACGTCGCCAAGCTGCGCTTCGCCCACCCGGGCGGCGAGAACCCGCCGACCTTCATCGTGCACGGCACGCGCCTGCGCACGCTGTCGGCGACCTACACGCGCTACCTCGAGAACTTCTTCCGCAAGCGCTTCAAGCTGGTCGGCACGCCGGTGCGCTTCGTGTTCAAGGAAGGCGACAATCCCTACAAGGACAAGAAGAACGTGCTGAGCGAGCGCCAGGTCGCGAAGAAGAAGCGGCTGATCCGGCACGTCAAGCGCAAGGGATGACAGTGGGTGGTTGGTGGCTATCCCGGCAGCGTCGGCTACCCACTACGAACCACAAGCCACGAACCTCCATGCCCCCTCCCGCCCCCGGCATCGCATCCGACGACCTCACCCTCGGCATCCTCGCCGGCGGGCGCGCCACGCGCCTGGGCGGGCGCGACAAGGCCTGGCTGGTGCGCGGCGGCGTGCCGCAGGTGCAGCGCATCGCCACCCGTTTCGGCGTCGAGACGGGCGCCGTGCTGGTCAGCGCCAATCGCGAACTGTCGCGCCATGCAGCGCTCGGCCTCACTTCCGTCCCGGACCGGATCGCCGACGCCGGACCGCTCTCCGGTCTCGACGCGCTGGCCGCCGCCTGCCGCACGCCGTGGCTGTTCACCCTGCCGGTCGACGTGGTCGATGCGAACGACTGCGTCCTGCGCATGCTGGTGACGCAGCGCTCGGATCATGGCGCCTCGGCGCAGGACGACGACGGCCTGCAGCCGCTGGTGGCGCTGTGGCGGGTCGACGCGCTGCGCGAGGCCGTCGCCGCAGCGCTTGCGACGAACGCATTCGCGGTGCACGCGCTGCAGGCGCGGCTCGGCATGCGCGTGGTGCGCTTCGAGGGGGTACGCTTCGGCAACCTCAACACGCCGGAAGACCTTGCGGCTGCCGGCATCGATATGCACTGACGCCATGAACGCGGACGCCTTCCCGACACGCATCGCCTACGCACAAGCCCGCGACATCCTCGCGCGCGTGGCGAGCGAACGCCGGATGCCCGTCGAGCACCTCGCGCTCGCGCGCGCCCACGGCCGCGTGCTGGCCGGCGAGACGGTCGCGCACATGCCGATGCCGGCCTTCGACAACTCGGCGATGGATGGCTTCGCCCTGCGCCACGCCGATCTCGCCACCGATGGCGAAACCGTGCTCGTGCTGCGCGGCGAGCAGTTCGCGGGCGGCGCGATCGCACCGCCGGTGAATCCCGGCGAATGCGTGCGCATCACCACCGGCGCGCCCCTGCCGGAGGGCACCGACACCGTGGTGATGAAGGAGGACACCGCGCTCGAAGGCGACCGCGTGCGCATCCTCCACGCACCGTCGGCCGGACGGCACGTGCGCCGGCGCGGCGAGGACGTGGGCGAGGGCGACCTGCTGGCCGCCGCCGGCGACGCGCTGTCGCCGGCGCGCATCGCGCTGCTCGCCTCGCAGGGCATCGCCGGCGTCGACGTGGCGCGGCGCCCGACGGTGGCGGTGTTCTCGACCGGCGACGAACTGGTCGAGCCCGGCCTGCCGCTGGCGCACGGGCAGATCTACAACTCCAACCGCGAACTGCTGATGGGCCTGCTGCGCGCGGACGGCCTCGAACCGGTCGCCTGGCCGACGCTGCCCGACGATCCGGCCGCGATCGAATCGGCGCTGCGCCACGCCGGCGAGGCCTTCGACCTGGTCCTGACCTGCGGCGGCGTGTCGGCGGGCGAGAAGGACCACCTGCCGGCGCTGCTGCAGCGTCGTGGCCGGGTGCACTTCTGGAAGGTGCGGATGCGGCCCGGCATGCCGGCGCTGTTCGCCGATGGCGGGACGCTGGGGCCGGCGCTGTTCCTGTGCCTGCCCGGCAATCCGGTCTCGGTGCTGGCGACGTGGCTCGCGCTGGCGCGGCCGCTGCTGGATGGCCTGCAGGGCAGGGTGGTGCGCAAGTCCTGGCGCGCACGGCTGTCGGCGCCCTGGCGCAAGGCGCACGAGCGGCTCGAGTTCCTGCGCGGCCGGCTGGCCAGCGACGATGGCGGCATGCTCCATGTCGAACCCGATCCCGCCGACGGTTCGCACCGGATGCGGGCGGCGGCCGATGCCGACGCGCTGATTGTGCTGGAGGAAGGGGCGCGGGACTATCCGGCGGGCAGCGTGGTCGAGGTGGTGCCGTACTGAAGCGGCAACCCGACGCCGGGCAGTGCCAGCCGACGCGATGTCAAACAGGTGTCATCCCGAGCGTAGCGAGGGATGACAGGGAAAATCTTCTGCGCGACGGACCCGCCGAAGCCCGGAAGGAAGGAAATCCGACCCGTCCGATGCAGCCACGATCCGTCCGCCCGGCCCAAGCGGCCATCCATCCGGACCGATTCACCCCTGCCGCCACCGTCGGCGCGATAATCCGCGCATGGCGAAGGAGATCACCCCGCGGGAAGCGAGCTTCCGGATCGAGCAGGGCGCGCTGCTGGTCGACGTGCGCGAGGAACACGAGCGCGAGCTGGGCATGGCGCAGGGCGCGATCGGCGTCGCCCGCGCCGAGCTGGAGGCCGCGCCGCACCGCTTCATCTCCGAACGCGACACCGACGTCCTGCTGATCTGCCAGAGCGGCGGCCGTTCGATGCTGGCCGCGGAGCAACTGCAGCGGCAGGGATACCCACGCGTCACCTCGGTGCGCGGCGGCACGGTGATGTGGCAGGCGGAGGGATTCCCGCTCACCCGTCCCGCGGGCAAGGTCGACGAGGATTTCCACGAGCGCTATTCGCGCCACCTGCGGCTGCCCGAGATCGGTGCCCGCGGGCAGCGCCGGCTGGAAACGGCGAGCGTGGTGGTCGTCGGTGCGGGCGGGCTCGGTTCGCCGGCGGCGTTCTACCTCGCCGCCGCGGGCGTCGGCAGCCTGCGGCTGGTGGACGACGACGTGGTCGACCGCAGCAACCTGCAGCGCCAGATCCTGCACACCGACGCCGACACCGGCGTACCGAAGGTGGATTCGGCGCAGACCCGGCTCTCGGCGCTGAACCCGCGCGTGAGCATCGAGGGGATCGCCGAGCGCCTGACCTCCGACAACGTCGAGCGATTGATCGCGGATGCGGACGTGGTGGTCGACGGCGGCGACAACTTCCCCGTGCGCTACCTGCTCAACGACGCCTGCGTGCACCTGGGCAAGCCGCTGGTCTACGGCGCGGTGCATCGTTTCGAGGGGCAGGTGAGCGTGTTCGACGCCGGGCGCCAGCGCGGCAGGGCGCCGTGCTACCGCTGCTTGTTCCCGGAGCCGCCGCCGCCCGAGGCCGCGCCAAACTGCAGCGAGGTCGGGGTGCTCGGCGTGCTGCCGGGCGTGATCGGCCTGCTGCAGGCGACCGAGGCGATCAAGCTGCTGCTGCACATCGGCGAGCCGCTGGCCGGCCGCCTGCTGCATTTCGACGCGCTGGCGATGCGCTTCCGCGAAACCCGGCTGTCGCCGGATCCCGACTGCCCGCTGTGCGCGCCGGGCGCGCCATTTCCGGGTTACATCGACTACGCTGCGTTCTGCGCAGGCTGAGGAAGGCAAGGGGGCGGTCGGCGCAAGCCCTCCGGCCGCGATGAACCCGCGGCTGCCTTGCCGACGAGCCGGATGCCCGCCATGCACAGCCCGTTCCCGCGTATCGCCGCCTGCCTGCTCCTGCTGGCCTGCGGCCTGCTGCTCCCTGCGAAGGCCGCTGCCGCCGATCCCTGCCTGAAGCTGCCCGCCTCGGCCATCCAGGCACCCGACGCTTCGACCCGGATCGCCGCGGCCGCCTGCGAGGAGCATCGCCTCTGGTACCGCCCCTTCATCGAGGCCGATGGCCGCATCGGTTCGATGCGGGTGCGCGAGGCCGAGCGCGCGAAGCTGGCCAACGGCCAGCCGGCGTGGCAGCGCGTGATCGAATACTGGCGCGACAGCGGCCTGCTCTGGCAGGCGGGCGGGGGCGATTGCGCCTACGGCGGGCCGCCGATGCCCTCGTGCCGCGCCTTCGTGGTGGACACGCCGTGGTCGGCGGCGTTCCTGTCCTGGGTCATGCGCCGGGCCGCGGTGCCGGGATTCGACGGTTCGGCCAGCCACCTGACCTACGTGCGGCGCGCCTACCGCGAGCCGCTGGCCAATCCCTACCGCGTGGCCAACCCGCTGGCCGCCCGGGTGCAGCGCGGCGACCTGCTGTGCAACGTGCGCGGCACCGCGCGCACCTACGGCTTCGGCGAACTGGCGACGCTGCTGAGCGGCAACGAGCCGGGGTTGGCGATGCACTGCGACGTGGTGGCGGGCATCGACGTGGGCAGCGACGGCGCACGCAGCGCCTATCTCGTCGGCGGCAACGTCTTCGACAGCGTGACCATGCGCCGCCTGCGGCTGACGCCCGGTGATCGTTTCGACGAACTGCCGATGCGCCTGGCCAGCGATCCCGAATGCACGCCCGAAAGCCCCTACGCCTGCGACCTCAACCGCCAGGACTGGTCGGTGCTGCTGCAGCTGAGGCCGGCGGACGAACTCGCCGCGCTGCGGCCCGCCCTGCCGATGGCGCCGTCGCCGCAGTTGCAGCTGCCGGCGGGAAGCCCGTCGCAGCCGCAGGCTTGGGTGCCGGCCGGAGGGCAGGGCGGTCCCGCCGCGCCGAGCGGGGCGCCGACGCAGGCAGCGCCCCGGTGTTGCAACCACTGCGATCCGGAAGTCGGCTTGCCGCGCTGCCCGGCTCCGCCGCGGCCACGCTAGAGCGTTTTGGCGCAAGCGCTCACATATCCGTCGTCCCCGCGAAGGCGGGGATCCAGCGTCTTTGTCTTTGAAATCAACAGCAAAGGCACTGGGTCCCCGCCTTCGCGGGGACGACGGAAACGTCAACATCCGAGTCGAAAATGCTCTGGCGTCACCGCGCCGGGAGTCGCGCGCCGTTCTACGCGCCGGCGGATGTCCCGTCCGCGCCCGCTTCGTCGATAGACCGTCCATCGTCCTGGAGCACGGTGGTTGCGATGTCGATGCCTCTGTTTCTGTTCCTGCGCTGCGGCCTGCTGGCGGCGCTCCTCGCCTGGGCCTGGCCCGCGGCCGCGGCGGATCCCTGTCCGTCGCTGCGTGGCCAGACCGCGTCGCCGTCGCCGGCCGTGCGCATCGCCGCGGCCGCCTGCGAGGAACATCGGCTCTGGTACCGGCCGTTCGTCGACGCCGACGGCCGCATCGCCGGTACGCGCGTGCGCGAGGCCGAGGCCTCGCCGCTGGCGAACGGGCAGGTCGCGTGGCAGCGCGTGGTCGACTACTGGCGTGGCAGCGGCCTGCTGGGCAGCGCGGGCGGTTCCGGCCAGTGCGCGTCGGGGCCGTCATCGTGCCGGATGTTCGTGGTCGATACGCCGTGGTCGGCGGCTTTCATCTCCTGGGTGATGCGGACGGCGCGGATCCCGGGTTTCAGCAGTTCGCCCAGCCACGTGCGCTACGTGCGCCAGGCCTATCGCGCGCCGCAGGCCAGCGCCTGGCGCTTTGCTGACCCGGCCACCACGGCAGCCGCGCAGGGCGACCTGCTGTGCTACGTGCGGGTGCCGTCGCGAACGTTCGGCTTCGATGGACTGGGCGCGCGGATCGCGGGCAGCGATGCCGGGCTCGACATGCACTGCGACATCGTGGTCGGCGCCGATACGGCGGATGGACACGTCGCCTACCTGGTCGGCGGCAACGTGGTCGACGGCGTCACCATGCGCCTGCTGCGGCTGGCCCCGGACGGACGCTTCGAGGGCCTGCCGACGCGGGCGCCGGGCGACGTCGAGTGCTCGCCGGACGCGCAGGCCGCGTGCAACGCCAGCCGCCAGGACTGGGCGGTGCTGCTGCAGCTGAGGCCGGAGCATGAGCTCGTGGCGCTGGCCGCGCCGCCGCCGGGGACGCGGGTGGCTTGGGCCGAAGGTGCGCGCGCCGCGGCGCCCTGAGCCCGGGCGAACTGCTTTCGGCTGTCATCCCGTCGGCGTTGCCTACTGCAGGAACGCCGCAAGCGCCTCGCCGTAGGCGGGGAAGGCCTGGATGTCGTTGTGCCCGGCCTCGTCGATCGCGACGACGTGCGCCCGCGGCAGGCTGCGCTCCAGCGCGTCGGTGTTCGCGGGCGGGATCACCTCGTCGCGCCCGGCGCGCAGCATCAGCACCGGCCCGCGGTACGCGCGCAGGAAGTCCACCGAAGGATAGCGATCGCGCAGCAGCCAGCGCACGGGCAGCCAGCGATAGTGTGACTGGGCGACGTTGGCAAGGCTGTCGAACGGCGTGACCAGGGCCAGCCGGTCCACCGGGCGCTGCGCCGCGACGTGGCTGGCGATGCCGCTGCCGAGGCTGCGCCCGATCGCCGACACCGGCCGGTCGGGATGCCGCGTCTGCACGTCGTCGAAGAAGGCCAGCGCGTCATCGAGCAGGGCATCGCCCGACGGCGCACCATCGCTGGCGCCGTAGCCGCGGTAGGCGAGCAGGTAGACCGTGCGCCGCGGGAACCAGCGCGCGAAATCGTCGCGGTTCGCCTGCACCGATTCGCCGTTGCCGCCGAAGTACACGATCGCCGAGTCCTGTCCCGGATTGACGATCCAGCCGCGCAGTTCGATGCCGTCGCGGGCCAGCGCATAGTCGGTGCCGTCACGCGCCGTGCGCGTGTACTCGGGCAGGTAGATCATCTTGCGCTGGGCGAGGAACAGCAGGGCGCACAGCGTGGCGTAGGCCAGCACCAGCACGATCGCCAGCGTCGCCAGCATCCTGCGCATCAGCCGTGGCGCCGGCGGGCGGCCTCGAACGCCGCCAGCTGTTCCGGCGTCGCCTCGCGCTGGTGCTTCGCCTTCCAGTCGGCGAAGGGTTCACCGTACACGGCCTCGCGCGCCTCGTCCCTGGTCATCGTGATGCCGCGCGCGTCGGCCGCTTCGCGGTACCAGTCGGACAGGCAGTTGCGGCAGAAGCCGGCCAGGATCATCAGGTCGATGTTCTGCACGTCCGGCCGCTGCCGCAGCAGGTGGTCGCGAAGGCGACGGAACACGGCGGCCTCGATGTGCGGGGTTTCGGGATCGTCATCGTGCGTCATGGCTCGCTCCTTGGCGGCGCGCGGCGGGGTCGTGAGACAATACGCGTTCCCGATTCCGCCATCCACGCCGCATGACCGCACGCATCCTCGACGGCAAGCGCATCGCCGATTCCCTGCTCGACGAACTGCGCCTGCGGGTCGACGCGCGCCTGGCCGCGGGACTGCCGCGGCCCGGGCTGGCCGTGGTGCTGGTCGGCAGCGATCCCGCCTCGCAGTCGTACGTGCGCAACAAGCGCCGGGCCGCGGAAAAGGTGGGCATCCACGCCTTCGACTTCGACCTGCCCGCGGGCACGTCCGAAGCCGAGCTGCTGGCGCTGATCGACCGGCTCAACGCCGATCCGGCCGTGCACGGCATCCTCGTGCAGCTGCCGCTGCCCGGCATCCCCGACGCCACGCGGCTGATCCACCGCATCGACCCGCGCAAGGACGTCGACGGCTTCCATCCCGAGAACGTCGGCCACCTCGCACTGCGCCAGTTCGGCCTGCGTCCGTGCACGCCGCGCGGCATCACCACGCTGTTGGCCTACACCGACCGGCCGGTGCGCGGGCAGAGCGCGACCATCGTCGGCGTCAGCAACCACGTCGGCCGGCCGATGGCGCTGGAGCTGCTGATCGCCGGCTGCACGGTCACCAGTTGCCACAAGTTCACGCCGAAGGACGTGCTGCGGCGGCACGTGGGCGAGGCCGACATCCTCGTGGTTGCCGTGGGCCGGCCGGGCCTGATCCCCGGCGACTGGGTCAAGCCGGGCGCGGTGGTGATCGACGTCGGCATCAACCGGCTCGACGACGGCCGCCTGACCGGCGACGTCGAGTTCGAGGCCGCGGCCCGGCGCGCCAGCTGGATCACCCCGGTCCCGGGCGGGGTGGGGCCGATGACCGTGGCCACGCTGATGCAGAACACGCTGGAAGCCGCCGAGGCGGCCGTGGACCTCCCATAGCCGCTCCCACGAACGCGGCGGATGTCGCGGCCCCGGCGACGGTTCGTTCCCGGGGCGGGATGCGGCGATGGGCGGCAACGCGGTACAATGACGCGCTTCCCCACCTCCCCGGGACTGCCGATGCTCCGCATCCAGGCTGAAGCACTGACGTACGACGACGTTTCCCTCGTCCCCGCGCATTCGACCGTCCTGCCCAAGGACGTCTCGCTCGCCACGAACCTCACCAAGTCCCTGCGCCTGAACCTGCCGATCGTCTCGGCGGCGATGGACACCGTGACCGAGGCCCGCCTCGCGATCGCGATGGCCCAGCTCGGCGGCATCGGCATCATCCACAAGAACCTGTCGGTCGAACGCCAGGCGGCCGAGGTCGCGAAGGTCAAGAACTTCGAGGCCGGCGTGATCCGCGAGCCGTTCACGGTCGCGCCCAACACCACCATCGGCGAAGTCCTCAAGCTCACCCGCGCCCGCAACATTTCCGGCGTACCCGTCGTGGACGGCGGGCAGCTGGTCGGCATCGTCACCGGGCGCGACATGCGCTTCGAGACGAAGCTCGACGATCCGGTGCGCAACATCATGACCAAGAAGGAGCGGCTGGTCACGGTGAAGGAGGGCGCGTCGGACGAGGAGGTCATCGGCCTGCTGCACAGGCACCGCATCGAGAAGGTGCTGGTGGTCAACGACGCCTTCGAGCTGCGCGGCCTGATCACGGTCAAGGACATCCAGAAGGCGCAGGACAACCCGAACTCCGCCAAGGACGCCGACGAGCAGCTGCTGGTCGGCGCCGCGGTCGGCGTCGGCGGCGACACCGAGGCGCGCGTGGCGGCGCTCGCGGCCGCGGGCGTGGACGTGGTCATCGTCGATACCGCGCACGGCCATTCGCAGGGCGTGATCGAGCGCGTCGCCTGGGTGAAGAAGCATTTCCCCGCGCTGCAGGTGATCGGCGGCAACATCGTCACCGGCGACGCCGCGCTGGCGCTGATGGATGCGGGCGCGGATGCGGTCAAGGTCGGCGTGGGCCCGGGCTCGATCTGCACCACGCGCGTGGTCGCGGGCGTGGGCGTGCCGCAGATCACCGCGGTGGACATGGTGGCCGAGGCGCTGCAGGACCGCATCCCGTTCATCGCCGACGGCGGCATCCGCTACTCGGGCGACATCGGCAAGGCGCTGGTCGCCGGTGCCTCGACGGTGATGATCGGCGGCCTGTTCGCCGGCACCGAGGAATCGCCGGGCGAGGTCGAGCTGTTCCAGGGCCGCAGCTACAAGAGCTACCGCGGCATGGGCTCGCTTGGCGCGATGGAAAAGGGGTCGAAGGACCGCTATTTCCAGGACGCCTCGGACGCCGACAAACTGGTGCCCGAAGGCATCGAGGGTCGCGTGCCGTACCGCGGCCCGCTCAGCGGCATCATCCACCAGCTCGCCGGCGGCCTGCGCGCGACCATGGGCTACGTCGGCTGCGCGACCGTCGAACAGATGCGCACGCAGCCGAAGTTCGTGAAGATCACCGGCGCCGGCCAGCGCGAGAGCCACGTGCACGACGTGCAGATCACCAAGCAGCCGCCGAATTACCAGATTGGCTGACCTTTCCATGTCATCCCGAGCGCAGCGAGGGATCTGCTTTTTCCGGAGCCGGTCGCCAAGCAGATCCCTCGCTGCGCTCGGGATGACAGCCTTGAACTGCCCGGCATCTCGATGACCAACATCCACTCCGACAAGATCCTGATCCTCGACTTCGGCGCGCAGTACACGCAGCTGATCGCGCGCCGCATCCGCGAGATCGGCGTCTACTGCGAGATCTGGGCCTGGGACCACGATCCGGCCGAGATCGAGGCCTTCGGCGCCAAGGGCATCATCCTCTCCGGCGGTCCCGAATCGACCACGCTGCCGGGCGCGCCCGCCGCGCCGCAGCAGGTGTTCGACAGCAATCTGCCGATCCTCGGCATCTGCTACGGCATGCAGACACTGGCGGCGCAGCTGGGCGGCGCCACCGAGGCCGCCGACCAGCGCGAGTTCGGCCACGCCGAGGTCGACGTGGTCGCGCCCGACGCGCTGTTCTCCGGCCTGAGCGATCATCCGGGCGCGTCGCGCCTCAACGTCTGGATGAGCCACGGCGACCACGTTTCGCAGGTGCCGCCGGGCTTCACCGTCACCGCCACCACCGACCGCATCCCGGTCGCGGCGATGGCCAACGAGGACAAGCGCTGGTACGGCGTGCAATTCCACCCGGAAGTCACCCATACCCTGCAGGGCCAGACGCTGCTGCGCCGCTTCGTGGTCGAGGTCTGCGGCTGCGCCACGCTGTGGACCGCGGCCAACATCATCGAGGACCAGATCGCGCGCGTGCGCGAGCAGGTTGGCTCGGATGAGGTGATCCTCGGCCTGTCCGGCGGCGTCGATTCCTCGGTCGTCGCCGCGCTGCTGCACAGGGCCATCGGCGAGCAGCTGACCTGTGTCTTCGTCGACACCGGCCTGCTGCGCTGGCAGGAAGGCGACCAGGTGATGGCGATGTTCGCCGAGCACATGGGTGTCAAGGTGGTCCGCGTCAACGCCGCCGAGCGCTACTTCAGGGCGCTCGAAGGCGTGGCCGATCCGGAGGCCAAGCGCAAGATCATCGGCAACCTGTTCGTCGAGATCTTCGAGGAAGAGTCGAACAGGCTCAGGAACGCGAAGTGGCTGGCGCAGGGCACGATCTATCCGGACGTGATCGAGTCGGCCGGCAGCAAGACCGGCAAGGCCCACGTCATCAAGAGCCACCACAACGTCGGCGGCCTGCCCGAGCACATGAAGCTCGGCCTCGTCGAGCCGCTGCGCGAACTGTTCAAGGACGAGGTGCGGCGCCTGGGCGTCGAGCTCGGCCTGCCGCGCACGATGGTCTACCGCCATCCGTTCCCGGGCCCCGGGCTGGGCGTGCGCATCCTGGGCGAGGTGAAGCCCGAGTACGCCGAACTTCTGGCGCGCGCGGACGCGATCTTCATCGACGAGCTGCGCAAGGCCGACTTGTACGACAAGACGTCCCAGGCCTTCGCGGTGTTCCTGCCGGTGAAGTCGGTGGGCGTGGTCGGCGACGCGCGCGCCTACGAATGGGTGATCGCGCTGCGCGCGGTCGAGACCATCGACTTCATGACCGCGCACTGGGCGCAGCTGCCGTACGACTTCCTGGGTACGGTTTCCAATAGAATTATCAATGAATTACGCGGAATTTCTCGCGTTGTTTATGATATCAGCGGCAAGCCCCCCGCGACGATCGAGTGGGAATGACCTGCGTCGACTGACGCCGCCACAGCACCGGAGTTCTCCATGCATTCCAGACCCTTCGGCCGCACCGGCCGCGACGTTGGCGAGATCGGTTTCGGCGCCTGGGCCATCGGCGCGGCCTGGGGCAAGGTCGACGATGCCGAATCCGTGGCCGCGCTGCATGCGGCGCTGGACGCGGGCCTTGATTTCATCGACACCGCCGACGTCTACGGCGACGGCCACTCGGAGCAGCTGATCGCGCGCGTGCTGAAGGAGCGCGGCGGCGATCGCCCGTTCGTGGCGACCAAGGCCGGCCGCCGCCTGCCGGCGCAGACCGTCGAGGGCTACAGCGCGGAGCATCTGGAAGGCTGGATCGACCGCAGCCTGCGCAACCTCGGGACCGACTGCCTCGACCTCGTCCAGCTGCATTGCCCGCCGACCGACGCCTACTACCATCCGGAAGTATTCGAGCGGATGGACCGGCTGGTCGAGCGCGGCAAGCTGCGCCACTACGGCGTGAGCGTGGAGCGCGTGGAGGAAGCGCTGAAGGCGATCGAGTATCCGGACGTGGCCAGCGTGCAGATCATCTACAACATGTTCCGCCTGCGCCCGGCGGAGCTGTTCTTCCGCGAAGCGCAACGGCGCAACGTCGCGGTGATCGTGCGCGTGCCGCTGGCCAGTGGCCTGCTCAGCGGCAAGTTCCGCGCAGACACCCGCTTCGAGGCGGACGACCACCGCCAGTTCAACCGGAAAGGCGAAGCCTTCGACGTCGGCGAGACCTTCTCCGGCGTGCCCTACGAGGTCGGCCTGGCCGCGGTGGAAAAGCTGCGGCCGCTGGTGCCCGAAGGCGCGACCCTGGCGCAGCTGGCGCTGCGCTGGATCCTGATGGACGAGGCGGTGACCGTGGTGATTCCCGGTGCGCGCAATCCGCGGCAGGCGCTGGGCAACATCGCCGCGTCGGCGCTGCCTGCGCTGCCGCAGGCCACGATGGATGCGGTGGCACGGATCTACGACCAGGACATCCGTCCGCACGTGCACCAGCGCTGGTGACGGACGGGCAGGACGCCGCCGTGCAGGGCACGCCTTCCGGATCCGCCGGCGCTCCCGGCGCCACGGGCGAATCGGCCGACGAGCGCTGGATGCGCCACGCCTTCGCCCTGGCCGATCGCGCCGAGCGCGAGTTCGACGAGATCCCGGTCGGCGCGCTGCTGGTCGCGGCCGACGGGCAGGTCCTCGGCGAAGGCTGGAACCGCAACATCGCCGAACACGACCCGACCGCGCACGCCGAGATCGTCGCGCTGCGCGAGGCGGGCAGGGCGGCCGGCAACCACCGGCTCGTCGGCAGCACGCTGTACGTGACCCTGGAGCCCTGCGCGATGTGCGCGATGGCGCTGGTGCACGCGCGCGTGGCGCGCCTGGTCTACGGCGCGGCCGACCCCAAGACCGGCGCCTGCGGCAGCGTGTTCGACCTGGTCGCCGATCCGCGGCACAACCATCGGGTCGAGGTGCAGGGCGGGGTGCTGGGCGATGAAGCCGGGCGCCGGCTCAGCAACTATTTCCGCGCCAAGCGGGGCAGGCCGCCGCTCTAGGGCGGGCGATCGACCCGACGACAGGCTGTTCTGTCTGAACGTGTCATCCCGAGCGTAGCGAGGGATCTACTGTCCGACTTCGACAAGCAAGATCCCTCGCTACGCTCGGGATGACAGGATTGGAGTGCCGCGCTCGAGGCGATGGGTTCTGCGTGGATATCGACCGCAGAAGCGGCGGCGCACGACGCGTCAGATCAACGGACTGCGCCGGTTCGCGAACCGGTGCGCATCGTCCATCTCGTCGTTGACCGCGCGCACCGCCAGCGAGGCTTCGCTGGCCAGCAGCAGGCTGGAACTGAACATCGACAGCACGCCCAGCACGGCCATGATCGTCGGCCACGGGCCGAAGACGTGGTTGAAGAACGAATCTCCTGCGACCAGCAGGCTGGTCGCGACGAAGCAGCTGATCGCCACGTACAGCAGCTGGCTGGCGCGCAGGATGAGCAGGCTGCGGCGCCGCTGCACGACGATCCGCTTCTCCAGCATCGTCCGCTCCTCCGCATCCTCGCTTGCCGCGAGGTCCTTCAGCAGGCTCCGCGCGCGGTCGATGATGCGCGACAGGCGCGCGTTCGCCGATCCCAGCAGCGCCGCGGTCGCGGTCAGGAAGAAGGCCGGCGCCAGCATCGCGGTCAGGATCGCGTAGTGGGCCAGGGAAGCGTTCGGCGGCATGTCGGTCCGGGGGCAGGTGGGGGCTGCGCTATGATGCCGCGTCCCGACAACGACCGCGAGCGCATGGCATCGCACGACACCGAACACGGCCGCCTGGTCTGGATCGACCTGGAGATGACCGGCCTCGACACGGACCGCGACTCGATCCTCGAGATCGCCACCGTGGTCACCGACTCGGAACTCAACGTGCTGGCCGAAGGCCCGGAATTCGCAATCGCGCACCCGCTGGCCGCGCTCGAGGCGATGGACGAATGGAACCGCAACCAGCACGGCAAGTCCGGACTGTGGCGCCGGGTGCTGGAGGAGGGGGTGGCGATGGCCGAGGCCGAGGCACGCACGCTCGATTTCCTGCGCCAGTGGCTGGGGCCGAAGCAGTCGCCGATGTGCGGCAATTCCATCTGCCAGGACCGGCGTTTCCTGCACCGGCAGATGCCGGCGCTGGAACAGTTCTTCCACTACCGCAACCTCGACGTCAGCACGCTCAAGGAACTGGCGCGGCGCTGGGCGCCGCAGGTGCTGGCCGGGGTACGCAAGACGTCGGCGCATACGGCGCTGAGCGACGTGCGTGATTCGATCGAGGAGTTGCGGCACTACCGGCGGCACCTGAGGGCGCTGTCGGGTGGTTGAGGGGCTGGTCGGGCAAACCACAGGCCATTCCCCATGAAAAATGGACCTGTCATTTCGACCGCAGGGAGAAATCCCATCTCAGGCGCGCGGAAAGAAGATTTCTCCCTGCGGTCGAAATGACAGGAATAGAGGACAAGGAAAAAGCCCGGCAAACGCCGGGCTTTTCCAGTTCCGGCGATGACGCCGCCGATCAGCCGTTCTTCGCCTTCGACTTCGCCAGCCGCAGCCAGGTATCGACCACGGTATCCGGATTCAGCGACACCGACTCGATCCCTTCCTCCATCAGCCACTGCGCCAGGTCCGGATGGTCGCTCGGCCCCTGGCCGCAGATGCCGACGTACTTGCCCCGGGCGCGTGCGGCCTTGATCGCCATCGACAGCAGCTTCTTCACCGCCGGATTCCGCTCGTCGAACAGGTGGGCGACGATCGAGGAATCGCGATCAAGGCCGAGCGTGAGCTGGGTCAGGTCGTTGGAGCCGATCGAGAAACCGTCGAAGATGTCGAGGAACTCGTCGGCCAGCAGCGCGTTCGACGGCACCTCGCACATCATGATGATCTTCAGCCCGTCCTCGCCCTGCCGGAGGCCGTTCTTCGCCAGCACCTCGACCACCTTGCGGCCTTCCTCCAGCGTGCGCACGAACGGGATCATCACCCAGAGGTTGTCGAGCCCCATCTCGTTGCGCACCTTGCGCACGGCCCGGCATTCCAGCGCGAAGGCCTCGGCGAACGAGGGATCGACGTAGCGGCTGGCGCCGCGGAAGCCGATCATCGGGTTCTCCTCGTGCGGCTCGTAGTTCGGGCCGCCGACCAGGTTGGCGTACTCGTTCGACTTGAAGTCCGACAGGCGCACGATCACCGGATGCGGCGCCACCGACGCGGTCAGCGTGGCGATGCCCTCGGCGAGGCGGTCGACGTAGAAATCGACGGGCGAGGCGTAGCCCGCGGTCTTCTCGTCGATCTTCTTCTTCGTCGCCGCATCCTGCCGGTCGTATTCGAGCAGCGCATTGGGATGCACGCCGATGTGCGCGGCGATGATCATCTCCAGCCGCGCCAGGCCGATGCCGGCGTTCGGCAGCTGGCCGAAGTCGAAGGCGCGCTCGGGATTGGCGACGTTCATCATGATCTTGAGCGGCGCTTCCGGCATCGACGTCAGGTCGGTGGTGATGCGCTCGAAGGGCAGGGCACCGGCGTAGATGAAGCCGGTATCGCCCTCGGCGCAGCTGACCGTGACCTCGACGCCGTCCTCGATCGCGTCCAGCGCGTTGCCGGTGCCGACCACGGCGGGCACGCCGAGCTCGCGCGCGATGATCGCGGCATGGCAGGTGCGGCCGCCGCGGTTGGTGACGATGGCCGCGGCGCGCTTCATCACCGGCTCCCAGTCGGGGTCGGTCATGTCGGCCACCAGCACGTCGCCGGGCTGGACGCGGTTCATGTCGTCGAGCTTGCGCACCACGCGCGCCACGCCGCTGCCGATCTTCTGGCCGATGGCGCGGCCCTCGGCGATCACCGTGCCGCGCTGCTCCAGCGCGTAGCGTTCGATCTGGGTGGCCTTGGCGCGCGACTTCACCGTCTCCGGGCGCGCCTGCACGATGAACAGCTTGCCGCTGACGCCGTCCTTCGCCCACTCGATGTCCATCGGCCGGCCGTAGTGCTGTTCGATCACCAGCGCCTGCTTCGACAGCTCGTGCACGTCGGCGTCTGAGATCGAGAAGGTCCGGCGCAGTTCGGCCGGGGTGTCCTCGGTCTTCACCCGCTCGCCGGGCTGGTCCGAATACACCATGCGCAACTGCTTGGCGCCGATCGAGCGGCGCAGGATCGCCGGCTTGCCTGCCTTGAGCGTGGGCTTGTAGACGTAGAACTCGTCCGGGTTCACCGCGCCCTGCACGACCATCTCGCCGAGGCCGAAGCTGGAGGTGACGAAGACCACGTCGCGGAAGCCCGATTCGGTGTCCAGCGTGAACAGCACGCCGGAGGCACCGACGTCCGAACGCACCATCAGCTGCACGCCGGCGGACAGGAACACGTCCTCGTGCTTGAAGCCGTGGTGGACGCGGTAGGCGATCGCGCGGTCGTTGTAGAGGCTGGCGAAGACTTCCTTGACCTTGCGCACCACGTCGTCGGCGCCGGTGACGTTGAGGAAGGTTTCCTGCTGGCCGGCGAACGAGGCGTCGGGCAGGTCTTCGGCCGTCGCCGAGGAGCGCACCGCCACGGCGACGTCGCCACCACCGTTGTCGGCGCACAATGCCGCGTAGGCCATGCGGATGTCGCCGTCCAGGTCGGGCTGCAGCGGCGCGTCGATGACCCAGCCGCGGATCTCGGTGCCGGCCGCGGCCAGCGCGTCGACGTCCTCGACGTCGAGCGGGGCGAGGCGATCGAAGATGCGCTGGTGCAGGTCGTTGTGGGCGATGAAGGCCTTGAAGGCGTCCGCCGTGGTCGCGAAGCCGCCGGGCACCGACACGCCCAGCCCCGACAACTCCCCGATCATCTCGCCCAGCGAGGAGTTCTTGCCGCCCACCTGGGCCAGGTCGGCCAGGCGCAGGTCATGGAGCCACAGGATGTTGGCCGACGCGGTGGGCGGCTGCAGGGCGGGCTGGTTCAAGAGGGGGCTCTCCGAAAGGGACGAAAGACGCAAAGGACCGGGCGTTGCCCGATCGAAAACGCTATTTTAGCCCGGACATCGGCCACGGCATCCGCTCGCAGGCCCGGAGACAGCGTTGTCAACGATCAGACCCGTGTTTTACGTTTCCGATGGAACCGGTATCACCGCCGAGACCGTCGGCCACAGCCTGCTCACCCAGTTCGCCGGCAGCGCGTTCAGCACCAATCGCATTCCGTTCGTCGACAGCGTCGAACGCGCGCACGAGGTCGCCGAGCGCATCCGCGTCACCGGGGAGACGCAGGGCGTGCGCCCCATCGTCGTCAATTCATCGGTCGATCCCGACATCTCCGCCGCCATCGCGCGCAGCGGGGCGCTGATGCTGGACGTGTTCGCGCCCTTCATCGAGACGCTCGAGGCCGAACTCGGCGAGAAGCGCCAGCCCAGGGTCGGGCAGGCGCACGGCATGGTCGATTTCGAGACCTACCACCGGCGCATCAACGCGATGAACTTCGCGCTGACCCACGACGACGGCATGTCGATCAACTACGACTCCGCCGACGTGATCCTCGTCGCCGTCTCGCGCGCGGGCAAGACGCCGACCTGCATCTACCTGGCCATGCACCACGGCGTCAGCGCCGCGAACTATCCGCTCACCGACGAGGACCTCGAACATGACCGCCTGCCGCCGCGCCTGCGCCCGCACCGCGCGAAGCTGTTCGGCCTGACCATCGATCCCGAGCGGCTGCAGCAGATCCGGCAGGAGCGCCGGCCGAACTCGCGCTACTCGGAACTGGCGACGTGCCAGCGCGAAGTGGTCGCGGCGGAGAAACTGTTCCGGGCCGAACGCATCCCCGCGCTGAGTACCACCAACACCTCGATCGAGGAAATCTCCAGCAAGGTCATGTCGACGCTTGGGATCCAGCGGGTCATGTACTGAGCGGCGGGCGAGGGCGCCATGCCCATCGTGTAGGAGCGCCTTCAGGCGCGACCCCTTGCCGGACTCCGTCAAACCTCCGGTCGCGGCTGAAGCCGCTCCTGCAGGGAATTAGCCGAGGCAGACCATTAACGTAGGCGCTCGCCCGCAGTCCGTCAATGCTGCACGCACGCGATGGCAGCGTGTAGCATCGGGCCATGCACGAAGTCGCCGCCCGCAGCGCGAGCATCCCGAAACTCGGCCGATTCAGCTGGCTGATGGCGCTGTACGCCGAGAACTTCCGGCGCATGACGCGACTGTTCGAACCCGCGGAGCTGGACACCGGCCGCTACGTGTCCTCGATCGGCAACGGCCTCGACGTGCAACTCGACGTCCTGCACCAGCACGTCTACACCACGGAGCTGCGGCTGACCTACACCTTGCGCGATCCCGTGACCGGAGAACCGGACCCGTCCGCCTTCCTGCGCCTGTACCGCGACGCGCGGCAGGCCGAGGCCACGCACTGCTACGTGGGTCGGCGCTGGCAGGACGTGATCGGCATGTATCCGCCGCCGGCCGAGGTCCTCGACCACCGCATGCGCATGAACACCTTCCTCGGCAAATGGCTGCAGTACCTGGCCGAGAGCGGCCACGGCGTCGCCACGCTGCGGCGGGCCGACGGGGAAGTCGTCCCGCAACCCGGTTCGGATATCGTGGCCGGCTGAATCCTGCGCCGGCGCCGCGGTCAGCCGCAGGCGCCCACCAGCACGTTGTCGCCGCAGCGCATGCGCACGCGCACGCCCGTGGGCACGCCGATCGATGCGTGGCAGTCGCGCGCCATCTCGGTCGCGCATTCGATCGCGACCGATCTCTCGACGTTGCGGGCCACCTGATAGTTGTCGATCCGGACCTGCCAGCCCGGATTGTCCGGCTCCACGGCGATCAAGGTGCGTTCCATGGCCATCTTCCACCCCCGGTCGAAACCGGCCCGTGCCCGGGCCGCAACGCCAGCATCCGCCGACCGGGCGGGACATGCAGTCGGGCGATCGATCTCCGTGGCGTAGGAAAACCCTGACAGAGGGGAGGGCACGCCTTCGTTCGCGAACCGGGGACTGCAGAAGACTGTCATTTCGACCGCAGGGAGAAATCCCGTCTCCGGCGCAGGGGAAAGGAAGATTTCTCCCTGCGTTCGAAACGACAGCGATTCCCCGGGTTGTTCCCTCACTCGGGACAAAACCCAAAAAAAATGGGCCCGGTTTCCCGGGCCCATGCATGAAGATTGGCGTCCCCACGGGGATTCGAACCCCGGTCGCTACCGTGAAAGGGTAATGTCCTAGGCCTCTAGACGATGGGGACGCTGTGAAACCGGTGTATCCATTTCCACAGGCCTGGTGCGGAAACTTGGTGGAGCCAGGCGGGATCGAACCGCCGACCTCCTGCATGCCATGCAGGCGCTCTCCCAGCTGAGCTATGGCCCCACGGCTGGAAAGCGCGAAATTGTAGTGGTGACCGGGCTTGACCGTCAACACATGTATCGATGATTGGCTTGCCGGTGTGCGGGCAAGCCTTCAGGAACTGGCGACGCCGGTTTTCCGCCTACTGCCGGCATCGTTCGCCGGTCGATTCAAGGCCAGCTTCCGTGCGGCGGATGATGACGCCACCGCGGCATTCTTCGCCTTGCACGAGGTTTCGGGTCCCGACGGGCGTGCGCGGATCTTGTGCCGCGACTCGCGCCACCGAGGATCCGGGCTCGCCGCGATACTCGTAGATGACGCGTTCCGGGGATGGCCGGCTGGCCTTGGCGGCAGCCAACGCTTCGGCATGTTCGACGGCGCGGACCTTCCAGCGGTAGAGCCAGCCGGCGTTGGTGAACACCAGCGTCGCGAGCGCCACCATTGTCCAGGCGAACCAGGGATCTGATTTCGGCTTGCTGGGCATATGGGGAGGGGCCTTGGTTGGCGTGGCGGAATCATACTGGCCGTGATGGCCGCCACCCGATTATAACATAAGAGGCATTATGCGAAATTATCTATAGACTGGGACCGCGGTGGCTCTGGCTCCGCTTCGGTAGACCGGCCGGCTCCTGGTTGCCCAGCTGATCTTCCCCTACACCAACACCTCATTTCACCCAACGAAGGCGGAAGTCGTTGATTTGAGCGAGCAGCCAGGGGGTCGCAGATTTCGCCATATGGGTGCCGTCACCACTTGAAGTTACCCAAGTTGTAGCGCACGGTTTACCAACGTTTGCACGGCCAACTCGATGAGCGACCAAGGAGTGCGACTAATTCAGTTCCAGCCTTCGTTGAAAGAACCGCTGCAGCATAGCTATGCCTCCCGTACGACCTGGGTTCCGGATAGCAGTCCTCAGCTACCTGTCTCCAGGCGGCAACAAGAAGGCGCTTGTAGAGCCATCCGAAGGCTCCAACTGAGACCGCCCGGTTAGTCCAAATACGGAATGCACCGGGTTTCGCCCTGAGGCCGAAAAACACACCGTGGATCCGGTAGAGGTCTTCTTTCGAGACCGCGCCACATTTGTGAAGAAGATTGAGGGCAAGATACGCCGGCGGATTCTCCAAGGCCAGCTGGACGATAGCATGTGCGTTGATCGTGCTCGCAGCACTGCGGTTGCAGTAAATTCCTGTCATAAGCCGAAACTTAAAATGCGGGTCTTTATGGGTATCCCAATAAAGGCCGCGCCCGCCACTGCTTCGGTGCGCGCCGGGCCAACCATTGGTATCGATCTCGTCATCTAACTGGATGCATAGACGATTGAGCAGAGTCTTGAAAAGATCGTCGAAAGACGGCGGAATCGGCAGGAGACCGAACAATCCGCGTCGTGCACTCCTACTCGCTACACGGACTTTAGATTTCGCCACATCACAGCGAAAGACTCGTGCCCGATTGCCGCCAAGAGCTATACAGCTGCTCGGTTCATCAAAATGAGCTGCAAGAATTGCCTCACCAGGCAAGTCAGCAAACATGTAGCGTGCGGCAAGCGAGGCAATCTGGTGAAGAGACTCGTCATCATGATGCGGCGGTGACTGCACCGTCCATTCCAATCTCCATGTCGCAGCGCTGCACGAGCGCAGCCATCTCAAGTACGCAGCAATCGTTCTCTGAAAGCGTTCTCGCTCACTAGGTGAGAAGTTCGACGTAGATGTCGCCAGAGAGGCTCTATCGTACATGTCGGCCTTACACCTCGGACAAATTAGCCATGTCGATGGGCTACTATGCGCCAGACCTGCTGGAATGGCATTGCCGCAGCACTCACATTGTTCGCGTAGTTCCTCAAGGTGCACTGGGCACTTGCGCCACCAAGGTAGTTGGAACAAGGGGGAGTGAAAGCCCGAGGCAATACAAATTTTGCAGAATCTCAAGCGATCGAACTCTGTCGAATCCCGATCTCCAAGCAATGGATGCAAGCAAGTAGGCCACCATTGTCGGATATTCGAGCCTAAGCGAACCTCCTCCGGTCTACATCTGCGGATACGCGCAATGTTCTCTAGGGCGATCCCTCGTCCCGCTAGGCGCCAGCCAATGAATGGCGATGACCTGCCATTCATACTGCATCCTAGAACTGTGCCTAGGTCAGCTCGTGTCCAAAGGCCCAAACGAGAAGGCAGCGCCAAGAGAGAGAATGCGGAAGGAATCGGCCCATTGTGCCGAGGGCAGTCCGCCGCTCGGAGCATAGACATCGCTGCCCCGGGAGCCACGGCAGCTATGCCTTCGGCCGGTAGAACGTCGGTTCCCCGCCACTACCATCCATCTGCTGCCAGCCCCCAAATTGAGAAAGTTGCGCCAACAGCCGCCAACGGCTCCGCCATCTCCGGACCATTCCGAGCGCACGGAGCTCCGCAACGCTGACCACAGCGATCTGCTCCTCGCTATTCAGCAGGCTTCGGGAGGCGCGCCCAAGTGTAGGCTGACGACGGTCTAGCCACTGTCAACAAGCTTCGGTTCCGAATTGTCAGGAACGTGCTGCCCTGACATGTCTCGCAGTGGTGTAGAGCCCCGAAAGTGGGAGGGTTTTTACATTGATCTTCACCCGGGCCGGCGATCCCGCCTCTAAGTCCTTGATTTGAGACGTCTCAGTTAGAATTAGGAGGACGCATCCCGTGAGGATCACGATCCTATGCTGGTCACGTACAGCAGTTTGAGCGAAATTAGCGAATTTATCTCCAGACGATAAACTCGCTAATTTCGCTACCCACACTTCCGCTCAGCGGATCTGTACCGCCCCCTGATTGCCCACGAGGAAAGGCCCGCGGGCAGCCAACACCGCCCATTTGCAGACCAACAATCGCCCGCGTTTCGTATCTCCAACAAGAAGACGCCCGGACGAACAAGCAACCATCGACCACTCGCCCACAATTTCTCAGCAACCGGTGGATCGCATCCGCAGCATTTGGGGGCCCGGGAACTGTCTAGACGCCGGCCTGGGGGCGGCTGGCCGTGGGCACCAACAACATGCCCTGTAGCGTCCCGATCGCTACGACAGGATGCCCCGGTTTCGACTCCGGTTCGAGTCCCGAATCTTGACGGTGCCGAGCCTGGAGGTTTTTACCTACTACGTTCCAACAGCTGTAGGTCACAGATGGGGCACCGCACTCCAGTGGGCCTGTCTCTGCACATCTGGGGTTCAAATCCCGCACTTCAGTGGGTGCAGCGGACACTGGGCCGCACTTGCGCGGGTACAGAGAGACCTTGCGCACTCTTGAGGGTGCGTGCGTCACAGGGGGATCCTGTTGGACGTGGCCACCCCACGCCAATTTCGTTCTCGGCGAGGAGAACCCTACGCCGATACCGCCGAAGCAGATACCTTACTTAACACCTCCAACTCGGCTCTCGTGATAGATCGGGCATCTCTGACAACGGTCGGTTACGCTCGGAGACTACAACATGTCATCGATATCATCGCCTCTCGAAGATGCCGCTTTGCTTCAAATGGAGGAAGATTCCGCTGCGCTCCGTATGGAGCTCGCCAGTAGCTGGCCTACTGCGGGAGAGGTGGATCAGATGCTTGAGAAGGCATGCGGCGCGCCGCCGGGAAGCGCCACCGAACTTCGCAAGATCGGCCAATTATTAGCCGTCTATGTGACGGATCCTCACCACCACTATAGATTTCCGACCTGGCAATTCTTGTCAGATGGCCGGCCGATCCCTCAGTTCGCCGAGATCTTGGGGATTCTCCGTGAGCTGGGGCCCTATCTCGACAAGAACGGTAGGACTACAGGTTGGGGCGAGGTCGAGTGGTTTTTGGCGCCACACGTTCTTCTAGAAGATCGACCTCCTAGTGATCTGCTCCCTCACAATCCTCAGGCCGTTCTGGATGCGGCGCTGGTCGAGTACACGCAGGAATAGGCCCGGCGCTGTTCCCACGCAGTCGCATTAGCCGCGGCCAGCACCACTCCTCTATGTCATGCAACCGAGGCCCTCAGCCCAGGCCCGTATAGGCAATCGCGGTTTCAGGGCGCCAGATCCGATCGCTTGCCCGATGCACCGGTCTTCCGCCGGCCAGATGCGCCGGCCTTCGAGTTCCGGCCTGGCCGCGGTTTAACTGCGGCTTGCTGGAGTACCGTCTCCAGGGCGGCAGGCAGATCCTGAAGACCAGAAAGCTGTTCTTGGAGAGCCTGGGCTCGGGCTCGCTGCCCCGCAGCCTCCTGCAGAGCGTCGTTCGCCCTCTGCCTCGCCTCGTCGATGTGGCTGTGCAATTGAGCCTTCTCGGCACCGTGCTCCTTGAGAACCGTGGCCAGCTGCCGCTTTAGATCCCGGGCTTCTTGTCTGGCCCGGTCAACCTCGACACTGGCGCGGTCCTCGGTCGCCCGAACATGTGACGCGGCGTTCTTACGCTCCGTTTCGCTGCGCTCCTGCAGGTCTTGGTGTCGCATTTCCAGTTCTCGATGGCGCTCTTCTGCAGCCTTGGCGCGGTCGTTTGCTGCAGCGAGGAGAGTCTTTGATTCCTCGAGATGCTCCTCCAGACGCCGGACGAGTCGTTCCAACTCTTCACTGCGGGCGACCGCCAGATCACGCGCTTGGAGGGCGGCGGCAACCTGCTCCTGCGTGCGTGCAGCTTCCCGATGCAACTCCTCGCGGGCCTCATCCAACTTCACTCGATCGGTTTGCAGCGCCGCCTGCTCTTTGGACAGCGCATCTTCGGCCAGCACTCGGGCGTGCTCCAAGGCGGAGGCCCAGAACTGGCCTGCAAGCTCGGCGACCGCCCCAGGGGCTTGAGGTAGGTCGATCTGGATGGCCCTGCCCCGTAGCCTGGTGCCGAGCGCCGCCCACCAGGTATCCAGCCAGCGGATCACGGTGTTGGGCGAGCCAGTGCCCAGATGCGCGCGAATCCGCTCTACCGTGGGGCGTTCGCCGGCACAGACCAGCGCGTCGGCTGCACAGTGGACGTCTTCTTCAGTGATACCGCGAGCCATTGATCCTCTCCGACGCGGGCGCCCTACCCGCCCGTTGACCTACTCGTGATAAGTGATGATTATCGTGGGTACACCGCCTGAATCGTAGCGTACATTACATACTATGAAGGATCATCCTGCGCTTCCCGCTCTCGAGCAACCCGGCGCCGGCGTTGTCCTGCCCGCCCAGCTGGCCCAGCAGGCCGCCGATGCGGTGCGCGAACTGCTGGCGGAAGCCGCCGCAGCCAACACCACCCGCAGCTATGCGACCGCCTTGCGCTACTGGGCTGGCTGGTATGCGGCGCGCTACGGCATCGAACTTACGCTGCCGGTGCCTGAGGCCGCGGTGCTGCAGTTCGTGGTCGACCACGTGGTCCGCCGCAACGCCGACGGCGAGCTGACCTGGGAGCTGCCGCCGGCGGTCGATGCGGCCTTGGTCGACGCCGGACTGAAGGCCAAGCCCGGACCGTGGACGCTGTCGACGGTCCGGCACCGGGTCGCGGTGCTGTCCACCGCGCACCGGCTCAAGCAGCAGCCCAATCCCTGCGAGCAGCCGGCGATCCGCACCGTGCTCAGCCGGGCGGCCCGGGCCTCGGTCAAGCGCGGCGAGCGGCCGCGCAAGAAGACCGCGATCACCCTGGCCGAGTTGGAAGCGATGCTGGCCACCTGCGACGACAGCCTGGAAGGCCTGCGCGACCGTGCCCTGCTCTGCTTCGGGTTCGCCAGCGGCGGGCGCCGCCGCAGCGAGATCGCCGCGGCGGACCTGCGCGACCTGCGCCGGATCGGCGATAAGGGCTACATCTACCGGCTCGAACACAGCAAAACCCAGCAGGCCGGCGTCACGGCCTCCTCCACCCCGGACAAGCCGGTGCTGGATCGGGCCGCGCTGGCCCTGGAGGACTGGCTGGAGGCTTCCGGGATCACCGAGGGAGCCATCTTCCGGCGGCTATGGAAGCATCGGGTGGGCCCTGCCCTCTCCCCGGCCGCGGTCGGCGAGATCGTGCAGCGGCGGGCGCACCTGGCGGGACTGGAGGGGGACTTTGGCGGGCACAGCCTGCGATCGGGGTTCGTGACAGAGGCCAGCCGCCAAGGGGTCTCGCTGCCGGCCATCATGCAGCTGACCGAGCACCGCGCGGTGTCGAGCGTTGTCGGGTATTTTCAGGCCGGCGGAGCCACAGGCAATCCAGCAGCTAGGCTACTTGAAGACAATTAGCTCTTCCCGCAGCACCCCGGTACTGCATTAGCCAATGGCCGATTGAATTGCCGCTACCACACCTCGGTGATTGTTTAGCGTTTCGTCGATCAGGGTACGCAGATGCGCTGTCGTAGCGTCACGGGTACCGATGTAGCCCGACCGGATGAGCTCGATAAAGCCCTCACCTCGTAAATAGTGTCCACCAAGGGCTTCGTAGCTAATGCGCAAACCGCCTCGCGGTCCGGAGGTGTCACCATCTTTGAGTAGCTTGTCCAGATGTCCAAGACTGAGCACCAGCGTGGGACTGTTGGTCGCCGCGTTGCGCCGGACCAACTTGAAGTAGAAGGCCCCTGGATTCAGTCGATAAGCACCTTCAGGAGTCAGGTCCTTCTCAAAGCGTGTCATTCGCTCCATTTCTTCCTTGAACTGAGCATCGATGGCCGTTACCCATTCTTTCAGCTCAACCTGCCCTATCTCACTGAAGCCGTCATCCCCATCCACGGCACCACCGTGCCGTTCGTGACCACTCTCGACAACCTTCGTTGACTCCATCATTTTGTACTGAACCATCACGAGCGACCCACGCTGCTCATTGAGATAGATGAGGTCTACGCCAAGCAGCTTTTCAAGCGGCCTTTTATTGGCCGTATAGACCACCAGGCGCTCGTCTCGCTGCGTAAAGACGGCTTTTCCGGTCACGTCAGAATCGTCAAGCGTCCAGCCCGGCGCCCATCGCGCGTCATGCTCAATAACGGCGTCCTCCAGCAGGCGCGTTCCCTCGATTGAAGAGTCCTTGCCAACGAAGGAAACTGCACTCGCACCGTCCGTCACGCCAAAGGCTTTCAGCGCCAAGCTTATTGCGTCTGCTTGAAGCGCCCTCATTCCATCGAATCGGCGAGGACGATCAATGCGAGCGAAAATTGGACCGAACACAGCCTCATTCGCCGGTTCGCTGGTAAGAACCTCAAAAATCTTCTCCCGCAACTTCTCTGACAAAGCGGAGAGATTTTCGTCGCCTTCCGATAGGCGTCTGGTAGGCAAGCGAGTGCTAATTGCGGAAAGTCTGGCGACCAATTCATTCAGTGCACCGGGAAGCACTGGCTGCACCAAGTCGAAGAGAACACGAGAATCCAGTGTCGCCACGGTATGGACTGACGAAACGACGCCAACTCGAAGCTCCCTTTCGTTGATTGCGAAAAGAGGGAGAGAGTCAGCCTTCGCCCTCCTGGCTACTTCATGCGGAAAAGTCAGCGAGAACCGAGTTCCTCCGGAGCGGGTGCGGCGGAGGTGATCCCATTCGTCCTCAGTCAATCGAACGTACGACACGCCCTTAGATGCAAGCGCAAGAACCTTGGATCGCCAATTCTGCTTTGCCATCTACACGGGGTTCTGCCGAGATACGTGTAAAAGTGCCCCACAGATTTCAAATAATTCTTTATCGACAATGGCTTAGCCAGTTTTTTTCGGGTATCCGGAATCTGGTGTGGGTTCTGGCTCCTTGGGTCTTTGTAGCTATCACTTTCAAAGAATGGATTTTGGTGTTGGACGGCTGAGCGGATGTGCTAGAGTAAAAGTCGGATTTCAGTGTGGGTTCGCCCAAGGTGCTGAGTGACGGACTTTCTCCAGCTGCGAAGCCTGAAGACGCTTGAAATCCTGACCAGCGAGGACAGTTACGTCGTCAAGGCCGAAGGCGTCAATCAGTGGGTGACCTGCCCGCTGTGCAAGACCGGACGCCTGCATGGTCACGGCTCACAGGAACAGTCGTTTCAGGACACACCGACGCACGGCAAACCCGTCGTGATCTTCATCCAGCGCCGTCGCTATCGCTGTACAAGCTGCACCAAGACCTTGTTTGAGCCTGTGGCGGACCTTGATGGAAAACGCCAAGCCACGGCGCGTCTGGTGCGTTATATCCGCGACCAGTCCTTCTCCAAGACCTTTGCGGCCCTTGCCCGGGAAGTAGCCGTGGACGAAAAGACGGTCCGCCACGTCTTCGACGATTTCATCGAGGAGGTCGAGGCCAAGACCCAGTTCCGGACGCCGCGGGTGCTGGGTATCGACGAGCTCAAGATCATCGGCCAGTACCGGGCCATGATCACCAACGTCGAGCGCAAGACCGTGTTCGATATCCGCCCCAGCCGGGCCAAAGCCGAGTTGATGCCCTATTTCCGCGACCTGCGGGACAAGGACTCGGTCGAGTGGGTGGCGATGGACATGTACCACGTTTATCGGCAGGTGGTGCGCGCCACGCTGCCACAGGCCCGGATCGTGGTCGATCGATTCCATATCCAGCGCATGGCGAACGACGCGCTGGAGAAGCTGCGCAAGCGCATTCGCAAGGATTTGTCCACCCGGCAGCGCCTCAAACTCAAGGACGAGCGGTTCCTGCTGCTCAAGCGGCAGCACGACCTGACAGGGAGAGATATGGACCGGATGCGGGAATGGTTCCAACAGTTCCCGCTCCTAAGCGAAGCCCACGCGCTCAAGGAAGGATTTCTGTCGATCTGGGATCAGAAGACCCGCCCAGCAGCAGAAGCCGCCTGCGCGAAGTGGCAGGCCAATATTCCGACCGAATTGGCGGCCACGTTCAAGGACCTGACCACCGCCGTGCACAACTGGCACGACGAAATCTTCGCCTACTTCGAGCAGCCGATTACCAATGCCTATACTGAGTCAGTCAACCGAGTGGCCAAAGACATGAACCGCATGGGCAGGGGTTACAGCTTCGAGGTGCTTCGGGCGCGCATACTCTACGACAAGAAGGCGCGCAAGGATGGCTCGGTTATCGAAACCGTGTTGGTCGATGACGACGACCCAATGACCACGGACTTCGTGTTCCAGCGGATGACCACGGCGGCAACGCGCAAGAAGAAGATCACGCGCGTGGTCGAGTACGGCCCCTATCTCCCGACGCTGGCGCGGCTACTCGAAGAGGGGTATTTCGAATAGTCCTCAGCCCATTGTGCAAGAGGCGGCGCTTCAGCCTGAATTTGTGATTCAGCCGATGAAGCATAGGTAAGAGGCCCAGCCACTACCCCGCGCAACAGGACAGTTGCTTTACGTCCTTAGTGAAGGTTTGTGCCGCGAGTTTCAGCCCCTCGACCATCGTCAGGTAGGGGAATAACTGGTCGGCCAACTCTCGCACCGTCATGCGGTTGCGAATCGCCAGTACTGCGGTTTGGATCAGCTCGCCTGCTTCCGGGGCTACCGCTTGCACGCCGATCAGTCGTCCCGAACCGGCCTCCGAAACCAGCTTGATGAAACCGCGCGTGTCGAAGTTGACCAGCGCCCGGGGCACGTTGTCGAGCGTCAGCGTGCGGCTGTCGGTCTCGATACCGTCGTGGTGCGCTTCGGCTTCGCTGTAGCCCACGGTGGCGACCTGCGGGTCGGTGAACACCACCGCCGGCATCGCCGTCAGATCCAGCGTCGCGTTGCCACCCGTCATGTTGATTGCAGCGCGGGTGCCGGCCGCCGCCGCGACGTAGACGAACTGCGGCTGGTCAGTGCAGTCGCCGGCGGCATAGATGTGCGGCACGGTAGTGCGCATCGCGTGGTCGATGGTGATGGCGCCTTGCGCATTGACCACCACACCGGCCGCGTCGAGGTTGAGCGTGCGGGTGTTTGGGGTGCGGCCGGTGGCGAACAACAGCCGGTCGGCATGCAGTTCGCCGCGTTCGGTGGTGAGCACGAATTCCCCATCCTCATAGGCGACCTGGCTGGCCTGGGTGTGGTCCAGCACTTCGATGCCTTCGGCGCGGAACACGGCCGTGATGGCCTCGCCAATGGCGGGGTCTTCGCGAAAGAACAGTGTGCTGCGCGCCAGCATGGTCACCTTGCTGCCCAGCCGGGCAAAGGCCTGCGCGAGTTCGACGGCCACCACCGACGAGCCGATCACGGCCAGCCGATCGGGGATCGTGTCGCTGGCCAGCGCTTCGGTCGACGTCCAGAAGGGCGTGTCTTTCAAGCCCGGGATCGGTGGAATCGCCGGACTGGCCCCGGTGGCGATGAGGCAGCGGTCGAAACTCACCTCGCGCATCCCGTCGTCAGCGGTTGCCACGGTCAGCGTGTGCGCATCCTTGAATCGGGCATCGCCGCGCAGCACGGTGATGGTCGGGGTGCTCGTCAGGATGCCTTCGTACTTGGCGTGGCGCAGTTCATCGACGCGCCCCTGCTGCTGAGCCAGCAAGCGCTTACGCAGAATCTTCGGCGAGGCGGCGGCAATGCCGTCATCGAACGGACTCTCGCGACGCAGATGCGCAATGTGGGCAGCGCGGATCATGATCTTGGACGGCACACATCCGACGTTGACGCAGGTGCCGCCGAGAGTGCTGCGCTCGATCAGCGTCACACGCGCCCCTTGCTCGACGGCCTTCAACGCCGCCGCCATCGCCGCGCCGCCGCTGCCGATCACGGCCACGTGCAGTGCAGCCTCATCGTCCTCGCGCTTTGGTTCGCCGCCCAGCCGCTCTTGTGCATTGTTCAGCAGGTCGCTGGGTTGCCCCGGCGCATCGGCAAGCTGCGCTCGGTAACCGAGTGCGGATACCGCCGCGACCAGCGAGGTCACGTCCGCGGCGGTACCTACGCTGGCCTCAATCTCGGCCCGGCGCTGTGGGTAGGACACTGAGGCCGAACGCACGCCGGGCACCTTTTCCAAGGTCTGCTTGACGTGCTCGGCGCACGACCCGCAGGTCATGCCATCGATGTGCAGCGTGATCGCCTCGGTCATGAGCGTGTGCTCACTTCTTGACGGTAGACGGGTAGCCGGCGTTCTCGGTGGCTTTGGTCAACGCGGCCGGAGTGGTCTTGGCATCGTCGTAGGTTACCACCGCCGCCTTGGGCTCCCAGGTCACCTTGGCCTCGATGACGCCTTCGACCTTGGTCAGCGCCTTCTTGACCGTGATCGGACAGGTGGCGCAGGTCATGCTCGGCACCGACAGCGTGACGGTTTTGGTGGCGGCCCAGGCGGGCGCGCTGAGGGCAACGGTCAGAGCGAGCAATGCGACGAGTTTCTTCATGGCAATCTCCTTCCAGTAGAACAGGGGCATGAGGTAGGGGAACACGAGCGCGATCAGCACCAGGGCGGTGACGATCCAGAAGATCACCTTGTAGGCCGTCCGCACCTGGTGTGAACGCGCAAAAGATGATGTCCCTCCGGGGCTCTTCGGCGCTCGAAATAGGCAAAAGAAGATGACCCCGTACCCACAGAAGACGTCCCCAGTTCGCAATCGGCGACAGTTGACGTCCCTGGTTTCTGAAGTGGCGTCCAGGTGGACCGACGAGCAGCTCGCGCCTCGACCCCTGAGCGCCGTCCGCGGCTCAATCTCAGTTCCACCTCGAGGCCCGCTAGTACCCTTCGAGTCGTCGATCGAGCGCGACTTCCTGATGTTTTGCAGGACGAGCCATCGCGTCACCGCCGTTCACGCCCAACGCCTGGTGATTGATTTCCAGGATGTGAAGCGCGGAGCCGCTCGTCGATACACGCCTGATTTCGTGGTGGAGGTCGCAGCCGATGCTGGGCTCTCCTGGCGAAGGGCGGTCGTTGAGGTGAAGACCCATCGCGATCTTTGGCGCTCCCGCAGGCTGATGCGCGCGCCCTATGCCGCCGCGCGAACGTGGGCGGCGGGGCAAGAAGGCACGATCTTCCGAGTGGTGACCGACCGGATGATGAGCGGCGAATGGTTGTCCAGCACCCGGTTGTTGTCAGGCCACCTCGACAAGCCTTTCGATGTGCAATTCGAGCAGGATTGCGTCGCGTTCCTGCAACAACGTGACAGCTACCGCATCAGCGAGATTCTCGCGCTGGCGCAACAACGAGGTCTTAATCCTCAAGCTCTACTGCCCGTGCTCTACCGTATGGTCGCGCGAGGCCAACTCTCCCTCGACCGCGGTCAGCCGATTGGACCTCAGACGTGGGTTGCCGTTGTTGGATCGCAGAAGCGACTATGAGGCGAAGCGCGCACTACCCGGGCCAGGGGCGCCGCTCGACATTTCGACGATGGATGAGGCGCAGGTCGCCGAAGCCGAGCGCCGGCGCGACATCATCGCGCGCCTGGAAGCCGGCGGTCGTTTCGACAGCGCGACCGTGGAGGCTGCCGCCGCCGAGTTCGGAGCCAGCAAGCGGCAATTTAACCGCTACCGCAAAAGCCTCCGAAATACCGGCGCGCTGACCTGCCTGTTGCCGCGCGGGCGGAGCGGCGGGCGGGGGCGGCTGCGGCTCGACCTCCGCGTCGAGGAAGTCATCACCGAGGTGCGGCTGGAGTTCAGCCGTCATCGCAAGGAGGCCAAGAACCATCACGCATTCGCCGAGATTCGAAACCGCTGCGTGCGGCGGGGCTTGATACCGCCCTCGCACAACACGTTGCGAAGCCGCTTCGCCGGCGTTCCGGCGCGTGAGCGCGTCGGCCTGAAGTACGGAAAGAAGGTGGCTCGTGAGCGATACGAGCATATCCGAGGCAAGACGCCCGAAACGACGTTTCCACTTGAGCGTATCCAGATCGACCACACGCTCGTCGACGTGGTCTGCGCGAGCGCTTTCGACCGTGAGCATGTCGGCCGTCCCTGGATCACTATCGCGCTCGACGAATGCACCCGAGCCGTCCTCGCGTTCGTGCTGACCTGGGAATATCCAAACGCCTCGACCGTCGCTCAGTGCATGACGCGGGTGATGACGCCCAAGGATGAGTGGCTGGAGCGCGTCGGCGTTCCACTCCCATGGCCGATGTATGGCACGCCCAATAGCGTCTATCTCGACAACGCAGCTGAGTTTTGGTCACGCGCCCTGTTCTATGGGTGCAGGGAATACGGCATCGCGCCGCCCGAGCATCGCCCGCCAGGGCTGGTCCATTTCGGCGGCATCATTGAACGCTTCATGGGCACGGCGATGGACCAGATGCGGCTGCTCCCCGCAGCAACCGCCCGTGATCGCGGCTTCGACAAGGTCAAGACCCGCAATCCGAACGAGGCGGCCGAGATGACCCTCGATGAGCTAGAGGTCTGGATGCTCGAGTTCATCTGCGGCCAGTATCACGTCCGGCCGCACAGCACGACCAAGCAGCGCCCGGATCTGGCCTGGGAGCGCGGCATCTATGGCACCGAGAAGCGTGCAGGCGCCGGCCTCCCGCCGATCATCGCTGACAAGCAGAAGCTCTATCTCGACTTCGCCGACATCGAAGACCGGACGATCGAGCGCTACGGCATGCGCTGGGACAATATCGAATACTGGGACGAGGTGTTGCGGCCGTTCCTGGACGCTGGAGAGCAACGCAAGTTCGTCGTCCGCCGAAACCCCTACGACGCCTCACGCATCTACTTCCTCCACCCAATCGAGGGGACCTATTGCGAGCTGCGCTGCGAGCAGATTACCCTTCCCAACGTGTCGGTGTGGGAGTTCAACGAGACCCGCAAGCGGTTGGTCGCCCAAATCGGCGACAAGCCGGACATGGCGACCATCATGGCGTCAATGGAGCGCCAACGCCTGCTGGAGCAGGACGCACAGAACGCGAAGAAGCGACACAGGAGTCGCTTGAAGCAGGAGCGTCGGCGGGTCGGCGAACAAGTCACCGCCGAACTCACGCCGCATGCGCCCATCTCCGAAGACGCACCGCCAGCGCCGCAGGCTCCGGTTCGTCGCGACATCTTTTATGAGATCGACGAATGATCCTCATCTCGCAGGACCGCCGCCTCACCAAGGCCGCCCGCGAGGCGCTTGAGGCGGACAACACCGCCCAGCGGCTCAACCTGATCCGGCAGAAAGTCTTCATCCGCTACGCCGCCGCCGATGCGATCACCGAGCGGCTTCAGGAGGCGCTGGAGGATTATCCGACCGAAGGCGACAGCCACATCCTGATCTGGGGGCCGTCGGGCATCGGCAAAAGCCAAATCGTCAAGCGCTTCGCCAAGTTGCAGAACCTCCCGGACGATCCGAGGGCGTCCAAGGCCAACGTCCCGGTGCTGGTCGTGAGCATGGGGCCGACCGGTTCTGCCCGAGGGCTGCTGGTGCGGATCCTTGGGCAACTCAACGCGCCCTACGGCAAGAGCGCGAGCACCGACACCCTTTATCCTGACGTCCTCAGACTGCTCCGAACCAGCGGGGTCAAGATCCTGGTCATCGACGAATTGCATCACATCGAGAAGGGCAATCGCAAACAACGCGAAGAGGCGCTGGCGACAATCAAGCTGCTCGGCAATGACCTCGGCATCACCATCGTCGGGTGCGGCACGATCGCCGCGCTGCGCACGCTTCGGTGGGACCCGCAGATCGAGCGCCGGTTCGAGCCGCATCGACTCGAGGTCTGGGGTCATAACGAACAGACCTATGGCCTGCTCAACAGCCTGGAGACCTGTCTGCCGCTTCGCCACGCTTCCGGGCTTTCCGATGACAAGATCGCGACCTGGATTATCAACGAGTCGGAGGGGACCACGCGCGAGATCGCCTATCTGGTGCGCCGCGCCGCCCTGATGGCCATCCGCTCAGAGAAAGAGCGCATTGATCTTCCGCTGCTGCGCTCGCTGAACCATGTGAGGCCATCGGTTCGGCGGCAGCGGGAGGACGTCCTCCTCAGAGCCGCCTCGCTGCCGCCGCTCTGAGATGTCGGACCTGCGTCTGTGGCCTTGGCGTCCCCGCCCGCAGGCCGACGAACTGCTCTCTAGTTGGCTGCGGCGGATCGCGCTCGGCAACTCCGCCAAGCTGCATAGCTTTTGTCACGCCGTCTGGCCCGGGCTGCAGATCTGGAATCGCGACATCGACGGGCTGGCGCCGCCTCGGCTCATGGAGGGGCTGGTCGCGCATACCGGGGTCGATGCGCAGGTCGCGGAGTTGACGACCTTCCGGCCCTGGGTCGGCACGTTGTTCGAAGAGGTCCGGGTCACGGGGGCGACCCAGTGGCTGCTGCCCGTGGGCATTCATCACCGCACCCGCCGGCGGCCGGGCCAGCAGTGGTGCCCCCTCTGCCTGACCGAGGACGCCGAGCCCTACTATCGGCGTCGCTGGCGCCTGGCGATCGCCAGCACCTGTCCTCGCCACGGCTTGGTGCTGGCCGACAGCTGCCATGACTGCGGCGCGCCCGCGGTCCCTCATCGGGGCGCCGATCCCTGGTGCCACATCTGCACCGCCGATCGGCGCGACCACCCGGTGATGGCGGCCGAGAGCCAGGCGCTACAGTTCGAGTTTCGGCTCAGCGAAATGCTCGCGCCCGACGTCGTCCCGCGGACCGACTTGGAGGCCATTCACCCGCTGGCCTATTTCGGCCTGGTTCGTCAGGTGATGACCGTGCTCAGCGGCGGCGAGCGGTCGCAGGGTCTGCGCGACGAGGTCGCGCGCAGTTGGGGCGGTGATCCCGCGCCCTACGCCGCCAAGCAGATCGAGACCGCTTCGGCCGCTGATCGACATCGACTATCAGGCCTCACCGCCCGGGCGATGCGCGGGTGGCCGTGGCTGTTTGTGGGCCACTGCGCCGACGCCCGGGTCTGGAAGTCCTGGGCGTTTGCGGACCGGCGCTATGGCCGATCACCGTTCGCCTATGCCGATCCAGTGATCCGTTACCTGACGCCCTGACGGCGGTCGCCTGTTCGTCGCTGGGTGTTGGATGCGTTGCCGCTGCGCCACGGTGAGTCTTCATTAACGCGACGCCTTTCATCATGAATCTCAAACAGTTGCGACGCTACTCTCGCGCGGGCTTTTTGCTACCAAATTGGCGTTTATGTTTGCCATAGTCGGCCGTTCATGCGACATTTCTTCATATAAGGTTGCCCGGAAGCCATTATCGGTTGCCGGGCTTTTCGACTCGAAGGACCGCATCATGACCAAGCCCATGCTCCAGCCGAGTCAGCTCGGTGAAACTTCCACGTGGAAGTCGCCAATGTGCCACGGCGTCATTGCTGCCTTTTTGCTCGCCCGATCCCCATCGTGGAAGTCGCTGCGGAGGCCGACGCCATGGTGACGGTGTTCGGCATTCTGAATCTCACCGAGGACTCCTTCTTCGATGAGAGCCGGCGGCTAGACCCCGCCGGCGCTGTCACCGCGGCGATCGAAATGCTGCGAGTCGGATCAGACGTCGTGGATGTCGGACCGGCCGCCAGCCATCCGGACGCGAGGCCTGTATCGCCGGCCGATGAGATCAGACGTATTGCGCCGCTCTTAGACGCCCTGTCCGATCAGATGCACCGTGTTTCAATCGACAGCTTCCAACCGGAAACCCAGCGCTATGCGCTCAAGCGCGGCGTGGGCTACCTGAACGATATCCAAGGATTTCCTGACCCTGCGCTCTATCCCGATATTGCTGAGGCGGACTGCAGGCTGGTGGTTATGCACTCAGCGCAGCGGGATGGCATCGCCACCCGCACCGGTCACCTTCGACCCGAAGACGCGCTCGACGAGATTGTGCGGTTCTTCGAGGCGCGGGTTTCCGCCTTGCGACGGAGCGGGGTCGCTGCCGACCGGCTCATCCTCGATCCGGGGATGGGATTTTTCTTGAGCCCCGCACCGGAAACATCGCTGCACGTGCTGTCGAACCTTCAAAAGCTGAAGTCGGCGTTGGGGCTTCCGCTATTGGTCTCGGTGTCGCGGAAATCCTTCTTGGGCGCCACCGTTGGCCTTCCTGTAAAGGATCTGGGTCCAGCGAGCCTTGCGGCGGAACTTCACGCGATCGGCAATGGCGCTGACTACGTCCGCACCCACGCGCCTGGAGATCTGCGAAGCGCAATCACCTTCTCGGAAACCCTCGCGAAATTTCGCAGTCGCGACGCCAGAGACCGAGGGTTAGATCATGCCTAGCATTCACCTTCCGGCCGCCCGCTAGCGGACCTGGTCAGGTTCCGCGAAGGTGGGCGCAGACATGCTGGGCTCGTCAGGATCAAACTGCACTATGAGGCGGCGGTTCATACCGCGCCAGGGGAGCGAATGGACAGCGAGGAGCCTCCGAACGTTCGGGTCGCCTGCTCGGGTGATATCGACGAGGTTGTGCGGCTGATGCACGACGCTGCGGCGTGGATGTCCGCCAAGGGAACGCCCGCCTGGGACGTCGCGCGGATCGACCGGACATTCGCGGAGACCTTCGTCCTGAGATCCGAGCTCCTAGTCGCGAGTTGCAGCGACGGCATCCATGTCTCGACGATGCCAGCGGAGTGCTTAAGCTACTCCTAGCGCATTGGGCGCTGGGACGGGGCGGGGGTGCATAGCCATGCACCGGCGGATAAGCGTGCGCGCGGCTCGCTCCACCGATTTGGCTAGGGGAGCGCGGTGCTGCGCCAGCTTTCTAGAATGTCGCTTACTTCGCGGCTGACAATTAACCGCGCCTCGGCGCGAGCCATACCGGAGATCGCCAAAAGTCGATCGTAGTCGGTAAGTTGGTGGCGGGCGAAGGTTGAGGCCACAATGCCGACGACCTTGCCTAGCGAGGCTTCTGTCCACCGTTTGGCCAGAATCCGTTCGATGAGGATCTCGCGGTATTCCGGCGGGCAGCGAGCTTGATGTTTGCGAAAATGTCGCTCGACCGTCCGCCGGGTGAATAATGTGCCTTGCTGCATGCGATGCCTCCAAGGAGACGCTCGCATCGGCCTACGCCAAAAGGGGTCGCATGAGGTGCTTGGGGGCCGCCAAAAGGGTAGCTCAGCGACATGCCTTCCGATGTTGCCGTCAGCTAATCGCCAACCTTGGGGGGCGGCAGTTCGTTCGGCGTTCCCCACGACAATAGCCAGGCTTTCACAGCCTCGTGGCTGATAGTCCGGCCTGCCTCAATGTCGGCAATGCCCTCGGCGGTCGCTTCCTGGTCGTCGTCAAAGTTGTCGGCTTGGGAGTTCACGCAGTCCAACTACCACAACACCCGACCGCCCGGCCACACCGGTCCGACGCCTACGCCTTTACGGCCACACGGTGTAATGGAGGAGAGAGAGCCAACACATGCGCCAGCGCGAATGGCTTGGCGGCGGTCCGCAGGATTTCAGTCGCCGCCTCGTAGGCTTCAGACGGGACCACTCGGTCCGGAGGCGTTGCGGCGGGACCCCTAGTGTGCGCCCTTCACAGACCCTGAGGAGCGCACCGCTCGCCTTCTTGCTGCCCATCGCGATAGCGGGGACATCACAACTGAGCAAACTCAGGGACGCCCAGTGTTGCGGCGGGACATCCACTTCTGCGTTTTTACACCTGGGGCACGGCGCATGCGTCGTCCGGCGCGCAGGCGCGAGCCGGCCGGAAGATGCGACGCCACGCGAAGAACAGCGCCACGAGCGCCACGCCAATGAAGATCGGCCGGTACGGTTCCAGCGCGGTCAAGTTGCCGATCCAGGCGCCGGAGAAACCCAGCGTGATCAGCACCAGCGGACCGAGGCAGCAGGTCGAGGCGAGGATGGCGGCGAGGCCACCGGCGGCCAGTGCACCGCGGCCGTTGCTGGGGTCTGCCATGTGAGGGATCTCCTTCCGAGACGTTGCGTGATGCGCTAAGGTTACTTCCGTAGTCAAGTACGGAGTCAAGCGCGATGGTGAACGATCCGCAAACACTGACCATCGGGGCTTTCGCCAAGGCCGCTGGGGTCAACGTGGAGACCATCCGGTTCTATCAGCGCAAGGGGTTATTGCCAGAACCAGGTCGGCCCGTCGGCAGTATTCGCCGCTACGGATCGGCGGACGTGGCGCGGGTGCGTTTCGTGAAATCCGCCCAGCGGCTGGGGTTCAACCTGGACGAAGTCGGCCAACTCCTACAGCTTGAGGACGGCACTCACTGCAGCGAAGCCGCCGAGCTGGCTGCGCTCCAGCTCACCGACGTGCGCACCAAGATGGCGGACCTGACGCGAATCGAAGCGGTGCTGTCACGGTTGGTCAACGAGTGCCATGCGCAGCGAGGCACTGTGTCGTGCCCGCTGATCGATTCTCTGCACGGGAGCTAGGCGCGTGGCTTAACCCGGTTTTCCGTTCCACTGCGCCTCAAACCCCAGTTCGAGCCGGGGGCAAGGTGACCTGCCACTGATTGTTTCCTTGCACCGACATGCGCCAGACAAAGCCCACACTGAAGGCTAAAAGCGCGTAAGCCTTGCGATACCAGAAACCTACCGAACGAGAGCTGTCAGACAAGAAGGGCTAGTGCGGTCTTCCCACACTAAAATCCGGATACCCTTTTTTTCTTCTCTGCCGGTTGCGCCAGCAGATCGAGCGTCGGGCAAGGTGCGCCGGTCACCACGTGACGACATTCATCCACCAAGTGCTCAAGATCGGCTTCCAATTGTCGTAGCTCACCGAGCCGCCGCCGCACCTCGGCCAATTTCCGTTCGGTCAGCTGACGTGTCTCCTCGCAGGCGCGCTGGCCTCTGACCTCCAGCAACCCCACGATCTCGTCGAGACTGAACCCCATTGCCTGTGCTCGGCGGATGAACTGAAGCCGGCCGACATCGTCGGGTCCGTAGCGACGCACGCTGCCCATCGGGCGCTCAGGCTCCGACAGTAATCCTCGCCGCTGGTAGTAACGGACCGTCTCCACATGCACACCGGCGGTCGCAGCCAGCCGGCTGATCGTCATTGCACTGGCAGCCATCAACTTGACTCCGTACTTAGGTACGGAGATTACCATGTGGGTATGGCCCAACGTCCCGCACAGTCCTCATTGCCTGCCCTCTTGGGCGCCACCGCTGCTGCCATTGGCGCGTCAGTATGCTGCGTCGTGCCCTTGGTACTGGTCCTGATGGGCATCAGCGGTGCCTGGATATCCAATCTCACCGCCCTGGACGCGTGGCGCCCGTGGTTCAGTGCGGCCACGTTGGTGTGCTTGGGCTGGGCGTTCTGGATGCTCTACGGCCCAGCCGCTCGCTGCCGCACCGACGGCATCTGCGTCGAACCCGCGTTGTTACGACGTCGGCGGCGCTGGCTGTGGTTCGCCGCCGGCCTGATCGCTCTGTTGCTGCTCTTCCCTTACTACATCGGCTGGCTTCTGTAGGAGTCCCACATGCGCAAGATCCTTCTCAGCTCGGTGCTCACGGCTTGGATGGGCCTGACTTGGGCGGCTACTCCCAAGCAAGTCGTCCTGCAGGTGGAAAACGTGACCTGTCCGACGTGCAGCATCACGATCGAGAAAGCATTGGACAAGGTACCGGGCATCACAACGAAGCGTATCGACACACGAGCCGCCATCGTGACGGTGGCATTCGATACCGAGCGCACCAACGCGGCCGCCATCGCGAAGGCCATCACCGAGGCCGGCTTTCCTGCCTCCGTCAAGGTGGGTACGAACGGTGATTGAGGTGCAGTTGCAGAGCATGCTTACGTGTCCGGCATGCGGGCATCAGGTAACCGAAACCATGCCCACCACGGCGTGCCAGTTCTTCTATGAGTGCTCCGCTTGCCATGCGCTCCTGCGCCCCAAAGCAGGCGACTGCTGCGTATTCTGCTCATACGGCACGGTGCCGTGCCCGCCCATCCAGCAACACAGCTTCTGCTGCGGCAGTACAGGCTGATCCACGCTACGCCGTCAGGGCCAACTCGATTTCGTACGGTTCCGGAAGCTCGTCCACGTCAATCAGATAATCGCCGAAGCGCTTCACGTGGCTGGTCACGTAGGGACTGAGTGCGGCCACGTCCTCCTGGGTGATCTTCCAGCCTGCTCGCATAAGCGTCTTGATGATGCGGGTCTGTTCGACCACGTTATGGAAGATGACGGCGTTGGCAACCAGATCGTTGTACTTGATCGCCTTCTCCTGTTCGAGCGGATCATTGTCGGCGATCACGCCCTCTCCGCCGAAGAAGAAATACTTGGAGAACCCGTTATAGGCTTCGACCTTGTTGGTCGAGGCCGTGATCTGCTCGCGCAGTTCACGGTCGGAAATGTACTGCAGCAAGAACAACGTGCGCACTGCGGCACCGAGTGCCCGGAAGGCCTGGTACAGCCGGTTCTTGCGACTGTAGTTGCCTAGCTTGCGCAATAGTGTCGAGGCGGCAATCTTGCCGGACTTGATCGACAGCACCACCTGCATCAGATCCTTCCAATGGGTCTCGATCAGGTCCCAGTTCACGTCTTCCCGGAACAGCGCGTCGATGTGCTCGTAGCGGCTGTCTTCCTCCGGACGGAAGAACCGGTAGTCGCGCCAGTTGCGGATGCGCGGCATCAGCTGGATCCCCAGCAAATGCGACAGACCGAATACCGGCAACGATTGACCCTGGGTATCGGCGTGGACAGTGTCGGGTTGGATTTCGGAGGTGTTTTTCAGCAGCCCGTCGATGATGTACACCGCTTCCCAGACGCCGCACGGGATGAAATGGCTGAACAGCGCCACGTAGGTGTCGGACACGTGGTGATAGGCAATGCCGCCATAGCCACCGTAGCGGATGTGATACGAGGCCAGCAGGTTCTGGTCGTAGAGGTCGTACTTGGTGCCATCGGCTGCGGCGCGCTTGCCATCACCCCAGAATTTGGGGAGCTGCAGGCCGGCATAGCTGTTAATGATGTCGCGACAGGCAGCAGCCAGCTTGTTCGCGTCCACGTGACGGCGATTGACGAACGACAGCATGTGTGCCGAAGCGGCGCCACGCAGGTGCCGTGCAGCTTGGGCCGGGCCGAGGTTGCAGCCATAAGTGAACGCCGTCAGCACGTAGCGCTCGGTGGGCTGATCGATTTTGGTGTCGGACCCCGAGAGCGGTCCAAAATGCCGCGGCCAGCCGGTCCAGTGGGCTACGTCGCACAGGATCTCGATGACGCTGCGCTCGCGCAGGCGGTCGAGGATCGCGCTTTCCAGAGCGCGGGCGCCGCTACTCATGTCCTTGGCCTTATGGCGCTTGAGTACCGGCAACCCGTCGTCACCGACGATCACCTGGCCATTCTCCAGGTAACCCTGGTCGGTCAGGTCCGCGACCTGCATCAGCTTGCTCTGCAGCGCATTGACGAATCCAACCGCGGAGGCCGGCAAGCCCACTTGGCGACAGTAGTCATCCAGCAGCGGCTCGCACTGCTCCCAAGGCAGCAACTGCTGGCGATAGTCGGCGTAGGTTTCCGAGCCGCGCACGGCCACGTCACCGGACTTCAGTTCGTTGGCCAGTGAGGAGAACACGCACACTTCGAACAGCCGACGGTGGATGCGCTCCTCGCCCTGTTCGGTGCGATGAGTGATGGTCTTTCGCCAAAGCTGGGTCGTGAACGTCAGATCAATCGGCTTGTCGAGCCAGTCGCCGCGAGCGCGCTCCTGCGACAGGATCATCTCGATTGCACCCATCAACGAACGGTCTTCGGTGGTGGATTCCAGGTCCAGCATGCGCACCATGCGCAGGATGGTGGCGCGGTGGCTCTTGTAGAACGGCCACAGCAGCGGCAGATGGTTGTCGCCGCTATGGGCGGCGATGGCATCGCAATCGGCCTGTAGGGTCTGGACGCCCCCGCGTGTGCTGACCAAGCGCCGGATTTCCCGTCCCGCGTCGGTGTCGCCCGGGTGACGATCAAGCACCTGGATCACATCCGACATTGTGGCGACGATGGCCTCGGTCTTCTCGCGGTAGCGTGCACGCAGCCGTTCCAGCTCCTCCTTGCCGCGGTTGTGGATGTTTCCCATGCGTTTGATGAACATCTCAGCCAGGTCGTCGCGGGTTTGGACCCGGGCACGATGGATCAGACACAGCAATAGCGCGTGTCGTTTTGTCGGTCCGAAATCGCGCAGCTCGGCGGCATCCAAGGCTCGGGCTTCGGCGGCGAAGTGCTTGCGCTTGAGTTCGGGGATATCTGCCAAATGCTGCTCATCGCCCACCAGTTCACCCAATTGTGCGATGTGGTCGATCAGTTCCTGGAAATGCTGGAGCGAGGAACGCTTGGGCAAGCGCTTGATGGCCTGCAGTGGGCTCTTGATGCGGGCATCGGTGACGACCAGCAGATCTTCCAGCCGTTGCTTTTCCTCCGCCGTCAGGCGCGCATCAATGAGGGCAAAGTAACGGCCATTGACCAAGGTACGAATCCGGCGAGCCAAGCGGTCCAGAGCTGAGAACGCGGGCAGCTCGATGCGGTCGCGGACAAGCTGTTCGATCGCCACATTGATCAGGTCGGCCGGGTTGTCCATGACGGCCGCGGCTTCATGGATGGCGCGGGCCGCCACGTCGAGGCCACCGTTGGCATAGGCTCGGACCTGCAGATAGGTCCGGATACGCTGGAAATAGCGGTAGCGTTTGTTTGGCGCGATGTTGGCCGGCTTGATCTGGACTCGGTATCGCAGAGCATTGCGGAGGTGCCGGACGACCGCGGCGGGCACGTCATCAATTGCCGGGAAGTAGCCCAGTCGCTGGAAGGATTTGAGCAGGAGGGCCAAGGTCAACCGATGGCCGGGCTGCCGGGCACTTTCGATGATGAAGGCCAGTTCGGCGTCGGTCGGCGTATAGGCTGCGACCAATTCCCGGACGACGGGATTACGCTTGAATTGCGGGTATGCGGTCCGTTCGATCGACGCCATGCGGGTTCTCAGTCGGTCATGGGGGTGGAAGTGCCGGCGATTGCAGACCGACTTCGATCCGCTGTCGTGCAAATGGATCTCCGCCATCGAGATAGCGCATGGCCGAGTGCATGTCACGCCAGCCGACGTATTCCATCAACGCCTTTACGTCCCAACCGTTCGCGTTGGCCCAGCCAGCGAAGCCGCGTCGCAACGAGTGGCTGCTGTAGTCCCCGGCATTCGGGAGCCCGGCGGCGATGAGCAGGCGGCGCAGCAACGGGATCAGACTGTTCGGATGCAGTGGCGTCGCGTTCACCCGGCCCCAGCGGTCGATCCCACGGAACACAGGGCCCTGCGTCAACCCGACTGCGTCCACCCAGCTGCAAGTCGCTGTCACTGGGCACAGCTGCGACAATGCCGGCACCTTGTAAGTGGTGCCCAGAGCCTGGCGATCCCCCTTGCTGCGCGGCAGGAAACAGGTCATGCCTTCGCCGGGAATCAGCCGCAGGTGTTCGACCTGCACGCGGATCAGTTCATCGCCGCGGAAGCCGCGCCAGAAGCCCAGCAGGATCAGCGATCGGTCGCGGAGATGGCGCAGTTCATTTGCGCGGTCGCCGTGCTCCCGAGCCGCTTCGATCGCAGTTGCGAGCCAATCGTCGACCTGAGCCAGCCGGGCAAGTTGCAGTGGCTCGGCCTGATTCTCGATCGAAGGATGCAAGGTCTGGATGCCCTTGAGCACTCTGCGCACCAGCGGCGCCCGGGTCGGATCGACGAATCCATGCTCGCGGTGCCAATGTGCCAACGCGGCGAGGCGTTGCCGAAGCGTGGTGTTCGCCAATTGCGTGGCGTGATCGGCCAGATAGCGGGCCACACTGTCTGATGTGGCCGGCAAGTGCCCGCCCCATTCGACCTCGAAGTGTCGCAGCGCGGATGCATAGCTGCGCCGGGTGTTCTCGCGGGTGGCGGCCTCCAGGTAGCGGTCCAAGGTCATCGGCGGCCCTCCTGGCTCGCACACGACGCGGAGTCGTCGCCCGTACACCGCAATGCCTCCAGGATGGCGCACGCGCCGCGCTCGCCACCGGCGCACTGGACGATCACCCGCTCCAATTCGCCAGCCATGCGCGTCAGTGCTTCAAGCCGCTGGTGGATGTCGGCCAGGTGCACGCGCGCCAGCGCATCGACGTCGCCGCACGACAGCTTCGGATCGTCGTTCAGGCGCAGCAGGCTACGGATCTCCTCCAGGCTGAAACCCAGTTCGCGCCCGCGGCTGACGAACCGCAAGCGCTCCACGTCTACCGGCGTATAGGCGCGATAGCCGCTTCCAGTCCGGTTCGGCGACGGGATGAGGCCCACGCGCTCGTAGTAGCGGATGGTTTCGAGGTGGCAGCCGCTGGCGGCGGCGGCTTCACTGATCTTCATGTGCGTCCCGCTTGACTCTGTAGCGGCTACGGACTTTACCCTGTGCCGGTGCTCACTGCCATCAGGCCGGCCCGCTCGCCGATGGGCTGGACCTGCTGCCGAGCGCGACCGGCGCATGCGATTGAGCTGGTCGCGATTGAAGTCCTGATATTCGTCAACGGAGTTTGTGATGTCTGAATGCAGCAGCTGTGGAAAGGTCGTGGATGTGGCGGCGATGGAGGATTCCCAGCGGCGCACCTTGAAAATCGTGCTGGCCATCAATCTCGCCACCTTTGTCATGATGATGGGCGCGGCCTGGTTCAGCCGATCTTCGTCACTGCTTTCCGGCGGACTGGACAACCTTGGCGATGCGCTCACATACGCGGTGAGCCTGGCCGTGGTTGGCTCGTCGTTGCAGACCAAGGCCAAAGTCGCCTTCCTCAAGGGACTGCTGATCCTGGGCGCAGCGATTGCGGTCGCGGCCCAGATCGTCTGGCGGCTCCAGAACCCCGGCGTGCCCGTATTCGAGGCGATGGGGCTGGCAGGGGCGTTGAACCTGGCCGCCAATGCATTCTGCCTGTGGCTGCTGACCCCGCATCGGAACGGCGACATCAACCTGTCCTCGGCCTGGGAGTGCTCCCGGAACGACATCTACGAGGGCTTCGCGGTCCTGTTGGCGGCGTTCGCGGTGTGGGTGTTCGGAACGGGCTGGCCGGACCTGGTCATCGCCTCGGCCCTGCTGCTGATGTTCCTGCGATCCGCCAGCCGGGTGCTGCGCGGGGCGTGGCGGGAACTTCGGGGCGCGACCCCGGCGCCCAGTGCCTGCGAGCTTCCCTAGACCTTTCTGCGCCCAAGTGAATGGCAGTCTGCGACTGCCAGCTCCCTCCGGAAACAGGAAAAGAAGATGTTGCCCGACTACTTTGTCCGTCATGCCCGCGCCATTGGCGCCCTGTCCATCGCCGTTTGCCTGCTGACCTGGGGCTTGGACTACTTCGAGTTCGTGGGCCCGTGCATCTACTGCCGCATCCAGAGGACGCTGATCGGCATTCTCGGCGTGTTCCTGTTCCTGCCCGCCTTCGGCGGCTGGTTCGTCAGGCTGGGCTTGAACATGCTGGCCCTGTTCGGCGCGGTGGTCGCCGCAAACCAGCATTTCATCGTGTGGGACAAGATTGCCAAGGGCGAACTGTTCTACCTGTACAAGCTGCCGCACGACAACAGCTTCATCCTGTCCTTCCTGGCGATCGGGGTCTTCATCGTGCAGGCTTTCATCATCAATCGGCGCGCGGATGTCGCCGAAAAACTAGGCGGAAGAAGCCATCGAGTCATCAGGCCATGCAACCTCGCACCTGTCGTCCGCCGAGGCTGTCGGCCGACCTTAGTTATTGTGTACGCGTACGCGTGACTGATACCTTCGCCTGATGCATCGCGCCCTTGCCCGACTGAGAAGTGCCGTCGCCACACTGCTGCTCGCAGTGATGGTGATCGTGCCTGTCGCCGATGCATTCGTCTGCTCGTTCGAATCCGACGCGCACCACGCAACGGCCGACCACACGCGGTCATCGCCGCAAGACGAAGCCGGCAAGGGCGACGTTCCGGACGGCTCGCATGCCGCGTGTGCCCACAACCATTGCCACCATGCGGCGGCCAACCTCTTTTTCAGCGCGGCTGTGGGGTATCGCGCCGTGCATGACGTGCAGCCTGCACCGCAGGACCCCGGTCGCGCATTCGGGCTGTCCGAAGGACCCATGAGACCTCCGAAGGGCTGACGTGCCGTGCCCGTCACGACGGGTTCCCACGTCACTATTGCTTCTGGAGTTCCCATGTTCACGCAACGTGTCCGGCCGCTCGTGGCCGTCGGGTTCGCGGTGGCTGCCCTGGCATTCGCGTCGCCCTCGATGGCGATCGAACCTGTAGCCGAGCCCGCCCCATCTTATGAAGATCTGATCGCCCGTCTCGACGCGCTGCCGTCGACGCTCGAAGCCGTTGCTGTTTACGACGCGGCCGCTGCGCGCGCCGAGCAGGCGCGGGCCTTGCCCAACCCCTCGATCGCGTACGACCGGGAGAACGTCTATGGCACCGGTCCGTACAGCGGCGTCGGCAACGCCGAAACGACCCTGACGATCAACCAGCCGCTCGAACTGTTCGGCCAGCGCAGCGCCCGGATCCAGGCCGCGCGCTCCGAAGCGAACGTTGCGGACCTGCGACGCGAACAGGCCCGCTGGCTGGTCGCGGGTCGGTTGGCGCTGGCCTACGCCCAGGCCGAAGCGGGGGCACGGCGCCACGACCTCGCGACCGAGGCGCTTTCGCTGACCGAGCAGGATGCGCGCGGGGTCGCCGCGATGGTCGAGCAAGGGCGCGAAGCCCCCCTGCGGGACATCCAGGCCCGGAGCGAGGTCGAGTCCGCCAGGGCGGCGGTCGATGAAGCCAAGGCCCTTCGCGACGGCGCGTTCGCACGGTTGTCGGCGATCGCCATGCTCGATCGGCCGGTCCAGGCCATCGGCGCGAGCCTGCTCGACCGTGCGCTGGGACAGCCCGGAGCCGGGGATGACGACCCGCTGGCGGTGCAGGTCGCCGAAGCCGAACTCGACACCGCCAGCCGGCTGGTCACGGTCGAACAGCGCCGCGCACGCCCGGATGTCACCGCCGCCGTCGGCATGCGCCGGTACCGGGAAACCGACGATGAGGCGTTCACGGTCGGCATCGAACTGACCGTGCCGCTGTTCGACCGCAATCGGGGCGGCATCCGCGCCGCCTACGCCGAGCAGCGGGCCGCCGAAGCCCGGCTGATCGCGCAGAAGCAGGCGGTGCAGGCGGAACGGCTCGGTGCCGAGGCCGCGCTTGCGGCGTCGAACAGCCGTACGCGCGCCGCCGACAGTGGCGTCGCCGCCGCCGAGGAGGCCTACCGCCTCTCCCGCATCGGCTTCGAGGCCGGGCGGATCTCGCAACTTGAACTTCGCAGCACACGCACGGCGCTGATCGCCTCGCGCAACGCCGCCGTGGACGCGCGGATCGCGCGCGTCCTTGCCGAAATCGACCTAGCGCGCCTGGAAGGCCGCGCCCCGTTCGGAGAATCCAAATGAAGACCGATACCAGGCGACTGGTGATGTTCGCCGCGGCGCTGCTGATCGCCGTCATCGCAGGCTACGGCCTTGCCAAGCTCACCGGTGGGCAGGACGCCGGCCCCACCCCGGCGAGTCGCGCCGACGATGATGGCCATGACGAGAAGGGCGAGCATGACGACCACGGCGAGGAAGAGGCCGTTGGCGAGGCCGAGGGCGAGGAAGGCCTGGTCGTCCTGACGCAGCCGCAGATCGAAGCGTCGGGCATCCAGGTCGTTGCCGTGGGCCGGGGCGGCGGAAGTGAGACGCGCCTGAGCGGTCGCGTCGAGTCGGCGATCGGCGCACGCGCCGCAGTCGCCGCCTCGGTCGGCGGCCGCGTCGAGCGCGTCATCGTCGCGCCCGGAACTTCGGTCAGCGCCGGCCAGCCGCTCGCGGTGATCGTCAGCGGCGAAGCGGCGACGATGCGGGCGAACGCGGATGCCGCGCGCGCCGAGGCGGAAGCGGCGCGGCTGGTCTATCAACGTGACCAGGCGCTGGTGACCCAGGGCGTCGTCGCCCGGCAGGAACTCGAGGCGTCCCGCGCCCGCTCGCTGGCGGCCGATGCGGCGTCCCGGGCCGCAGCAGCGGAGGTCGCTGCGGCCGGCTCGCCGAACGCGGGCGGACGCGTGACCATCACCAGCCCGGTGTCCGGCGTCGTCGGCGCGGTCCAGGTGACGCCCGGCGGCTTCGTCGCCGCGGGCGACGTCGTGGCCAATGTGGCCGATCCCTCTCAGACCGAACTCGTCTTTTCCGCTCCGCCCGCGCTCGCCGCGCAGATCGCGCCCGGTGCGCGCGTCGAAGTCACTGGCACGAATGGAAGCTTCAGTGCACTCGTGATCGGGGTGGCCGCCGATGTGCGTGAACAAGGGGGCATGGCCATCATCCGCGCGCGCGCCGAGTCCGGCCCGCTGCCGCCGGCGGGCTCGCCCGTCTCCGGCATCGTCGTGGCCGCGGCAAACGGCGAGGCCCTGACTGTGCCCGCCGACGCCGTGCAGACGGTGGAGGGCCGGCCGGTCGTGTTCGTGGCCGGCGACGACGGCTTCCGTGCCACCCCGGTGCTCGCGGGACGTCGCGCCGGCAGTCGCATCGAGATCCTCAACGGGCTGTCGGGCGACGAACGCGTCGCCGCGACCAACGCGTTCCTGCTGAAGGCCGAACTCGCCAAGGGCGAGGCCGAGCACGGCCACTGAGGACGCCATCATGTTCAAACTCATCATTGAAACGGCGGTCCGCTTCCGCTGGGCAGTGGTCTTCGTGGCGGCGGTCATCGCCGCATACGGCCTGTTCCAGCTCAGCAAGCTGCCGATCGACGCCGTGCCGGACATCACCAACCGGCAGGTGCAGATCAACACCATCGCGCCCGCGCTCGCCCCGGGGCAGATCGAGCGCCAGGTCACTTTCCCGCTCGAAACAGCGCTGGCCGGCATCCCGGGGCTGACCAGCACGCGTTCGCTCTCGCGCAACGGCTTCTCGCAGGTCACGGCGATCTTCACCGACCAGACCGACATCTACTTCGCGCGCCAGCAGGTGGCCGAACGCATGCGCGAGGTGCAGGAGGACCTGCCCGAGGGCGTAACGCCGATGATGTCGCCGGTCACGACCGGCCTCGGCGAAGTGCTGATGTGGACGGTGGACTACGTGCCGTTCGACCCGGCGAACGTCGGCAAGCCGAACGCGCCCGGCTGGCAGGCCGACGAGATCTACCTGACCCCCGAGGGTGACCGGCTCGCGACGGCGCAGGAGCGCGCCACCTACCTGCGCACGGTGCAGGACTGGATCATCGCGCCGCAGATGCGCTCGACACCCGGCCTGGCCGGCGTCGACACGATCGGCGGTTACGTCAAGGAGTACGCCGTCCGTCCGAATGCCGAACGGCTGGCTGCCTACGGCATCGGCCTGGGAGAACTGGTGCAAGCGCTGGAACGCTCCAACGTCCAGGCCGGCGCGGGCTTCGTCCAGCGCGCCGGCGAAGGGCTGGTCGTCCGCGCCGATGCCCTGGCGCAGACGGTCGACGACCTGGCGCAGGCGCCGATTGCCAATCGCGGCGGCGTGGTGATCCGTGTCTCAGACGTGGCCAGCGTCGGGCTCGGACAGGCGCCGCGGTTGGGCGCCGCCACACGCGACGGCCACGAAGCGGTGCTCGGCACGGCGCTGATGATCGCCGGCGGCAACAGCCGCACGGTGGCGCAGGCGGCGGCCGAGCGCCTGGCCGAGGTCAACCGCTCCCTGCCTGCCGGCATCGTGGCCGAGCCCGTCCTCGACCGCAGCATGCTGGTCAATTCCACGATCAAGACCGTGGCCAGGAACCTGACCGAGGGCGCGCTGCTGGTCATCGTGGTGCTGTTCCTGCTGCTGGGCAACATGCGTGCCGCGGCGATCACCGCGCTGGTGATCCCGCTGTCATTCCTGTTCGCAGTGATCGGCATGAACCGCTTCGGGATCAGCGGCAACCTGATGAGCCTGGGCGCGCTCGACTTCGGCATCCTGGTCGACGGCGCGGTGATCGTGGTCGAGGCGACACTGCTGATGCTCGGCCAGAAGCGGGCCGAACTGGGTAGGTCGCTCTCCGCCGGAGAGCGGCTGGGCGTGGCGATCCAGGCGGCGCGCAAGATGGTGCGGCCCGCGGCGTTCGGCCAGTTGATCATCCTGCTGGTGTTCGCGCCGATCCTCACGCTGCAGGGCGTCGAGGGCAAGACGTTCCAGCCGATGGCCGCGACCTTCATGCTCGCCCTGATCGGCGCGTTCATCCTCTCCTTCACCTTCGTGCCGGCGATGGCCGCACTGTTCGTGCGCGAGCCCAAGGTCGCCCCCGGACACGCCCCGCCGCATGAGGACGAGAACGGATCGCACGGTGGGCACAGCGCCGAGCACGAGACCCGCATCATCCGATTCGTACGCAGCAGGGTCGAGCCGATTATCCGCACCTCGGTGTCGCGACCGCGCAGCGTTCTGATTGGTGCGGTTGCCATGCTCGCCATCGGCTTCGTGGCATTCCTCTCGTTGGGCCGGGAGTTCATGCCGACCCTCGACGAAGGCAACCTGGCGATGCAGGCGCTGCGGGTGCCGTCCGCTTCGCTGGAACAGTCGCTGGCGATGCAGTTGGCCCTGGAGAAGGCCATCACGAGCGAACCCGAGGTCAAGACGGTCTTCTCGCGCACGGGTACGGCGGAGGCGGCGATCGATCCCATGCCGACCAACATCTCCGACAGCGTGATCGTGCTCAAGCCGCGCGCCGAGTGGCCCGACAGGTCGCTGGGCAAGGACGACCTCATCCTCCGCCTGGAGTCGATCGTCGGCAACCAGATCGGCAACGCGTTCGAGTTCAGCCAGCCGATCGAACTGCGCTTCAACGAACTGATCTCGGGCGTGCGCACGGACCTGGCGGTGATGGTGTTCGGCGACGACTTCGACGTCCTGCAGCCGATCGCCGACCAGGTCTCGCTGAAGCTGCGCGGCATCGACGGCGCGGCGGACGTGCGCGTGGAGCAGGTCTCGGGCCTGCCCACGCTCACCGTCCGGGTCGACCATGCCGCCGCGGCGCAGTACGGCCTGACCGCGGCGGACGTCAGCGAGGCGCTGGCGACCGGGATCGGCGGCACAGCGGCCGGCAAGATCTTCGAGGGCGACCGTCGCTTCGACGTCGTGATCCGGCTCGACGAGGCCGACCGCAACGATCCGGCGCAGCTCGCCGCCCTGCCGGTCGTCGCCCCCAACGGCACCGTGGTGCCGCTGTCCTCGGTCGCGCGCATCGACGTCAGCGAGGGTCCCAACCAGATCAGCCGCAACAACGGCAGCCGCCGCATCGTGGTGCAGGCCAATGTCCGTGGCCGCGACCTGGGTGGCTTCGTCGGGGAAGCGCAGGCCGCCGTGGCCGACATCGCCCTGCCCAGTGGCGTCTATCTGGACTGGGGCGGGCAGTTCGAGAACCTGCAGCGTGCCGAAGCACGCCTGGCCCTGGTGATCCCGATCGTGTTCCTGATGATCGGCGCCCTGCTGTACATGGCGCTCGGGACGATCCGCGAGGCCGCGCTGGTCTTCGTCTGCGTGCCGCTGGCGCTGGTCGGTGGCATCCTGGCACTGCTGGTGCGCGGCATGCCGTTCTCGGTGTCGGCGGCGGTCGGCTTCATCGCCGTCTCCGGCGTCGCCACGCTCAACGGCCTGGTGCTGATGCAGGCCATCCGCGAACGGCTCGCGGCCGGAGATGCGCCGCTGGAAGCGGCGGCGACCGGCGCCGCCAACCGGCTGCGCGCCGTGCTCACCACGGCGCTGGTGGCGATCGTCGGCTTCATCCCGATGGCGATCGCGACCGGATCCGGCGCCGAAGTGCAGAAGCCGCTGGCGACCGTCGTCATCGGCGGACTGATCACGGCGACCGTGCTGACCCTGCTGGTGCTGCCCACGTTCGCGGCGCGGGCCATCGCGCATCGTCCGAAGCGGCACGCGACATGACGCAGGATCTGGCCCGGCAGAAGAACGTCCTGCGGCAGGTGCTGCTGTGGAACCTCGCGCTGTTCGCGGGACTGGGCGTGGCGGGCTGGGTGGCCGATTCCAGCGCCCTGCTCGCCAACGCCGTCGACAACGGTTCGGATGCGGCCGTCTATCTGCTGAGCTACCTCGCCATCGATCGCCGCCCCGTCTGGAAACGCGGTGCGGCGACCGTCTCGGGGATCATGTTGCTGATCTTCGCCGTGGCGGTCCTGGCGGACGTCGTCCGGCGGTGGATGTATGGGGCCGAGCCACTCGGCCCCGTCATGATCGGGCTGGCGCTCGTCGCCGGAGCGATCAATCTGTGGTGCCTGGTGCTGCTGCGCCGCCTCCGTTCCGACGACGTGAACATGAAGGCGGCCGAGACCTTTAGCTTCAACGACTTCATTTCGAATGGCGGCGTGGTCGTGGCCGGGGTACTGGTGCTCTGGCTCGGGTCGTCCTGGCCGGACCTGGTGGCAGGTGCCTTGATTGCTGCTGTCGCGTTCAAAGGCGGCATCGAGATCCTGCAGAGCGTGCGCGAGGACAAGCGGTCCGATGGATAAGGTCCGGCACACGTACAGATCCGCAAGCCGTCGAATCAAGGGGAAAGGACAATGACCGAGACACTACGCATCGACCTGCAGATCCTGCTGCCGCAGGTACCGGACGAGGCCGATGCCTGCGTCAGGCGGCTGATCGACGATCTGGACGGTCGCAACGGCATCGGGCAGGTGCACATCCGCCCGGGCTCGAAGAGCGAGCCGGCGCAGCTGTGTGTCCACTACGACCCGGACGTCGTGCCGCTCGCCCGCATCCGCGAGGTGGTCGAAAGCGCGGGCGCGGCGATCAGCGAGCGCTATGGCCATGCGCTGTGGGAGGTGGATGGGATCGGCCACCAGCGCCGTGCGCGCACCGTCGCGGAACGGCTCAGGTCGCTTCCGGGCGTGCTGGAAGCCGACGCCAGCGCGGCAGGCATGGTCCATGTCGAGTACGACCGCCGCGAGGTTTCGGAGGATCGCATCCTGGCGGTCCTGGCCCGGATGAAGGTCGTTACGGTCAAGCCCATGGATGACGAGGAGCATGCGCACGGCAAGGGCGGGGAGGCGCACGCGCACGGCGGGCTGCTGGGTCCGAACACCGAACTGATCTTCTCGCTGACCTGTGGCGCCTTGCTCCTCGCCGGTTTTCTGGTGGACAAGCTCCTCGCCGGTGCGCCCGCCTGGGTGCCGCTGGCCTGCTACGTCGCGGCGTACTTCTTCGGCGGCTTCTACACGCTGCGCGAGGCGATCGACAACCTGCGCCTGAAGCGCTTCGAGATCGACACCTTGATGCTGGTGGCGGCTGCGGGCGCCGCGGCGCTCGGCTCGTGGGCCGAGGGCGCGCTGCTGCTGTTCCTCTTCAGCCTCGGCCACGCGCTCGAGCACTACGCCATGGGCCGGGCGAAGCGCGCCATCGAGGCCTTGGCCGAACTCGCGCCCGACTCGGCGACGGTGCGACGCGACGGCCGGGTGCAGGAGATCGCGGTCGAGGACCTGGTCGTCGGCGACGTGGTGCTGGTCAAGCCGAACGAACGGCTGCCCGCCGACGGCTTCCTCGTGCTCGGCACCTCCAGCGTGAACCAGGCGCCGGTGACCGGCGAGAGCATCCCGGTCGACAAGCGGCCCGTGGACGACCCCGCGACGGCACGCGCACGCCCCGATGGCGTCGATGCCGCCTCGCGCGTGTTCGCCGGCACCATCAACGGCAGCGGCGCAATGGAGGTCGAGGTCACGCGCAAGTCCAGCGATTCGGCGCTGGCGCGCGTGGTCCAGCTGGTCAGCGAGGCCGAGACGCGCAAGTCACCGACCCAGCGCTTCACCGACCGGTTCGAGCGCATCTTCGTGCCCGCGGTGCTGGTACTGGCCTTCCTGCTGCTGTTCGCCTGGGTGGTCGTCGACGAGCCCTTCCGCGACAGCTTCTACCGCGCGATGGCGGTGCTGGTGGCCGCCAGCCCCTGCGCGCTGGCCATCGCCACGCCCAGTGCGGTGCTGTCGGGCATCGCCCGCGCGGCGCGCGGCGGCGTGCTGATCAAGGGCGGAGCGCCGCTGGAGGAACTCGGCTCGCTCAACGCGATGGCCTTCGACAAGACGGGGACCCTGACCGAAGGACGTCCGCGCATCACCGACGTCATCCCCGTCGATGGGGTGACCGAAGAGGAACTGCTCACCGTTGCGGTCGCAGTCGAGTCGCTCAGCGATCATCCGCTGGCCGCGGCCATCGCCCGGGATGGCCGGGAGCGGCTGGGCGGGCGCGAGATACCGGCCGCCAGCGGCCTCGAAAACCTCATCGGCCGCGGCGTCACCGCCACGTTCGGCAACGAAACGGTGTGGATCGGCAAGGCCGAGATGTTCGGCACCGACGGCGTCGCGCCGCTGGGCGAACCGGCGGCGGCCGCCATCGCGCAACTGCGTGAAGCCGGACGTACCTCGATGGTGGTCAGGCAGGGCGAGCGCGATCTGGGCGCCATCGGCCTGCTCGACACCGCGCGCGAGGGCGCGCCGGAGGCGTTGAAGGAACTGCGCGCGCTCGGCATCACGCGCATGATCATGATCTCCGGTGACCATCAACGGGTCGCCGACGCGATCGCCGCGGAAGTGGGCCTGGATGAAGCCTGGGGCGACCTGATGCCCGAGGACAAGGTTGAGGCCATCCGCAAGCTGCGCGAGCAGGACAAGGTGGCCATGGTTGGTGATGGCGTCAACGACGCGCCGGCAATGGCCAACGCCACGGTCGGCATCGCGATGGGTGCCGCCGGTTCCGATGTCGCGTTGGAGACCGCCGACGTCGCGTTGATGGCCGACGACCTGCGCCACCTGCCGTTCGCGGTGGACCTGAGCCGCCACACGCGCAAGGTGATCCGGCAGAACGTGTTCGTCAGCCTGGGGATTGTCGCCTTCCTGGTGCCGGCGACGATTTTCGGCCTGGGCATCGGACCGGCGGTTGCCATCCACGAAGGATCCACATTGCTGGTGGTGTTCAACGCGCTGCGGCTGTTGGCGTACCGGGGCCGCGGTGGCTAGATGGTCTGGAGAACCCCAGAAGAGGGGTCTGCGCGCCGCCCGCCACTTCGCCCCGTTAGGCACTAAGTCCGAGCTGCAGCTCTCGCTGCGACTCGCTCACACGTGGCGGCACATGGCAGTTTCGTACCGAATAACACCGCTTGGCGCAGGCCTGAGTCGGCTGGGAAGGGATAAACCACAATTATCCCGCTTTAATTTACAGCCACAACTCGAGCATTTCTGCAATTGAAATAGCATGTAATTACGTGGTATGTAATACATTACGAAATTGTCCGAGGAGGCCGTCATGGCCCGTGCTGGGTTGTACAAGAGCGATGTGCAGAAGGCCCGCGACGCGCTGCGAGCGCAGGGCAAGCATCCGTCGGTGGACGCGGTGCGGGTGGCATTGGGCAACACCGGCTCCAAGACCACCATCCACCGCTACCTGAAGGAACTGGAGGAGGAGGAAGGGCAAGGCCTCGGTGCCAAGGTCGCCGTCAGCGACGCACTGCAGGACCTGGTCGGCCGACTCGCTGGGCGCCTGCACGACGAGGCCGAGGCCGTCGTCGCGGAGGCCAAGCAGCAGTTCGACGCGCAGTTGCAGGAGCGCGGACAAGCACTCGAGCGCGCTCAGCAGGAAGCGGCGGCCCTGAGCGCCCAGCTCCAGGGCACCGAAACGGCGTTGCACAACGAAAAGACCTCGCATGCAGCCAGCCGGCAAGCACTGGCCGACCGAGCTACCGAGGTCGCCCAGCTCGGCGAGCGCATCGCCGGCCTGACCGCCCGACTAGCCGAGCACGAGGCGCACGCACAGTCGCTGGAACAGAAGCACCAGCACGCCCGCGAGGCGCTGGAGCACTACCGGACCTCGGTCAAGGACCAGCGCGACCAGGAACAGCGCCGGCACGAACACCAAGTGCAGGAACTACAGGTCGCGCTACGCCAGGCCAATGAGGTGCTGACCGCCAAGAACCACGAGCTGGTACAGCTCAATCGCGACAATGGGCAGTGGCTGGAGCGCCATAGCCGCTTGGAGCGGGAGCTGGCCCAGGTGCGGCAGGATGCAGACGACCAGCGGAAGGAACTTGACGCGCTACGGCTCACGGCCACCGAGCACCAGACCTTGCAGACGCGCTGGGCGCAAGATACCCAGGCGCTGGAGGTTGTACGGGCAGAATTGGTCGGTGCTCGCGCCGATCTAGCGAAGGAGCTGGAGCGTCGCGAACAGGCCGAAGCCGACGCGTTGCGGGCCGGTGTGCGCAGTGACACGCTGGAGCAGGTACTGGCGCAGTTGCGCCCAGCTCAAGCTGCCGGTTCAGTCGGCAAGAAAAATCCGGCAACCTGATGATTTCACGAAAGAAATCAGATTCTATGGGGCATTTTTACAGGTATCTCGGCTGAACCCCTACATCAACTCCTTTAGCCGCTCTGCTTACCCAGAGAGTTCCTCTCAACGTCGTTATGTCTTACCGGGTGCGTCCAAGCCAGCGGTCGCGAGAAAGCACCAACATCCCTCGCGTTCCCCTAGTAAGCGCGACGTACACGTGCGGCGGCGACAAGCGTTCCAAGTCGAGAAGCACGGTGTAGTCGGCCTCCAGGCCCTTTAGCAGCAGCGTGCTACCGATCGCCCTGTTCGTCACCGGCCGTCCCTGGTGGCGCCGCCGCTCGATAGCTGCCGCCATCGCTACGGTCAGCGACGGTTGCCGTCCAGCCGCTATCGAAGCGAGGCTGTCAAGCAGCATCGCCAAGACTTCGCGTCGAAAGACACGGCGCCCAGCCTGCATCGACCAGATGAGCAGCGCAGCCCGGGCTTGGGACCAATCCGGATGATCGACAAACGCCAGCGCTGCCGCCTCGTCGGGTGTTGCAGGCACGCGCGCGCGTCCAGCGCGTAAGCTCTCGCAACGGGTCAGCATTGGATTCACCGCGATCCCGGTCATCACCGAGTGCGCCAACTCAAGCAACAGCCGCAATCGCTCGCCGGCCACAGCCTGTTCGAGTTGCCCCACATTCTGAACGACCTGACGAAGGTCAAGATTTTCGACGACTTGTATGCCTTCACCACCGCGCGCCAACTCGGCGTGCCGATGCGGCTCAGTCGGGCTGGCGAGTACTAGCACGTTGCCTGCCTCTCGTCGCCAGTAGCTCGCGGCCGTGCGGACTGTTTGCGCATCGCGGACTACATCGCCATGGAGTCGGCCCCATTCGCAGCCTTCTGGCAGCTGCTCCAAATCGATCCCAGTGCCGTCTTGCAGATGTGCCCTGGCGTCGATGAGCCATCGCCCCAACGACATTGCGCCAACCCGCTCCCACCGCCACGGGTGATCAAGCGTTTCTAACAGTGGAAACGTCGGCGCCACGCTCTGGTTCCACGACACCACCGGTGCACCCGGGAAGTTGAAAACCGCCTGCAACGGGTCGCCAAACACGAACGTTGGCAACAGTTCTGCCAGTTGGAAAACAATGCTGTGCTGCTCAGCTCCACAGTCTTGGTATTCATCGACGAATACCCGACCGTACGTGCTGCGCAATGCGGCATCCAAGGAGCGGCTGACCAGTAGCCGAAGGCATGCGGCGCGCACCGCCGGGTAGAACACCCGCGGATTGGCGGCATCAGGGAGCGGGCCAGCACGCATCGGAAATCCGGCGACGCGACGTACGCACCAGGCATCGATGGACGACAGGCTGTAGCGGTCGGTAGGAACACGCGCGGCCTGCAGTCGCCGGCGCAGCGCTGCGACGCCGGCAAGGGTGTGGGTCAGGATCAGCGTACGTCCACCGGTCCACGTGGACGTCAGCTGGACGATGGCTTCGGTCTTGCCGCACCCGGCCGCAGCCTCAATCCGGCCACGCGCCACGCCGTCCAAGATGTCTGCGTCAACCGTTCTAGCCACCGCGCGTCCACTGCCAGATTGCGTTCACTATCGCCTGCACCGAAGGGCCGGCACGCTCCCATCCGGGCCCCACGATTTCATGGCCAACCCGTTCGCCGAAATCGATTCGCTTGAACCAGTCTTGACCTTTGGCTGTCCGGGCAAGGATGGCGCGGTGGGCCGGAAGGTCCTGAGCACGGCAAGTCGCCAAGTCAAACTGCCCGTTGGAGTAAGAGCGCAAATTTTCGTTCATACGCGCCTCGCCCCAAGTTTGTTCGGCGATTGCGAGCAAGCTCAAGATGTCTGCCCAACCTAGCTGGAAGAACAGTGCGTCCTCGGTGGCCTGCCCGCCACCCCAAGAAATGATGCGCACGCCCGCCATTTCGGCCGGCATACGCTCCGCTGGGGTAAGCGGACGGTCATCATCCATGAGCAACAACGTTCGGTAACCAAGCCTAGCGAAGGCCGCGGCGCGAGCTGCCGCGGCCGGTATTCCTCCCCCATCCGTAACTGCGATTCCCTCCAGCACGAGTGGGTTCTGGCGATGATCAGTCCAGAAATTATCAAGACCACGGATCAGACCGACTTCGGTCGGCCCCTCGCCGACGATCACCGCGGTGGACAGAAAAGCCTCCGCGTTTCGGCGAACTAAACCCTGCGTGTCTAGTCCTGTCTCGGCATCCGCGACGTTGGTGATGTGGTGTACACCAATGGCGGCGTTGTGGTGGGCGATCGCAAGTTCGTGCGCACGCAGCTCCCGCACAACGACCGGTGAATGCGTGGTCAGGAAGACCTGAGGCCCCCCTTCGACGCCCGCACCGAGCAGGCGCAGGAAACGAGCAATGCGATGCGGCTCCAATCCGAATTCGGCCTCATCGACCAAGGCGATGCCAGTCGGCGCCAGACGGCTGTGAAACAAGCCGGCCACAAGCAATCGAGACGACCCGGTGCCAAGACGTCGTAGCGGTACCCCAGCGTCGTCGTGCAACGCTAGGGACGCATTCCAACCTGGAATACCGAAGGCATCGAGCAAAACTTGTGCCTCCTGCGCTGGGCGTATGCCCAACTCGCGAGCCCGGGCCCGGACCTGATCGACAACCGCAGCCACCTCTGCGTCCGCACCGGCGTCGCCCGCCTGTTCTCGCAAGCCCCGCGCCGCCCGAGCGACAAGCGTTCGTACCGCAAACTGCGGCTCGGCCAGACGCTGCAGGATCGATTGCCTGGCCCAGCGCAAATGGGTCGCCGGCGACTGATCGAGAACTACCGGCGCAATCAGTGCCCGGTGCGGCAATGAGAGGTCGCGGCCTTCCTGATCCTGCGTTCTATCCGAATAGAGCGACCAATGTCCTTCGAGATCAGCGCCAACCACCAGGCGCAATGTGAGCACATCTTCCCGGTCGGCAGCCGGTTCGTCTTCGAGCGTAGCGTCCGCGGCACGCCAGCCGCGCAGGTAATCCCCGTAGCGTTCGACGTCGTGCAACTCGGGAGGAAGGTCGCCAAGGGTGATACGAATCTCGAAACCAGCGTCCGCATTCAGCTGATGAAAGTCGGTGTCGTAGAAGACATCCCGCCGTGTGGCCGAAAAAGCCAGCGCGATGGCATCGAGCACCGTGCTCTTTCCCGCATCCCCCGCGCCCAGTATCGCGTTTACGCCCGGCCGCGGTGCCCAGTCCAACTGGGCGATGCCTCGGAAACGGCGAAGGAATATTTGGCGAATACGACTCATCGCGCCCTCCCCTGTTGGCACGGTTCAGGCCCAATGCAACACGGCCAAGAACTCAACCGCCTCTTATCCCGCGGCGGCGCGGGTCATCCCCAAGATCGCACGCGGATTGAGCACGCGTTCTACGATCGGTCTAGCTCGGTGTGTCAATCAATGTTCGCGATCCTTCGGTGGATTAGGATCGCGCCCCGGCGCAATCGTATCCTTGCTGCGGATCTTGCCGTTTTCGCCCTTGGTAGTAAGTTCACCACCACCTTGGTTCGTCAGCATGTCGCGCGCCGCTTTTTCGGCGCCACCTTGCGTGCGGTGCAGGCTCGATGCGCGGTCGGCGTCATTGCGCTTGTTTGCCCACTGGCCGTCCGGGCGCTTGAATACTGTGCGATCTCGACCCTTGCTCATGGGGACCTTCTCCGAAGATAGGTTCAAGCGGCCTTGTCATCGGCGTCTGGGGCGTTCAATCGCCACTCAACGTCGTCAGTGAAATCCAGCGGCATCACGATGGGCTCTTCATGCTCATGCACGCGATTCCAGTGGTTGATGTCGAGAGTGAGCTGAAGCGCATCCCCGACCATCTGCTCGCGTCGCTGCACAAATGCCTTCTGCGCGATCCGCCTGGGGGCAACGTCGATGTCATGCCACAGCGTCAGCTGGGAGCCGTTGACCCATTGCACAACGGCGAGATTGGCTCGGTACGGTCGCCCGGTTACGTTATCCCGGCGAACCTCTTCCCTTGCCGCCGCCGACAGTTGTTCGGCCAACCGCTCGATGGCGGTCTTCGGTTTGGGGAGCTGGTAGCCCATTTCCGCAGCGAACTTTGCTACTTCATGCATGTCCACCGACTCGTTGCCGGTGCGCTGACGATAGAGCTTGATGATGTTTTGCAGGCGCTGATTTTTCGTAGACACGTTCTACCTCACAGACCTACGGGCGCGACGTCTCCCCAACCGTCGACCATGGCGCCCGGGGCCACGATCGACCGAATCTTCACCAAATGGCTACGGAAATGGTTGTAGCGCTGAGTTCGATGTTGCAGTTGCCCCGCGACCAAGCCCGGATGGACTCCAAGTGTCGATGCGAAGCCAAGAATGTCGCGCTCGGCGAAGAACGGCGCCTTACGTGCAACGAAGGCACTCAACTTCTCCGGCGGCACGGCAAACGCGGCAGCGGCGGCGTTGGCGATCCGCTCTTCTTCAATCACATGAGCATCGATGCGGCCATCGAGATCAACGTCCACTATCGGTGCTACCTGCCCATGATGCTGGAGCACGTGCTCCAACTCGTGGCGTAGCACAAACCAGAAATTGTCGATTCGATCGAAGCGGAATGAGAGTGCGATCACCGGGGACGTGGCATTGAGCCACAAGCAGGCGCCATCGATTTTTGAGCTAGGCAGCGCTTCGACGATGACGAGGCGTATCCCCGCTTCGGCTAGCAGCCGCGGAACCTTTCTTGCCTCTTCAGCCGCGCTCAGCAGCGAGCGCAGCCGCTCGACTACGGCCCGCCCCTTCGCGTCCGAATAAGGCGGGACCATCATCTCGGCAGCCACACTCTTGACCCGGTACAGCCATGCCAATTGCAACGGCGTGGCGTCGACCGACGTCTGCGTTCGCCGCGCGGCGTGGGGCAGGAACTCCACCTCGCCTACCGTCGGCGCCTCGAAGAACTTTGCCACTGCGGCTTCGACGGCCGGCACGTCCTTGGGGTTTTCAACCCCGGGAAGCCAGCCCCGCTTAACCATTTCTACGATGGGGAGGGTCCCAAAGATCTGGGCGCGTACGGCCCGTGCCGGATCGCTGCGGAAGGCGATCTTTGCCAACTGCAAGTCATAGTCTTTCTGCAGCGTGAGCAGGCGGTCGGCTTCTACACCCAGGACTTCTTCCAGCTGCAACGCCAGGTCGGCCGAAACCGGGCGCTTATCCGAGACCAGCCGCGTAATGGTCGCCTCGTCGACCCCCAGGACGATAGCAAGAGTTCGCTTGGTCCATCCCCGCTCCTTGAGCAGGGTCGAAATCATCTGGCCGGGCGTACGAGGATCCATAACTTGAAGGATGAGGCGATTTGCGCAAATTGTCAAATCCATCCATCTGGGGGTGCTTGCAGGACGGGCCGGAAGCTGCCTACCGCTACCCCCGATAAATTTCCCTAATCCCCTGCCCTGGCAACGTCAGCTTCCGGCCAGCAGCGGACGCTGACAGACTGGCGATCGGGCAGCTACGGAAGGCCGGAGAGCTTATCGATCTCGGTGAGCACGGCGGGAGAGATGCGCTCGAATTGCCAGCTTGGGACTTTGTCTCGGTCGCCCTGCAGCGTCGCAACGTGCGCCTTCAGATCATTTGCAGATACACCGCCTAACAATTTGTTGGCCTGCTCATAGTACGAAGCCGAACGAGACCTTGCGAAGACTTCCATTGGCCCGTAGGAGTTCGTCGCGTAAACAAGCGTTTCCGGCCACCAACGAACGTAGTAGTCATCGTTGAGCGTCGCTCGAAGGTACAGAACGAAGTCTGCCTGCATAAGTGACTTGAAATCGAACCCAGAAGATTCAGCCCGCTGTTTCAGAAGGTCAGCTCGACTTGAGAGGCGGCGCAGCTTCTGGTCACGACCCCTGAAAGACTCCATGTAGTCACGGAAATCAGCAAATGTGGTCGTGGCTTCTCGACCCCTATTCGCGTTCGTACTTACGTAGTACGGCGTCGCCAACAGCCTGTCGACGAAAGCGAATCGCTCGTACCGGATGAGGATCGCGATTGCGTAAAGGTAGAGCTCGTGAACGATGAACTTGAAGTTGTCGAAAGCCCACGAATGGTGCGAGTTCATGTCCTCCGGGCGCCCGAGATATGGCAGTAGCCGTTCGAAGAACCGATGCAGCTTCTTCTGCATGTCATCGTTGGTGGCGTACTGGGCGATCGCCAGCATCAGCTGTATGAACTCGTTCCTATAGGGGGTGAACTCCTCGATGGAGTCGGCAATCTGGTCGTCTGCATCCCTGGAGTCGTCCAAGGTGATCCTGAAACGCTCCATGTTCTCGGAGAAGATCGCCAAGTACTCGTCAACGGCTCCTTCGACAAATGGCCTGCCATTCTTGAGCGCGTCGATAGCTCGCCGAAACGAAACGGATGTGCCCAGAGACTTAGTGGGCTCTTCCTCCAAGAAAGCCGGCGCTTTCCCGATTTCCGGCTTTACATGAAGGGGCTTGTCGTACACCCAGCGAACAAGACGCTCAAACTCCGCCGCGTAGTTCTCCGGCGCACTCAAGTCGATGTAGATGCGACCCTTGTAGTAGGCAGGTAGGTACGGCTTCCCTTCCGGATCACGCTCAGGAAGGACGGCGACGAACTTGTTCTGATCCTGCTTCTCATAGACTTCGCGAGAAATAATCTGGGTTTCCGTGCCGACGCCACTTACTCGGCCGTCTGCCTTCTCCGCGTACTTGCTGTCGGAGATGACGGCCACTTTCTGGATAGTTGGGTCCGTGACCATCTTCTCCATGAAAGAGATTGAGTCGTGCCCTTCCTTAAGCTCCCATTTGTCCAAGATTACATCGATCCCGGATTCCCTGAGCCTGCTGGCTAGGTCAATTACCCAAAGTTCATGGTCGTGAGATGACCAGCTATACGAGATAAAGAGGCGCGGCGGCGACATTGAATTCCCTCCCCCAAGTGACTGCCAATATTGGGGCGGTATCGGCGTAGTCAAGCAGAGCATTGACCCCAAGGAATCGGCGAAAACGGTCAAGTGTTGGCTTGCCCGAATACCAAAAGAATGCTGCAAGAGCCCCACCAGAGGTGTCAGGGACAGTTTTCATTGATGGCGCGTTAGTAGGCCCCTACCAAGGGAACGGGTGCGAATGGCCGCTTCGGGTCGGAAGTGGCCATTCCTGCCTCCTATCCCTGACCTGTATTTCCCGTTGCCCGACAGCCTTCCCGGAAGCGGGAACAGCCCAAGAATGGCCCATTCCGCCCATTCCTCGACTGAATGACGCCTCCTCTACATACCGGGCATTGATCACCCGCCTTGGTACTGGCCGGCAGCCGCTGGGCTCGTGTTCTGGGCTGGGCGGGGGTGGCCGTGCCTTGGTCCACCTTCCGCTTGAAGGTACACGCGGGAAAGCGACTACATCCGTGGAAGTCGCCAAAAGGGCCTGACCGCAGCTGCAAGACCCCGCGACCGCATTCCGGGCATGGTTCCAGGGCCTCGCCGTCGATCGGCTCGATCCTGATGTGTTCCTTCTTGGCAAGCTCCACCAGGAACCGCGAGGGCTGGCCCAGTGTTGTATAGAGCCGAACTTGCTTGCGGGCGCGGGTCATGGCCACGTAGAACAGGCGGCGTTCCTCGGCAAACGGGAACGGGTCCGGCGCCGGCATGGCCAGCTGCAGCGCGGGGTCGTCCTGGATCTGGCTGGGGAAGCCGCGCGTACCTTCTACGACATTGAGGACGAAAACGTACTCGGCCTCTAACCCCTTGGAGCCGTGGGCGGTGCGGAACTCGATCTTCAACTTGTCACCGAACCTACGTTGCCAGGACTCCAGCGCCGTGGGCTTGTCATCGCGGTAGCGCCCCAGGAGCATGACCGTGATATGTGACCCGTTGGCCGGCGTCACCTTTCCTTCAACTGCCAGCTGGTGCATGTGGACCAGTTGCTTTTCGACGTAGCCGGCAATGCTGTCCTGGTCTGCGAAACCATAGGCCAGAATGGGGGTCTTGGTCAGCGGGTTGGTGGTCTTGACCTTCTTTTTGATCTGCGCGGGGTTGGCCTGGACGAACTGGCTGGATACGTTGCACAAGTCTTGCGGGCACCGGAACGTGGTGCTAAGCGACAGGCGCGTGGCGTTGTCGAACGTCTTCTCGAACTCGGTCATCACCGTGATGTCCGAGCCTGCGAAGCGGTTGATACCCTGCCAGTCGTCACCCACCACGCACAGGTGCGCGGGCGGATCGGATTGATTGGATAAGGCTCTCAACAGCCGGATACGGGCGCGCGAGCTGTCCTGGAACTCATCAGCCAAGATCAGGGTATACGGGCTCTTGTAGGCCCCGGACTCCACGTGCTCTGCGGCCAGGATCAGCATATCCTCGAAATCGATGAAGTTTCCCCGCTGCAGGCGCTTCTCCCATTCGGCCGCAATCCGCTCGTAGATGGACAGATACATCCGCAGGCGTGCACCAAAGCCGTCCTTGGACTGGGCTTTGAGCGCTGCCAGCAGATCCTGGTGGGTCAGGCCATTGTTCTTCACGTGCTGCTGGAATACCCGGAACGATCGAGCCAGGTCCTGCTCATGGACACGCGGCAGGCCTGTGACTTCCTTGCTCGGATCAAAGACAGGCTGCACGCCCCGCTCAATAAGTGCGTGTTCCAGGGCCGGGATAGCGTCGCCTGTCAACAGACCATGCGATGTGGTCTCAAACAGTGCTGTCCCCATCCTGGCGTGAAGCTCACGCTTCCACCTCACGCCTGACAGGTAGTCCTGAAAATGCTTGGGCGCCTGCCCCTTGTCGTTCAGCGCGAAATGCTCGTGGTAGAGCTTGGCATCGGGGTAGTAGAAGTCGGGGAAGTACTGCCTGTGTTGGTGGTCAGCCGTCTCGTGTTCGTAGGGGCGCTCGTACTCATAGTTCACGCCGTTGTAGAAAAGCCAGTCGGCGATCGTGCGTTCTTCCTTGCTCTTGACCACCTCCCCCCGGGCCGTTCGAAAGCCTCGCACGCCGTTGGCATAGGCTTCCGGCTCGTCGGGCTGGCCCCACTTGCCTACATCTCGGGCGTACACCGTCCGGAACAGGTCCCAGTCGCGCTTGAATGTCTTGTCCTGCTCGGACAGCATCCGAATGATGTCGCCCACCTCCCGCACGTCGGCGCCGGGATTGCTGGGGTCTACCCACGGGGCCAGCGACGGCTTCTTGCCAGTAGCCTTGGCGATGACATCAATGCCGAAGGCGTGGAAGGTGTTGGACCTGACCTTCTCGACCTGCGGTACGCCCTTCAACTGCTCGGCAATGCGCTGCCCCACTTCGTCGGCCGTGGCCCGGTTGAACGCGAGCAGCAGGATCTGCTCGGATGTGGCCAGGCCTTCATGTAAGGCATACCCGGTCTTGGCCACCATCGTGGACGTCTTGCCCGAACCTGCGGCAGCCACGACCATGACCGCGTCATCCATGCATACGCAGGCGTGGATCTGCTCGTCCGTGAGTGGGTTCTTCTCCACGGCTGCGAAGAAGTCCTTGCGTGCAATCTTCTGGCGTGCCAAGTGTTGGGCATTCAACTTGTCGAACTGAAGACGCAAGGTCTCTTCGGGTGTCGACTCGCCGACCGACTGCTTCCAGGTCTTGCGGGCGTGCTTAGGTGCTGGGTACTTGGCCAGCAATCTCCCAGCACTACCGTTCGGGATCCATCGCCCAGCGCGCAGCGCCCCAGACAAGTGGCTAACCCATAGCCGGTGCGCCTCTTTGAACTCATCGTCCTCACGCTTCTGCTTGGCCAGCCGCTCAGCCTCGACCGCGGGATCAAGTTTGGGTGGAGGGGCTTCAACGGCGCTGGAAGTCTTGCTGCCAAATATCGACCAAGCAAGCCATATCGTGCCGAACTGGATAACGGATAGCCACAGAGCGAACACCTGCAGGAGGGTCCAGACCACCCAGAACCCGACGATCCAGCCTCGCTTGCGCCCGCCCAGAGCAATCGACACGAAAATGATGGCTTGCCAAGCCAGTATTCCCTCGATCATTCGCTACCCCAGTCCCTCGCTCCCCTTGTCCTTGTGCCATCTTGCCATGGGACCCGCGGTCAGAACCTAGCGCCGCCGCCCTAGCCCGGGGCTACCACCCTGGACAACAGGGCTGCCCCCCGCGACGCCTGCGCTCGCCTTCATCCGGTCCCAAGGCGCGCTCCAAACGCTCCCTGGCATTGCGCGGCGGGGGACGTGGCGGGACGACCGGAGGCAGCTTGGCGATTTCCTCGCGTGTCATGGGCCCATTCCGCTTTTGGCTACCATTGACCTTCTTCTTGCGGGTCGCCTTCTTCTGCCGCTCCTTCTGGATCTAGGCCTCGTGCTAGATCCGCGACATTGCATTACGCCGCGGGGCTGATTTCCACCTACCGCGAGCGAGCGTGCGCATGCCTGCACCGCGATGTGCCGTCTGCCGACGAGCGGTTGGCCCTGCGGCTTCGACCAGGACGTTGATCGGAACGAGACCAAGGCGTCTCGTCCCCTCAACTAGCCAAATGGATTTCCTATGGACAGCCCCCCCTTGGGTGGAGCCATCAACCCCTACGCGCTCGCCGAAACCCTGATCGGCAAGCGGATCGACTGGAACCGGATCGAACGTCCCCTCGAGCTTCTGGAAAGAACCCTGGAGACCCCCGCCGACCGCCTGTTCGATGGCGGCAAGGGCTCACCGGTGTTCGCGCTGCAGGACTCGATCCTGGGCGACGCACGCAAGCCATCCAAACGAGCGAAGAAGACCGTGCCGAAGGCCAAGACCATTGGCAAGCGGACAGCCAGGGCCGCACCTGCGCAACTACAGCTGCGTCCGCTGAAGGCCGAACTGTACGCGCGCATCCGACCGGAGCTGAGGCAACGCCTGATCGACATGATCGTTCCGAGCGTGCTTCCGCAGTTGGTCGGGACCGAATACCCCGGCGCCACTTGGACCGACCCCGGGGATTTCTTCGAGGAAGGCACCGAGTTCGGCGATCCGATCCAAGGCGGCGTGGGCGACTGCTGGCTGATCGCGGCGATGGCCTCGGTGTCATTGTCGCGTCCCTATGCAATCGTGCAACGCAATCGCACGACCGGCGCCGGCCCAGACGATTTCGTCAACATGATCGAGTTCGCCGACACGCCCACGACCAAAAAGCGGTTCGAGGTCACGGAGAAGGTGCCGGTCTTCAACGGCAGTGCCTGGCCGTTGTTCGCGCGGTCGGCGGAGCCCGGAGAGATCTGGCCCTGCGTCTATGAGAAGGCTTTTGCCAAGTTCCGCTCGGGGAATCTCACCGACAGGCCGGACATCCGCGTGCTCCACGGAGGCAGTTGCTACCATGCCAGCGCAGCACTCGTCCCCGGCACCACGCCCCGCGGCTGGAGTACCAGTGGAACCAGCGCCGACGATCTTTGGACGGAACTGCGCAAGAACTGCATCGCCACGCCGAGTTCCAACGGACCGTTCATGCCCCTCACCGGCATCCACAGCGGTCGCGCCATCAGCCCGATCACGGCTTGGACTTACGGCAATGCCGAGGATGCGCCGGATACAATCGCCTACGACAGCACCACCGGCATCGTGGGCTGGCATTGTTACTCGGTCCTGGGGTGGATCACGCGCCGGTTGCCGGTATGGGTACGGGGCCAGCCATCGAGGCTGGAGCGCTACATCGTGCTACGCAACCCCTGGGGCGTCCACGAAGGCGTGGTCGATACCCTGGCCGGCGACTGGGACAGCCACGAGATCAACTGGACCAGGACTACGCCGTTGAACACCCGCGGCGTGTTCGCCATGACCATCGAGTCATTCAAGCGCTACTACGCGGGCATGGGTGTGGCCTCCTGACGCCGACCACGATGGGTTCCGGTGTCCTGCATGCGCAGGCATCGGAGTCGCGCATGCCCCCGAGTTGCCCGTCGCTCGGATAGCCGCACAAGAATCGCGGGCCACGCCACGCCTTTCCGTCCCCGCGATCACCTGCCGGCGCCTTCGCCCCGGGCCTGGAACTGATCCGGCGACGACAGCTCCGGGAAGTCCGCCATCGCGATTCGCTCCAACCGTAAGCTCCCCCGTCAAGCGGACACAGCGAAAGTAGACTTTCTGGCGTTATGGGACCTGTACTCGGCCGGCGTCATGCCGCCGAGGGACGTATGGGGGCGTTGCTCGTTGTAGTCGATCAGGAACCGCCAGGTCGCTTCGCGTACGTCGTCGAGGCGGGCGAACAGGTACCGGTCCAGCACTTCCTCGCGATAGGTGCGGTTGAAGCGTTCGATGTAGGCGTTCTGGTTGGGCTTGCCCGGCTGGGTGTACTGGATGGCCATGCCGTGTCCTTTAGCCAACTGCACGAACGCCTCGCCCAAGAACTCCGGGCCATTGTCCGTTCGTAACACCTGCGGTAACGGGCGCTCTTGGGCGATGCGCTCGAAGATGCGGACCAACCGGGCCGAAGTGATGCTGGTATCGATCTCGATGTGCACGCCCTCGCGGTTGAAGTCGTCGATGAGGTTGAAGGTGCGGAACGGCCGGCCACAGGCCAGTGCATCGAGCATGAAGTCGGCCGACCACACCACGTCTGGGTGTTCGGGCACGTACAGGGGCACCCGCTCGCGCTTGGGGAGCCGTTGCTTGGCCGCACGCCGCAGATTGAGCTTCATCTGGCAGTACACCCGATAGATGCGCTTGTGGTTCCACTGCGGATGGGTCTTCTCCAGCGCCTGGCAGCACTTGTCGAAGCCCCGGCTGGGCGCCGCCTCGACCAGGCGGGCCAGCGCCGCGATGAGCTCGGCGTCGCGCACCGTCCAGTCCAGCGGCGGCGCATACCAGGCCGAGCGGGACAACCCCACGCAATCGCAAGACCGGCGCAGGGGGCGGGCATGAACCTCGACGAGGAACCGCACCGCCTCGCGCTTCTGCACCGGCCCTACAGTTTTCTTGCGATCAGGTCCTTCATCGCCGCGTTGTCCAGCGCCAGCTCCGCATACATCCGCTTGAGCTTGGCGTTCTCCGCTTCCAGGTCCTTGACCCTTCTCAGGTCCGACGCCTCCATCCCGCCGAACTTCGACTTCCACTGGTAGTACGTCGCCGTGCTGATCCCCGCCTGCCGGCAGAGATCTTTCACCGGAATCCCGGCATCACCCTGCTTGAGGATCGAGACGATCTGCGCCTCGCTGAACTTCGACTTCTTCATGGAACCTCCTGGCTGAAAAGATGCCAGAAAGTTCTACTTGTCGGGTGTCCGGGATCAGGGGGAGCTTACCAGCTTACGAACTGACCCGTCTCTTTCCAACCGACAAGAATCCCAGCCTTAAGCGATCTGCTCCAACTCCGATTCATATGGCGATCGCTCCTACCTGCTAGCCATCGACTGGCCAAGCCCTCATCGATGACTGCCGTCGACGAGATAGCCCACCGCACGTCGATTGCCCTTGAATCCGCCCGAGTGGGCCTTGCCCAGTGAGCTGTAGACGAATAGCCACCGCGGGATGGCATTAGGGAAGGTGACATTGATGAATTCGACGGACAACTCAACCTTTCTTTCCAAGCGCGCACCCTCCGTCGCCACATCATCGGCTGCCCCGTTGCTCATGACGTAGGCCGAGGAACAGCGACTCTTGTAGGCATCACTGAGGTGATAGCTCAACGCATCATTGGCGTCGGTGAATGCCACCATTTGGATTTTTTCTTCAGTTCGGCCAGCCGCCCCAATGCGCGCGGCCTCTGGATACGGTCCCAGCAGCGGCCGGTAGCACCGGTCGGTCGTGCCGATCAGGTGCTCCAATGATGTCCCCTCCGCCGGCGGCTCTAGGTACGCAAGCTCCAGCAAGGGCAACTGGTTTGCGAGCATGTAGACGCTACGCACCGACCCGGCGAGGCGTCCGGCAAGCATGGCGTCGATCCCGGCCGTGGCATCAGCCTGGTTTCGCGAGGCCCGTTGCGGGGGCAGCATTTCAAGATGCGGCCCCCCTTGGCAGTCACCGCCCCCAACGGAACACACCACATCGAACACGATCCGGCTGCCAAGGCTGTCGCTGATGATCGCCACCTGCACTTCCCCCATGAAGGCGAGCGCTTTTGCCTGCAATGTCTGGACTTCCATGCTGGCGAGCGATGCGTCAGCCTGCTGATGGACATGCAAGCGGATCGAGCCCTCTATGCCGTCCCAAACCACGCGCCGAATGTAGGCACCCATCGGGCCTTGGTAGATCAAGGGATCGGAGAAGCTGCGATTGACGAAACGCTTGGCTGCCCGGTTGATCGGCGCGCGGTGCCGCTCGTTCTCGTTCTCCTCCAGAAACTTATCGTTGAGTTCCAACATGCCCTGCTTGATGATCCGGCCGGTTTCGCCCCAGGTCACGCAGGAGAAGTACAGGTCGTTTCCCTCCCCCTTCGGATCGGAGTACCTGCGCACCGAATAGGTGCCGGCAACCGTACCGCCGATGGTGACGTTCCCGGGATCCGATGCGCCGTAGCCCATGTCGTGGCGATAGCCCAAGCGATCCGCGATGGCGAGTTGCAGCTTGATGTTCTGCGAGCTTTTGCCGCAGTCGTTTGGGCCCGAGTGGTCACCCATGCCGTGTATTTGCATGACATGCAGTGGCCCGGTGGCAAGATGATCCCGAATGCCGTTGAATGCCATTGGCTCGCCGTCGGGCCCGCTGTCGACGCGCTTGTAGAGGTTGATGCACCCGGTCAGGCACAGCATCGCTATCACGACTAAAGCATGGCGGATCATGACCGGCCTCCCGTCGTCGCCACGACGAATCCGCCCGGCCCCGCCTCACGCGCGCCCTCGTCGATACAGAACACCGTGCCCTGCAGGTAGTCGCGCACAACATTCCAGTCAGCGCGCTGTGCGATGTAGGCCAGCAGGGTAGCGCTGACGTTGACCGGATCCTGCGCTGTGGTGAACGTACGCGCCTGCCAGGCAGTGCGGCGATCGACGGCCTGATGCAGGTCGGGACGTTGGTGGGTATAGGAATGGAACTCCAGCACCGATCCGGTCGGGCATCGGTCGCTCGCCTCGAACGCACGATCCGCGTGCGCGGCCGAGTACGAATCCTGCACCATGTGCAGCAACGATCCGGCCGCCATCGATCGGATGTGGCTGGCGGACTTGAGGCGGTATCTCGGGGCGAACAGATAGTTGACCGTCCAGCCGCCTTGGTTCCGGAAATACGGCTGCAAGTCCGAGGGCGGCACGCGATCCATCTTAGTTTCCAGATCCACGCGCCCCGTGGCCACGGCGTAGGCAAACTCGGCCCACAGCAGGATGCTTTGCTGCGTGTCGCGTGCCGGCTCACCGTTGCGCGAGGCCATCGCGTGCAGGAACTGCAGGTCGCCGTAGTGACTGCGATAGGCCATGTAATAGGTGCCATCGATCGCGGCCGGCTTGCCCTTCCAGTTATGGTTGGTCGTCGCGATCCTGCGGGCATCGCGCATCCACGCCCAGAACTTCCCCTGCCGTACGGCGAACAGCAACTGGTTGGGATCGTCGTTCCACCACACGCCCCGCACCAGCGAGTCGTATTTGTTGCCGCGGGCCTCCTGGTCCCGGGTGTTGCGATCGGTGCAAACCAGCGGTGCCTGCACGGGGCCTGGGTGGGCGAGTTGGCAAGCCCGAGCGAGTTGCGTGATCTCCTCGTGCACGGCATCGAAGGCGCGGCCAAAGGGAGTGTTGGAGTTCTGCGTGTATTTTTCGTGCAACGGATTGATCTCGTGCGCGGCTGTATTGCCGAGCAGCAGCAAACCTCCGGCCAAGACTGCGACCCTGACGTTAGGCAACATGGGTGGTGTCCTCTATAGGCTGTTGATGGGGAACTGCCCAAACCAGTCGCCGCGCGGCGACGTCCTGCACATCCACGACACGAACCGGGCACGTGCACCGGCGCCTGCCTGCCATGGCTGCAGGCCATCGGTCGGGTGCATGCGTCCCGCGCCTGCAGCGCACTGACCAAGGGCTGGCGTCCCCCGCTGCGGGCGTGGGCTTGTGACAATCCCAACGGGCAACGCGCCGGCGAGCGGCCGCGGCGCTGGCAAATGGAGCAGCGGGGAGTTCGCGACGAGCGCCGGCAGGGGCCGGCATGGCAGGCGTGCACGGCCTGGATACGGTGGGCGCGGGCGCACCGCCGCTTCACCACGCGTCTACGCTTGTCACGGGGTCTCGCGGGAGAACCGTGGGTCGGAAAGGGGTCTTAACCCTCCACTCCTTAGGGTAAGACGGGCTCACGCGCGGGCAATCTCAGAATGTCCCGGCAACGGATTGACCGGTTTCAGAAGTTGCGAACGAAATGGACGGCGGCCAAGTTCTCAGAAACTCGGAATGTCAACTCTGGGTCGAAAACGACCCTTCCCTACCCCTGATAAACATCCCTAACCCCCTGCCCTATCGATGTTCGCTTCCGGCCAAAGCGGCCTACGATCACGGCGCCGGTATCGTTTACTCGGCGCCCCAACGGCTAGCTGTTGCTGAGCGATTTCAGGTCAGCGACGAACTGCTCGGGATGCGGTGGGGTGTGGTAGACCATGACCAACGGGGGCATCCTCCGCCGCGCGAGGAAATCGCCCGGCGCGCGCCGCAATGACAACGTGTACGTACGGGCCACGTGGAGATTCCGGGCGACCCTGGTGATCGTGAGGCGACAGGCTTCGGCTGGCCGGACCCGCGCGCACAGCAGACAATGGTCGCCATGAAACCCCGCGACAGACCGGCCGAAGCCACGCCGGACCTGAGGAAATACGCCTGGCTGGCCATCGTGACCGCGGTGCTGACGGTGCTGCTCAAGGGCAGCGCCTGGGCGATCACCGGCTCGGTGGGCCTGCTGTCGGACGCCGCCGAATCGATGGTCAACCTGGTGGCCGCCATCGTCGCCCTGGTCTCGCTGACCATCGCCGCCCGGCCGGCCGACGACGACCACCACTTCGGCCACAGCAAGGCGGAGTATTTCTCCGCCGCGCTGGAAGGGATCATGATCTTCGTCGCCGCGGCCTCGATCATCTACCTGGGCATCGATCGCCTGCTCAACCCCCGGCCGCTGGGATCGCTCGGCATCGGCCTCGCCGTTTCGATCATGGCCGCCGTCCTCAACGGCATCGTCGGGCGGATCCTGATCAAGGTCGGCACGCGCCACCGCTCCATCACCCTGCGCGCCGACGGCAAGCACCTGATGGCCGACGTGTACACCTCGGTCGGGGTCGTGGTGGGCCTGGGGTTGGCGTGGCTGACAGGCTGGAACTGGCTGGATCCGGTGATCGCGATCCTGGTGGGCGTGAACATCCTGGTTGTCGGCTACCGGCTGATGTCCGAATCCGCCTCCGGCCTGATGGACGCGACCCTGTCCCCCGAGGACAACGCCCGGATCCAGGCCATCCTGGACGCGCACGCCGAACCGGGCCGGATCGAATTCCACGCCGTGCGCACGCGCGAGTCCGGGGCCCGCCAGTTCATGGAGATGCACATGCTGGTGCCCGGCGACTGGACGGTGCTGCGCGGGCATGACGCCATGGAAGACCTGGTGGAGAAGATCGTGGCGGAGTTTCCCGCCATGCGCGTGACCGGGCACCTGGAACCGGTCTCCGATCCCCGCAGCTACGAAGACATGGCCCTGTAGCCGAAAAGCGGGAGGCGACGTTGGGTCAGGCAGGCGACGAAGACCCGCGGCTCGATCCCCCGTGCGTTGTCACTGTATTCATCCGGAGTTTATATCCGCACGTATACTAAGGCGCATGCCTTTCCGCGCGCTCCTGATGCGGTTGTTCCTGGTCGTTGCCTTGCTCGCCAACGGTCCGGGCATCGCTGGCGCGTCCATGCACATGGAGCACGTGCGCGACTCCGCCGGTGACGTCACCTCGGCACCGACAGCAGCCGAGGCCATGGCGGCCTGCCATGGAGGAGCAGCGGCTGCTACGGGGGCCAATGAACACCATCACCCCCAGGCCACTGACGAGGCCGGAGCGGTATCGCCGTGGGACGACTGCTGTGAGACGGACAGTTGCTGTGCGTGCATGCACCATTGCTTCGCGGCCTTCGCAGGGTCGGCGTCTCCCGTCGTGGAAGTTCTTTACCGGCAGATCGCCGAACCGTTTCTGTCGGTGCACGCGTCCGCGGCCCTGACCAATCTCTTCCGACCTCCGATCGGCTAAGTGTCGCTGAGCGCCTTTGAGGCGCCGATGGACCCTGTCCGCGTTGTCCGCACCGACAGGGTCACGCTCGCTTCGCGAGCCCTCGACCTTTCCCGGAGTTCCCATGTCATCCGATTCTTTCGGCCGTGCCGGAGGGCTGTCTGCCCCGTCGCGCCGCCTCTTTGTTCAAGGACTTGCCGCCGGAGGCGCCGCCGCGGCGCTTGGCCTCTGGCCGCGCACCAGCTGGGCCGTCAAGGCTGAAGGCGTGCCCAACGTACTTTCTGGCACCGAGTTCGACCTGACCATCGGCGAGACGCCGATGAACTTCACCGGCGCCACGCGCCCCGCGATCACAGTCAACGGATCGATTCCGGCGCCCCTGCTGCGCTGGCGCGAGGGCACCACCGTCAACCTGCGGGTCCGCAATGCCTTGCCCCCCGGCTCCATCCATGGCGACCAGGCGTCGATCCATTGGCACGGCATCCTGCTGCCGGCCGACATGGACGGCGTGCCCGGGCTGAGCTTCAACGGCATCGACCGCGGCGAGACCTACCAGTACCGCTTCAACGTCGTACAGGGCGGCACCTACTGGTACCACAGCCACTCCGGTTTCCAGGAGCAGGCCGGCCTCTACGGGCCGCTGGTGATCGAGCCACTCGAGCCCGAGCCCTTCGCCTATGACCGCGATTACGTGGTCATGCTCAGCGACTGGACCGACCTGGATCCGCAGCGTCTGTTCGCCCGGCTCAAGAAGCGGTCGGATTTCGACAACTTCTCCAAGCAGACCGTGGGCGACTTCTTCGCCGACGTGAAACAGCACGGCCTGGCCGCCACGGTCGAAGATCGCAAGATGTGGGGCCAGATGCGGATGACACCGACCGACCTGTCGGACGTCAACGGCAACACCTACACCTACCTGTTGAACGGCACGACCTCGCTCGGCAACTGGACCGGACTGTTCCGGTCCGGCGAGAAGGTACGCCTGCGCTTCATCAACGGGTCCGCGATGACCTACTTCGACGTGCGCATCCCGGGCCTGAAGATGACCGTGGTCGCAGCCGATGGCCAGTACGTGCATCCGGTCACGGTCGACGAATTCCGCATCGCCACCGCCGAGACCTTCGACGTCATTGTCGAACCGACCGGGCAGGATGCGTTCACCATCTTTGCCCAGGACAGTGGCCGTACCGGCTACATCAGCGGCACGCTCGCCGTCAGGCAAGGGCTGCGGGCTCCCGTGCCCAACGTCGATCCCAAGCCGATTCTCACCATGGACGACATGGGCCACGGCGGAATGGGTGGCGGCGGCCATGACATGTCTTCGATGTCTCACAGCGCAATGGCCGGTGGTGCAACCGGCGGCATGGATCACAGCGGTCACGACATGTCGGCGATGGCTGGAGGCGCAATGGCCGGCGGAAGCATGGCCGGCATGGATCATGGCACCGGCGGGAGCATGGCCGGGATGGACCACGGTGCCGGCGGCATGCAGGAACACCCTGCCACCGAAACCGGCAACCCCCTGGTCGACATGCAGACGATGGCGCCCGCGCCCAGGCTGGATGACCCGGGCATCGGCTTACGCGACAACGGCCGCCGCGTGCTGACCTACTCCGACCTGCGCAGCACGTTCAGCGACCCGGACGGGCGTGAGCCCGGTCGCACGGTCGAGCTGCACCTGACCGGGCACATGGAGCGTTTCGCCTGGTCGTTCAACGGAGTGAAGTTCGCTGATGCCGAACCGCTGCGCCTGAACTACGGCGAGCGCATGCGGATCGTGCTGGTCAACGACACGATGATGTCGCACCCGATCCACCTCCACGGCCTGTGGAGTGACCTCGAGGACGAATCGGGCAACTTCATGGTGCGCAAGCACACCATCGACATGCCGCCCGGTACCCGACGCAGCTACCGGGTGCGCGCCGATGCCCTTGGCCGCTGGGCCTACCACTGTCACCTGCTTTACCACATGGAAGCCGGCATGTTCCGCGAAGTGCGGGTGGAGGAATGAACGCCATGAGCCGTTCCAATCGTCACTCCCTAGCCATCGGCCTGACGTCCGTACTCGTTCTTGCAACTGGTTGCGCCCCGGCGTGGGCGCAGGAGACGGACCACGCCGCACACCATCCGGCAGCCAAGCCGGCTGCGTCACCATCGTCGCCAAGGCCCGCGGATCCGCACGCCGGCCATCTACCGACTTCACCGGACAAGAGTTCTGACGATCACGGGACGATGAACCACGGGAACATGCGGCACGGAGCTGCGAATCCTGCCGACAGCGAACACACCGGGATGGACCACTCCACGATGGACCACTCCACGATGGATCACTCCGGGATGGATCACTCCGGGATGGATCACTCCGGGATGGATCACTCCGGAATGAATCACTCCGGCATGGATCACTCGGGCATGGATCACGCTTCCATGGGCCATCAACCTGGTGTCAGCGAGGACCTGCCGCCGACGGCCGAGCCGCGCGAGCCAATCCCGGTTGTCACGCCGACAGATCGGGCTGCGGCGTTCCCGGACCTCGACGAGCACCTGATGCATGGTGAATCGATCAATTCCTACTGGGCGCTTGACCGGCTAGAGGCGTGGGACGCGGACGAGGACGGCACCGGCATGGCCTGGGAAGCACAAGGCTGGGTGGGTTCCGACTTGAACCGGCTCTGGCTGCGCAGCGAGGGCGAGCGTGCAGGTGGATCCACCGAGTCGGCGGATGTGGAAGTGCTGTACGGCCGAGCGATCGCCCGATGGTGGGACGCAGTCGCCGGTGTCCGCCATGACTTCGCCTTCGGCGGCGGGCCGTCGCGCACCTATGCCGCGCTCGGTGTGATCGGTCTTGCGCCGTACAAATTCGAAGTCTCCGCGACGGCCTACCTAGGCGAGTCCGGTCAGCTCGGGGTAGGTGCGGAAGCCGAATACGAAATGCTGTTCACCAACCGGCTGATCGGCCAGTGGCTGGTCGAAGGCGAGGCCTGGAGCAAGGACGATCCGGCGGTGGGAATCGGCAGTGGGCTGAGCAAGGTCGAAGCCGGTTTCCGCTTGCGCTACGAGTTCCATCGACAGTTCGCGCCCTATGTCGGCGTGGTCTGGGAGCGTGCCTACGGTGGAACCGCGGACCTCCGCCGCGCTCGGTCCGGGGATATCGACGACACCCGGGTCGTGGCCGGCGTCCGGATCTGGTTCTGACCAGAACCAGGATGCTGGAACCTCGCCACCCGAAGCACGCCTGATTTTGTAGACGCCCTCGCGGCCTCACAGACCACCACTGATTTCCCGGAGTCCACGTATGAACGCAGTAGCAACCACCCTCACGCTGGCGCTGGCGCTGGCACTGGCCGTCGTATCCCCCGCAATGGCGCAGGCGACACAGTCGCATGCACAGCATCACCCCGCGGCTGCGGCATCCGCGGACGTCGACGTTCCAGCCGCTGCGGAAGCCGCCGTCGCTGTGGCGGAACGGTTCAACGCTTCCCTGGCCAACGGCGATCTCACCACGGTCGAAGCGCTGCTCGCAGCCGACGTCCTCATCCTGGAGTCCGGCGGTGCCGAGCGCAGCCGGGAGGAGTACATGGGTCACCACGCCGCCAGCGATGCAGCATTCCTCAAGGGTGCCCATCGCCAGCTGCTGCGTCAGCGCGCACGAGCCGCCGGCGAGTTTGCATGGGTGGGAACCGAAAGCGAGCTGCACGCTCAGAAGGACGGGAAGCCCCTGACCGTCCAGAGCACCGAGACAATGGTGCTGAAGCAGATCGCGGACGGCTGGCGGATCGTCCACATCCACTGGTCCTCGCGGACCCAACGCTGAGCAGGGACCCGCGATGACAGTTTGCAAACTCAATCGCCTGACGTGGGTGGCTCTTGCCATGGGCGGCCTGGTCGGCTGTACCCAGCCCGCGCTTCCCGCCCAGTCAGCCGTCGCGCCCGCTGCGCAGGTCATCCAGGCGACGCCAGACGCAACCCCGGTCGCCCTGCCACGCATGGCCGTCCACAAGACTCCGAGCTGTGGCTGCTGCAGTGTCTGGATCGAGCACATGAAGGATGCGGGCTTCGAGGTGGATGTGCACGACATGGTCGACATGGGCCCGGTCAAGGAGCGGCTCGGCGTGCCCTATACCAAAGGCTCATGCCACACAGCCGAGGTCGGCGGATACCTGATCGAAGGCCACATTCCGGCTGCGGACATCAAGCGTCTTCTCGAGGAAAGACCGGACGCGCGCGGCCTGGTCCTGCCGGGAATGCCGCTGGGCTCTCCTGGCATGGAAGTCCCCGAAGGGCAGCAGCAGCCTTACACAGTCGAGCTGGTCCGGCGCGACGGAACCACGGAACCGTTCGCGCAGCACTGATCGATCAGAGCCAAAGGGGGCGGTGTTGCGGGCGCGCCGATTCTCGCCCGCGAGGAAGAAGGAGAACCACGTGACTCACCATTCCGCAGCCCACCGGTCCCAGGCCATGAACGAATGCATTGACAACTGCACGCAATGCCATGCGATCTGCCTGGAAACCATCAACCATTGCCTGACCAAAGGAGGTGCCCACGCGGCGCCGCAACACATTGCACTACTGGCGACGTGCGCCGATATCTGTGCAACCAGTGCCGATGCAATGCTGCGAGGCGCAAGCGTTCACAACGTGGTGTGCGGTGCCTGCGCGGAGATCTGCCGCCAGTGCGCCGATGCATGCGATGCCATGAACGACCCTGAGATGGCGCGCTGCGCCGAAGTTTGTCGCCGATGCGCGGAAAGCTGCAGCGCCATGGCGGCTTGATACGTCGAGGATCCCGCCTGAGCCGGCGGGATCCTCATCTCGCGAAGGCACGAATACCGAAAGCGACCACTCCTGGCTTCGCTGACATCCCGACATCCGACCGCATCGAATCCAACACGATACGGTCCCATGAGTGGGGCTTTCCATCACATTCTCAATGAGGATCATCCCTATGAAATCGTCAAACGTCATCCGCTCGTTCGCGCTCGTCATCGCACTGGCAGCAGGACAGTTTTCGCTGCAGGTCGCGCACGCCCACGCCGCGCTGCAGCAGTCAACACCGGCCGCAGATGCGGTGGTGGCTTCGCCAAGCCAGATCGATCTCGTCTTCAACGAAACGCTGATTCCGCGAGCGTCGCGGCTCAAGCTGGTCATGAAGCACGGCAGCTCCACCATGCCGATCGAGAATTTCACGACCGAGATCGTCAACAACGGCAAGACCCTGCGTGCCAAGTTGCCCCAGCCGCTGGCTCCAGGCGTCTATACGGTGGAATACCGCGCCGTCGGTGGTGACAATCACCCCATGCCGGGCAGCTTCAGCTTCACGGTGCGCTGAGGAGTCGCGAATGTTCGACCTGTCGGCTTACGCACTGAGATTCCTGGAGTACCTGGTTCTCATGCTTCTTTTCGGCGTCCCACTGTTCGGTTGGTACGGTTTGCGTCGACCGGCACTCGCCCACGCCCTGGCCGGGTGGCCATTCATGGGCGTTCTGTTGGTGAGTGCCGCCGTCGGTCTCGTGCTCACCGGGGCCGATGTCGTCTTCAAGACCGCGGGCATCATGGGAATGCCGATTGCCGACGTTGATCGCGAATCGCTCGGCTGGTATCTGTTTGATACGTCCGCAGGCCGCGCAGCCATGGCGAGAGGCGCGCTGCTGATCGCCATGGTGTTTGTACTCGGATGGCATCGTCGTCGCGGGAAGGTGGAGGCCGCCTTCCCGTTCGCGGCGACGCTGGCGGGCGGCGCCCTCGCCTCGCTGGCATGGAACGGCCACGCCGCCGCTGGCGAGGGCGTGGCAGGCGCGGTCCGGCTCTCTGCAGGCCTCGTCCATCTTCTCGCTGCAGGCGGCTGGATCGCAGCGGTCCTGATGTTCCTGGGAATGCTCCTGCGCGGCAACGACGCTGCGGGCAACGGGCGTCTGCGATCAACGCATGACTTCCTGCGTGGATTCTCGACGCTTGGAACGATTTTCGTTGCTGCGCTCATTGTGTCCGGCATCGCGCATTACGGTGATCTCACCGCGTGGTCATTGTCGACGCTGGTCCAGAGCACCTACGGAAACCTGTTGCTGTTCAAACTTGCCCTGTTCGGCGGAATGCTGGGCCTGGGAGCAATGCACCGATGGACGCTGGTGCCGCGCCTTGAACGGGCGCTGGCCGGCGGAGATCCCTCGCAGGAGGTGCGAGCCTTGCGGCAGAGCGTTGCGGCCGAGGCTGCGCTGGCGATCCTGATCCTCATTGTCGTTTCAGTGCTCGGGACGCTCAGCCCCGCTTGACCATACCTTTCAACGACACACACGCTGGCAGGCCTAACTGGTGCCGCCTGTACGTCTCCGACGCACCCGAGAACCAGGTGCGACCGCACACGTTGCCGTAACTGTCGCGGTGCAACGCTTTCCAGGATGGTTGACGTCGGGTGGGACACTGTTCCGGAAACACTAGGAGAAGCAACATGGCACACGCTGTTCAAGGGACAGATCACAAGCACGCCGAGGGCAGCGGGCGTCCCTATCTGCTGTTCTGGATCAACATGGTGCTCGGTCTCGCGGTGATGTACATCGTCATGTTCTCGATGATCGATGGTGTCCGCGACTTCCGGAACAACCTGAACATGTTTTACATGGCACTAACCATGTGGGCTCCGATGGGGATCTTCATGCTCGCCACAATGCCTGGCATGTTCCCCAAGAAGGGCCTGAACATGGCGCTTTACGCAATCTTCGCCGCAGTGACACTCGGCTCGTTCGGCGCCACGCGCGCGCAGGTGCTTGTAGATGACCGTCAGTTCATCGACTCGATGATCCCCCATCACTCAGGTGCGATCCTCATGTGCCGGGAAGCCAGACTGCGTGACGCCGAACTGCTCGCGCTGTGTGACGACATCACCAAAGCGCAGCGCTCCGAGATCGACCAGATGGAGAGCATCAGATCCCGTCTCGACTAGGCCGAGGATCTGCCTCCATCTGCTGCCCGGTGTCCGAGAAAAATGCCGCCCGGCCTCGCTCCAGAACTCGCCAAACTCCGGCGCCGAGACCGGCAGCCGCATGATGGCACTCGACAATGTGCCGCCGGCGCTGTCCAACTTCGAAACGCGCGGTCCATGACGTTGATCACCGGAGCCGGTTTCGGTCGACCGATCGTCTTACAGACAGCGGTCCAGAGGCCATCGAGCTGATTCAACAGCCGCAATCGCCATCCGCACGATGGCAGTGCATGAGCTGGCTGCGCGGTAGCGACCTGCCGAGCTGCCGGGCCTTGACCTTGCCATCGTGGGAATCTTTAAGCTGGGCTTCCCGCGCATGTTCCAGGGATAGTTCCATGACTTTCGTCGCCACCCGACCGGTCGCCAATCCACCCAGCTCCGCCGTCTCCCGCCTGAGCCTGCCAGTCGAGGGCATGACCTGTGCCTCCTGCGTTGGCCGCGTCGAGCGGGCGCTGAACGCGGTCCCCGGAGTGCAGGCGGCCGCGGTCAATCTCGCCACCGAACGTGCCGACCTCACCTTCTTTGGCCTGGCCGATCCGCGGGCTGCGGTTCGCGCCATCGAGAGTGCCGGCTACACGGTGCGCGAAGAGACCACCGAGCTCGCGATCGAGGACATGACCTGCGCGTCGTGCGTGGGCCGGGTCGAAAAGGCGCTCGCACAGATCCCGGGCGTGCTCGAAGCCAACGTCAACCTGGCGACCGAGCGCGCGCGGGTGCGCCACCTTGCCGGGGTCGTTTCCACGGCGGACCTTGAAGCGGCGGTCGAACAGGCGGGTTACAAGTCCCGCCGCTTGTCCGTCGATACGGCAAGTGCAGGCGATCATGACGCCGAGCGTCGTGAGAGCGAGGCACGGGGGCTGCGGCGGGCTTTGACCATTGCCGCCGTCCTCACCTTGCCAGTCTTCATCCTCGAGATGGGGTCCCACCTGATTCCCGCCATGCATCATTGGGTGATGGGGGTCCTGGGTCAGCAGACGAACTGGTATATCCAGTTCGCGCTCGCCACCCTCGTGCTGTTTGGTCCGGGGCTACGCTTCTTCCGCAAGGGCGTACCAGCGTTGCTGCGCGCTGCCCCCGACATGAATTCACTGGTCGCGGTTGGCACGGCGGCCGCGTACGGCTATTCAGTCGTCGCGACCTTCGTCCCCGACGTGCTGCCCCCGGGCACCGCCAACGTCTATTTCGAGGCCGCCGTGGTCATCGTGACCCTGATCCTGCTCGGGCGCTCGCTGGAGGCGCGCGCCAAGGGGCGAACCTCACAGGCGATCAAGCGCTTGGTCGGACTCCAGGCCAAGACCGCGCGCGTCGAGCGCAACGGCGATACGGTCGAAATTCCGCTCGATCAGGTGGCGACCGGTGACGTCGTGCTGGTTCGTCCGGGCGAGAAGATTCCGGTGGACGGCGAGGTCGTCGAGGGCGCCTCCTATGTCGACGAGAGCATGATCACCGGCGAGCCGGTCCCCGTATCGAAGGGGGTGGGCGCCGATGTCGTCGGAGGCACGATCAACAAGACCGGCGCTTTCAGTTTCCGCGTGACGAGGATCGGCGCGAACACGGTGCTCGCGCAGATCATCCGCCTGGTCGAGGAAGCGCAGGGTTCCAAGCTGCCGATCCAGGCGCTGGTCGACAAGGTCACCATGTGGTTCGTCCCGGCAGTGATGGCCGGGGCCGCGCTGACCTTCCTTGTTTGGCTGGCCTTCGGACCGGAGCCCGCGCTGTCCTTCGCGCTCGTCAATGCGGTCGCGGTGCTCATCATCGCCTGTCCCTGTGCCATGGGGCTGGCCACGCCGACCTCGATCATGGTCGGGACGGGCCGCGCGGCCGAGCTCGGCGTTCTCTTCCGCAAGGGCGAGGCCTTGCAGGCGCTGCGCGATGTGAGTGTCATCGCGCTCGACAAGACCGGCACGCTGACCAAGGGGCGCCCGGAGCTGACCGACCTGGTGCCTGCCGAAGGCTTCGAATACAACGAAGTCCTGGCGTTTGTCGCCGCGGTCGAGACCCGCTCCGAGCACCCGATCGCAGAAGCGATCGTCGACGCCTCCAAGCAGCGGGACATCACGCTCGCACCCGTCGGGGGCTTCGAGGCCACGCCGGGTTTCGGCGTGTCGGCCAAGGTCGCCGGTCGCACCGTCGCCGTCGGCGCGGACCGATTCATGACGCAGATCGGTATCGATGTGTCGGACTTCCTGCCTGTCGCCGAGCGTCTCGGCGACCAAGGCAAGAGTCCGCTCTATGCCGCGATCGACGGCCGGCTGGCGGCGGTGATCGCGGTGGCCGACCCGATCAGGGAGACCACGCCCGAGGCGATCAAGGCGTTGCATGCGCTGGGACTCAAGGTCGCGATGATCACCGGCGACAATGCCGCGACGGCCGCGGCGATCGCCAGGCAGCTCGGCATCGATGAAGTCGCGGCCGAGGTCTTGCCCGACGGCAAGGTCGCGGCGCTGAAGAAGTTCCGGACCAATGGCGCGCGGGTCGCCTTCGTGGGCGACGGCATCAACGACGCGCCGGCGCTGGCCGAAGCGGACGTCGGGCTCGCCATCGGCACGGGAACCGATGTGGCGATCGAGGCCGCCGACGTGGTGCTGATGTCGGGCGACCTGCGCGGCGTGACGAATGCCATCGCGCTCAGCCGAGCGACGATCCGCAACATCAAGCAGAACCTGTTCTGGGCTTTTGCCTATAACGCCCTGCTGATCCCGGTCGCGGCGGGTGCGCTTTACCCGGTGAACGGCATGTTGCTTTCGCCGATCTTCGCTGCGGCCGCGATGGCCCTCTCCAGTGTCTTCGTGCTCGGCAACGCGCTGCGGCTCAAGCGCTTCCAGGCTCCCATAACGATCGAAACCCGTACGGGGATGCCCCAGAGCGGGGCGGCATTGCCCAATCCGCGCCAGGCAATCGAACATTGATCCCAAGACACGGTGCCGCCTGACTGAACACCAAGACAGGATCGATGTGGCGGACGCCGGCCTAGCGTGTCGAACCAAGCATCCTTGGGTGACCAGGAAAAGAGAATGATGAATATCGGTGAAGCAGCCAAGTTTTCAGGCGTGTCGGCGAAGATGATCCGCTACTACGAACAGATCGGCTTGATCCCCAAAGCTGCGCGCTCTGAGGCCGGCTACCGACACTACAGCACGCCTGACGCTTATAGCCTTCGCTTTATCCGTCGCGCACGAGACCTTGGCTTCTCTGTCGAACAGATCGCAGAACTGCTGGTCTTGTGGCGCGACCGTGACCGCGCAAGCGCCGACGTCAAGGCGATGGCGCTTTCCCATGCCGCCGGACTGAAGACGAGAATCGCCGAGCTGCAGGCGATGGTGCAAACGCTCGAGCATCTGGCCGACCACTGCCACGGGGATGACCGACCGGAATGCCCGATCCTTGCGGATCTGGCCGAGCCAACAGCGGCGGAGTCGCGTTCGCAGGGTCCACATAGGACGCCTCGGTTTGGGGCCGACACGCCCGCCTCCTCGCGTAACCGCGGCGTCAGATGACTCATTCGTGGTCGGACGTGCATTCGCAAGAGTTCTCGGCGCCGTTGTCGTCCAGCCGTGAGCAGCTTGCAAACATTCTGCTGATAGCCGATTGACCTTGCCACGCTGTCAAACCCCATATTGATCCGACACCACAGTCGATCAGGAGATCAAGATGCTTCGTTTCCACATTCCAAACATGACATGCGGCGGCTGCGCCAAGTCCGTCAAGAAGGCACTGCTCAGTGTGGACCCCCAAGCCCGCATCGAAACCGACCCACCGACGCGTCAGGTGAGGGTCGATAGCGACATGGACGGGGGCGCGTTCCTCTCAGCGCTCAGTGAGGCTGGGTACCCGGACGAGCGATCAGCCTGAAGCTGGTTCCGGCCGCCGCCGGCGCGCGCTACTCGCGCTCGGGGATCCCGCTGAGCCCGATGGTTGCGGCGCTCGCCATGAGACTGAGCTAGGTGTCGGTTGTGGCCCGCGCGCTTCGCCTGGCCGGGTCGGCTCCGGTTTCGGCGACACCGAAAGCGGCCATACCGGTCCAGTCACCCGATCTGCCCGGGGGATTGATCTGGATCAGTTGCATCTGACCGAGCAAAAGGTAACCTCAAGCCATGATCCGCCGTCGTCACCGTAGCTGGTTCCAGCGCACCGCCCTCCTCGCGATGGCGGCATTGCTCTGGTCTCAGCTCGCGCTGGCCAGCCATGGCGGCTGCCTGGATCTTCCGGGCACACCCGCCGCCGCAGTCGCGGCCGGCGCGGATACCCCCCACGACCACGGCCACGGCTGCGACGCGGAGCTTCCCTCGGCGGACAGGGCGGTGTGTGCCGCGCACTGCAGCGAGGGGGGTATTTCGGCCGACAGTGGGCGCATCCCACCGGTCCCGCCGCTGTTTGTCGGAGCGTGGGTCTCCTGGTTCGTCGTGGCCGAGGTCGCCGATGCCGGCCCAGGGGTCACGCCCAGCTGGGTGGAATCGCCCCCCAGGGCCGCCTGGCACCGGCCCACCGCCCATCCCGCGGCTCTCCTGCTGATCTGATGCCCGAACGCTGACCCGCCCGCACAACTGTGCGGCGCGGTCCTGTGCGTTCGCGCCGTGGCTGCGTCACGGCATGTGTTCCTGCCCTCGTCCGAGCGACCTGCGTCGCGTCGGCCCAAGGACACTGATATGGCATCCCTGTTCGACCGATTGCAGGCCAGGCGCCTGCACCCTCGCCCGCTATTCCGCCGTCGGCCACCGCTCCGGCACCTGCCTGCCTGCGTGCTCGCCGGCGCCTTGTGGGCACTGGCGCTGTCCGCGACCGCCACCGAACCCATCCCGGGGCACAGCCTCGAGTCCATCCGCTCTTGGGTTCTCGAACACAACCCCGAGCTGCGGGCCATGGACTTCGAGGCACAGGCTGCCGAAGCGCGTATCCAGCCGGCAGGCGCCCTGCCTGACCCGATGGCCTCCGTCGGATTCCGCGGCCTTGATCCGAACAAGCCCTGGCGTAGCGCCGGTGCCGAGCGCGAGGTCAACTACGCGCTGCGCCAGCGCCTCCCGCTTTGGGGCAAGCGTGGTCTGGCGCGGACCGCGGCCAGCCAGGACGCGGTCGCGGTCGGGCTTGACCGCATCACCGCGGCGCGCGACCTGCTGGCAGAGGCTGAAGCGGCGTACGTGCGCTACTGGCATGCCGATCAGGCCGTGGCCGTGCTCGACCGCCGCATCGCCCTGCTCCGGCAGGTCGAGGAAATAGCCGGCGTGCGCTACGCCCTGGGTCGCGCGGCGCAGCAGGATGCCATCCGCGCCCAGGTCGAGCAGACCAGCCTACAGCGCGAGCGGATCGAACGCCTCGCGACCAAGCAGGAGGCGGCCGCCACCTTGAACGCGGTGCTGGGGCGCCGGTCCGATGCACCGCTGGCGACTCCCGGCGAGGCGCCGCGCCTCGCCGTCCACAGCGCCTCGCTTGCCGAGGCACTGGATGACGCCGATGCGCATCCCGCGGTGCGCTCGCAGCAGGCCCGCGCCGAGGCGGCGCGCACGAACGTGGTGCTGCAGCGTCGCAACCGCTTTCCGGACATCACCGTGGGCGTGGGTGCGATGCAGCTCGGCAACGGCCTCGAAAGCACCGAGCTGATGCTCGAGGTCGAGATCCCGTTCCAGCAGCGCGCCCGCCGCGAACGAGAGCGCGAGTCGCGCCTGCTCGAAGACGCGGCGCTGGCCCGCCGGGACGCCACGCTGCGGGCCGTCGAGGAACGCGGCGCTTCCGCCTGGTCGCAGTGGACCAGCGCACGCGAGCGCCGCGCGCTGGTCGAGAACACGCTGATGCCGCAGGCCGACGCCACCTGGCAGTCCGCACTGGCCAGCTACCAGGTCGGCGAAGTCGACTTCGGGACGCTGCTGGAAGCACTCAATGAATGGCAGGGCGCCGACCTCGCACGGGTCGATGCACTGCGTGACGAACTGTTGGGCGCCGCCGCCGTGCGCGCCATCGAAGGAGAGATCCGATGACCCGTGTCCAGACCCTGTCGCTCGCCATCGGCGTCGCACTCGCCGCACTCGCCGTCGGCTGGATGGCGGGCCGCGCCACGAACGATTCGCCCACCGCAGCCACGTCCGCCGAGGCAGCGGCCGCGGAACGCAAGGTGCTCTATTACCGCAATCCGATGGGCCTGGCGGACACGTCGCCGGTGCCGAAGAAGGATTCGATGGGCATGGACTACGTCCCGGTCTATGCCGACGACGCCCCGCCGGCGGCACCGGGTACGGTGGTGCTGCCCCCGGACAAGGTGCAGGCGCTGGGCGTGCGCACCGAGGCGGTCAAGCGAGGAGCCATGTCCGCCACCGTGCGCACCAGCGGCACGGTCGAGGTCGACGAGACCCGGCAGTACGCGATCGCGCCCCGCTTTGAAGGCTGGGTGGAGCGGCTGTACGCGAACCAGACCGGCATGCGCGTCCGCGCCGGGCAGCCGCTGCTCTCCGTCTACAGCCCACAGTTGGCGGCGGCGCAGCAGGAATACCGGCTGGCCGACGAGACCGCCCGCAGGTTGGCCGGGTCCGATCCCGCGAGCGCGGCATCGATGACCCGCCTGCGCGATGCCGCACGCACCCGCCTGCGCAACTGGGAAATCAGCGACGCGCAACTCGGCAAGACGGGGCTGGTGCTCACCGCGCCCGCGGACGGGGTCGTGATCGAGAAGCCGGTGGTCCAGGGCGCACGCTTCGAGCCCGGCGAAACCATCCTGCGCCTGGCGGACCTGTCGACGGTGTGGGTGATCGCGAAGGTCCCGGCGGCGCAGGCCGCGGGCATCCAGCCCGGCCAGCCCGCACGCTTTGAAACCGTGGCCCTGCCGGGCCAGGTGGCCGAGGGCGCGGTCACCTTCGTGCAGCCCGTCATCGATGCGATGACGCGCACCGTGGATGTGCGCATCGCCCTGCCCAACCCCGACGGCGACCTCCGGCCGGGGCTCTACGGGACGGTGGTGCTGGAGGAGCCGGGTGCTGGACCGGTCCTGACCGTTCCGCGCTCGGCCGTGCTCGACAGCGGCACGCGCCAGGTGGTGCTGGTCGAGACCGGCCCCGGCCGGTTCGCACCGCGCGACGTCACCCTGGGTCGCCGTGGCGGCGATCGCATCGAAGTGCTCGACGGGATCGCCGAAGGCGAACAGGTCGTGGTCTCCGCCAACTTCCTGATCGACGCCGAAAGCAACCTGCAGTCGGCACTCCAGGGGCTTGAGGGTCATGCAGGACACGGCGCGCCTTCGGGCACCACTGAGGATCCACACGCCGGGCACGGTGAGGATGCCGTCGATCCGCACGCAGGTCATGTTGACGAGGTCGCTGATCCCCACGCAGGCCATGCCATACCGGCGACATCGGGAGATCCACCGGCTGCCGCCAGCGATCCTGGCGCGTCCGACGGCCATGACAGCCATGGCGACCATGGAACGATGAACGACCACGGCACACCTGCTCCCGCCACCAGCCACGAGGGGCACTGACATGCTTGGCCGTCTCGTTGAATGGTCGGTGCGCAACGTCTTCCTGGTGCTGCTGATGGCGCTGGCGATTGTCGCCGGTGGCATCTACGCACTGATGAACACGCCGCTGGACGCACAACCGGATCTGTCGGACGTGCAGGTGATCGTGTTCACGGAGTACCCGGGGCAGGCGCCCCAGGTGGTCGAGGACCAGGTCACCTATCCGCTGACCAGCGCCCTGCTCGCGACGCCGAAGTCGAAGGACGTCCGCGGCTTCTCGTTCTTCGGCGCCTCCTTCATCTACGTCATCTTCGAAGAAGGCACGGACCTGTACTGGGCGCGCTCGCGCGTGCTCGAGAACCTCAACGTCGCATCGAAAAACCTGCCGGCTGGCGTGGCACCGGCACTGGGACCCGACGCGTCCGGCGTGGGCTGGGTCTACCAGTACGTGCTGCAGAGCGACCGCCACTCGCTGGACGAGCTGCGCGCGATGCAGGACTGGTACCTGCGTTACCAGCTCACCACCGCGCCCGGCGTGGCCGAGGTCGCCAGCGTCGGCGGCTTCGTGCGCCAGTACTCGATCACCGTCGATCCGGTCCGGCTGCGCGAGTTCGACATCCCGATTTCACGCGTGTCCGAGGTGATCGCCGAGAGCAACCGCGACGTCGGCGGCCGCGTGATCGAGATGGCCGAGACCGAGTACATGGTGCGGGGCCGCGGCTACCTGCGCGGTATCGAGGATATCGAGAGCCTGGTTCTGCGCGCCGAAGGGGGCGCACCGGTGCTGATCGGCGACGTCGCCCGGGTCGAACTGGTACCCGATGAGCGCCGTGGCATCGCCGACCTGGACGGCGAAGGCGACGTTGTGGGCGGGATCGTCATTGCGCGCTTCGGCGAAAACGCCCTGGCCGTGATCGGCGGGGTGAAGGACAAGATCGCGGAACTTGCGCGAGGCCTGCCCGAAGGCGTCAGCGTCCAGGCGGTCTACGACCGCTCCGACCTCATCGTGCGTGCGATCAAGACGCTGCGCACGACGCTGCTCGAGGAGAGCCTGATCGTCGCGCTGGTGTGCCTGGTGTTCCTGTTCCATGCGCGCAGCGCGCTGGTGGCGATCGTCATGCTGCCCGTGGGCGTGCTGATCGCGGTGATCGCGATGCGCATGCTGGGCATGAACTCGAACATCATGAGCCTGGGCGGCATCGCGATCTCGATCGGCGTGATGGTCGACGCGGCGATCGTGATGATTGAGAACGCGCACAAGCACATCGAGCGCGACGATGGCTCCCGCAGCCGGACCCAGCTGATCATCGACGCCTGCCGCGAGGTCGGGCCGGCGCTGTTCTTCAGCCTGATGATCATCACCGTCTCGTTCCTGCCCGTGTTCGCCCTGGAGGCTCAGGAAGGTCGCCTGTTCAAGCCGCTGGCATTCACCAAGACCTTCGCGATGGCCGGTGGCGCGCTGTTGTCGATCACGCTGGTACCGGTACTCATGCTGCTGTTCGTGCGCGGCAAGATCGTGCCCGAGCACAAGAATCCGGTGAACCGGTTCCTGGTTGCGGCCTATCGGCCGGTGATCAACGTCGTTCTGCGGCACCGCATGGCCACAGTCATGTTCGCGCTGGTCGCCCTGTTTGCCAGCCTGTGGCCTGCATCGCGCCTGGGCAGCGAGTTCATGCCCACGCTCAACGAAGGCACGCTGTTGTACATGCCCGCGTCGCTTCCCGGCATGTCGGTGACCAAGGCATCGGAGCTGCTGCAGCAGCAGGACCGGATCATCAAGGGCTTCCCGGAAGTGGAGTCGGTGTTCGGCAAGGCGGGTCGCGCCCTGACCGCCACCGACCCGGCGCCGCTGGAGATGTTCGAGACCGTCATCAACCTCAAGCCCGAGGACGAATGGCGGGACGGCATGACCACCGACAAGCTCATCGCCGAGATGGACGCGGCGCTGAAGTTCCCGGGCGTCGCCAACTCCTGGACGATGCCGATCAAGGCGCGCACCGACATGCTGGCCACCGGCATCCGCACGCCCGTGGGCATCAAACTCTTCGGCACGGACCTTGAGCAACTCGACGCGCTGGCCACCGAGATCGAAGCCGTGGTGCGCGAAGTGCCGGGCACGACCAGCGCGTTCGCCGAACGCCTGACCGGCGCCTACTACCTCGACATCACCCCCGACCTTGGCAGCCTGGCCCAGTACGGCGTCACCCTGGGCGAGGTGCAGGACGTGGTGGCCGCCGCGCTGGGCGGCGAGATCGTCACCACCATCCTCCAGGGCCGCGAACGCTTCAGTGCGATCGTGCGCTATCCCCGCGAACTCCGCGACGATCCGCACCGGATCGGCAGCCAGGTCCTTGTGCCGGTCCCCGGCGGCGCCCAGGTGCCGCTCGGCGAACTGGCGCAGATCGAGGTCAGGAAGGGGGCGCCGAGCATCCGCACCGAGAACGCGATGCTGGCGGCTTACATCTACGTCGATACCCGCGAGAGCGATCTCGGCCGCTACGTGAAGGCTGCGCAGGAAGCGGTCACCGAGCAGGTGCAGTTCCCGCCTGGCTACTACGTGACCTGGAGTGGACAGTACGAATACATGCAACGTGCCGCGGAGAAGATGCGTGTCGTCGTTCCGGTGACGCTGGCGCTGATTTTCCTGCTGCTGTACCTCAACTTCCGCCGTGTCACCGAGTCGCTGATCGTGATGCTGTCGGTGCCCTTCGCACTGGTCGGTGGCATCTGGCTGATGTGGATGCTCGACTACAACACCAGCGTCGCGGTGATCGTGGGCTTCATCGCGCTGGCCGGCGTCGCCGCGGAAACCGGCGTGGTGATGCTGATCTACCTCGACCACGCACTTGAAGCGCGTGCCACGCAGAGGCAGGCCGAAGGCCGGGCGTTGGATGCACGGGACCTGCGCGAGGCCATCATCGAAGGCGCGGTCGACCGCGTACGCCCGAAGATGATGACCGTGGTCGCGATCATGGCGGGCCTGCTGCCGATCATGTGGAGCAGCGGCACCGGCTCCGAGGTCATGCGCCGCATCGCCGCGCCGATGGTGGGCGGAATGGTGTCGTCCACGGTGCTGACCCTGGTCGTGATCCCGGCGCTGTACTCGTTGATCAAGCAGCGGCAGCTGGCCAGGAAGGCGCCGGCATCCGCCGCGCTGACTGTTGAAGTGCCGTGATGTGGCGCACGTTCAACGCAAGTAAGAACGGATTGTCCGCGCACGTGCGGACGAGAACATCCGTCCGTTCGCGGCGAGGTCACGCGTTACTGGCTCCGTCCGCCCCAGGGCGGCTTGACCTGCGTGCGAGACACAGGTCTAGCCTGATCAACACCTTGCCGGGAGTACGCCAATGACGGCCAAAGACGAAGTCGCGCCGCCGCTGATGACGGTCCGCCAGCTGGCCCGACAGGGCGACGTCACGGTGCATGTGGTGCGCAACTATCTGCGGCGCGGCCTGCTGCAGGCGGCGAGGCACACCGAGAGCGGCTACCAGCTGTTCTCGGCTTCGGAGCTCCAGCGCCTGCGCTTCATTCGCACCGCCCAACAGCTCGGCTTCACGCTGGCGGAGATCGAGGAAATCGTCCGCCACAGTGTTCTGCGAAGGAGTCCCTGCCCGCTGGTGCGCGACATCATCCGACGCAGACTCGAAGACACCCGCCAGCAACTGGACAACCTGCTGGCCATGCACGGGCGGATGGAGCATGCCGTCCACGCCTGGACTTCGCTGCCGGACTCCATCCCGACTGGCGACGATGTCTGCGCATTGATCGAATCCGTTGCCGCCGCTGAAGGCGGCGGATTCGTCAGGTCCACCCCGGGGCGACTCCTTGGACGCCGCCCCACTCAGGAGAACTTGCCATGACTGTTCCTGGTCCTGCCACCTCAGGGTCCCGACGTTGGGTCTTCTGGATCTTCCTGGCGCTGGCCCTGTTCTATCTCGGCGTCGAGCACCGCGCCCACCTTGCGGGGACGCTCCGCTGGCTGCCGCTGGCCATCTTGCTGCTGTGTCCCTTGATGCATGTGTTCATGCACAAAGGGCATGGCGGTCATGGAGGCGACGGAAGTCATGGGCGCGACGGCAATGCCGACGACCCACCCCATGGCCACCATCAGAGCCGTCGGAACCGGGCATGGAACGACGAAACGTCCGACACCTCGAACGAAGGACACCGACATGCACGCACCTGACTCCGGCTACGGTCTTTGGCTCCTCGCCGCCATCAACGCCGCGTTCTTCATCTTCTTCGCCTGGAGCTTCTACAAACCGCTGACCCGTTGGGACTGGCGTGGGTTCGGTATGTTCTCCGCCTTCGTCGTGGCCCTGTTCGCGGAAATGTATGGCTTCCCGCTGACGCTGTACGTCTTGGGCGGGTGGCTCAGCGCCAACTATCCGCAGGTCAACTGGCTCAGCCACGACGCCGGCCATCTGCTGGAGATGTGGTTCGGCTGGCGCGCCAATCCGCATTTCGGTCCATTCCACCTGGCGAGTTTCATCCTGATCGGCGGCGGGTTCTGGCTCCTGTCGGCAGCCTGGCCCGTGCTGTATCGGGCACAGCGTGAGGGTCGGCTTGCCCGGGAGGGCGTGTATGCACGCATGCGTCACCCGCAGTACGTCGCCTTCGTACTCGTACTGACTGGTTTCCTCCTGCAGTGGCCCACGCTGCTCACGCTCGCCAGCTATCCGGTGCTGGTGTGGGCCTATGCCCGCCTCGCGCGTCGTGAGGAGAGAGGTTGCCTGAGCCGCTTCGGCGAGGACTACGTGAGCTACATGCAGGAGGTGCCGGCCTTCATACCGCGACGCCGGCGCGGTCCTGTCCGATCGGCGGGGGAAGTCCGATGAAGGCCGACCGTCGTGTTCCATCCCTTTGTGCTCTCGCAGCCTCGCTGTTTCGCCTCACATCCATTCAAGGAGTCCACACAATGAACAACGTCACACATGCCGCCTGTTTTGCTGGCCCACGCACCAATCCCAATCGCTGGTTCGCCGCGCTGGCGCTGGCGGGCGCCTTTGCCTTCTCCTTCGCACTGCCGGGGGCTGCTTCCGCGAGCGAAGGCGGGTTCCGCCACAACGTGTTGATGCGCGGCCAGGTTCTGGAGACGCAGGACGACACACTGGTGGTCTGCGTCGGCAAGGCCGACGGAGCCCAGGTCGACCAGGTGCTGGATGTGATCCGGCACAAGCGCCGTAACCGCGGTCCCCGGGATATCGGGCCGCGCTTTCGCCGGGAAGCCGTCGGTCAGGTGCGCATCACCGGGCTGTTCGACGACCACTACGCAGAGGCTGAAGTGATCTCCGGAAAGCCCAAGGTCAATGACATCGTCGAGCTGATTCGACCGTGAGCAAGCCACGCGTCCGGCGCGATCTGCGTCGGACGTGTGCCCGCTGTCCGCCATCACTTCCTGCCAGAACCGGAGCTCATCATGACCTCGACTTCCCGCCCGACGCTGCAGTTCCTCGGTGCCGCCGGTACCGTCACCGGATCGCGCTACCTGGTCGAGGCCAATGGCCAGCGCGTGCTGGTCGACTGCGGTCTCTTCCAGGGCTACAAGCAGCTGCGCGACCGCAACCGGGCACCGTTCCCAGTCGATCCGGCGTCCATCGACGCGGTGGTCCTGACCCACGCCCATCTGGATCATTCGGGCTACCTGCCCGCGCTGGTCAAACAGGGATTCCGCGGCTGGATCCACTGCACCCACGCCAGCGTGTCCCTGTGTGGCCTGCTGCTTCCCGACAGCGGGCACCTGCTTGAAGAAGAGGCGAAATACGCAGCCCGCAAGGGGTACTCCAAGCACAAGGAACCTCGACCGCTTTACACCGAGGAGGACGCCCGCCGCAGCCTGAAGCAGCTCAAGGGGCATGACTACGAGCGCGACATCGAGGTCGCGTCGGGCTTCAAGGTCCGCTTCCATCCCGCCGGCCACATCCTGGGCGCCGCACACCTCAGCTTGGACGTCCAGGGCCAGCGTCTGCACTTCAGTGGCGATCTGGGGCGTCAGCAGGAATCGCTGATGAATCCGCCCACGCCGCTGCCCGCCTGTGACGTGCTGGTCTGCGAGTCCACGTATGGCGACCGCGAACACATTCCCATCGACCAGGAAGCGGAACTGGCGCCCATCATCCGCCGCGTTGCCGCCCGCGGGGGCGTGATCGTCATCCCCGCCTTTGCCATCGGCCGCGCCCAGGCGCTCATGCTGCATATCTCCCGGCTGCGCGAGCGCAAGGAGATTCCCCGCGTGCCGGTCTACCTCAACAGCCCGATGGCGATCAACGCGACCCGGCATTACCACGCCCACCATTCCGAACACCACGTGTCCGAAGAGGACTGCCAGCGGATGTTCGACGTGGCCACCTTCGTCAACACGGTGGAAGAGTCGAAGGCGCTCAACCGCCAGCGCGGGCCGATGATCATCATCTCCGCCAGCGGCATGATCACCGGTGGACGCGTGCTTCACCACATCGAGGCGTTCGGCCCCGATGACCGCAACGCGATCCTGCTCGCCGGCTACCAGGCCGGTGGAACACGCGGTGCCGCGCTCGCGGCGGGCAAGCCCAGCTTGCGCATGTTCGGTCGCGAGGTGCCCATCCGCGCCGAGGTGGTGCAGTTGCAAGGCTTTTCCGGCCACGCCGACGCCGGGGAGCTGCTGGACTGGATGCGCACCGCGCCATCCGCGCCGCGCGTCGTCTATCTCACCCATGGCGAGCCCGATGCAGCCGACACGTTGCGCGGGCGCGTGCAGCGCGAGCTGGGCTGGCGGGCGCGCGTGCCCGAGCACCTGGAGCGCGTGGGACTGGAGGATGCGCAATGACCGGGCAGGCCGCAGGCCATACCCGCCTGCGCGTCACCCGTGCCGGCATCGACACCTACCAGCAGCCGGTGGTCTACATGCATCGCGACTGCGAAGTCTGCCGCTCGGAGGGCTTTGCCGCGATGACACGCGTGAGGCTGGACGTGGACGCCCGCACGTTGGTGGCGACGCTGAACGTGGTTGTCGACGATCGGCTTGGCCTGGATGAGATAGCCCTGTCGGAGGCCGCGTGGACGCTGCTGGATCCCATGCCCGATGCCTTGGCCTGGGTCGGGCATGCGGAACCCGCGTCGTCGGCAGGCGCGCTCCGGGCCAAGGTATTCGGCGCGCGGCTGGACGACGCGCAGTACCTTGCCCTGGTGCAAGACGTGATGGAAAGCAGGTTGTCGGACCTGGAGCTTGCCGCGTTCGTCACAGCCAGCGCCGGCGACCGCCTGGACCACGCGGAGACGACCGCGCTGACGCGCGCCATGATCGCCGTCGGCCAGCGCCTGGACTGGGGCGAAGGGCCGGTGCTGGACAAGCACTGCGTGGGCGGCCTGCCGGGCAATCGCACCACCCCGATCGTGGTGGCCATCGTGGCTGCGCTGGGCTACCGCATCCCGAAGACGTCCTCGCGCGCGATCACGTCGCCCGCGGGCACCGCCGACACCATGGAGGTCATGGCGCCGGTGGCGCTCGATCTGGCGGCGATGCGCCGGGTGGTGGAGCGCGAGGGCGGCTGCATCGTCTGGGGTGGCAACGTGCGCCTGAGCCCGGCCGACGACATCCTGATCCGGGTCCAACGGCCACTCGACTTCGACAGCGACGGCCAACTGGTTGCCAGCGTGCTGTCAAAAAAGATCGCCGCGGGTTCAACCCACGTCCTGATCGACATGCCAGTGGGTCCGACCGCCAAGGTGCGTGGCGAGGCCGCGGCCCACAGCTTGGGCACGCGGCTTGGACACACCGGCGCTGCGCTTGGACTGCACTTGGGGATCCATCGCACTGACGGCACCCAGCCGGTGGGTCGGGGAATCGGCCCGGCGCTCGAGGCGCACGACGTGCTCAAGGTGCTGCGCAACGCGGCCGATGCACCCGCCGACCTTCGCGAACGCGCACTTGCGCTGTCCGCGGCGCTGCTGGACATGGCAGCGGGCAGCAACGCCGGCACCGGACTGGAGCGCGCGCGCGGCGTGCTGGATTCCGGGGCGGCGCTGGCCAAGTTCCTGGCGATCTGCGAGGCCCAGGGAGGCTTCCGCGAACCGCGGCGGGCAGCATTCACCGCCGACGTCCCGGCAACCGCATCGGGTCGGATCGCGGTGATCGACAACCGCAGGCTGGCCAAACTGGCCAAGCTGGCCGGCGCACCGACATCCCCCACCGCCGGCCTCGAAACCGGTCTGCGGATCGGCGATACGGTCGAGCGGGGACAACCTCTGCTCACCCTGCATGCGGAGTCGCCGGGAGAACTGGCCTACGCCCTGGAGCACGCCGTGACGCTGCAACCTTTTGTGCTTGGAGAGGTTCCATGACCCGTGTGCTGATGCCATTCCCGGCCGATGCAGTGTTGGCCGGCAACATCAACCAGCCCCTGCAGGCGCGCATTGCACCCGTGGCTTGGCGGCACTTCCCAGATGGCGAGTCGCTGGTCACCCTGGACGACGCACTGGCCGGAGCCGATGTGGCGCTCCTGGCCAGCCTGCGCAACGCCGATGCCACGGCCCTCCCGTTGCGCTTCGCCGCCCGGACCGCGCGCGAGTTCGGGGCTCGTTCGGTCGGCCTCATCGCACCCTACCTGGGGTATATGCGCCAGGACACCCGCTTCCATCGCGGCGAGGCGGTCAGTACACCGCTGTTTGCGCAATTCCTCGAAGAGGCTTTCGACTGGCTGGTGACCGTGGACCCGCACCTGCACCGCGTCGAGCGCCTGCAGTCGCTCTACCGCATTCCGACGGTCCACGTATCGGCGACGCCGGCCGTGGCCCGCTGGATCGCTGAGACCGTCCCCGACGCTGTGCTGATCGGCCCTGACAGCGAGAGCGAGCAGTGGGTAGCGGACATCGCCGCCCTGTCCAGCATGCCCTACCAGGTGCTGGCCAAGGAGCGGCACGGCGACTACGACGTGCGCGTCAGCCTGCCCGACCCGGCAGCCGTGGCTGGTCGGACTCCGGTGCTGATCGACGACATCGTGTCGTCCGGCCACACGATCCTGGAGACCCTCGCACACCTGCGCCGGTTGTCGTTGCCGTCGCCGTTGCTGGTCGCCATCCATCCGGTGTTCGCAGGCGACGCCTATGCCCGCCTGCAGGAGGCGGGCCTGGCCCGCATCGTCAGCACTGACACCATTTCCCACCCCTCCAACGCCATCGCGCTGGGTGCGGACCTCGCCGCCGCGGCATCGACCCTGATGACCGCTTCGACCGATTCCCCGGAGGACCCATGAACCTGCATCTCAACTGCTGCACCGCCGACCAGCTGTCGGCCGCCGAGCGCCAGCGGATCCTTGAACTCGCCGACGCCCACCGGCAGGCCGATCCCGCGTTCGCCCACTGGGCGGCCGGCTACGGGGTGATCCGACATGACCCGCTTACCCAGCTCCGGGTCCGCCAGATGGTGCACGAGCTGGTCGCCCTGGGCCGCACGCCGGATGCCGGCACCGCATGGCAGCGGCTCGCCGCGGCCGACCGCGTCACCAGCGCCGGCATGTGGCTGGTGGCGCACATGACCTACAGCCAGCGCGTTCGTACCGACGGCGCGGCCCTGGAGGTCGATGATTTCAAGACCACGCCTGAAGGCCACACCGGCGGGTCCCTCAACATGGTGCCCGCCTACGCCGGCTACCTGCTGATGGATTCCCTGGATGGCGTCACCCGCGCGTGGATGATGGGCCAGGGGCACTGCGTGGCCGCCATCGACGCGCTGAACGTGCTGGTTGGCAACATGACCGACCGGCACGCCGAACGTTACGACCGCACCGGCGAAGGGCTGAGCCGGTTCGTAAGCGACTTCTATGCCTACACCCTCAATCCGGACGGAACGCCGGCGTCGCCCCTCGGCTCCCACGTCAATGCGCACACCGCCGGGGGCGTGATGGAAGGCGGCTATCTGGGCTTTGCCGAGCTGCAGTACGTGCATGCGCCGCTCAAGGATGAACGCCTGGTCGCCTTCCTCAGCGACGGTGCGTTCGAGGAACAGCGTGGCAGCGACTGGGCGCCACGCTGGTGGCGCGCCGAGGACAGCGGACTGGTCAGCCCGATCATCATCCTCAACGGGCGCCGCATCGAACAGCGCAGCCAGATCACCCAGCAGGGCGGCGAGCGGTGGCTGGACCGGCACCTGCGATTGAACGGCTTTGATCCGATCGCGCTGGACGGGCGCGATCCGGCCAGCATCGCGTGGGGCATCCACGTGATGGAGTCGCGCCTGCAAGCGGGCGCCGCTGTTCCCGCCGACGTGCGGCTGCCCTATGGCATCGCCGAAACCGTCAAGGGCTTCGGCTTCCCCGGCGCCGGGACCAACGCCTCGCACAACTTGCCGCTGCCGGGGAATCCGGCGAAGGATGCCGCGGCGCGCACGCTCTTCAATGAAGGCGCAGCGGCGCTGTTCGTGGCCGCGTCGGAGCTCGAGCAGGCCGTTGCCGCACTCAACAGCCACGATCTCCAGCAGCGGGTGCGCGAGCGCGACCATGCGCTGGCCGATCGCCAGGTGGAACCGCCCCGCGTCCCGGCGATCGCCGACCGCGGCGCCGGCGGTGAGAGCTCGCCAATGACCGCACTCGACGAGCAGTTCGTCGCCATCGCCGAGGCGAATCCGGGACTGCGGGTGCGCGTGGGCAATCCCGATGAGCTGCGCAGCAACAAGCTCGACCGGACCCTGGACGCGATGAAGCACCGGGTGCACGAGCCCGAGCCCGGCGTCGCCGAATCGCCAACCGGCGCGGTCATCACTGCGCTCAACGAAGAAGCCGTGGTCTGCGCGGCGCTCGGCAACAAGGGCGGGCTAAACCTGGTGGTCACCTACGAGGCGTTTGCACCGAAGATGCTCGGCGCCGTACGTCAGGAACTGATCTTCGCCCGCCACCAGGCCCAGGCCGGGCGCCCACCCGGCTGGCTGGGCGTGCCCCTGGTGCTGACCTCGCACACGTGGGAGAACGCGAAGAACGAACAGTCCCACCAGGATCCGACCATGGCCGAGGCACTCATGGGCGAAATGGCCGACATTTCGCGCGTGGTGTTCCCGCCGGACGCCAATGGCGCTGCCGCCGCCCTCGCCCGCGCCTACGCGCAACGGGGCACGGTCACCACACTGGTCGTTCCCAAGCGTCCGGTGCCTCATGAGCTGACCCCGCAGCAGGCCCAGGCACTGGCCGAGACCGGCGCAACATGCCTCGCCGGCGATCCGGAGACGGCGGCGATCCTGCTGGTGGCCACCGGCGCGTACCAGCTGCAGGAAGTGCGCCGCGCACAGGCGCGTCTGGCCGCACGCGGAATGTCGGCCGCGATCGTCTATCTCGCCGAACCCGGCCGATTTCGCGCCCCGCGCGATCCGGAGGAGGCAAGGTACGTGCACTCCGACAGTGCGGTCCAAGCGCTGTTTCCGGTGGGCCGGCCGCGCGTATTCGTTACCCACACCCGTCCGGAGCCCTTCCTCGGTGCGCTGCGCCGACTCGACACCGGCCCCACCACCACCGCGGCGCTGGGCTTCGTCAACCGGGGCGGCACACTGGACGTGCCGGGCCTGCTGTTCGCCAACCGCAGCACCTGGGCGCACGTGGTTGACGCGGCTGCGGGCGTCCTCGGCGAGTCCCGCGACAACCTGCTGTCCGAAGCGGAGCTGGCGGCCGTGGATGATCGCGGCGATCCGACCGCCATCCTGCGCGCGGAAGCGGGGCCGGCATCGTGAGCCGGCCGGCCAGGACCTCGCGCTGATGGCGGGCACGGTGCGCCGCGGAGGCCAGATCGCCTGGGTCGGACTGACTCTCGGGGTCGCGGTGTTGCGCCTGCGCCGACGCAGACCCGAACGGCTTCCCGCGTACGTCAGCGCCACCCTGGTGGGGCTGGGTACCACCTTCGTCAAGCTGGGCCAGGGTTTGAGCCTGCGCTGGGACCTGCTGCCGGCGCCCTATCGCGAGGCATTGTCGCGGTTGCACAGCGACGTGCCGGCATTTCCTGCTGACCAGGCCAGACACATGGTCGAGCAGGCGTTCGGCGCCTCCGTCGAAGAGCTTTTCGCCAGCTTCGATGACCATCCGCTGGCCGCCGCGTCGGTGGCTCAGATCCATCCGGCACGCATGCATGACGGTCGCGACGTGGTCGTCAAGGTCACCCGGCCCGGCATCCACGCTCAAGTGCAGGCTGACCTGCGGCTGCTTCGACGCACGCTGCGCGTAGCCCAGTGGATCTGGCCGCCTCTGAAGCGACACCGCCCCCTCGAACTGGTGGACGAGCTGGGCGCATTCCTGCGCGATGAAATCGACATGCGTCACGAGGCGCAGAACATGCGCCGCATGGCGAAGGTGCTCGATGCCCTGCCCGGCATCACACAGCCACATGTCGTTGAGCCCTACGCCACCCGCGACGTGCTGGTCCAGGATCGTAGCCACGGCACCCGCCTGGAAGCCGCTTATGGAACGGCGGCGGCTCCCGCACTGGCAAGGGCGCTGCTCGGTGCCTACGTGCATCAGCTCTTCGGCGCCGGCGTCTTCCATGCCGACCCGCACCCGGGGAATCTGTTCTTCTTTGACGACGGTCGCCTGTGCCTGCATGACTTTGGCTCGATCGGCGTGCTCGACCCTGCATCCCGGCTCGCGCTCGGCGGCATGGTCGAGGCCATTGCGGCCGACGACGCCGAGGGCGTGCTGGATGCAGCGATCGCCATGGGCTTCTTCCCGCCGCAGGTCGACCGCCGCTCGCATGTGCGCGAGATCCACCTGATCCTGGCCGAGATGGCCAGCCGTCCGCTGGCGCAGTGGTCCATTGCCGAGGCAATCTGGCGCGTGGCACGCATTGGGCAGGGCGCTGGCTTCCGGCTTCCGGCCCACCTGCTGTCCCTGATCCGGACGCTGTTCCTGGTCGAGAACACGCTGCGGGCGCTGGATCCGGATCTGGACCTGCTGGGGACGCTGTCCGCGCAGGCGGCCGCGATCGCCGACATTGCCGAAGCCAGCCGCCCCAGCGGCAACAGGCCGCTTGCCATGCGGCTGGCCCGCACTGCGCGCCAATTGCCACAGATCGCCACCGACCTGTTGCGGCAGGCGCAACTGAGCGACGGACGACCCGCCTTCTCCGTACACCACCATGGCCTGAGTTCCACGCAGGAGGCAATCGCGCGCACGGGCAACCGGCTGGCGTTGGCCCTGGTCACCTTGGGCCTGTACGTAAGCGGTGCGCTGTTGAGCCTGCATTCCGACGGCCCGCAAGTGTTCGGTCACATGCCTTTCCTGGCTATGGTGGCTTTCGCTGCTGCGGGATTGCTCTCACTGCGGCTGGTGATGGCCATCGCCAGATCGGGACACTTGTAACAGAACACTGATCTATCTCCCCGCTGGTGCCCGGCGCATCAGTGCATCCAGGAAGGCAGACCCATGACGCAACACAATCATCATCATCAAGATCATCAGGCGCACGGCGAGCAACCGCCGCATCCCCGCACGGGTGCTGAAGGTGACGTCCATGCCGGGCACGACAAGCACGCCGGCCACAGCGTGGCGAGCTTCCGCGACAAGTTCTGGCTCACGCTGCTGCTGACCATCCCCACTCTGATCTGGAGCGGGATGATCCAGCATTGGTTCGACTACACCGCACCACAGTTCCCGGGGTCGGCGTACATCCCGGCGGTGTTCGGCACGATCGTGTACTTCTACGGCGGCTCGCCGTTCGTCCGCGGCGGATACCACGAGCTGAGAAATCGCCTGCCGGGCATGATGACGCTGATCTCGCTTGCGATCACCGTCGCCTTCTTTTACAGCGCGTTGGTCACGCTCGGCGTTGTCGAGGGCTTGGACCTGTGGTGGGAGCTGGCGACGCTGGTGGCGATCATGTTGCTCGGCCACTGGATCGAGATGCGTTCGATCAACCAGGCACAGGGCGCTCTCAAGGAACTCGCGAAGCTGCTGCCTGATATGGCGGTGCGGTTGGATGAGGCCGGTACCGCGAAGGAAGTCCCTGTCGCGGAACTGAAGCGCGGCGACCTGCTGCTCATCAGGCCCGGCGCGAGCATTCCCGCCGACGGCGTCGTGAAGGAAGGGACCAGCGCCGTCAACGAAGCGATGATCACCGGCGAGTCCAAGCCGATGGACAAGTCGACGGGCGACCGGGTGATCGCCGGCACCGTCAACGGACAGGGCTCGTTGCGTGTCGAGGTGACGGGAACCGGCGACGAGACCGCGCTCGCGGGTATCATGAGGCTCGTCGAGCAGGCCCAGACGTCGCGCTCGCGCGCCCAGGCCCTGGCGGACCGGGCGGCGTTCTACCTCACGATCATCGCCATCGTCTCCGCCGCGGTTACCGCCATTGTCTGGCCACTCCTCGGTCGACCGTGGAGCTTCACGATCGAGCGCGTAGTGACCGTGCTCGTGATCGCCTGTCCCCATGCGCTAGGTTTGGCCATCCCGCTGGTGACCGCCATCTCGACCACGATTGGCGCACGGAACGGCCTGCTCGTGCGCGATCGACGCGGCCTGGAAGAGGCCCGTTTGCTGAACACGGTCGTGTTCGACAAGACAGGCACGCTCACGCTCGGTTCGCACCGCGTCGTGAAGACCACTGCCGCCGATGGACTCACCGACGACGAGGTGCTTCGCGTGGCCGCGTCGGTCCAGCGCGACGCTGAACATCCGATCGCGCAGGCGCTGATGACCAGCGCCAAGGAACATGGCATCGACGTTCCGATGTCGCAGGACTTCGAGTCCATGCCGGGACGCGGCGTGCGCGCAGTCGTCGAGGAGCGCTCGCTCCACGTTGGCGGGCCGGGTCTGTTGAGAATGCTCGCGGTCGAACCGCCGGAGACGCTTCGGCGGGCTGCCGAATCAGCGGCAGCCGATGGTCAATCTGCAACCTACCTGGTGGAAGGCGACCGGGTGCTCGCCGTGTTCGCGATCGCTGACGCCATCCGTCCCGAATCGTTCGATGCGGTCAAGCGGCTGCACGACGAAGGACTGGAGGTTGTCCTGCTGACGGGTGATTCCACGGCGGTCGCAAACGCGGTCGCGAAGGAACTCAATATCGACACCGTCTTCGCCGAGGTATTGCCCGAGGACAAGGTGGCAAAGATCGAGGAGCTGCAGGCCCAGGGCAAGCGCGTCGCGATGGTGGGTGACGGTGTCAATGACGCTCCGGCGCTGCTCACGTCCGACGTCGGCATCGCCATCGGCACAGGGACGGACGTCGCGGTCGAGGCCGGCGACGTCGTACTCGTGCGCAGCGACCCGCGCGACGTGCCAGCGATCATCGAATTGAGCAAGGCCACCTATCGCAAGATGATCCAGAACCTGTGGTGGGCCGCCGGCTACAACATCGTCGCCATCCCTCTCGCCGCTGGCGTTCTCGCCGCATGGGGGATCCTGCTGCAACCTGCGCTTGGGGCAGTGCTCATGTCGCTGAGCACCGTCGTTGTGGCAATCAATGCGCAGTTGTTGCGCCGGGCGGTGCGGTCCCCATGAACATGATTCGGGGACACCTGTGACCACGCGCCGGCTTCTTGCACTCAACGTTGGCTCGTCCACCCTCAAGGGCGCGTGCTATCTGTTGCACGCTGAGGGGCCAGGCGCGCAGCCACGCGTCGTGGAGCGCTCCCGGGCCGAGATTGCCGTCGGCGCGGATGCGCAAGAGCGACTTGCCACCCTGCTCGAAATATTGTCGATACCGGCGCCCGGCCCCGACGTGGTGGTCCACCGAATCGTACATGGCGGCGACCTGCGCAACGCCAGCGAGCTCGACGAAGATGTACTTGCGAAACTGGATGCCTTGGTGCCATTCGCACCCTTGCACCAGCCGGTCGCCCTCGCGTTCGCGCGTGCCGCGCGCCTGCGTTGGCCGCAAGCCCGCCAGGGCGTGGCCTTCGACACGGACTTCCACGTGACACTCGCACCCTGGAGCCAGCGCCTGCCCATCCCCGAAGCATGGGATGCGCTGGGCGTCCGCCGCTACGGTTTCCACGAACTCGCCTTCGCCTCTGCACTGCGAGTCGTGGCCAGCCAGGACGCCGGAATCCAGCGGAGCCGCGCCGTCTTCGCGCATCTGGGGGGGGGTTGCAGCGTCTGCGCCGTCGAGGACGGTCGGAGCCGCGACACCACCATGGCGCTCACTCCGCTGGGGGGAATCCCGAGCCCTACCCGCTCTGGGGATCTCGATCCCGGTGCGTTGCTGTACCTGCTCAGGCACGAACGGCTGGACGCGCAAGCGATTGAAGATGGTTTGTCCCGCACTGCAGGTCTTGCCGGCATCGCCGGGCACGGCGATATGCGCGTGCTGCTTGCCGATCCTGGCCCGCAGGCCCAGCTTGCCGTGGACCTCTTCGCAGTCCGGATCGCGCAGTCCATCGCGGCCATGGCCACGGGAATCGGCGGACTCGACCATGTCGTCTTTTCCGGCGGCATCGGCCACCGCGCGCCGGGTCTGCGGGCGCGGATCATCGCGCGCTTGGGCTGGCTTGGCCTGGCGCTGGCACCTGACGACAACGATGCTGGGGCCACGCGGATCGATGCCGCGAGCGGGCCGGCCATCTGGAACGTCGCGATCGATGAGGAACGCGAGCTGGCCGAATCAGCATTGGCCTGGCTGTAGTCCAGGGCATACCGCCAGGGCGGCCCCAGCCAGGATTACTCGCCGATCAGTGGCGTCGTGAGCACCGCTGCGAATCCACCACCTGGGGTGCGCATGTTCGTAGTCTGGCCCTGATAAAGCCGGGCCGCGAACAACAGCACACCCGCCTCGGACGCGAAGCAGCGCACGTCCGCCTTGAGGGACTGGCCCCCATGCACGATCCGCATGCTCGGTGGCGCGAAGGCCTGTGCGATGTAGGTCGCCGACGCCATCGACTCCCACGTTCGCCGGGTGAGCTTGTCGCCCCGATAGCTGCCACGGCTGCCGAACCCTGCTGCAGGCTTGAAGAAGTAGCCGTTGCGCGCTGCCCACAGCGCATCCCGGTTTCCGGGGACGACTTCAACCGTTGTCGGGATCACCTCGGCCAGCAGGGCTGTCAAACCCGCATCGACCCCAAACCCGCCGAGCAAAGCCGCGTCTCCAAGCACCGCCAGGTTGCGCTTGTCGGCGAACAGCGCGTGCGCACGCGGATGCGGGGTGAGTGCGACGTCCCCTGCGAGATAAGCCTGACGAAGGTCCGCATGCGAAGCTTCCTCAAGCGCGAAATCGGTCAACCGGTTGTAGACCATGTCGATCGGGCCGTCGGCATCTGCAAGCCCCTCCGGGCCGAACCTCAGATCCTCGGGCGCGCGTATCACGCAGTCCACGCCGTGCTCCCGGAATGCGTCGGCGTACAGCTCGAACTCGGGGTAGAGGAACTGCTCCCGCGGGGCGCTGTCCACGATGGCCACACGGGACGGCGCGCGGCCCGACTGCTGCCGGGCATCGTCAAGCCAGGCGGCTACAGCCGCGCTATGGGCCTCCGTCGCCGTGGTCCAGGTGGTCCACGCAGCCGGCGCGCAAGATCTCACGGCATCGAGCAGCACGGCATTGAGGAGCAGACCGCCTGGATTGGTGTTGACCTCGATCAGCCGCGGCCCATCGACCGTCAGGTGAAAGTCCAGACCCAGGACGCCCCCCGCAGAACCCGGATCATGGGTTGCAATGTCAGGGGCCCATTGCAGGACCCGTTGGCTATATCCCGGGTTTCCTGCGACGTCGAAGACCGCCGCCGCGACTCGTCCCATGGCCTCCAACGCGGGCCGATCAACGAACAAGACATAGGGTGAAAATAAGTGCGCGTGTACGGCGGGATCAGTCGTGAACTCCGGAAAGGCACCCCGGATCGACTCGTGCAGACGGAGGATGTCGACCACTTCGCATGCACACCGCTGGTTGAGCGGCGCGCTTTCCAGGGTGGCACAGTCGATCTCGCAGCCTGTCTGTCCAACTATTATCGGAGTCCGCGGTTCAACCACAACAGGGATTGTTCTGTTGGATCGGTGGACATGGCACTGTTCCGAACGAGCAGAACACACAGCAGTCGCCTTGATGCGGACGCAAAACCGCTCCACAGCCCGTGCACTCATAGAAGAATTGACACGCTGTGATGGGCATTGTCTCGGTCGCCCGATGGCCGCACTCCGGGCAGGTCAAGACGCCTTCCAGCTTGACGTCACTCACCGCGAGTCCGCACCTTGGCCGGGAAGCCTGCTTCCGTGACTGCACGCGCGATTCCGGCTGCATCGGTCTGGCTCGATTCGAACGTCACCGTGACTGTTTCAGCCCGGGTGTCCACCTTCACATCGGCCACGCCCGGCACCTTCTCCAGCGCCTTCCTGATGGTGATGCCGCAGGCGGGACAGGTCATGTTCTCAGCATCGAGCATCACTACGGTTGCGGGCGTCGCAAGAGCGGCACCGACCGACAGAGCAGCCACCAGGGCCAGTATCCACTTGTGCATCGCGCCTCCTACAGAATCCAGACGATGTAATAGGGAAACAGCAGCAACAGGACGATGAGGGCTGTCGCCAACCAGAGCCAACGTCGCCTGCGTCGCAGAGCGTCCGGGGCGATGCAACTGCCATCCACACCGCACCGTGCCGCCGGTCGATACAGCATCCAAAACGCCACGGCCAAGGACAGTACGGCGGCGGCGCTGAACCAGGGCCTCAAGGGATCGAGAGCTGTCAGGGTGCCGATCCAGGCGCCACTGATGCCCAGCAGGACCAGCACCAGCGGCACGACGCAGCAGACCGATGCGCCAATGGCGGCGATGCTCGCGCCAACGATGGCTGGAACAGACGATTTGGCCGGGGTTGTTTGCATCAGAGTATACTAGCCTCTGTACCTAGGTACGGAGTCAAGCCGTGCGTCCGAACACGTTTACGATCAGCCGGCTGGCGGCGGCGGCCGATGTGCACGTCGAAACCGTGCGCTACTACCAGCGACGTAGGCTGCTGCGTCAACCCGAGCGACCCATAGGAGGCGTGCGTCGTTACGACGAAAACGATGTCAATCGGCTTCAGTTCATCCGGCGCGCTCAGATGATGGGATTCAGCCTCGACGAGATCGCTGGCCTGCTAGAGATCACAGGCGAACGTTCTTGCGAGCAGACCCGTCAGCTGACCGAGCGAAAGCTCGTCGATGTCCGTCTACGAATCCGCGAGCTGCGACAGCTGGAGAGGGATCTCGAACAGAAGATAGCGCGGTGCGCCCAAGTGCCGGCGGGAGAGTGCTGCCCAACCCTCGATTTTCTGGAGCGGCCAAGAAAGCCAGCTGCGACAGGCAGTTAGCTCACTTTCGGCCCGTTTTTACACGAATCCCTGCCGACCCTCTCATGGCTTGAACCGGCGGTCGAGCTCCGCCTGGGCAAAATACGCTGACGCCTTGCGCAGGATCTCGTTGGCCTGGCGCAGCTCGCGTACTTCCCGCTCCAACGCCTTTATCCGCGCCTGCTCGTCGGTAGTCGGCCCGCTGCGCAAGCCGCGGTCACGCTCGGCCTGACGGACCCAGCGACGCAGCGACTCGGGCGTGCACCCTACCTTGCCTGCGATCGAGACAATCGCCGCCCACTGCGATCCGTGCTCGCCCTGATGCTCCAGCACCATCCGTACCGCGGGGTTCTACCCCGAAATCACGGACGGTTGTAAAAGAGCTGACAGCTTCCGGTCTTTCCTGGCCACCCTGCGCCGCATCCTCGGGTTGTGGAACCGCTCGATGTATTCGAACACATCAGCCCTGGCGGCATCGGGTGTCGGATACGTCATGCGGTGGACCCGCTCGCGCTTGAGCAGGCCGAAGAAGCCTTCGCACGCCGCGTTGTCACCGCAATGGCCCACCGCGCTCATCGAGCACACCAGTTCGTTGGCCGCCAGGTAACGCTGGTAGTCGCCGCTCCGGAACTGGCTGCCGCGATCGGAATGCAGGATCACCGGGTCGCTGCCCTGACGCTGCCAGACCGCCATCTGCACGGCCCGGATCACCATCTGCCGATCCTGCCGATGGTGCATCGACCAGCCCACCACGCGCTGGTCGAACAGGTCCAGCACGATGCACAGGCACAGCTTGCCCTGCCGGTCTTGAGTTCGGTGATGTCGGTGACCCACTTGGTCTCCGGCTCCAGCGCAGTGAAGTCCCGTTCGAGCAGGTTGCGCACGCCCGGCGGCGTCAGCGCGGGCCGGCCACGCTGCCCACGCCGCTTCGGCCGCGGCCAGCCCTGCAGGCCATCTTCAGCCATCAGGCGCGCCACCCGGTTCAGGCTGACGGGTTCGCCGGCATCGGCCAGATCTTCCTGCATCCGACCGGCGCCCAGCGTGCCCCGGCTGTCTTCATGCAGCTCACGGATGCGGTCGAGCAAGCGCTCGTTGTCGAGCTGGCGGGTGCTTGGCAGGCGCTTGCTCCAGTCGTAGTAACCACTGGCCGAGACCCGCAGGCAGCGGCACATCAGCCGAACCGGGAACTCATCGCGGCAACGTTCGATCGCCTGATACCTCAGGACGATCCCTTGGCAAAGAACGTCGCCGCTTCTCTTAAAAAATCCCGCTCCTTCTTCACCCGGGCCAGCTCGCGCTTCAGGCGGGCGAGTTCCTCATCCCGGGGCGTGCCGGTGCCGCCGAAGGCCACCTTGCCTTGGCTCTGGGCCTCTCGCTTCCAGCGGGTCAGCAGCGTGTCCCGGATCCCCAGCTCCCGTGCCACCTGAGCGCAGCTGACGCCAGGCTGGCTCGCCTGCTCAAGCGCGCCACGCTTGCACTCTGCACTGAACTTCCTTCGCTTCGACATGAACACTCCTCATGGCCTCGATCGGCCTTCTCGTAAGTGTCCGTAAAAACGGCGGTGAACCCTCGGTGGCCATGTGAGCCGCGTCGGACAGCAGCGCCAAGCTGTTGGTGACGAGGCCACCCACCACCTCGGCGACCAGGAAGGCGGCGGTGAGTCCGAAGGCCCACCACAACGGTTTCTCATGCTGGACTTCGCCCAGCCCGTGATCGTGTCCTGCACCCATGTCTTGTGCTCCTAAGTGGCCGCAGCCTGCATGAAGTTTCGATCAAGCGTTCGCAGCCCGCGGTGAACCCTCCGCCTGCCGATGCAGCCAGCGATACAACGCCGGCAGCACGAGCAGCGTCAGCAATGTCGAGGACACGATGCCGCCGATCACGACCGTCGCCAGCGGGCGCTGCACTTCCGAACCTGCGCCTACGTTGAGCGCCATCGGCAGGAAACCGAGCGAGGCCACCAGCGCCGTCATCAGCACCGGGCGCAAGCGACCCAGCGCCCCATCCACGATCGCATTGTCGAGAAAATCGCCTTGCTCACGGAGCTTTCGGATGAACGCGATCATCACCAGGCCGTTCAGCACGGCAACGCCCGACAACGCGATGAAGCCGACGCCAGCGGAGATCGACAGCGGAATGCCGCGCAATGCCAGTGCGATTACGCCGCCGGTCAACGCCAGCGGCACGCCACTGAACACGATGGCCGCATCCTTCGCCGAACCGAAGGCCATGAACAACAGGCCGAAGATGATCACCAGCGTCACCGGGACCACGATCGCCAGGCGCCGGCTCGCGGAGATCAGTTGCTCGAACGTGCCGCCGTATTCGATCCAGTAGCCAGTGGGTACCCGGACCTTCGCTTCGATCGCCGATTGCAGTTCGTTGACGAAGCCGCCGAGGTCGCGGTCGCGCACATTGGCCGTGACGACCACGCGGCGCTTGCCGTTCTCGCGGTTGATCTGGTTGGGGCCAAGCGTGGACTCGATGCGCGCCACTTCCCGCAACGGCACCGTGCGTGGCGCACCGCCCACCCAGCTTGCCGGCCGGCTCGATTCGTCGGCCTCGCCGTTGCTGCCCAGCGGGATCGGCAGATCGGCGAGTGCGGCCGGGTCCTGGCGCACACCTTCGGGCAGGCGTACGACCAGATCGAAGCGCCGATCGCCGTCGAACAACTGGCCGGCCACCTCGCCGCCTACGGCCGTGGCCACCGTGTCCTGCACGTCGCCTGGGTTGAGCCCGTAACGCACGAGCGCCTGGCGATCCGGCACCACGGTCAGCAGCGGCAAGCCGGCGACTTGTTCGGTCTTGACGTCGGCCGCACCGGGCACGGCCGCCATCACTCGCTGCACCTGCGCCGCCGTGCGGACCAGCTGGTCGAGGTCGTCGCCATAGATCTTGACCGCCACGTCCGCACGCACGCCGGAAATCAGCTCGTTGGTGCGCATCTGGATGGGCTGGGTCAGCTCGTAGTTGTTGCCGGGCAGCCTGGTGATCGCCGCTTCCATCTCCTCCAGCAACTCGTCCTTCGGCTTGCGTGGGTCGGGCCAGTCCTCACGCGGCTTGAGCATCACGAAGGTGTCTGAAATCGACGGCGGCATGGGGTCGCTGGCCACTTCGGCAGTGCCGATCTTGGCGAACACGCGTTCCACTTCCGGGAAGCCTGCCAGCGTCTTCTCCAGTGTTTCCTGCATGGCTACCGACTGGGTCAGGCTGGTGCCGGGAATGCGCAGCGCCTGCACCGTGATGTCGCCTTCGTCCAGGTTCGGAATGAACTCGGTGCCCAGACGGGTAGCAAGCAAGCTGCACAGCACTACCAAGGCGGCAGCGCCAGTTAGCACCCAGCCCCGACGCTTCAACGACCAGGCCAGCATCGGTGCATAGCGGCGTTTGGTCCATGCCATCAGACGGTTTTCCTTCTCCTCGACGCGGCCGCCCAGGAAGGTGGCGACGGCCGCCGGCACGAAGGTGAGCGAGAGCAGCATCGCACCGGTCAGCGCAAGCACCACGGTGATCGCCATCGGGTGGAACATCTTTCCTTCGATGCCGCTCAGCGCAAAGATGGGCAGGTACACGGCGGTGATGATGCCGACGCCGAACAGGCTGGGACGGATGACTTCGGCCGTCGCGACCGCGGTCAGGTCGAAGCGTTCCTCCCGCGTCATGGTGCGGCCGAGGGCGTGCTGCGCCTCGCCGAAGCGGCGCAGGCAGTTCTCGATGATGATCACGGCGCCGTCGACGATGAGTCCGAAATCGAGCGCGCCCAGGCTCATCAGGTTGCCCGACACGCCGCCGCGCACCATGCCGATAACGGTGAACAGCATCGCCAGCGGAATCACCGCCGCCGTGACCAATGAAGCGCGGACGTTCCCCAGCAGCAGGAACAGCACGACGACGACGAGGATCGCGCCCTCGATGAGGTTCTTGGCGACGGTGTGGATCGTGCGGTCGACCAGTGCGGTGCGGTCGTAGACTGGACGGGCCGTGACGCCCTCAGGCAGGCTCGCGTTTGCCGTTTCGAGCTTCGCCGCGGAGGCCTGCGATACCTCCCGGCTGTTGGCGCCCACCAGCATCACAACGGTGCCGATGACCACCTCGCGGCCGTTCTGTGTCGCGGCACCCGTACGCAGTTCCGGTCCTTCGCCCACGAGCGCCACGTCGCGTACCCGGATCGGCACGCCTTCGCGCCGGTCCAGCACGATCTCACGGATGGCATCGAGATCGGCAACCTGGCCCGGTACGCGAACGAGGAACTGCTGGCCGTTGCGCTCGATGTAGCCGGCGCCGACGTTCTGGTTGTTGGCCGCGATCGCCGTGACCACGTCATGCAGGGTGAAGCCCAGCGCCACCAGTTTGGCCGGATCCGGCGTGATGTGGATCTGCCGTTCGAAGCCACCGATGGTGTTGACCTCGGTAACGCCCGGCGTATTGCGCATCTGCGGACGCACCACCCAATCCTGCAGGGTGCGCAGGTCGGTGGCCGTATACGGTGTGCCGTCCCGCTTGCGCGCCGTCGGATCGGCGTCGACGGTGTACATGAAGATCTCGCCCATGCCGGTGGCGATGGGCCCCATGTCCGGGTCCAATCCTTCCGGCAGCTGCGACTTCACCTGCTGCAGGCGTTCGGATACCTGTTGGCGGGCGAAGTAGATGTCGGTGCCGTCCTCGAAGATGACGGTCACCTGCGACAGGCCATAGCGGGACAGCGATCGGGTGTAGTCCAGGCGCGGCAGGCCGGCCAGCGCCGTCTCGATGGGGAAAGTGACGCGCTGCTCGGCCTCCAGCGGCGAGTAGCCCGGCGTCTCGGTATTGATCTGCACCTGGACATTGGTGATGTCCGGCGTGGCATCGATCGGCAGCTTCGTGAAGCTCCACACGCCCAGCCCGACCAGGGCGAGCGTGAGCAGCAACATCAGCCACCGATGCGCGATGGCGAATCGGATGATTTTTTCGAGCATGGCGGCGACCTCAGTGCTCGTGCTCGGCGGTCGATTTCTCGATGTCCGCCTTGACGAGGAAGCTCTGCTCGACCACGACCTGCTCGCCGGCCTTCAGGCCGGACACGATCTCGACGCGCTGTGCGTCGCGGCGCCCGCCCCGCACCGGGCGCGTGACGTAGGTGTCGCCCCGGCGCACGTACACCACATCGTCCTCGCCGGCGGTCTGCAGCGCGCCGAGCGGGACCACGAGGTTAACGGGCTGGTGATCGACCGTCACCCGCGCCTTTACCGCGGAACCCGGCCGCCACAGGCCGTCGAGGTTGCGGATCGTGGCACGCGCCACGGTGCTCTGGCTCGCGGTGGCGGTTCCCGGCAGCACGCGTTCGAGCGTGGTTTCGGCGGTGACGCCATCGCTCATGCGGGTAACCAACACCGGTACGCCGGCGGTGATGTGCTGTGCGTCCGCGCCGAAGATGTGCAGGTCCACCCACAGCTCCGACAGGTCCGCGATCTCGTACAGCGCCGCGCCCTCGCCGGCGACCGTGCCGATCGACGCGTTGCGCGCGAGGACCACGCCGGAAATCGGCGCAGGCACGGTGTAGGTGGTGAGGCTCAGGTTGCTCTCGATCGTGGCCAGCGGCTGCCCGGCCCGCACGCGGTCGCCCACGTTGGCGCGCAGCGTACGGATCGGGCCGGGAAAGCGCGCCATGACCTTGGCGACGCGGCCTTCGACGGGCGTGAGCAATCCCTGGACTTCGTGCTCGTCGGCGATCACCCCGGCGGCAGCCGGTGCAACGCGAATGCCGGCGTCCTGCGCCACCTTCGCGGCGATGGTGGTGCGATCCATCGCCTCTTCGTGACCTTCCTCTTCGTGGCCGCCCGCTTCGGCCTGCGATTCGTCTTCATGGCCGGGCTCACCCGCGGGCTTGGCGCCGCCACAAGCGCCCAACAGGACAGCCAGCGTCAGCGCGCTGATCCGGTGCATCCACTTCATGGGGTGTCTCCTTGCGTCGCCCGTGTCGGTGCCGCCACGAAAGGCGCTCCGGTCAGGCGTTGGATTTCGATAAGGGCGCGCTGGGCTTCAAACGCGGCGTCGAGTTGTTGTTTGCGCGCGGCGGTGCGTTCGGACTGCAACTGCGCCCATTCCAGGTAGCTGATGGCCCCGGCGCGGTAGGCGCGCTCGGCCGCCGCTTCGGCCCTGGCGAGCTTGGGCATCACGTCGGTGCGCAGCCGATCCAGCTCCACCTGCGCCGTGAGGTAGCGCCCGTGCGCTTCGGCCAGTGTCGAATACAGCGACAGCCCCTTGGACTCGCGTTCGATCTCCAGCGCGGTGAGTTCGGCCTCGGCCACGCGGATCTCCGGCTGCGCGCGGCGACTCGCGCCCAGCGGCATCGACACAATGCCCACGAGGGCCAAGTCGTCTGTTGACTGCAACCTGCGGATGCCGACTTCCCAATCCAGATCCGCCTTGGCATCGGCACGCGCGAGTTGCAGGCGCGCCTCACGGATACGGCGCTCACCGACGAACTGCGCAAGCTCGGGCGTCTGTTCCAGCAAGCTCGCCAGGGTGGCAAACGCAGGCACCTCGGGCAGGACCGTCGGGTCGCCAGCCACCGCGTCGAATGTGGGTGATCGCTCGCCCCACAGGGCGGCCAGGTGCTGCCGCGCCGCCGCATGGCGTTGCTCGGCACGGGCACGATCCAACTCCGCTCGGGCCAGGGCCGCCTGCGCGGTCAGCACGACCGACTCGGGCGAAGCGCCGGCCTGCAGCCGTTGCCGTGCTCCGGCGACGGTACGTTGCCGCTGGGCAATGTCGAGCTCGGCGATCTCGCGCTGGCGTTGCGCGGCGACCATCGCCAAGTAGCGACGCGCGACTTCCGCCAGCAGGTCGAGGCGCCGGGCCTCGCGCTCGACCGCCAGGGCATCGATGCGACTTTGCGCCAGCGTGCGACGCGCATCGAGCTTGCCGCCACGCTCCAGCACCGACGCCAGGGTCAGGGTCAGCTCCGCGCCGCTCAGGCCACTCGCCTCGCCGGTGCCGAAAGCGTTCTCGACGCTGGCGCCGGCGACCAGTGGGGGGCGCAGGGTTGCGCGGCCCAGTTCGGCGGCGAGCACGTTGTGTCGCGCCCCGAGCAGGCGCAGATCGGGATGGGATTCGGCGACGCGCGCAAATGCGTCGTCCAGGGAGAGTCGATCAGCCGCGTTCGCCGGCCATGCAATGGCGGACACGGCGACCAGTGCGGCGAACGCCGCAAGTCGCACAGACATGGAAACACTCCAATCGGAAAGGGCCAGAAGCCGGCATCAGCGCCGGTGGGGCGTCAGGCCGAGATCGGAGGTCGGAAGGGGGCGAGCCATCGCCCGCTAGGCACAAGGCGCGAGTCCGTCAGGTTCGTGGGTTCGCTGTGACTGATCCGGGGCAGCACCAGCGGTGCAGCGGGTGTAGGCACCACATGCCCGCAGCAGTGAGCCAAGTGGTGCATGACGTGCAGCGTGCCGGCGGCATTGCCCTCTTCATCGGGCGCTCCGGTTTCGCTGATGTCGTGCACGCTCGCGGCGCCGTGCGACAGCTCGTGCAATTCGCTCACCGAGCCCAGCACCGGCTGCAGGACCACGCTCAACGCCAATGCCGCCAGCATCAGCCAGCGACAGAGGGACAGCGGGGGACGGCGCGAGGTCATGCAGAGGGCGATTTCGATTCGGCGCGGGCACGGCGGGCATCGCCGAGGATCTCGATGGCTTCCTTGATCACGTACAGGCCGATCAGGGTGCCGATGACGTAATCCGGGTACGGGGTGGCGAGCCAAAGTACCAATACACCGGCCAGGATGACGCCGATGTTGGCCACCACGTCGGCGCGGGTGAACAGCCAAGTGGCACGCAGGTGGACCTCGCCCGCCTTCAGCGGGGCAAGCAGGCGCAGGACGGTGACGTTGACCGCAAGCGACAGCAGCGCGGTGCCGATCATCCAGCCGCTGAGCGGCTCGGCGCCATAGACGACGCGCCGGCCCACCTCCACCAGCACGCCGATACCGAGCACGAGCAGCACGCTGCCACTGAGCCAGGCCGCGCTCGCCTTGAAGCGGGCGGTGCGCCCAATGGCCACCAGGCCGATCGCGTAGGCGGTGGCGTCGGACAGCATGTCCAGGGCGTCGGCCAGCAGGCCGGTCGACTGGGCGATCCAGCCGGCAAGGCCGCCGATCACCGCCATGGCGGCGTTGAGCACCAGGGCGATGCGCAGTACGCGCCGCTCCTGTGCGTTCTTTGCCTCATGGTGGCAGCCGCAATCGCTCATCGGGGTCCTCGTCGAACAGATGCCACCCGGCCAGGGTGGCGGCGGAATGCGGCGAAGGATAAAGTCTGTAGTAGCTACGGAGTCAAGCACGTGAAGATCAGCGAAGCGGCCGCCGCCAGTGGCTGCCACCTGGAGACCATCCGCTACTACGAGCGCTCGGGCCTGGTGTCGCCGCCCAAGCGCACGCACAGCGGCTATCGCTCCTACACCCCCGCCGATGTCGACCGGCTGCGCTTCATCAGCCGAGGGCGCGAGCTGGGCTTCAGCCTGGAGGAGATCCGCAGCCTGCTGCGCCTGGACGACGACCCCACCATGTCGTGCCGCGACGTCGACGCCATGGCCCGCACCCATCTGGCCGATATCCAGGGGCGCATCGCAGAGTTGCAGCGTATGGCGTCGGAACTGGAACGGGTCATTGCCGACTGCGCCGGCGGCGAGCGCGGAACGTGCACCATCCTGGGGGCACTGCGCCGGCCGGGCAGCGCCCAGGTTTCATGTCCGGAACCGGGGTGCCGCTCATGAGCCTCGAACGGTATCTGGAGGCCGCCGGACGCAAAAACACGCAGCGCAGGCGAACTTGTCGGCTGCTAGCCACGATAACGCTGCCTAATCTCTGGTCTTCCGAGGTCCGCTCTCGCCAAAGAGTGGATGGCCGGCCTGACCCGATCGATTCCTCGGAAACTACCCTTTCACGGTAGTGACCGGAATCAACGACTGAGGGCTGCTAGAGGCGGCCCAAACTCGTTTTGGGAAGCGTTTGGCGAATTCCTCGCCCTGCCCACCCGCTTCGAGCGCTCTGCACTTGGCACGCGAAAGCCGTGCGCTTCGCGCAAAGCGCAGCGAACGTCGGCCGTACCATGAGCGACATGCGCACCTAAGGGGTCAAGCGATGCTCCGAAAGTACTTTTGTCGTCTACGGCAATTGGGCCCGTTTGCGAGTAAGTCGAACGAACGAGGAACTCGGGTGAGTTCTGTGGGGCAATGAGTTGGCAGTAGCTGCCGCGAAGGACCTTCAGTTCCGGCTAGGCAGCAGGGTCGAAGATCTCTGGCGGCAGACAAGGTTGGAGGCTGTCGGTGAGTCGGTTGGCGGCGCTGCACCTTGGCTGTTCTTCCGCGCACTCCGGCTTGCTATTGCGATCGGCCTCGCACTCTTCATACCATCGCTTGCTGCCGGAGTCCGCCGCATTGTTGACCGCACAATCGACAAACTCACGCCGAGCATGATTGTCTCGGCCGGCTTCCACGCATTGCTGGCGATCGGGATTTCGCTGTTGTGCATCTGGCTTGCGTTCGGGCGTAGCGGGGCTTAGAACCGGTAGAACGAGCGCTTGTACTTGCCCCGGGCGGCGGCTGTCGCCGATCTCGGCACTGCGTCACGGACGCTGAGGCCCGCACGGATCACAGTCGACTGGCCAGCAGCTCACGACCCACGATGCGACCACACTCCTGGAGCCCTCCCGACGTGCGTGCGCCCTGGAAAGAGCGCAGCTGACGCCAACAACTGCGGGACTCGCGCGTAACGGTCTCCGCTGGCGAGACACCGGGCCGTACCCTGCCCACATGTGCCCGATCGAATTCCAATGGCGGCCCGAGCTGGGCGGCCATGCTCTGTACTTTGAATCCCGGAAGATCGCCACTCTGACGGCGCTCGAGGACGGCCGCTGCCGGGTGAACACGCGCCCGGATAGGCGAGGACAGCGTTACGCCTTCTTCGCCACCTACGCGACCGGCCGGCGTTATGTGGAAACCTGGGCTTGCAAGTGGGAGGAGCAGATCAAGGCGGAAGGTAGTGAGCCGATGATGCTTTACGGCGGGTGCACGATGCGCACTCCGGCTCTCGGCACTGTAGAAACAACGCACCGCCGACGCGCCCGTCATCGTCGGTAAGCGTCACCGTTCGCGACGACCAATTAGCTCAATCAGTTGCCGGCAGGCTTCCGGATCCATCCGGCCGATGTGGGCCTCGGCTTTGGTCAGCCCCATCGCTTTCGCCATCCATCGGTACGCGGCGGAGCGGGACATGCCGCCGTCGCGCCAAAACGCATCCAGCGCAGCATGCGCGCGCCTGCGCCATTCGCGGGTCTCCGCGTTGGCCAGGCTCCCAAGCGGCCGCTCGGAGCCCGCGTAGCAACGGATGCAGGCGTCACAAGTAGCGCATTTCCACGCTGGCCCCCAGTTGGCCGGGTAAGGGTAGCCGCGGGACTGGCTGTGCAGCAGAGCCGCCGGCCTGCAGCAATAGGGGCAAGCTACCCGGGGAATGGCTCGTTCTCGTTCCCGTCTTGTCCGAACAGGCCGGCGTCGACGGCGGAGTCGCACAGGTCGAGGATCCGCACGTGCGTCTGCTCGGCCAGCCCAGCGCCCGCCTCGGCCTTGATGTCCTCGGCGCGGCGCCAGAACCAGGTGGCGAACTCGGCCGGTGTGCGGCCTGCGCGGGCGCTCGACCACTCGCTGACCTCGCGCGACAGCCTCTGGAGTCGTTCCTCGAGCTGATCAGGCGTCATCACAGGGTTCCTCTGGGTCTCCGGGCACAAGACCCGCTTTGTGGAGGATGCAGTCGAGTCGAGCGTCGACGTGCGGCAAGTGTTCGGTCGGCGCGGCGTCGCGGATGCCGTCGGCGTATCCGGCGAACTCTTCCATGACGTATTCCGGCTGGATGGTCTCCACCATGTGCCGTATGCGCCGCGCCAGTTCGTCGAGGTGCCGATCGAGCCAGGCGCGTTCCGGCGAACGAGCGCTGGGTCCTAGGCCGAAGATCTCGCTCACCAGTAGCCGGGAGCCGCGGCTAACGCTGTCCCACTCGCCGGCATCGAGCGCAATCCACAGCTGGATGCAGGCCGCCTTCAGCGGTTCGGGGATGGTCTGCCCTCGGTATCCCTCGAGAATCCGCAACAGCTCGGGGTCGTAGGCGTCGTGCTCTGTCCAGAACTGGCCGTAGGTCTTTCCAGCGTTTGCCGGATCCGCCCGGTAGCCGCGGCACCATTCGGTCAAGCGCCGCACCCGCTGGACCATCTCGAACACCTCAGGCTGGGTCACGCGGCCTCCCGGTGTTCGTAATAGGGGTGGCGCTTGTCGTCGAAGATGGCGTGCAAGGCACCGAGGTTCCCCTGCTCGGGGGCGAGCCAGGCGTCGATGTGCTCCGGCTTGATGTTGATGACCGTCCGGTCGTGACCAGCCGCGGCGACCTCGGGCTCCGGGTCGTCGGTGATGGCGGCGAAGGACAGCAACTCCGGCTCTCTGCCAGACGGATCGGTCCAGTGTGACCAGAGGCAGGCAATCAGCATCGGCTCGCGATCCCGTGGGGTGAATGCCAATACCCGGTTCTTCCCATCGGGCCCCTCGACGTTCTCGAAGAACACATCGGCCACCAGCAGCCCGTGGTGATGGCCGAACTGGCCCTGCCAGAAGCCCTCTAGATTATCGCGCCGGGCGTTGTAGGTGCCCGGGTACTTACGGTCGTAAACGGCGGGCTTGCCGGCCGGTCGGCACAGGTATCGCATAAGCTTGACGGTCCGCTGGCCGCCCTCGGCGACCATCACCGGTGCAAAGACGCCCGGGTAGATGCGCCAGTCCTGGTCGCTCTCCTTGCCCTTAAGTGAATCCAATCGGCGCTGCGCAGCGGCGACCTTGTTGGTGCCGATCCGAACGTCCTCGGCCGCCTTCTTGGTGGCCCTGGTTTGCAGGGCCCGTTCAGCGTCCGCCACCCGCCGTCGCTGGGCGAAGATCTCCTGGGTGAGCTGGTCGATCTCCCAGTTGTCCCAGCCGCGGATCAGGTCTGCCACCTCGGGCGGCCCGTGCTGGAGGATGTCCCGCTCGACGCCGCGCGGCACCTTCGGCCGCTTACGGGGATCCTTGCCTTCGCCCCACCAGAACACCTTCACGTAGGCGTCGATATCCATTCCGTGGCCGCCGGTGGCCCGGACGAACTTCTTGAACTCGGCGTGCACTTGGGCGGAATAGCACATGAGGGCCTCCATCGTTCGGGGTTGAGGTTAGCGCGCCAGGCGCAACCATGGCGTCAGACTTTTCCGACATCGATACAGGCGATGCTCTGACTGCGCCCACCTGGGCTGGAGCGCAGGCTTAGGCCACCAGCAACGCATGGTGCGCGCTAGCCGGACTCGGATCGTCCACGTCCCCTAGTCGTCCACGTTCCCCGGCGTGCATGCAATCCAGCCATGCGAGCCCCTGCAGGGATGCGGGGGCTGCTGGAGCCTAACGATACCGCTCCCCAACTCAACCTCGCCGTCACGAGTGCGAACTACAACTGCCGGTGCCAGGGACCCACTCTCTGCGGGCGCGTCGTTATGCAACCCAATCCGGGTATGCATAATTAGGCACGGGATGCATAATTGACACATTGGCGCAGCTCATCATTCAATCAACGCGCGCATTAGTCGCATTTTCGAAACAATGAATCAGCGTTGTCCCACTTGGTGGACCATAACTCAGCTGGCCCAAGTCCCAAGACGCTGGCACCTTGCTAGTGGGCACAAAGGTTCCCGAGAATGCCGGGGGCTGTCCTGTCCAGGCACTCAGCCCCTCTGGCCGTCGCGCTGTCCTTAATGCACGGAATTGCGCGCGGATCCTTCCAGCGAGACCGGTCTTCCCAGCGAGACCGTTATTTGGCCGCGTCCCGGGCAGCAGCCGCGCACTGCGGTGTCCGACATCGCCGTAGCCCGTTGCTCCGGCCGACGGGCAGCTTCACTTCGGGTCCGGGGCCTTCTTCCGACGGCCGGGTGACTCGGACGCAGCAACCACAAGGCGAAGGGCTACGTCGGGCGCGAGGCCCAGACGTGCAGTCAGGTGAAGGAACTCCATGACGTCCAGTCGACGCGCGCCTGCCTCGATCGCGGACAGGCGCTGTTGGGGCCACCCGAGATCCTTGGACAAAGCGGTCTGCGTGAGCCCAATCTCCTCGCGTCGCGCACGAAGTCGCTCGACGAGTCGCCTGTATTCGGCTGAATAGATTGTCTTACCTGTCATGGTCGCGCCGGAGAAGGGCGACCTGAGAAGCTATGGCACGGGTACCGATTACATGAAATTCATGTAGGATCTAGGCGGTCTGCCCTTGCTTTCCCACCTCCGGCGACGCGACCGACATGGCCCTGTACTTGGTGAATCCAGCCGTCGAGATGACCCTTGAGCTGTACGTTTCTGCACAGCTTGAGGAAGCGCTGACGATCCAGTTTGAGCGGATCAAGGACCGAAAAGTGCGGGACACATTCGTGAGACGCCTGGAAAACCAGGTTGAGACACTTCTCAAAGACAGCATCGACTGGGACCTGAAAGAGCCAACCGAGGCCCAGCTCAATTACGCCATTCTTATCGCAAAGCAGCTCGGAATCTCGGTGCCCAGCGAGGTGCGCAAGTCCCGATTCTATGCGGCGATGTTCTTGGAAACCTATGCGGCACAGGTGAAAAAGGACCTGGCAGCCGGGGGCGAGCAACCTGGCGGGACACCAGCGGAGCTGGCGCAGAAGCTCGCGGTAGATCGGCTGCGAAAGTCCGACAAGGACAAGGCCTCGTGATCGTGATCAGACTGTAGGTCCGGTGTGGCCCAGTCGACTTCCCACCCCTCTGTCACCCCGCTCTGAAAGCCAGACCACCGAGCCGTTCACTAGCGCCGCTTGCGTCGCACGTCGCGAGACTGGCTTGACGGACAGTACCGACCCACAGCCAAGGATTTCCGACTATGACATTGCCTGATGAGCGAGCGAGGGCTCTGGTCTGGGCAGGTGGCTTTCTCGTCGAGCTAGCGCGAAATGCGTCACTGCCTCTTCGCGTGCGGCAGCGTGCAGTCCTGATTGCTAGACATTTCCCGACTGCGGGTGAGGTCATGCTGGCAGCAACTGTGACTGAGAGCGGGACAGGAGTTGGGCTCGTGCTCGGACCAGCTGAAGACGGTCGCGATTGGATGGCAGACTGCCCTCAAGGCCCACTGACCATGTCCACTAGGTTGGAGTGGCCCGAAGAGTAGGTTCTCTTCAAGGGGGGGGATCGTCCAGAATCGCCACTGTTGCGGTCTTCCCCGCCAGCCGACTTCCGGACTATGGAACTCTCAAACGCTCCAGCGCTCATCAGCGAAGTCGTTCTCGGCAGCCCGACTGGGGGGTGAGGCTCATGGAGGTTGCCCCCTTGAGCCTACCCCCGATAATGCTCCCTAATCCCCCGCGACCCTTTCAGTCGCCATTGGTAACGCAGTCGCATGCAACGGCATGTACTCGAAGTACCGCTCCTGCTCAAGTCTCAGTCGTCCTCCGGTTCCTCGCCTGAGTCACCCTCACTCCCACTGGCATCCTCTCGCGCACGGGTCTCCAACTGGAGCAGCCCGGCAGCGAGGACCACATCTGTCACTTGGTCTGGACTCAAGCCGCGGAATCCGGCTTGGTTTGCGTACTTCTGATAGATGTAAGTTGCCATGGTCGTCAAAGCTTGCATGGACGCTTCCTCGACCGGCTCCACGCCCATTTCTTCTCGCCGTCCGACATACTCGTTCCAGATAGGCTCGGCCTCATTTGCCAAACGCCAGTCGGCCGCCCACGCTTCCGGGGCGAGCCCTTGGGTGAAGCTGATGCCACTCCGTGCTGGATGGAAGCAGTGCTGATCAAAGCGGTTATAAGCGAACCTCACTTCATCCAGAGATCGGTGCCCCACGAACTCCACGTCGTCAGCCATCAGCCTGGCTGTGATTTGCTTCTCGCCGGAAACGATCAGCAGCTCACGCTTTACTTTGATCTGCGGCTGACCCACAAGTAGAGTGAATAGCATCACACGATACAGATGGTAAAGCTCATTCTGGATCGACATTAGGATCTCGAAGTGCAAGATCTCCAACCGCTGTGCATCATCGAGTACTAGCACAACTTTCCTAGCAGGGCATCGCCTAGCCATTATGAGGAATCGATTAATTATCAATTCCATCTTCTGATCCTTCGAACCACGCGTGGGAGGAGCTTCGCCCAAGGCGCGTAGAAGTGAATCTAGAAAGTCACCCTCTCTGACAGCGTCGTGTTTACGAACACAGAGCAAAGTGACCGATATTCTATAGCCAATCGTATCTGATAGATACCGCTTGATGAATTCGGCGCAGTGCGATTTGCCCAAGCGCCGCTGCCCGTGGATCATTGCGCCTGAAAAATTCAACGTCACCCATGCCGTCAAACTGGCCATGATTCGACTTATGGGCTTAGTCAGAATCAGGTAGTCATTCTTCTCGATGGGATGAGGAATGCTCGCCACAATTCATCCCTTCAGCTTGTCGCCAAGAAGCGCTTCAAGGTCAAGTTCGGCACCTTTGGCCACATCCGCAATCAGTCTGGGCGAAGTCAACAGACGGCCGGATCTTGGGGTCTGGCGCGAGGCCGATTGCGCGCGACGGACCTTTGACGGCTGCGAAACCTTTGTTTTGCTAGTCTTGCGCAAGAAGTCATTGACCTGCTCCTCGGGATCCACGCCCTCGGACCAGTAAAAATTTCCATCAGCGATTTCTCTATTAAGCTTCTTTCGCAAGCGGATGTCGTGCACGAAGTGTGCCCACGGGCCGCGTGCGTAGAGTGTACCGAGATCGATTCCGCCCGAGACTTTCGCTTTGACTGATCTGAGGTCGACGAGATTCACCGTGAGGACGACCTCCTTGTTGGCTAACAGATCACCACTTGAGCGCAAGACGTCGTTCGTATACTGGCCCTTCATATAATTGATTCGGGGCGGATGATCGTCGCTGGACCGAATAGTCGCAGTTACCTCGATTTTTAAGAGGTTGCGCCACGAGGCGTTTGGAGACATGTCAGAGCGAATAAGGGCCGAATGCGGCTCCTCTCGAAGGACTTGAAGCGGTGACTTTCCGTAGTGCGCCGAGTGAGGCTCCGCATTGTAATTGCAGAGGACGACGTCCAAGTATTCTTCCATTTGTTCGACTGTCAGTCCCTGGTCTTCCGCCGCGCTCATCGCAGATGCTCGCTCCCTATTGCTCATGTTGGGACGAACTCCGCCCACAAGGTGCTGAATGTTGCGATGGGTGAGCGTATTGAACAGCTGTTCGATCTCACAGCGAGTGCGCGGTTCCCGCGGGAGGCCCATTCGAAGCGTCGCGTGCAACCTCTCTAGAACGATCTGGCGGATATTGTCTGCATGCCCACAGAGGGCATTATCTAGACTGATACTGTCGACATAGCGACCGGCACAGCGTGGGATGACGCCTGAAGGCATGCCTGCATCGGGATTGTAGTCGAGCCCTACGATCTCGAATGTCTGCCGCCGCTCCCAAGGGGCCATCATGCTGTACAGGCAACGCAGTAGGTCCAGATGCGATGGTTCGCGCTCAACAGATAGGCTCCACCCTAGACACGCCTCACTATCTACCTCAACGGCCGCGATCAGCCAGGGGCGAAGGGCCCGAGTTTTGAAACGCGATTTGCGGCCAACGAACTTGACACGAATGAACGAATCCAGTCGATGGGCGTCAATCTGGACGTTTCGATATCGCGCATCGATCTGCAAACGAAAAGCTCGCTCAACGGAGTCCCGCAGGGGAACGCGCGCCTCCCCGCGCTGCTTTGCGATCTCCGCATTAATTGCCTGCCTGAAACCTTCGCGACCCTTGTTTTGCAGGCTGAATGGGTACCCGGTCTTTCCCTGCAACTGGGAAATCCTAGTCAGAAAGATGTTGTGCTCCTTCTTTATTGGAACTCGCCCGGTGAAATTCGTACTGGCGTACTTGCTTGCTTGCTTCGCAATGAGAAGTCGCAGCGGCTCGTGATTAGCCAACATTTGCATGAACAAGCCTCCCGTCCCTCGGCCGGCAGCCAGAGCGTCTGCGCGGACTTCACTCGACCGCTCATAGGCCTTCTTCCGAACGTACGGAACCAGGGCGCGAAAGCCCCAAATTTTTCCATCATGCGCGTGACTCGCGCACGCTTCGAGCATAGTGTAGACAGTCGCAGTGTCGACACCCTCGACCTTGCAGAGCACTCTTAGACTTGCTCCCCGCATGTATGCCTCGATTATGCGTTTGCGCCGGGCATAGGCATCCTTGTGCTTTTCTGGGATTTCGCGATCGGTGGGCGTCGGCCAAGTTGAGGTGTCCCGCCAACAAGCTGGAAACAAGCTCTCAGCTTTGCGGTGCATGGTCCACTTTCCTGAGTCGTGTATTCAACGAAAGGCCTTGGGCCCACTCAAGATCAAGCTGGCCAATCCTGATCAGGTGGAAAATGGCGCTTTGAAGCACGAATCGGTTGTCTCCAAGGGATTCACCAGCGTCGCCAATGGTAAGTCCTGCGCTTGGCCACTCGGTCAGAAGCTTATGGCAAGTAAGCTTCAAACCACCTTGTTGTCGAGCCGACACGGCGTAAGGATGTGCCTGCTCCAGACCAAGCAAGAGGGAGCGTCGTGCCCAAAGCCATCGGGGCGTGACACGCCCTCGACCAGTTTCAACAGTCTCGTAGCCATCGGCCAGTAACTCCCAAGGCGTGCCGGACGGCGCCGTGTCGGCCTTATCTTCTGCCGAGACATCGATCAGATACTCGTTGCCTCCGTACTCGACCCAAAAGTCCGCCAGCCACTCTTGCGGCTCATCGGGATTCGCAGGCAACTCTACGTAAGCCGTAACCGCTGTGCACCAGTCCAGCCACAAACCGAGCCAGTAGCATCTCGCTGGGAGGATGACTTCACGGCGTAGCTTGGCACTGTAGTACTCGCAAATTGACCGGGCCCGCCGCTTATTTAGTGGCAGACGAGTGGGACTCGGCTTTGGGCGTGCAGTTACCCCACGAGCGGCGCTCCTTAGGGTCTAGCCGCACCCGTATACGCCTTTTAGCTGCCGATCGCAACAGCAACATTTCCCTTATTTCCGCGGCCCTATGAAGTAAATCAGCCACTTAGCGGACTTTGACAATGTCGATTTCTGGTGGGCGACCAGCTCCCCACATCGAGGCACGAATCCCATGAACTCGCTTCCGCCCTGCTGGCCCAAGGGCCAGGCCTGCCCGAACGAATGCGCGGCCTCGCTCTACGAGCGCGAAATCTACAACCGAGCGCCCATGCACGGCCCCTGGGCCGGCTGGCGCATGGCTGGCCGCGAACTCGTTTCGCCCGACGGCGACCGCATCACGCCCGAACGCCTGCGGGGCCTCGTCTGGCGGCTGCGGGCCGAGGCCCGACGGGACGCCGCGCGAGCGGCTCGTGAAAAGCGGATTGGCGCGCCGGTCTTCATCCGGACCGACTGAAGGTCGATCTCCCGGCCATCGGGACACCGCCCGGCCGGTAACCTCCAACCTCCGCCAACTGCTCCAGAAATCCGCGCAAATTCGCCGGAATTCGGGGAAATTCCGCGCAATTGACGTTTTCTTACGCTGCCGGACCGTACCATGCGCGGGTAATCCGCAACACGTGAAGTCCACATGGCACCCAGCAAAAGCAACAACACCGTCCTCCGCAAGTCCGGCAGGTCCGGCAGCAAGCAGACCGCGACCCTGACCCGCGAGCAGATCGAGGACGATCTGGCGGCCTTCCGCAAGGCCGGCGGCAAGGTCGAGAAGCTCGGCAACACCAATACCTTCAAGAAGATCGGCTGACACCCGGCCAAGCCGGTCCGCGTCAGCGGATCGGGATGTCGTGGAAGGTCTCCGGCGGCGGCTGCAGCCGGAAGGTGTAGTGCCACCATTCCATCTCGTAGTTCGCGAAGCCGTGGCGCACCATCGCGTCGCGCAGCAGCGTGCGGTTTTCGCGCTGTCCGGCGGTGATGCTCGGGTGGTCGGTGTTGGCGCGCGGGTCGAAGAAGTCGAACGCGGTGCCCATGTCCAGCTCCTCGCATGCGTCCGGTCCCGGTCCGCAGCGCAGCAGGGTGAGGTCGATCGTGGCGCCCTTGCTGTGTCCTGAGCGATCGGAAATGTAGCCGGGAATCAGGCTGCCCTTGTCGAGGGCGGGATAGAACTCGGCCTTCGTTCGCTGATCGCTGGCGTCGGCGGCCCAGCGCACGAACTGCTGCACGGCGCGCACGGGCCGGTAGCAGTCGAAGATGCGCAGCCTCATCCCCTGCCCGCGCAGTTCGACTTCGACGTCCCGCAGCGCTTCGGCCGCCGGAAGCAGCAGGTAGCACTTCGCCGCTTCGTAGCCGTCCACGCGCGTGCCGGTGAAGTTGTGTTCGCCGGCGTAGCGGATGTCCAGGTCGATGTCCGGCACCAGACGGGCGATGTCGACGAGGTCCGCGGCTTCGAAGGCCGCGGCCGGCGCGCCCGGTCCGGGCGCAGGCGTTTTCGACGCACACGATGCGCCGAGCAGCAGCGACAGCGCCGCCAGCAGCGCGATGCCGGGCCGATCAGGGCGCCGGGCAGTCGCCGATGCGCTCGAACGCGAGGTCTTCGTAGTCATAGCTGAAATCCGCTTCGGGGTCGACCTTCGCCATCGTCAATCGCGCGGGGCCGGTTGCGGGCGTGGTGAACGTCAACCAGGCTTGCGCGTCGGCGCCGAGTTCGTGCCAGTCCACCAGCAGGCGCTCGCCGCTGCGCATGACTGCGCCGTGCAGCTTCGGCGATTTCATCGCGCGGAAGCCCACGCCCTCGCCTTCAGCGCAGATCGAGACTTCGCCGAACCACGGATCGCGGTAGCGGCCCAGGAAGCCCGCGGCGTCGCGTACCGAAGCCCTGGTGCGTGCTTCCTCCGGGGTGGAGGATTGCGCCACGTCGGCGGATTCGGCGCGTTCGGCGGCAAGCAGCGCCGCGTAGTGCGCGACCGTGAGCGAAGGATCGTCCGGCCGGGTGAAGTGCTTGACCAGGACCTGCGTCAGCACGGTGCGCAGTTCGTCGGCGTTGCCGTTGATCAGGAGGACGAAGCCGGTGTCCTTCTGCGGCAGCAGGGTCACCGCCGAGTACATGCCCGAAAGCGTCCCGGTGTGCGAAACCTTCCAGGTGCCGTCCACGTCGGTCAGGCGCCAGCCGTGGCCATAGGCGGAGAAATGGCTGTCGTCCCAGTCGCGCATGCGCCGCGACAGCGGCATGGGCATGTGCGTCTTCCAGGCGTCCTCGCGCTGGCGCTGCGACAGCCACGGCCTGCCGTCGGCATCGAGGCCGAAGCGCTCGGGCTGGAGCCACATGCGGACCCACGCCAGCATGTCGTCGAGGCTGCAGCGGATGCCGCCCGCGGCCATCATCGGTACGTCGGGAATCACTTCGTCGTCCGCGCGTACCACCACCTGCCGCCCGCCTTCGCCGCGCGCGTGCGGCTGCGCGACGTTGCCAGCCTCGTCGCGCCGCCACTCGCCCGCCTGGCAGCGCGACATGCCGAGCGGCTCGAACAGTTCGCGCCGCAGCAACACGTCGTATGGCGCGCCTCCGGCTGCGGCGGCGACTTCTCCGGCGACGATGTACAGCGTGTTGTCGTAGGCATAGCGCGAGCGGAAGCTGTACGCAGGCTTCAGGTAGCGCAGGCCGCGGATCACGTCGGCGCGGGTGAACAGGTTCGGCTCGGGCCACAGCATCAGGTCCCCTGCCCCGGCGCCCAGCCCGCTGTTGTGGATCAGCAGGTCGCGCACCTGCATCTCGCGCGTCACCCACGCGTCGTGCATGCGGAAGTCCGGCAGGTGCTTCACCACAGGATCGGTCCAGTCCAGCTTGCCCTGGTCGACCAGGCGTGCCAGCAGCGCGGCCGTCATCGCCTTGCTGTTGGAGGCGATCTTGAACAGGGTCGCCCGGTCGATCCCCTGCCCTCCCCCGGCGACCAGTTCGCCCCGGGTGCGCGCGTACCGCACTTCGCCGTCGACGATGACGCCGACGGCGAGGCCCGGTGGCGCGTAGCGCGCGAAGGCATCGTCGAACGCGGCATCGAGCGCTTCGACCGTCCTGTCGCCGCCGCCGTTGTCCGACGCCTGCGCCGGAGGATTCGCGGACAGGCACAGCCATGCCGCCGCCACGCAGGCAAGGACACGCCCTGCGTTCCACCTGCGCCCGTTCGATGCCTCGTCGCCGGCGGGCCTCACCGGAAGGCGTACTCGAGCGTGAGGTTGAAGGACCGGCCGCGCGGGTCGGCGACGCGCGACTCCCACGCCGCGCCGTCGCCGTCGTCGAGGTAGCGCAGCGTGAACGGCGGGTCGGTGTCGAGCAGGTTGCGGACGCCGAAGGTCGCCCTCAGCCCTTCCATGCCCGTCCAGGTGAGGCTGTAGTTGTAGGTGATGTACTCGTCGACCTCGGTCTCCCATGCGGGCGGCGCGTAGTTGCCGTTGCGCATGCCCGGCGGCACGTAGTCCTCGTAGCCGTCGCGGTAGACCTGCGTGAGGGTGTGCATCCAGTCGCCGCGGGTCCAGCCGAAGTTGAGGGTGTGCTTCCACTTCAGCGGGAGGTTGAGGTAGCGCTCGAACTTGCCGACGATGTCGTCGCCGTAGGGTTGCGACGCCAGGCTCTTGATGCGGAAGGAATCGAGGTAGCTGCCGTTGAGGTTGACGAGGAAGCTGCCGCCCGCCAGCTCCGTGCGGAAGTTGACGTCCAGCTCGACGCCCCGGCTGAAGGTGCCGCCGGAATTGATGAAGCGCTGGTCGATGGCGACCACCGCGCCGCTCGAATCGCGGATCCAGTTGCCGGCGAACAGGTCGTACTCGTCGATCAGCGTCTGCAGCCCGGGCGAGCGGATGGTGTTGATGCGCTCGATCTCCCACCAGTCGATGCTGAAATTGAAGTTCCCGGTCGGCGCCACCACCACGCCGAAGCTCGACTGCTTCGACTCCTCGGGATCGAGGTCGGGCTTGCCCCCGGACAGGATGATCGGCCGGATCTGCTCGCAGCCTGCGACGCCGGGGTTGTAGACGCCGCTGGGGCAAGTGGCGGGATCGGCGAGATCCAGGCCGGTATAGGGGGTTTCGGCGATGCCGCGGAACAGTTTCGCGAAGTCGGGCACCTTGAAGCCGGTGCTGTAGGCGCCGCGGAACGCGAGCCACTCGACCGGCTGGTACTTGAAGGAATACTTGGGATTGGTCGTGGCGCCGAAGCCGCTGTAGTGGTCGTAACGCCCGGCGAGCGTGATCTCCAGCGAATCGAACAGCGGCAGGTAGACCTCTGCGAACACGGCCTTGATGTCGCGGTGCACGGGATCGATGTAGTTCTGCCCGTCGCCGGGGGCACCGAAGATCCAGGCGTTGCCGAGGATCGCCTCCGGTGGCCCGTAGAATTCGTACTCCTCGCGACGCAGGTCGACGCCGGTGGCGGCCTGCACCTCGCCTCCGGGCAGGCTGAATCCGAGTCCGCCGGAGAAGGTCGCGTCGAGGATCGTGCTGCTGGACTGACCGCCGTACAGCATCACGCCGCGGGCGGACGCGGCCTCCAGCGCGCTCATCGCCTCGGCGCTCTGCGGCTGGCTCGGCATCAGGAACGGGTTGAGCAGGCCGCTTCCGAGGATCTGCTTGAGCTGCGGCGTGTAGTAGTAGCCGTTGCCGAGCACGGATTCGGCGCGGCTGCTGGCATGCGAGAACCCGGTGCTGTAGTCCCAGCTGCCCAGCGTGCCCTCGAACCCGACGAGCATGCGCATGGCCCGGGTGGTGGTCTCGATCTCGCGCGGGCCGCAGGCGATGCAGCGCCAGCGATACGGGATCGGCGCGCCATAGCTCAGCCCGTCCTCGCCGAAATACGCCGCTAGCGCGTCGTACACCATGTCGTAGGTCTCGCGCGTGAGGTCGTTCAGCGGATACCAGGTCGACAGGTCGAGCTGGCTCGCGGTGCCGGCGGGATACGCCGCCGAGGAGATCTGCTGTGCCTCGAACTGCCGCTTCGACTCGACTTCCGAGACCATGAGTTCCGCGACGATCCGGTGATCGTCGTTGATCCGGAACGTGCCGCGGCCGATCAGCTGCACGGTGTCCACCGGCTGCTGGATCACGCGCGCCCGGCCGTAGTCCCAGGCACAGGCATAGCGGGAACTCGAAGCACTCCATACCCGGTCGTCGTACGGCCCCATCAGATCACCGCCCGCCTCGCAGCCGGCCGCCCCGGGCAGGTCGAGGATGTTGATGCCGCCCATGATGTTGTCGTCGGCGGGATCGACGAGCCCGAAACCGATCAACCCCGGGGCCCCGCCGATGCGGTCGTGGCTGACGTTGAAGATCGTCGCGAACGGCGTGCCGCGCGTATCCGGGGACAGGCCGCGTTCGGGCTGGAAGCTGTCGGCGAAATCGCGGTCGACGCCGCGCAGGATCCGGTTGCGCTTGACGCTGAGCGCGGCCCAGGCGTTCCAGCGGTCGGTGTCGATGTCGCCGACGCCGCCGAGCAGGCTTGCCTGGTAGATCTCCCCGCCGCCGTCCTGGGTGACGTCCACGCCGGTGGTGGCGGACAGCCCCTGGTAGTCGGTGCGGGTGATGAAGTTGATCACGCCGCCGATCGCGTCGGTACCGTAGACCGCCGACGCGCCGTCGCGCAGGACCTCGACGCGATCGATCGCGGCGAAGGGAATCGAGTTCAGGTCGGCGACCATGCCGGCCAGCCCGTGCGCGGCGACGCGGCGGCCGTTGAGCAGCACCAGCGTCGCATCGGCGCCCTGCCCGCGCAGGTTCGCGCCGGAGACGCCGTTGTTGCCGCGGGTGCCGGGCGGCGCGATGCCGCTGTTGGCGGCGAGGCTGTCGGCGCTGTTGCTGGCGATGTTCAGGAACTGCATCAGCTGCTCGGCCGAGGTGATGCCCTGGGCGTCGATCTCCTGCCGCTGGATGATCGTCACCGGCAGCGCCGCCTCGATGTCCGTGCGCTTGATGCGCGAGCCGGTCACGCTGATGCGGTCGAGCGTTCGCGTTGTATCTGTTTGCGTTTGCGTTTGCGCCGCGCCTGTCGGCTCATCCTGCGCGATGGCGGTTCCCGCCAAGGTCATTGCGATCGCGATCGCCAGCACCGATCCCGGTACCAGGCTGTTGCCGCTACGGATTGCCGACATGGAATTCCCCGGAGTGATTGTCGTTGGCGGTGATGCGGGGAACGCCTGCATTCATGTTCCTCGCCCACCGCCGGAGCCCTGTTTCCGTGCTGCTTAACATGCGATCGAGAACACTGTCAATTTGCTGTCATCTGCATCTGGTGGCGCGCGTCGCAGGATCGGCGGTGCATGCGCGACGGGAATCCGCCGTGCCGTATTGCCCGATGCAATCGGAGAGGCATGCGACCTGCAACCGCGAGAAGCATCGGAACGGGGCTTTTCCCAGGGGGGAACAAACCGGAGAAACGCCTGTCATTTCGACCGCAGGGAGAAATCTCCTCTCCCCGCGCCGGACGGGAGATTTCTCCCTGCGGTCGAAATGACAGTGTGCTGGATATCCTCCCCCGATCGCAGGGACGGGGCTTCGCCGGCCTCGTTCGGGCGAACAACCCAAAAAAGACGGCCACCGGAGTGGCCGTGCAAAGGGAGAGGTGTCGCGAAACCAGGCAATGGTCGAAGCCGGGTTCAGAAGTTCCAGGTCACGACCAGTTGCATGTAGCGCGGGGACTGCCAGCGCGTGCCCTGTCCGAAGGTGCTCCGCATCACGCCGGGCTGCGACTCGTAGCGGCTGTGCACGTTGATGACCGTCTGCCTGTTGAGCAGGTTGTAGACGGAGAAGCGCGCCTTCAGGTCGATGCCTTCGACCGGCAGCGTCCAGGTGGCGTTGGCGCCCAGGTTGTAGACCCAGGGCATGCGGCCGAACGCACCGCGCTCGGTGTACTCCAGTTGACGCGTCGTCCAGTCGCCGCAGTTCGCCACGCACAGCCAGCCCGTGCCGCCGCTGCCGAACTCGTTGGTGAAGCTGCCTCCCGCGCGGTTGTCGTTGGGCCAGACCACGCCGAAGGCGGTGATCGGGCCGCCCGAGCGCACGCTCAACGTGGAGCCGAAGGACCACATCTCGTTGAGCTTGAAGCTGCCGCGCAGCTTGATCTGGTGGCGATAGTCGTTGAACAGCACGCCGTAGCGTTCGACGCCCGCCGGATGGTCGAAGTACTGGACCATGCCGGTATCGGCATAACCGAGGTCGGAGTTGACCGGCCCTTCCATGTTGCCTTCGGTCTTGGACCACAGGTAGCTGGCGTTGAACGCCCACTTGTCGTCCCAGGCGCGGTCGAGCTGGAATTCGACGGCCTTGTAGACGCGCTTGGGCTTGGGATACCCGACCACCTGGCCGCTGCCCAGCATGCGGTAGCCCTCCCGCGAGGTGTCGATCTCGAACCATTCCTCGGTCGTGGGGCACCACAGGGTCGCCGTTTCGCCCGGGTTGATGATCGGCCAGTCGCCGGAATACCACGGACAAGCTTCGGGAGAGGAGTTGATCAACGCGTCCTCGATGGCGCGGTTGAGCGTGCGGTAGGTGGCATTGACGCCCCACGACCATTCGCGGTTGATGGCCTGCTGGAAGCCCAGGATGTACTCGTCCTGGTACACCTGCTTGAGATCGCGGTCGACGATGGTGCGGAAATCGCCGCCGCCGGCGTTGTAGGAGCTGTCGACCGGACCGATCTGCGCGCCGACGATCGGGGCCAGGTAGGGGCTGCCGGTGATCGGGTTGTCGAGCGTCTGCCAGCCATCGAGCACGTAGAAGGTGTGCTCGTCGATGGCGCCGCCGCCGAAGTACTCGGGAAGCCGGTTGGTCATCGGGATGTAGTAGCGGCCGGCGTTGCCGAACAGCTTGGTGGTGCCATCCCCCTTCATGTCCCAGCTGAAACCGAGGCGCGGGGCCATCATGTCGCCGAAATCCGACTTGGTGAAAACGTCTCCGCCGACCTTGGATTCGAACCTGTCGAAACGCAGGCCCAGACTCAGCAGCAGGTCGGGCGTGACGTTCCAGTTGTCTTCGATGTAGATGCCCTGGGAGGTGGACTCGACCTCGGCGCCCTGGATGTAGCGGCGCGCATCCAGGATCGCGAAGACGCCATCGGGCACGGCCGAACCGTTCGAAAGCGGCCCGCCCGGGGTGACCGAAACCGCCTGATACGACACGCCATCGCCCGGATAGACGTTGGAAGTCACGGATTCGAGTACTTCCTGGTCCAGGCCGAAGCGCAACTGGTGGTCACCCAGCGACCATTCGAAATCGAGGCGGCTGGCTTCACGCTTGTCGTCGCGGCTGGACACCGAATTCCCGGTCGGATGGCAGTCCAGCGGCAGGTTGGGCGTCCCTGCCGGGTATTGGTAGTTGCTGCCGAGGGTGAACCTGCTGCACAGGGTATCGGCCAGCGACCATGTATACGAAGCGCGTTCGTTGACGCCATACATCGCCTTGGCGACGAAGTTGTCGGTGAAATGACCGGTGTAGGTCAGCGAGTAGTTGTCGCCACCGCCCCTGGAATACCCGGTGCCGTCGTAGGCGCCCACCGCCTTGTCGTCCCAAGAGTAGGCATAGCTGTCGGTGGTGGTGTCGGTCTTGTCGGAGAACGCCAGCAATTCGAGCAGATGGTTGTCGGTGATCTGCCAGTCCAGCTTGGTGCCCCAGAAATCGCCGTCCGTCCCTCCTTCGAACCAGCTGAAGCCGGTGGTCGATGTGTACTCGCTGTTGGTATCACGCTTCTCGTACATGGCGAAGAAGAACAGCCGGTCCTTCACGATCGGGCCGGACGCCCACACGTTGGTCTTGAAGAAGGACGAATCGTCGCGGCTGGCGTAGTTGTGCACCGTCCCGTCGTGGTGGAAATGATCCTCGGCCGCGGACGACCACGCGGCAGGCTCCATGGTGAGCTCGACGCCTCCCTTGAATTCGTTGCTGCCGGACCGGGTCACGGCATTGATGACGCCGCCGGTGCTGCGGCCGAACTCGGCCGAATAGCCGCCGGTCTTGACCTGGAATTCCTCGTAGAAGCCGAACGGGGCCGTCGAGTAGCCCTGGCGGCGGAACGGATCGGTGACGTTGAGGCCGTTGATGTAGATCTGGTTCTCCGCCACCGTCGAGCCGCCGAAGGTCAGGCCGCCGAACGTGGCGCCGGTCGCCACCACGCCCGGCGCCAGCAGCGCCACCGACCCCAGGCCCTGGTCCACCGGCAGCCGCGCCAGTTCCTCGCGCCTGATGTTGGTCGCCGATTCCGTCGAGCGCACGTCGACGCGGTTGACCACGCGCGCGCCGACCACCTGGATGGCATCCAGGTTCACCAATCCGCCATCGCCGCCGAGGTTCACGGTCGTGGTGCCGCCGAGGGACACCGTGAAGTTGACCGGCTCGCCCACGCCCTGGCCGTCGCGGTTGACCTGCAGGCTGTAGTTGCCGATCGGCAACTGGGTCAGCCGGTAGCTGCCGTCCGAGGACACCGTGACCGTCCTGCTCGCGCCGGTCGCGGTGTTGGTGATGGTGATCTGGTCCCCGGCGCTGGCGCGGCCGGCCACGGCGCCCGTCGCGCTTTGCGCGAAGACCAGCGGTGTGGCGGTGGCGAAGCACGCGCCCAGCGCGATGCACAGCGCGGCGCGGCGGAATGTCTTGTGGCTGGCCTTCATTGCAGTTCTCCCCGGAACGGTGGCTGAGGTTGGCGTTGATCAGGTGCGCTGGCCCGGCGGGAGCGGCAGCAGCTCCCACTGGAAGTCGTAGTCCCACTGGTCGAAGTAGAGGTTGCCGCCGTCCCACTCGGCTTCTCCCCGCTGGAGGTCGACCGTCTCCGAGCGGAAATGGGTCTTGGCCGGGACGAACTCGCGGCCGTAGTCGTCGTTGAAGGCGATGCGGTAGGCGTCGAAGCCACCGAAGTAGAAGTCGGCGAGCGCGGGATCGTCGCCCGGCAGGCGGCCGAAGGTGACGTCCATCGGCAGCCAGCCGTACGGGGCCAGGTACAGCCAGCCCCAGTCGTGCATGTTGTTGTAGCGGCCGTCGGAGAAGATCCAGCCCGACTGCCAGCGCGCGGGAATACCGTTGAGGCGCAGCAGGGTGATCAGCAGCAGCGTCTGCTGGCCGCAGTCGGCGTGGCCGGCCTTGAGCGCGTGCTCGCCGATGTTGGTGATGGTCGAATACTCGCGCGCGCCGGCCCAGGGGATGCGGTCGACCGCGTCGAACAGCCTGCGGGCGATCCTGTAGGGATTGCGCTCGTCGCCCACCACCTGCGCCGAGAACAGGCGCATCGCGTCAGTGAAGATCACGTGCGGCGCGCGCTCGGCGAGGAAGGGTGCGAGCTCCGGCGTCGGTTCGACCGGCACGACCTCGTCGGGATCGACCGCGACGTACTGCCCGAACACGGTGAGCTCGTAGCTGACGGAGAAGCGCGTGGGCTGCCCCGCCCTCGCCGGCTGCTCGAAGTACGCGGTGCGCTGCATCGCCGATTCCGGCGCGAGGACGTGCCGCGCGGGCTCGGTGGCCAGCAGGTGCAGGCCTTCCTGCTGCCCGTCGATCGCGCGCGGGTACGGGAGCCAGGCGCGGATGGTTTCGCCCGTCGGCACGGCGTCGGCATCGACGGTGAGCGACTGGGTGACGCGCACCCGGCGCGGCGCCACGCTGCGGCGCGACTGCGCCAGCGCCTGTTCGCGGATCTCGGCATGGTGCGGCTGCTGCTGTTCCAGCGGACTGTCGTTGAACGGCTTCGGGTCGGCGCGGCGCGCCCTCGCCTCTTCGCTGAGGCGAAACAGGTTGGAGGGCGCGCGACCGAAATAGCGGACCTCGCCGTCGATGACCCGGGATTCGAACAGGCCGGCGCGGCGCCAGCGTTCGAACTCGTCGTCGCGCAGGTCGGGGATCTGCCTGCGCACGGCCGCCTCGACCTGCGCGGCATCGAGGCGGAAATCGAGCCGGATGCGGCGCATGCGCTCGCGCTGGAATTCGAGCGCGCGATGCGTTCCCGATTGCGGGGCAACGCTCGCCAGCGCATCGTCGATCAGATGGTTGGCTTGCTCGAAGCGGCCGGCATCGACCAGTTCGACGACTTCCGCGAGCGGCGGTGCCTCGATCCCGTCGCCGGTCGCTTCCCGTCCCTCTCCCGCCAGCGCGATCGTCGCCACGGACAGGACGATGACCAGGAAAATCCCCAACGACCGGACGTGGCGAACGCGCAGCAGACCGCGCGTTCGCATGCACAGACCCTCAGCCCTAGTTCGAATGCCAGTCCCCACGGCGCATGGCCACCGTCATGAAGCAGTTTCGGCTGTGTAACATGGCGGCAAGACAACGTCAATAAATTATTCTTGACATATTGCATATATGAATGATGTATTCCTTCCCCGTGGATCCGCTGGATCGTCCGGGAGTGCGGTCTTGAACATGAGGCGATGGCTGTCCAGGGGGGCTGCGGGCACCGTCTTCGCGCTGGCCGCTGCGCTGGCCGCGCCCGCCTGGTCGCAGGCGCCGCGCGCCGCCGGCGCGGAAGTCGTGCCGGGCGTGGTCGAGGCGCAGCTCTCGCCCGACTACTGGATCGACCGCCTGCGCAACGCCGACCGCGTCATCCTCGACCGCGACGCCATCGCCGCACAGAACGCGACCATGCAGCGCATCGATCCCTCGATGCACGACATCGAGCAGTTGCCGGTCACCCTGGAGGCCGAGCAGGTGCAGGCCTGGATCGAGAAGGCCTCGCCGCCGCCCACCCGCACGCTCTACGACGAGGCCGGCAAGGAAGGCAGCCAGCGCGCGATCGACAAGCTGGTCGCCGCGCTCAACCTCAAGGGCATTCCGCAGACCCAGGTCACGCGCTACGCGATGGTGGTGCGGCGCGCCAACCTGCGCACCTTCCCCACCCACCTGCGCGTGTTCAGCACGCCCGACGACCGCGACATCGACCGCTTCCAGGAAAGCGCGCTGTTCCCGGGCACGCCGGTGGCCGTGGTCCACGAGAGCCGCGACCGCCGCTGGCTGTTCGTGCTCAGCCAGACCTATGCGGCGTGGATCGAGGCCGGCGCGGTCGCGTTCGGCGACAAGGACGCGATCTTCGCCCACGCCCGCCGCGCGCCGTTCGTGGTGGTCACCGGGGCGAAGGTGCACACCGTGCACACGCCCGAAAACGCCGCCGCCTCCGACGTGCAGCTGGACATGGGCGTGCGCCTGCCGCTGGCGCAGTGGCCCGCCGACGAACCGCTCAACGGCCAGCATCCCGGCTTCGGCCACGTCGTTGATCTGCCCGCGCGCAACGCCGACGGCACGCTTGCCTTCGTGCCGGCCCTGATCCCGCGCTCGGCCGACGTGTCCCCGGACTACCTGCCGCTGACCAAGGCCAACCTGATTCGCCAGGCCTTCAAGTTCCTCGGCGAGCGCTACGGCTGGGGCCACGGCTACAACGCGCGCGACTGCAGCGGCTTCGTGTCGGAGATCTACCGCAGCATGGGCGTGCTGCTGCCGCGCAACACCAGCGACCAGTCGCGCAGCCCCGCGCTGAACCGGATCGCGCTGGACGAGGACACCGGCCACGACGAACGCCTGCGCCTGCTGCAGCGGGCCGAAGTCGGCGACCTGGTCTACATCCCCGGCCACGTGATGATGGTGCTGGGCCGCATCGACGGCGAGACCTACGTGATCCATGACACCAGCGGCATGTCGCTCTCCGACGGCGCCGGCGGGCTGCGGCGTTTCCATCTCAACGGCGTCGTGGTCACGCCGCTGCTGCCGATGATGTCCAACGCCACCACGGCGACGGTCGACCGCATCACCAATATCCAGCGGATCCGGCCGTGACCACGGCGGGGCAAGCGGCCGGAGTCGCCGCGGGGGGAAAGCGATGAAGATCACGGAAGTGCGCCTGGGCATGGTCCGCGTGCCGCTGAAGACGCCGTTCAAGACCGCGCTGCGCACCGTGGACACGGTCGAGGACCTGATCGTCTCGATCCACACCGACAGCGGCCACGTCGGCTACGGCGAGGCCGCGGCGACCGCGGTGATCACCGGCGACACCCACGGCTCGATGATCGAGGCGATCGGCAAGGTGATCGCGCCGCGCCTGATCGGCGAGGACATCGCCAACCTCAACCGCATCGTGCGCCTGGTGCAGACCGCGCTCGAGCGCAACACCAGCGCCAAGGCCGCGGTCGAGATCGCGGTCTACGACCTGTGGGGGCAGCTGTACGAGACGCCGCTGTACCGCATGCTCGGCGGTGGCGAGCCGGTCATCACCACCGATATCACCATCAGCGTCGACCATATCGACAAGATGGTGTCGGACTCGATCTCGGCGGTGGACCGCGGCTTCGAGTCGCTGAAGATCAAGGTCGGCAAGGACATCGGCCTCGACGTCGAACGGGTCAAGGCGATCCACGCCGCCGTCGAGGGCCGCGCCCTGCTGCGCCTGGACGCCAACCAGGGCTGGACGGCGAAGCAGGCGGTGCACGCGATGCACGCGCTCGAGGACGCCGGCGTGCACCTGGAACTGCTGGAGCAGCCGGTGCGCGCGCAGGACATTGCCGGGATGAAATACGTCAGCGACCGGGTGAAGACGCCGGTGATGGCCGACGAAAGCGTGTTCGGCCCGCTGGAGGTGATCGAGCTGATCGAACGGCGCGCCGCCGACATCATCAACATCAAGCTGATGAAGACCGGCGGCATCTCCAACGCGATCCGCATCGCCGACATCGCCGCTCTGTACGGCGTCGAGTGCATGATCGGCTGCATGATCGAGACCAGCATCAGCGTGGCCGCGGCGGTGCACGTGGCGATCGCCAAGTCCGACGTGATCACCAAGGTCGACCTCGACGGCCCCTCGCTGTGCGCGTTCGACCCGGTGGACGGCGGCGTCACCTTCAACGAGTCCGAGATCTCGGTGTCGGAGGCGCCGGGGCTCGGCATCCGCGCGATCCGCGGCTACAAGCCGATCAGCGCCTGACGCCTGCGCGATGCAGCCGCTGCTGATCATCCGCTCCGAGCGCGGCCAGATGTCGGCGATCGAGCGCCGCATCGCCGACTTCATCCTCGACAACGCGCACCTGCTACGCGACTACTCCTCGCAGCAGTTGGCCAACGCGCTGGGCATCAGCCAATCGAGCGTGGTGAAGTTCAGCCAGAAGCTCGGCTTCAAGGGCTATCCCGACCTGAAGTACTCGATCGGCGAGGCGGTCGCACGCAACGGCGACAGCGCGGAACCGGCCGCTGCCGGCGACGAAAGCAACGTCCAGGACGCGCTCGCGCGCGAACTCTGGCAGGCGAAGTCGCGCGCGGAGGAGGAAACGCGGCTGCTGAACCCGCCCGAGCGCATCGAGGCCGTCGCCGCCATGCTGCGCGGTGCGGGCAAGGCCTTCGCCGTCGGCATCGGCGAGGACAGCGTCGTCGCGCGCGCGTTCGCGACCCGGCTGTCCCTGCTCGGCTTCCTCGCGATCCACCATTTCGACCCGGTGCTGGTGCCGGCCGAGGTCGCGACCTCGCAGCCGGACGACGTGCTGCTGCTGTTCTCCGAGCGCGGCGAGGCCGCGACGCTGTGCCAGCTGGCGCGCATCTTCCGCGCGCGCGGCGGCAAGGTGATCTCGGTGACGCGGCACACGGCCAACCCCCTGCGCGCGCACGCCGACCTGTCCCTGCTGGTCTCGGCGCACGACGAGGCGCGCCACGTCGAGCCGCTGCTGTACCACGCCGCCCTGCAGCAGTTGCTCGACCTGGTGTTCCTGCTGCTGTGCGGCGACGAGTCGCGGCGGCGGCAGTTCGACGACTACCATGAGCACGTGCGCTCCCTGCTCGATGCCTGACCGGCGATGGAAGGCTGTCTTCGACCAAACGCTTTCCGGCCCGATGCCGCCAGTCCGCCCCCTCCGCCCGTGATATCCAGTCTCCCCTCCTTCCATCGAATCCCGCACGCCCATGACCCATGAATCCGCCGGCCAGCGCCCGCGCCTGTCCACGCCCGCGCGCGTCCTGATCGCCCTGCTCGCCGGCGCCGCCGTGGGCCTGCTGCTTGCGGCCTTCGACCACGAGCGCGCGCTGCAGGTGGCCGACGCCGTGCAGCCGATCGGCCGGCTCTGGCTCAACGCGCTGCAGATGACGGTGGTGCCGCTGGTGGCCGCGCTGGTGGTGGTCGGCATCAATTCCGCGGCCGACGCCGCGGCCTCGGGTCGCACTGCGCGCACCGCGATCGTCGTGTTCCTCGTCCTGCTGGCGCTGTCGGGGACCTTCGCCGCGATCGCCGCGCCGACCTTCCTGTCGCTGATGCCGCGCGACGAGGCCCTGATCGCCAGCTTCCGCGCCGCGATCCAGGCGCCGGAGGCGTTGCCGGCGGCCGCCGGCGTCGGCGCCTGGCTGGCCAATATCATCCCCAGCAACGCCATCGCCGCCGCCGCCAACAGCGCGATGCTGCCGCTGGTGGTGTTCGCGATGTTCTTCGGCTTCGCCCTGACCCGCATCGATCCGGAACACCGCGCGCGTATGCTCGACCTGGTGCGCACCGTCGGCGACACCATGATCGTGATCGTGCGCTGGGTGCTGTGGGCGGCGCCGCTGGGCGTGTTCGCGCTGGTGCTGGCGGTGTGCGCGCGGGTCGGGATCGACATGCTCAGCGCGCTGGGCTACTACATCCTGACCCAGTGCACGCTCTACATCGCGATCACCCTGCTGCTGTACGTGGTCGCCGCGCTCGCCGCCGGCGAACGCCCGGCGCGCTTCGCCAAGGCGCTGCTGCCGGTGCAGGCGATCGCCGCCAGCACGCAATCGTCGCTGGCATCGCTGCCGGTGATGATCGAAAGCGCGCGTACCCGGCTGGGCTACCCGCTCGCGGTCACCTCGCTGGTGCTGCCGATGGCGGTGTCGCTGTTCCGCATCGCCAGCCCACCGCAGTACATCGTGGTGGCCTGCTTCATCGCCTGGATGTACGGCGTCGACCTGACCGCCGTGCAGCTCGGCGCCGCGGTCGGCCTGAGCATCGTGGTCAGCATGGGCTCGGTCGGCCTGCCCGGCCAGGTGAGCTTCATGACCACCAACATGCCGGTCACCCAGTCGATGGGCCTGCCGGTGGAGCCGCTGGGCGTACTGCTGGCGATGGACACGATCCCCGACGTCTTCGCCACCATCGCCAACACCTCGGCGGACATGACCGCGACCGCGGTGGTGGCGAAAAGCACGGGCCAGGTGGACGCGGCGCCGGATTCCGACGGCGCCTGATACCGCCGCCTACATCAGCTTGCTCCGCCGCATCTCCATCGCCCGCTCCGGCGGCGCGAACGAATCGGTCCTCGCCGCCGGCCAGAACGCACGGAACACCGCGTGCTCGGGCACGTGGTCGAGCAGTTCGCCCGGCTCCAGGAAGCGGTAGAGCGCCGCCAGCGAACGCACCTCGGTCGGCGACACCCGGCGCAGGATGTGCTCCGGCCCCAGCTGCGAAGGATGCTCGAGCCCCGCCGCGCCGAGCAGGTCGCGCAGCGCCCTGAGCGTGTTCTGGTGGAAATGGAACACGCGCCGCGCCTTGTCGTCGACGTCGAGCGCGCGCCAGCGCGCCGGATCCTGGGTGGCGATGCCGGTCGGGCAGCGGTCGTTGTGGCAGCTGCGCGACTGGATGCAGCCGAGTGAGAACATGAAGCCGCGCGCCGCGTTGCACCAGTCCGCGCCCATCGCGATCGTGCGCGCGATGTCGAACGCGCTGGCGATCCTGCCCGCCGCGCCGATGCGGACGCGATCGCGCAGACCGATCCCGACCAGCGTGTTGTGCACCAGCATCAGGCCTTCATGCATCGGCACGCCGACGTGGTTGATGAACTCCGACGGCGCCGCGCCGGTGCCGCCCTCGGCGCCGTCGACGACGATGAAGTCCGGCGTCAGTCCGGTCTCCAGCATCGCCTTGGCGACGCCGAACCACTCCCAGGGATGGCCGATGGCGAGCTTGAAGCCGGTGGGCTTGCCGCCGGACAGCTTGCGCAGCCGCGCGACGAATTCGAGCAGGCCGGCCGGCGTTGCGAACGCCGAATGCGACGCCGGCGACACGCAGTCCACGCCCTGCGGCACGCCGCGCGCGGCGGCGATCTCCGCGCTCACCTTGGCCGCCGGCAGCACCCCGCCGTGGCCGGGCTTGGCGCCCTGCGACAGCTTGACCTCGATCATTAGCACCTGCGGGTCGGCGGCATTGGCGACGAAGCGCTCCTCGTTGAACGTGCCGTCCTCGCCACGGCAACCGAAGTAGCCCGAACCGATCTCCCAGACCAGGTCGCCGCCGCGCTCGCGGTGGTACGAGGAAATCGAGCCCTCGCCGGTGTCGTGATAGAAGCGGCCCTGCTTCGCGCCCTCGTTCAGCGCGCGCACGGCATTGGCCGACAGCGAGCCGAAGCTCATCGCCGAGATGTTGAACACGCTGGCGTCGTAGGGCACGGACTGCGCGCCGCCGACCAGCACGCGGAAATCGTGCGAATCGGCATGCGCGGGCGCCAGCGAGTGGTTGATCCATTCGTAGTCGATGCCGTAGGGATCGTGCTCGCTGCCGAACGGCACCACGTCCATCTCGTTCTTGGCGCGCTGGTAGACCAGGGCGCGCTTCTCGCGCGAGAACGGCACCTCGGCCAGGTCGTCCTCGATGAAGTACTGGCGTATCTCGGGCCGGATCGACTCGAAGCCGTAGCGGAAGTGCGCCAGCAGCGGATAGTTGCGGCGCAGGGTCGCGCGCCGCTGCAGCAGGTCGAGCGTGCCCAGCAGCGCCAGCGCGGCGAAGATGCCGAAGCCCCACCACCAGCCGGGCGAGCGCAGCGCGAGCACGAGCGAGAGCAGGGTCAGGGCGATGCAGGCGGCATACGCGAGGTAACGGCTCATCTGGCTCCTTCGCTGGATGGCGTGCCGGAGTCGGGATTTTATTGTTCCTGCATGCAATTGATTTGCAAGGGAAAATAGACAACGGCTCCGATGATCTACTCGCGCCCCTACTCACAGAGGAGCGACCGGGCGACATGGTACGCGATGGCCCGCCTTACCCGCTCCTACTCCTTCGCCGGCCCCGTCAGGTATTCCAACGGGCTGACCTCGTCGCCCTCACCGGCCGCCTCGATCGCCTGCAGCGACTTGTTCAACTGCGACGACGGGATGCCGAAGGCGAACCCCGCGAGCGTCACCTGCGACCGCCAGAACGCGCCGTCCAGTTCGCCCTGCTCGATCTGCGTCCAGGATCGGCCGACGGCCTCGAATGCGTCGGCGAGCACGCCCTTGGAGTCGTAGCCGCGCAGTTCGCTCGCCGCGATCGACAGGCCGGGCAATCCGCCCATGAGCGCGCTGAGCCCTTCCTCGGCCACCATCGACGCCAGGTCATCCAGGAACCCGTCGTCCTTTTCGTCCTCGGGCCACTGGCCGCGGATGATCGCCGCGACCATGCCCTCGACCACGAACAGGGACAGCATGTCCATCGACCAGGCCATGCCGCCTCGCAGGCTCCGCAGGTCGGCGCGCGCGGTGCGCTCGTAGGCGGCGTTCCACTTCGCCGTCATGTACGACTGCAGGACCGTGGTCGCGCGGATGAGCTCGGACTGGCGCATGCCCTCGGACAGCGTGCCGCGCTGGATGGCGGTCTTGTCGATGAAGTCGCCGGACGACTGCGCCCGGCTCACGATGTCGTCGGCGTAGGCCCGCGCCTTCGCCGCGTTGTCGCCCCGATCGAGCGCGACCCGCTCCGCGGCGATCCACGTCGCCACGTCGACCGTGGCCTGCACGCGCCCGATCATCCAGTAGCCGTGCCGGATCATCGCCGCATGCCCAGCTGCGAGGGTGCCGGCGTCCGCGTCCATCACCGCGCGCACCGCCTCGACGTGCGTGGTCAGGCGCTGGCGCATGAACTCCGACGTCCTGACGACCCGGTCATGTTCGCGCCGCGGGTGGCGGAAGAACCGCAGCGTGGCATCGAGCATCGGCCGCTTGCCGAGCACGACGCCCGACTGCAGCAGGCCGGTCACCTGCAGCGCGGCAGAGGTCGCCTTGAACGTCAGCACGCTGGCAGTGAAGTTGGTCCGCAGCATCCGCAGGCCACGTTCCCACCAGCGCCGCACGCCGACCTCGCCGGTAGCCGCATCGCGCAGCCAGACGTCGAGCCCGTTCACCAGCGGCGCCAGCCCGGTGGCGTTGGCCGCAGCGGCGAACTCCGGCCCGTGCAGGACGTTGTGCACGTAGTTGATCGCGTCACCCATCCGCAGGTCGCGGATCATTTCGCGCTCGTGCTGACCGATGACGCCCAGGTCGAGTCGGACGGTTCGCCCGCCGCTGCCGATGCGCTCGATCGCGGCGCCGTTGCGGGTGGCAGCCTTCGCGTAGCGGCCGGTCCGCATGGCGTCGTAGGCCTCCTGGTCGAGGATGCGCAGTTCCTTCACGTCGCGCGCTTCGTATTTCAGCGGGTAATACCCGCCGGCGATGGCGCGCTGCGTGCCGTCTGGCAGCGTCACCACGAATGGCGACGGTGGCACGCGCTCCGGCGCCAGGCCCGTCCTGCGCCGCTGCGTGGCGGCCAGGTCCGGCCAATGCCGGCCGATGGCCTTCCAGACCGCCTCAACGTAGTTCCAGTCCCGCGCGTCGAGCCGCGACAGGATCGCACCCGCCTGCTCCGGCGACAGTCGGCGGTCGGTCTGCTCGAGGATGGCCTGCCGGTTGCCATCGTTGCCCCAGTTCAGCGCCAGAGCGAGCATGCGCTCCTTCGACCAGGCGGCGCCAACCTCCGGGATGAACTGCCGGGTTTTCAGCTTGCGCAGTTCCGCATCGGTGTAGTGCTTCAACCTCAGGACAGCGTGCGCTTCCTGCGCTGCCCGGATCTCGGCAGCGGCTTGGGCGTTCGCTTCGCGGATGACGCGGACGGTGTGGGTCCAGACTGCGCCGTTGTCGGTGAACCCGTCGAGCTCGCGCGCGATGTCCGTCGCCGTGGCGGTCAGCGCCCGGGCACCGAGCGCTTCCTCGCGCACGCGCTCGCCAAGCCGCGGGTCACCGCTGTCGTGCTGCCGCGTGCGGTGGTGAGCGAGGATGGACTCCGCGGCCGCGTGGTCGACTTCTTCCCGGTTGAAGGTCTCGCCTTCCAGCCGCAGGAGGTTGGCGTTGCTGGCGGCGTGCACGATCGAGTCGACCGCGTCCCGCAGTTCCCGCAGCTCGCCCAGCTTCAGCTTCCGCAGCGGCATGCGGAACGCCTCGTCCGCGATGGCCGGCGGCACGTCGACGATGACGCCCTGCGCAGCCTTTGCGGCGATCCAGTCGCGCAGGCTGGCGCGGGATTCCACCTGCGGCCCGGTCAGCGGCGCCAGGTTGAACCGCTGAAGCAGGCCGTCCAACTGCTCGAGGTAGTCGGAACCCGCCTTGCCGATGCGCTGGCGAGCGGCCTTCTTGGTCAGCTGCGCGAACCGCTTGCCCGACTGCGTCGCGAACGTGCGCGCGTCGCGAGCCTCGCGGTACAGGTACAGCGCCTGCAGTTGCTGCCGGCGCGCGGTGCGCAGGGCCGTCCAGTCGCGCTTGATCGCCGCCTGCACCGCCTCCCGCTGCGCTCGCGCGATGGCGAGTCGGTACGTCTCCGGGCGGATGCTGGCGACTTCCTTGCGGGACATGATCCGGCGCGCCACCTCGCGGAAGATGACGGCGTGCGTGCGGACGCCGCCGGCACGGCGTTCGAGCCCTTGGATCTCAGCCTCCAGCGCCTTCGCCTGCGCGTCGGTGCCATCGTCGACGGTGTCGGGGTCGGTGGTGTCGATGTCGCGCTCGCTGATCCGGGCGTCGGTCTCGACGGCCACCGCGTCCTTGATCGGGACCGCGGTCGTCAGCGCATGCACCAACCGGCCGCCCGAGTCGAACCCCAGTAGCGCCGCAGCCGCGTCCGGCGACAGGCCGCCGCGCAGCGCGGTCATGCCCTTGAGCGCCTCGGCCACCTTCGGCCCGAAGGCTTCCACGACAGCGGCGCGGTCAAGCTTCGGCTTGACCTCGGCAAACGTGCCATCCGGAAGCCGGCCGGTGCGCAGCAGGCGCTCGGCGCGGTAGATCGGCTGCTCGCGCAGTTCAGCCTCGACCTCCGCGGCCGTAGCCTTCCAGTCCTGCGCGCGGCGCCGTTCCGCGGCCTGCTGCTGCGTCCGCGCCCGCTCGGTCTCGCGCGCCCGCTGCTGCGCCTCTGCGGCGGCCTGGCGCGCGGCCAGGTAGCCGGCGTAGCTGTCGGCGTCCATTGCCTCGACCGGCGTCACCGCATCCGCGGCGTCGGTCTGCACGGTGGCCGCGCCTGTCCCACCCTCGACGGCCCGCGCGTCGGCGAAGGCCTCGGCGAACAGCGCCTCGCGATCGAGCGCCGGGCTGTTCGGCTTCACGTCCTCGCCGGGCGTCAGCCGCAAGGATTCGCGCAGCGCGGCATGGTCGGCCTGCGAGACGATCGAGACGTACCGACCCAGCGGGATCGAGACCTCCGCGCCGCTGCTGACCGCCTCGGCGTAGGCATCCGGCCCGGCAAGGGTGGCGACGGCCTGCTCGGTGCGGGTGCCGTAGTGCGACCGAAGCGCCTCGATCGGCACGAACACCTGCTGCCCCGGCTGCGCGGTGTCGACCAGTTCGGCCAGTGCCTCAGGCGCGCGCGTGCGCAGCGTGGTGGCCTGCGCGGCGTCGACCAGCGCGTCGACATGCTTCTGCTCGGCCTGCGCCTGCGCGCGCGCCCTGCGGCCGGACACGGCCTGCACGATGGCGCGGACGATGCCGCCGGCGCCGCCGGCTGCGATGGCCTCGCGTTCCAGCCCCTCGGCGACGGCGAAATCCTCGTCGACCAGCGCACGGGTCAGCAGGTCCTGGCCCACGCCTTCGACGACTTCGGTGGCCGCCTCGACGCCGCCGGCGATGCCGATATCCGCCACGCGCCGCGCCACGTCGCTGCGCACGCTGGCCGGCATCGCCCGCAGGAGGCGATCCAGGCCCAATCGCTCAGAGACTGCGGTCACCGCGCCGGCGCCCAGAATCGCAACGTCGGCCGACGGGGTGCCGAGTGTGCCGGCATCCTCCGCGCGTTCGGCGACCACGTCCGCACCCTGCGCGAACAGAGACGGCCCCAACGTCTGCGGCGCGACGATGCCCTGCACTATCTGCCCGCCGATCTGGCCAACGGCGCCCGCGATGTCGGTTGCAAGGGTCTGGCGTTCGGCCGGCGCGCCGATGGCTGCCGCACCGCCCTTGAGCGCGTCGCCAGTGTCGACCAGGCTGTCGCCCGGACGCAGCCAGCGCGGGATCTTCTCGCGGTCGAAGTCAGGGACGCCGATGCCGCGCAGGCCGGCGCCGATGGTCCGGTCGACCAGGCGCTCGCCCAGGTTGTATAGCTGCCCGAAGCCGCCGACCGCGCTACCGGCAGCCTGGACGGCACCGGACGGCGCGGATCGCGCCACGTCGAGCCCCTGCTGCGGCGATTGCCCCGACGCCCACGCTGCTGCGTAGATCGGCGCCTGCAGCGGCGTGGTCGGACTCAACAGCTGCCGCCAGTCCGGCAGCGGTGCGGCGAAGCGGCCCAGCAGCGGCACGTCGTCGCGCGCGAGCGCGTACCGGTCGGGGTCGCCCGTCACCCAGGCCGACACCGTCGGCGAGGCCGCCGCGAGCGTGTCGAGTTGCTGGCGCTCGACATGCTGGCGCGCGCCCTCGGGATCGGCGCGGACGGCACCGACCGGGGCTCCCGTGCGCTGTGACAGGTCGATGACCTCGGCCGTTGCCTGTGACGTCTGGCCTTCCGTCGCGGCGATCACAGTTGCCGTCTGCTGCTGTTGCCGGCCGGCAACCTTGGCCGCAGCGGATGCGTAGGGATTCTGGCTCACAGGCGGGCATCCTCGCTGGAAAGGTAGGTCTCGACGATCTGCTGCTCGGTCGGCGCGGCGATGCCTGCATCCTGCAGGGCGGACATGATCTGCGCGCGCGCCGCGGCCGGCACGGTGAACCCTCCGGCCGGGCCCTCGTACAGCCGGCGGGTCTCGGTGCCGCCCCACCACTTGCGCCGCACGAATGGCTGCTTCAATCGGTTCACGATGATCTGCATTTCGTCGGCGTTCGGTTCGCGCTTGTGCTGCTGCACGAAGGAGCGTTTCTCGCGGAAGAATGCGAGATCGAATTCCCCGCGAGCCTTCGGGTCACCAGCCAGGCCAATGTCGATGGCGGCCAGCCGAAGCACTTCTGCTTCGGTGCCCCATTGCGCCGCCTTGTCCGGTCGACTTGCCTGCTGCTGGTCGGCGATGAAACTCGCGAACGTCTCGCCGCTCAGTTCGTGGGCGTGCTGCGCGATCGGATAGGTCTTGAACGCGGTTGGATCCTCAGCGCGCAGGCGATGCAGCTTGTCGACCACGACGGGGTCGTCGCGGATGACAGAGCCAGCTGCGACGAGTTCCCGATAGCGGTTGATGCTGCCGAGGAACTCGGGGTTCTCGGCCAGGAACTGGCGCTCCGTCTCCGAGAGGATCATCGTCAGCGGTTGCGTCGGAGGAATTTTCAACGACTTGTTGAAGATCGCCATGCCATCGTCATAGTCCTGGCGCGCCTGTTGCGCGTCCCGCGCTGCGACCAAGGTTCGGATATGCGCCTCTGCAGCGTTGCGTTCTGCGCTCGGCAAGTTCGCCGGCAGGCCAACGATTAGTTCAGCGGCCGTCTGCGGCTTGTCCGTGCGCTGACGCGCTGCCGGCGCCGGCGACGGTGCCAGCGTGGCGTTTACGCGGGCGAGGTAGTCGCGCGTTTCCTTCGCCGGCGGCGCGCGGCCCGCGGCAACGGCCTTGCCTGCCTTGCCGCCGCCGTTGTAGTGCGCGACTGCGGCGTCGACGTTGCCATCGTACTGTTGCAGCAGGTCGTGCATGTAGCGGCCGGCGGCGTCGATGCTCGCCACCGGATCTCCCGGATCCTCCAGGCCGTACGCGGTCGCCGTCGCCGGCATGAACTGCATGACGCCCTGTGCCCCTGCCGGGCTGGTCTGCCAGCTGTTCGACTTCTCGCCCGAGTTCTTGATCGCGTTGAGCAACCCCGGCGGCAAGCCCTGTTCCTGCTCGACCAGTGCCGCGTAGCCGTTCAGCTGCGGATGATCGAACCGGAGTTTCCGACGTGCGGCTGCGTCGACGTCCACAAGGGCGGCGTTCGGCCGGGTCTTCGTGACCTCGCCCGAATACGTCCCGCCCGGCGCCGACGCTGCACCGGTCGTCAGCAACGACTCGGCGATCTTGCGTCCGTTCCGTTCGGCAATCGCAGGTCGCAGCGACTGCTCGAGGTCGAGCGTGTCGGATGCTGTCAGGTGCTTGCGGTGCTTCGCGAGCATCCGCTCGGCTTCTTCCGGGTCGGATTGCGCAGTCGCGTCGATCACGCGCTTGTACATGCGGGAGACGAGGTCGTTCTGCAGCTTCTGCCGCTGCTCACCTACGATGCCGAGGCGATTCCATTCGACAGCGGCGTAATCGATGCCGCGCCTCATGGCGTCATGCACCGCGCCCTCGTCTCCGCGCATCGAGATCGCGTCTTCAATTGCCAGCGCCAGGCCAGCGTTCGCCGTCTCGGCGCGGTACTGGTCGGCCTCCTTGAGCTCATGCCTGGCCAACCCGAGGACCAGCGTCTGACTGTGTTGCGCGGCCAGCCGCCGCGCGTTCTCCTGCAACCGGGGCGGCAGATGCCCCACATGCTCACGGACGACCAGGTCCCACTTCGGCATGAACTCACTCTCAAGCCCGATCGCATCGCGGCCGCGCTTCGTCGCCGCCCCTTCGTTCGGATCCTCGAGCAGCCGATTGCGAGTGGTGACCAGGGTGTTTTCGAAATCCATCATGGCCGACCCGTCGGCCTCCTCCTGCTGCCGGATGCGCTCCTGTTCCAGCAGTTGCATCCGGCGATCGGCCATCGCCATGCCGGTGCCGGCGAGGCCACCGACCGCACGCTCGACCGCGTCCATGCCCTCGTTGCTGACGCGGGTGCGGACCAGCGGCGCGGTGCCGGCGCCCTGGCCGAAGTTGCCGATCGGGATCCGTGCCATATCAGCCTCCCCTCGGCTTCTTCCAGCCGCGTCCGTAGTTGGTGCCCGCCTGCAGCAGCGTGCTGGCGGCGTTGATGTAGCCCGCAGTCCCCGCCCGGCTCGCGGCGCCGCGTCGGCCGCTGGCGTCGGCGCTCAGTCGCGCCGCGCGGTCGCTGCCGCCGGCCATCGTCAGGAACGCGTCCTCCTCGGCGCCGCGCGCGATCTCGCGATCGATGACCAGCGCGGTGCCGCTGTTGACGTCGACACCGGAGGCGGCAAGCGCGGCGATGGCCTCGCTGCGCTGCTTCTTCCCGGCCTTGCGGATGCGCTCGGCCTCGACCTGTGCGGCGCCAGCCTCCGCGCGCGCATCCGCCTCGGCCTGATTGGCGAGGTAGTTGTTGTAGTTCTTCTGCGTCTGGCCTTGGTGGACGGCAGAGCCTCCCGCGAGGAGTGACGAGGCACCCATGATGATGCCGAGGGTAACGGGTTCGCACATGGTCAGGTCTCCGTGATTGGGGTTGGCTCGGCAGCGAGGCTTTTTGCTCGGGGGTCGTCAAGTCGCGTCACCATCGCCTCGCCGGGCCTGTTGAACTCACGCGCGCTTAGAAAAGCCGCGCCCATTTCTCGCGACGTCTTCGTGATGCCCCAGAGTGCGTTCCGGAAGTCAGACAGTTCCCTGTTCCACATGTCCTCTATTCGCGTGAACAGCGAACCGTCCAAAAGAAGCCACCCGTCAGGTGTGAGAATCTGCGAAGCCGGCGCGAGCGCCGAAGCCTCCCGAGCCGCCGCGATTGCGTCGGACAACGCCGCGAAGAACGGCCGCATGGTCTCCTCTGCAACCGCGAACGCTTCATGACGCCGTTCCAGCGCTTCTGCGTATGCGTCCCACTTGGCATCGATGGCGCCGGCTTCGGCCCGCAGTCTTGCGTCCGCCAGGTGCCGTTCCAGCGCCTCGCGTGCGGCCGTCGCGCGCTGCAGGTCCTTCTGGCGTTCCGCGACGAGGTCAGAGGCGGCTGCCGTCTTGTCGGGATCCGGGCTGATAGCCGCCTCGCCGAGATCGGCGACCGCTTCATCCAGCGCCGTGCGGGCCGCGACCTCCGCGGCCTCGAGCTCGGCCAGGCGCCGAGCCATCTGCTCCCGGTTGGACGCGGTCTCGGCGGCGGCGGCGGCGGATCGCGCGGCCTGCGCGGCGGCTTGTTCGACGGCGATCGGCTGCTCTGCCGCAGTGTCGTTGTTCGTGGTGGTGCCCATGTCGGTGCCTCTGTTGTTGGTGGTGATCGTGGTGGTGCGGCGGCGCATCAATCCGCCTCTCCGCTGGTAGAATTCGGGCCGACAAACGCGCGCGCGCGCGAGGAGGCAGGACAAGCGTCCTGCAGGATCGCCTTCCCCCGCGCCCTGAACTTGGCCTGCGCGACCTCACGCCGGAGCGCATCCAGCGCCGAGCGAACCTGGCAGACTTGCTCGCGAAGCGGTCCAGTCGGCCTCTTTCCCGGCTCGATCATTTGCGCCGCCAGCAGCAGCACGTCGACCTCGACCGCAGCCATCCGGATCCGCGGCAGGATCTCGCCGATGTCGGGATGCCAGTGCCAGGACTCCAGCCGACGTCCCGCCCTGCCGACGATTCGTCGGCTCGGCAGTGCCCGGCCCTCAAGCAGGTCGTCAGCGGCAAGAACGCAAATCGCCAGTTGCAGTTGGATCGCGTCGAGCGAGGCCACCAGCGTTCGTTCGAACGGGACCACGGCCATCAGGATTTCCTCCATCGCTCGAGGATGGCGCCGCCGGTGCCGATGACGCGGATCTCGTCACCGACGACGGCCGTGATCCGGGGATGGCAGGTGCAGGGGATCTTTCGGCAGCCGAAGCCGTGCTCGATCTCGACATGGGTGATCTCGCCGGGTTCGGCCCAGAGGTTGCCGAGACGAATGGCGTCGCCGATGCGTGCCTGGTAGCTCACAGGGCGCCTCCGAGTGGGGTGGGACAAATCCCCAGACCCCTATAGAACTGTCCCAGTCCCACTGGTCCGGGCAGCGGCGGGGTGGACGGCATTCGCTCCCTGCGGTGCGCGAAGTGCCTCCCACCCGCACCCCGGCAGCTGACGCGGGACAAGCGGGACAAACAGTCCTGTCCCGCTGGGAGCCGCATGAATACAGGGCTCGTGCCCGTGGTGGTACAAAACTCAGCGTTCATCTGTCCCGCCTCCTTTCAGGCGATAGGCGTTGGTGTCTTTCCCGCCGGCGCGGGCGGGGTAGCGCTCAACGACGCCCTGCGCCTCTGCGGCGGCCAGCGCCTGCCCGGCGTTCGCGCTGTTGAGGCGCGCGCGCTCACGGATCTGTCGCTCGGTGGCAGGCTTGTCGGGCGTCTCCCGCTCCATCTCGGCTAGCGCACGCAGGACGGCGCGCATGTGCTCCTGGCGCGTGGCGTCCTTCTTCTCGGCGGCCCGGTCCTCTCGTTCCTCCTTGCGTGCCTCGGCGCGGGCCGCGCGGATCATCTGGTGCACCAGCTTCCAGTGCTTGCCGGCGAGCGCCGGCGGTGCCGGGACCTCGACAGCCGCGGGTCCGAAATCGGTCTGCACCCACCGGAAGAACACCGGCGGCGGATCGATGCCCTTGGAGCTGTCGAGGGTGATGAACGCGGAGACGCGCCCCGTCTCGCCTGGCGCGGCGAGGCTCCGCAGGATCGTGCGGGCGTCGTTCGCCGGGAGCGGATTGTCGTCGGAGCCCAGGTTCACCACCATCGCCGTCTGCCGGGCGTTGCCGATCAGCGCAGTGCCGCCGCGGAAGTCTTCGGTCGAGATATCCAGGTCTGGCAGCTTGACGAGGCTGGCCTGATTCACGTGGTGCGACAGCAGTACGGACACCTGCAGCGCGCGCCCGATCCGCTTCAGTGCATCCACGAGTATCCGCAGGCCGGTGTTGGTCTCGTCCGCCTCGGACACAGTGCTCGCGGTCTCGACCACCAGCAGGCCAATGGGAACTGCGGACGCCATGATCGGGCGCAGCGCCTCGATGATCGCCGTCACGGTACTGGTGGCGTACGGGGCGCCTTCGGCCATCCTGACGAGCGCGCGCATCGGCGCGAATGCCTCGTTCTCGAGGTCGGGCACCAGGACGCGCTCCATCACCAGCTTCGCCTGCGCCTCAGGCAGGAGCGAGGCCTGCGCGGCGAACTTGCGCGCGTACTGCCGCCGGCTGTCTTCCGCGGAGTAGATGACCACGCAGCGGTCGCGCCGCGGCCAGAGCTCGGCAAGGCTATGCGCCATCGCCAGGGCCGTGGCGATACCAACGATGTTGGTCGTCTTCCCCTCGCGCCCGGCAGCGGCGGCGACGCTCACCTCGCCGATCGGAAAGAGCCCCACGTTACCGCGCTCGAAGGCGTGCGGCTCCGGCTCGCGCGCCGCGTCGAACTCCTCCTGCGTCCATGGGACGAGCATCCCGGCGAACACCTCAGCGAGAGGGAGGCGTTCCGCCTCCTCGTCGGCAGCTCGAACCGGCGGCGGCACACTCTCGTCACCAACCGCCCATTCCGCCAGCGCCGCGTCGTGCGCATCGGCGCGGTCAGCAGCCTGCTCTAGCGAGCTCGGCGGCGGCGGCCTGCTTGTTCCGGAAGCCCACGCGGCATAGGCCGCGTCGTCGGAATCGTCAAGCAGCGCGGCCAGTTCGGCCTGCTTGACCAATGCAGGGGCTGCGCGCTGCTCGCCTTTGTGTTCCACGCTGCTCACCCGCGCGCACCGCCCACCGCAACGCCCTGCTCGACCAGGCGGCGAATGTCCTCGGCGCGCCAGGCGACGCTGCCCCGGCCCAGCCTGACCGGCCGCGGGTAGCGGCCATCCTTGATGCCGGCGTACCAGGTCGACATGGACACGGGGATGATCGCCGGCAGCTGCCGCTTCTTGTCGCCGAGGATCTGGCGGATCCGCATCAAGCCCGTTTCGGGGATCACCGCGGCGGGCGTGGCCTGTGACGCAACCTCGTTGCTGTGCATTCGTCTGCTCCGTTTCGGTCCGACCTGCAATCAGTCGGAAGCTTCGGAACAGATTTCAGCGGCAATTGCTGCCGCTGCGATGGTCAATCCACAACACAGTTTTGACCATTTTTTCGGTGGTCAATCTGCAGCATCCAAAGGATCATCACCATTGAGCGGGATCCATTCGCACGATTCATAGGCCCGCTGCGCGGTTGAAGCCGAGACACCGACGTCCTCCGCTGCCTTCTCGAAAGCGCTGGGGCCTTGCGACGTGTTCGCCTTCGGGAATCCCTGCTCGTGATACCGCAGCACCAGCGTAGCCAGAAGGAGATCCCTGCGTGTCCGCGCAGGCAGGCCTTTGTCGAAGGCCAGGAGCGCAGTCACCAGGCGCTTCGGCAAGGGCCGCCCCATGCGATGTTCGTGAAGCGCCCACTTCAAGGCACTGAGAATTCGTGCGCCCTCAGTGATGCTCACGCCATCGCCGGCGACCTCCCTTGAGGCCGCCGGCTTCAGCTTCTTCTGCTCGCCGGCCACGTCAGCCGCCGACTTTGGCTTCGAAGAGTCGCCTGAACGCTTCATTGGTCTCGAGAGCGCGCTCGAGAACCGCGACCAACCGCTCGACCTCAGCAGACGGTACGGGCTCGCGCTTGGGTTTCGGAAACGGGATGACATCGGGCGCCATCAGCGTGCGCTCCCGACCACCGGCACGCTGACGAACTCGCCCTTGTCGGAACCGGCGCGCGCTGCCGCCTCATTGATGCCGTGCGTCGTCGACGCGTTGATGCCGATGATGCTGGTCGCATCCGCCATGTCGCCGAGTAGTTCCAGCAGCAGGCCCACGTCGCCGATGGCCGAGCGAGAGAAATCCGTGGCGCCAAAGCTCTCGTGCTGCGACGCCCACCAGAGCAGGGTGCCCATTCCTCGGATCCCGTTCAAGATCGGCTGACGGACGTTCTCGGCCGCGTTCATCACGCGCTCGGGATCCTTGAAGCGGTAAGCGCTCACCAGCAGGTCGCTCAGGCCGGGGATGTCCGGCGTGGACTCGTCGGACGAGAGCGTGGGTGTAGTGTCGATTGCCATGGTCAGAGCTCCCCTCGAACGGCCTTCAGCGAGGCCAGATAGCGGTATGCCGTCGCGCGGTTCATGCCGTAGCGGTCGGCGAGTTCCTGCCACTTCGGCGTCCGCCGCGGGAACGCGGCCATGATCGAGAATGCGACGAATGCCACGTGGTGGCCGCTCGTGACGCTCGGCAGCCCGACGAGGCTGTCTCTGTAGTTTCCCCGGCGGTCGCGCTGGATAGGACTCGGGGTCGGTACAATTTCAGGTGCCATGATCGTTCTCCTGTGGAACGGTGGTGGAAGGCTCGGCCGGGAGCTCGTACCTCCCGGCCGCGCCGCTTTACCGGCTTGCGCCGGATCTCTTGCCGATCGGCACGACCTTCGCCGTGTCGATCCTGAGTTGGTCCAGGTAGTCGGCCCAGGCCTGCATCATCTTCGTGCGCTCGGCCATGTACTGCGCCCGGTTGTAGACGGCCCGGACCTTGTTGCGGTCGGCGTGCGCCAACTGCCGTTCGATGACGTCGGGCGACCAGCCAAGCTCGTTGAGCCGAGTCGACGCCATCGCCCGGAACCCGTGCGCGGTCATCGTGTCCTTGTCGTAGCCGAGCCTGCGCAGCGCCGCGTTGATCGTGTTGTTGCTCATCGGGCGCTTGCCGTCGCGGATCGATGGGAACACGTAAGCGCCCCACTTCGTCAGCGGGTGCAATTCCTCAAGGATGGCCAGCGCCTGCGTAGGCAGCGGCACGACATGCGCCTCGCGCATCTTCATCTTGCCAGCCGGGATGCGCCACTCAGCAGCGTCCAGGTCCAGTTCGCCCCACTCCATCGCCCGCAGGTTGCCCGGCCGCGCGAACAGCATGGGTGCGAGTCGCAACGCTGCCCGGGTGACCGGCTGGCCCTCGTAGGCGTCGATCGTGCGCAGCAAGGCCCCGACCGCTTGGGGGTCGGTGACCGCTGCCCGCGGCGTCGATGTGATCGGCGTCAGCGCCCCGCGAAGGTCGGCCGTAGGATCGCGCTGGGCGCGCCCCGTGGCGACGGCATACCGGAACACTTGCGACATGCGGGCGCGGACACGGTGCGCGGTGTCGACGATCTCGCGATGCTCCAGCGGGCGCAGGATCGTCAGCACGTCCTGCGCGGTGATCTCGTCGATAGGTCGGTTCTGCAGGCGATCCGGAATCAGGCCGAGTTGCCAGTCGACCTTGCTGATGCTGACCTGCGCCAGCCCCTTGATCGCCTTGCTGCGCCATTCCTGCGCCACCGCGCGGAACGTGTTGTCGGCGGCGAACTGGATGCGCGCCCGCGCCGCCTGGCGTTCCGCAGCGGGATCCTTGCCGTCACGAAGTAGCCGGCGCGCATCGTCGCGCGCGTCCCGTGCCTGCGCCAGCGTGGTCTCGGGATAGCTGCCGAGCGCAAGCATCGTCGCCTTGCCGTTCACGCGGTAGCGGTAGCGCCAGAGCTTGCTGCCGCCGGACGTGACTTCGATGCAAAGGCCACCCGCGTCTGCCACCCGGTAGACCGCCGCCGCCGGCTTCAACGCCTTCAATTTCGCTTCGGTCAGCGGCATGGGGATCGAACCGGCATGATGTGAGTAGATGATCCGGGATCGAATTGAAAACGCCCCGGATACTCACAATCTACTCACAATCTGCGCCGGATGCAACCGGAATCATTCGGAAGGAATTGGAACGAAAAACCCCGGGAATCCCGGGGTTTCGTGTCCAATTTCGGAATGCTTCGGAAGCCGATGGAAGCGTTCTGCGTGCCCGGAGTCGGGATCGAACCGACATGACCTCGCGGCCGAGGGATTTTAAATCCCTTGCGTCTACCAGTTTCGCCATCCGGGCACGGACTCACGCACCGGCACGGGTGCCGGCTGGCGACTGGGGGATGGAGGCCTGGGTCGGAATTGAACCGGCGTACGCGGATTTGCAGTCCGCTGCATAACCACTCTGCCACCAGGCCGGTGACTGCCGCCAGGACGGGAAGATACACGTCCCGGGGCTGCATAAACAAAACCCCGGCGGTGCCGGGGCCTGCTGGATCTGGAGCGGGAAACGAGGCTCGAACTCGCGACCTCAACCTTGGCAAGGTTGCGCTCTACCAACTGAGCTATTCCCGCGTTGAGCCGCGCATTTTACCGCCTGTGCGGGCAGTGTCAACACTCGCCCGCTCGGCTTCGCGCAGGGCCGGCCAGGCCGCGCGCAGGTAGGCGAAGCCCGACCACAGGGTGAGCAGCGCCGCGGCGCCCAGCAGCCAGTCGCCGACCCGGAACACGAACGTCCCCATCCAGATCTCGGTGCCCGGCTGCAGCGGGAAGCGCGGGTTGATCGAGTACAGCAGGCACGACAGCGCCACCATCTGCGCGATGGTCTTGACCTTGCCGATCGTGGCCACCTTCACCGTCGCCCGCTGGCCGAGTTCGGCCATCCATTCGCGCAGCGCCGAGACCGCGATCTCGCGGCCGACGATCACCGCCGCCCAGAACGCCATCCACGGCGTCGGGTGGCCCTGCACGATCAGGAACAGCGCGACCGCGACCATCAGCTTGTCGGCGACCGGGTCGAGGAAGGCGCCGAAGGCCGAGTACTGGTGGTAGCGCCGCGCGATCCAGCCATCGAGCCAGTCGGTCACCGCCGCCAGGATGAAGACGAAGGCGGACGCGAAATTGGTCCACTGCGAGGGCATGTAGAACACGGCGACCAGCACCGGGATCAGCAGGATCCGCAGCAGGGTCAGCCAGGTGGGGATGGTCAACTTCATCGTGTTCGGGGTGCTTCGGGGACTGTCATGTCGAGCGCAGCGAGAAATCCTGTATGTGGAAGCCGAGGTTCCTCACCGCATTCGGAACGACAGGCCCGGCGCAATCGGAGGCCAGTTCAGCCGGGTTGGCGCCCGGCGGCCTCGTCCTGCAGCCCGTGAAGGGTCGCATAGATTCGCCCCGCCAGCGCCTCGCTGACGCCGTCGACCTTGGCGATTTCCTCGGCGCCGGCCGCCTTCAGGCCCGCTAGGCCGCCGAAATGCTTGAGCAGGCTGGCGCGGCGGCGCGGCCCGATGCCGGGGATGTCTTCCAGCCGGCTGACGCTGCGCGCCTTCTGCCGGCGCCCGCGATGGCCGGTGATCGCGAAGCGGTGCGCCTCGTCGCGCACCTGCTGGATCAGCTGCAGACCGGGCGAATCCGTCCCCGGCCGAAGTTCGCGGCCGTCCGGCAGCAGCAGCCGTTCATGCCCGGCGCGGCGCTCCTCGCCCTTGGCGACGCCGACGATCATCACGCCGCCGTCGCCGGCATCGACGCCGAGGTCGTCGAGCACCCCGCGCGCCTGCGCCACCTGCCCTGCCCCGCCGTCGATCAGCAGCAGGTCCGGCAGTACGCCGTTCTCTTCGACCGCGCGCCGGAACCGCCGCTGCAGCGCCTGCTGCATGGCGGCGTAGTCGTCGCCGGGCTCGATGCCGGTGATGTTGTAGCGGCGGTACTGCCCGCGCACCGCCCCGTCCGCGTCGAACACCACGCACGAGGCCACCGTCGCCTCGCCCATGGTATGGCTGATGTCGAAGCATTCGATGCGCTGCGGCGGCGCGGCCAGCCCCAGCAGCGCCTGCAGCGAATCCAGCCGCGCCTGCTGCGCGGCTTGACTGCCGAGTTCGGTGGCCAGCGACAGTTCCGCGTTGCGGCGCGCGAGGTCGACGTAACCGGCACGCTCGCCGCGCACGCTGTGGCGGACCTGCACCTTGCGCCCGGCCGCGGCGGTGAAGGCTTCCTCCAGCAGCGGGATGTCGTCGATCGCGCGGTCGAGCACGATCTCGCGCGGCGGCGGCTGTTCGCCGTAGTACTGCGACACGAACGCGGCCAGCACCTCGGCCGGGTTGTCGCTGCCGTTAGTCTTCGGGAAGAACGCGCGGGTGCCGAGGTTGCGGCCATCGCGGAAGGCGAGCAGCAGCACGCAGGCCTGGGTGCCGTGCATCGCGACGGCGAGCACGTCGAGCTCCGCGGCGCTGCCGTCGACGTACTGGCGCGCCTGCAGCGAGCGTACGCCCGACAGCAGGTCGCGCAGGCGCGCGGCCTCCTCGAAGTCCAGCCGGCCGCTGGCCGCCTCCATCGCCTCGCCCAGTTCGCGGGTGAGGTCGTCGCTGCGGCCTTCGAGGAACAGCGTCGCACGGCGCACCGCATCGGCGTACTCGCGCGCCGGCACCAGGCCCACGCAGGGCGCGGTACAGCGCCCGATCTGATGCTGCAGGCAGGGTCGCGAGCGGTTGCGGAACACGCTGTCCTCGCAGCTGCGCAGCTTGAACAGCTTGTGCATCATGTTCAGCGTCTCGCGCACCGCGGTGACGCCGGGATACGGCCCGAAGTAGCGTCCGGGCACGTTGCGCGGGCCACGGTGCAGCGCCAGCCGCGGCCACGGTTCCTGCGTGATCAGCACATAGGGGTAGCTCTTGTCGTCGCGCAGCAGCACGTTGTAGCGCGGGCGCAGCGACTTGATCAGCTGGTTCTCCAGCAGAAGCGCCTCGGCCTCGGTGCGCGTGACCGTGACTTCCATGCGCGCGACCTGCGCCAGCATCGCCATCGTCCGCGCCGGCTTGGGCTGGCCGCTGAAATAGCTGGCCACGCGCTTGCGCAGCGCGCCGGCCTTGCCGACGTAGAGCACGCTGTCGTCGGCCGCGAACATGCGGTAGACGCCGGGCGCGGTGCTCAGGCCACGGGCGAAGGCCTTGCCGTCGAAGGGGGGCGGCGCGGTGGTCATGGGGTGATGCGGGGAGCGAAGGCCGGGAGTGGCGGCCTGCAATGGCCGTCATCCCGGCGAAAGCCGGGATCCATTTTTCGCCGTTGCCGTGGGAAGGCAAGGTCAAAATGGATCCCGGCTTTCGCCGGGATGACGATGACTGAGGGGATGACGACTACCGAGGGGATGACGATTACGGCCGGGATGACGGCTACGGTACGGATGGCGACTTCCGCAGGGATGACGGTCCCTGCCCTCAGCTCCAGGCCCTCAGCCTTTGGCCCTGCCCCTCCAGCCCTCCCTCCGGTCATTCGCCTATCGGCACGTGGCGCAGCGCGCCGGTGCGGGGGTCGAAGCGGAGCACGGCGTGCGCGTCGGTGTCGGCGATCCAGACCGCGCCGCCGCCCACCGCGAGCCCGGCCGAGCCATGCAGCCGCTGCGGCAGTTGCACGGTGGTCAGTTCGCCGCCGCCCAGGCGCAGGCAGCGCAGGGCGTCGTTGCCGCCGTCGGCGATCCACAGCACAGGCGAATCCGGGTCGAGCGCGATCGCCTGCGGCTGCTGCAGGCGGGCCTCGGTGCGGGCGCCGTCCGCGTCGCCGTACTGCCACTGGTCCACGCCCACCAGGGTCGACACCGCGCCGGTGCGCACGTTGACGCTGCGGATCGCCGAACCGGCGGCGTCGCATACGTACAGCGCCTGCTGCACCACCGCCAGCGAGACCGGCTCGGCGAACGCCGCGCCGACGCTACCGCCGTCGATGACCGACAGCCTGCCGGAGCCGGCCACCAGTTCGAGCCCGGGCGCGCCGAGGTCGTATTTCCAGATGCGGTTGTCGCCGGTGGTGGCGATGAACAGGGCGCTGCCGCTGAGCGCCACGGCGCGCGGCTGGTCGAGCGCGACCGCGCGCGGGTCGCGGATCGCACCCTCGGCCGGCGTGCCCGAGCGGCCGGCGCCGCAGATGGTGTCGATGTCGCCGCTGCGCAGCTCGACCCGGCGCACCGCGTGGTTGCCGCTGTCGGCGACGTAGAGCGCGTCGCGCCAGACGCACATGCCGTGCGGGCGGTTGAACGCCGCCAGTTCCATCGGGCCGTCGATGAAGCCGGGGCCGCCGCTGCCGAACTGGCGCAGCACGCGCCCGGCCTGGTCGCATTCGAGCACGCGGTGGTGCTCGCTGTCGGCCACGTACAGGTAGTTGCCCGAGACCACGAGACCGGTCGGGAAGCGCAGCGGCAGCGGCGGTTCGCCGCCGCGGCGCATCTCGATCGGGTCGGCGCTGGGCAGGGTCGGCACCAGTTCCCCGGCCAGCGCGGTGACGCGCGCATCGAGCTCGCGGATCGGCCCGTCGCCGACGATGCGCTCGCGGATCCGGCCCTCGCCGTCGATCAGCACCACCGTCGGCCAGGCTTCGACGCCGTAGTGCTGCCAGAGCGTCCAGTCGGGATCGTGCCCGATCGGGAAATCGTAGCGCTGCCGGTTCAGTCGCTTGCCGATGCGCCGGCCGTCGCGTTCGCTCTCGAACTTGGGCACGTGTACCGCCACCACGTTCACCCGCTCGCCGTGGCGGGCGCGCAGCCGCGCCAGGTCCGCCAGCCGCTGCTGGCACCAGGCGGAACCGGCGTTGACGAACGCCAGCGCGCAGACCTTGCCGCGCAGCTGCGCCATCCGCAGCGGCGACAGCAGGTTCAGCCATTCGACGCCGGGCGGGAATTCGGGAGCGGTGGTTGCGTCCATGTGCACCGATTATGCGTCAATCGCCAGCGTCCGCGCCGCCACGCCGGCGACGATGGCGCGGGCGGCGCGATCCACCAGCTGCCAGACCTGCTCGAAATCGTCGGGGCCGCCGGTATACGGGTCTGGCACTTCGGCGCCCTGACCCAGCCCGGCCCAGTCCAGCAGCAGCGCGCTGCGGGCGCTGGCGTCGGCCGGCGCGCGGCTGCGCACGTCGGCGAGGTTGTCGCGGTCGGCGCACAGCAGCCAGTCGAACTCCCGGTAGTCCTCGGCGCGCAGCTTGCGGGCGCGCAGGCCGGAGATGTCGACGCCGTGCCGGGCCGCGTTCGCGATCGAGCGGCGGTCCGGCGGCTCGCCGGCGTGCCAGCCGCCGGTGCCGGCGGAATCGACCAGGATGCGGCGTTCGAGCCCGGCCTCGGCGATGCGCTGGCGCAGCACGCCCTCGGCCAGCGGCGAGCGGCAGATGTTGCCGAGGCAGACGACCAGCAGGCGCAGCGGCTCAGCCATGCGCGGCTCCGAGGATCGCTTCGGCCCGCGCCAGGTCTTCCGGGGTGTCGACGCCCTGCGGGAACGGCTCGGGCGCCAGCGCCACCGCGATCGGCAAGCCGGCTTCCAGCACGCGCAGTTGCTCCAGCGATTCGATCCGCTCCAGCCGCCCCGGCGGCATCGCCGAGAAGCGGCGCAGGAAGCCCGCGCGGTAGGCGTAGATGCCGATGTGCCGCAGCCACTCGCCCGGCACCTTGACCTCGCCCTCGCGCGAGAACGCGTCGCGGTGCCAGGGGATCGGCGCGCGGCTGAAGTACAGGGCGTGGCCGGTGTCGGCCACCACCACCTTCACCGTGTTCGGATCGAACAGCACCGGCGGCTGGGTGATGTGTTCGGCCAGCGTGGCCATGCCGGCGCGGCCGTCGGCGAGCAGCTGCGCGACCCGGCGGATGCCGGCGGCCGGCGCGAAGGGTTCGTCGCCCTGCAGGTTGACCACGATGGTGTCGTCGTCCCAGCCGGCGATGTCCGCGCACTCGGCCAGCCGGTCGGTGCCGGACTGGTGGGTGGCCCGGGTCATCGCCACGTTCACGCCCCTGCCGTCGAGCGCGCGCGCGATGCGCTCGTCGTCGGCCGCCACCCAGACCTCGCGCGCGCCCGCGTCGAGCGCGCGGCGGGCCACGTGCAGGATCAGCGGCTCGCCGCCCAGCAGCCGCAACGGCTTGCCCGGCAGGCGGGTGGCGTCGTGGCGGGCAGGGATGGCGACGACGAAGTCGTGGTGATTCATGCGATTGCAGTGTCCTGATTGATCCAGAGCAAATTTGCTTCAGGCGCTCACCTTTTGCTACCGCAAGCGCCTGCCTTTTGCTCGTCATTCCGGCGAAAGCCGGAAGCCATTTTGCCGTTGATTTTCTCGGAAGTATCGACAATGAGGAAGCAAAATGGATCCCAGCTTGCGCTGGGATGACGGTGCTCAAGTTTGTAGAGGACCGAGGGAGGGAGCCAGCGCCGCTGCCCCTACTTTCGCGCGAACCCGGAGAGCCTATCGACCAGCGCGATCCAGAACGCCTCCGGCAGCCGAGCGTCGATGCCGACGCTGAAATGGCGCTCGCCGGCGAACGCGGCGCACTTGACCGCGTCCTTCTCGGTCATCAGCACCGGCAGGTCGCTGCCGAAGCGCAGGTCCTCGGCGGCATAGCGGTGATGGTCGGCGAAGGCGTGCGGCACCACGGCGATCCCGTGCTCGCGCAGCAGGGCGAAGAAGCGCTCCGGGTCGCCGATGCCGGCGACGGCATGCACGCGCTGGCCCGCGAACGCGGCGAGCGGCTTCGCGCGGCCGCCGAGCAGCGGCACCGCATGGCCCGGCTCCAGCCACATCGGCCATTCGCCGAAGCCGGCGACGAGGTCGGTGCCGGTGCCGGCGTTGAGCACGCGGAAGTCGCAGCCTTCGCCGCGCGACGGCGGCTCGCGCAGCGGTCCGGCCGGCAGCAGGCGGCCGTTGCCGTAGCGGCGGCGGCCGTCGATCACCTCGATCTCGATGTCGCGCGCCAGCCGGTAGTGCTGCAGGCCGTCGTCGCAGAGCACGATGTCGCAGCCTTCGGCGATGAGCGCGCGCGCGGCGGCGACGCGGTCGGCGTCCACGCGCAGCCTGGCGCCGGTGCGGCGTGCAATCAGCACGGGCTCGTCGCCGCCGAGGCCGGGATCGGTGGCGGCGTCCACCCAGCGCGGCGTGCCCGCGTCGCGCCGGCCGTAACCGCGGCTGGCGACGCCGGGCGTCCATCCGGCCGCCTGCAGGCGCTCGACCAGCGCGATCGTCAGCGGCGTTTTGCCGCTGCCGCCGGCGACGAGGTTGCCGATCACCACCACCGGGCGCTCGACGCGCTTCTGCCGCAGCAGTCCCTTGCGGTACAGGCCGCGGCGCAGGCCGGCGAGCGCGCCGTACAGGCCCGAGAGCAGATGCGCGGGCAGCGGCACGGGCGCGCCGTCGTACCAGTGCCGCGGGACCTTGCCTGCCTGCCGGTTCACGCGTCCGGCGCCTCGCGGAACTGCATCCGGTGCAGGTGCGCGTACAGGCCGCCCTGCGCCAGCAGTTGCGCGTGGGTGCCCCGCTCCACCAGCCGGCCCTGGTCGAGCACCAGCACCTGGTCGGCATGTTCGATGGTCGAGAGCCGGTGGGCGATGACCAGCGTGGTGCGATCGGGCATCAGCCGGGTCAGGGCTTCCTGCACGAGGCGTTCGGATTCGGTGTCGAGCGCGGCGGTGGCCTCGTCGAGGACCAGGATCGGCGCGTCGCGCAGGATCGCGCGCGCGATCGCCAGCCGCTGGCGCTGGCCGCCGGAGAGCATCGCGCCGTTTTCGCCGATCGGCGTGTCCATGCCCTGCGGCAGGCGTTCGATGAACTCCCGGGCGTTGGCGGCCTCGGCGGCGGCGCGCAGCGCCTGCGCGTCGGCGTCGCTGGCATAGGCGATGTTGGCTGCGATGCTGTCGTCGAACAGCATCACCCGCTGCCCCACCAGCGCGATCTGCCGGCGCAGGTCGGCCAGGCGATAGTCGTCGAGCGGCACGCCGTCGAGCGTGATCGTGCCCGAACTGGGTTCGTAGAAGCGCGGCACCAGCCGCACCAGGCTGGTCTTGCCGCTGCCCGAGCGCCCGACGATCGCGGTCACCGTGCCCGGCGCGGCGGTGAAGCTGATGTCCTCCAGCGCATGGCGATCGGCGTCGCGCTCGTAGCGCAGCGAGACCCTGTCGAACACGAGCTCGCCGCGCGCGCGCGCCAGCGCGACCGTGCCGGTGTCCTTTTCCTCCGGCGCGTCGAGCACGGCGAACAGGCGCTCGGCCGCCGCCACGCCACGGCCGATCACGCTCTGCACGTTGGTGATCCGGCGCAGCGACGGGATGATGCCCATCATCGCGGTCATCAGCTGCACGAACTGGCCGGGATTGAGGCGCCCTTCGAGCGCCTCGTGGACCGAGACCCAGACGATCGCCGCCAGCGCCAGCGCGGCGAGGATCTGCACCAGCGCCGAAGACGCCGCGCGCGTGGTCTCGACCTTCATGTTCAGGCGCAGGATGCGGTTGGCGAAGGTCGAGTAGCGCGCGCGCTCGAAATCCTGCGCGCCGTACACCTTCACGTCCTGCTGCGCCGCCAGCGACTGCTCGGCGCTCGCGGCGAGGTCGCCCATGCCGTCCTGGATGCCGCGACTGATCTTCCGGTAGCGCCCGCCCACGTACCAGACCAGCAGGCCGATCAGCGGCGCGATCAGGATCATCGCCAGCGTCACCTTGACGCTCGTGTACAGCATCAGCCCGAACAGGAACAGCACGGTCAGGCCGTCGGTCAGGATTGCCTTGAGCGCGTCGGAACTGGCCTGGGTGACCTGCTCGGTGTCGAAGTTCAGGCGACTGACCATCGCCGGCACCGCCTCGGTGTCGAAGCGCGCGCTCGGCAGGCGCAGGTACTTGCCCAGCACCAGTTCGCGCAGGTCGCGCACCACGCTGCGGCCGACGCGGGCCATGCCGTAGTCGGTGGCGAAGGTCGCCAGCCCGCGCAGCAGGAACAGGCCGATGATCGACAGCGGCAGCACCAGCGCCATCTCCGGCTTCGGATCGACGAAGCCGTCGTTGGTCAGCGGCTCCATCAGCCACACGAACGCCGCGCCGGCGAGCGCCTCGACGATCATCGCCAGCATCGCGACCAGCAGGAACGGCCAGTAGACCCAGGCGTGGCCGAGCAGGCGTCGGTAGATCGGCCAGGCGCCCTGCGCGTCCGTGCTCATCGGACGATCCTCATTGCGCGGCGGCCGGCTGCTCCGGCGCGGTGGCGTTGGCGATGCGCCGGAAGCCGAGCTGGCCCAGCGCGTCGTAGGCGGTCACCACCGCCTGCCAGGGCGTGCGCGCGTCGGCGCGCAGCAGCACGGTGCGCTCGCGGTCCTCGCCCGCGACTTCGACGATGGTGCGCTTGAGCGACTCGACGTCGGTGCGCAGCGCCTCGCGGTCGTCGACGAAGTAGCGGCCGTCGGCGTTGATCAGCAGGCTCAGCGAGTTCGATTGCGCGTCGTTGGGCTCGCCGCCGGCGCGCGGCAGCTCCAGCTTCAGCACCGAGCGCGCGTCGAAGGTGGTGGTGATCACGAAGAAGATGATCAGCACCAGGATGACGTCGATCAGCGGCACCAGGTTGATCTCGGGCACGTCCTCGGCACGGCGGTCGCGGATGCGCATGGATCAGTCCTGTACTGCCTGCGCGTCGGGCTGCGAGAACGCGGCGACCGCGGCGGCGGCGCGGCGCGCGCGCGGGTCGATCACGTCCATCAGCTGGATCGCCTCGTGCTCCATGTCGACGATGTAGCCGTCGATGCGGGCGCGGAACCAGCGGTGGAAGATCAGCGCTGGCACCGCCACGATCATGCCGGCGGCCGCGCACACCAGCGCCTTGCCGATGCCACCGGCGAGCTGGTTGACGTCGCCAACACCGTGGTCCATCACCCCGAGGAACATCTGGATCATGCCGACCACCGTGCCGAACAGGCCCAGCAGCGGACCGGCCCCGGCGATGGTGCCGAGCGCGTTGAGGAAGCGTTCCATGCGGTGCGCGATGTGGCGGCCGACGTCCTCGACCCGCTCGCGGATCTCCTCGCGCGGGCGATGGCGCACGTCCAGCGCGGCGGCCAGCAGGGCGCCCAGCGGCGAGTTGCGGCGCAGCGAATCGATGTGTGCCGGATCGAGCTTGCCCCTGGCGGCCCAGGCGCGGACTTCCTGCCCCAGGCCCGGCGGCAGCACGGCCTTGCGGCGCAGCGCCCAGAAGCGCTCGACGATGATCGCCAGCCCGACCGCCGACAGCAGCAGCAACGGAATCATCGGCCAGCCGCCGGCTTTCACCAGTTCGAGCACGCACTCCCCTCCGGCCCGCGGGCCTGTCCTGATCGCCCGATAGGATAGCCCAGCGCCCGGGCCCTGCCCGCCGCTTCAGCGCGCGGTGTCGCTTCTGCGCACTGCGTCCCAGAGGCGCGGCTGCGCGCCGCGCTGCCGTTCGACCTGCCCGCCGCCGCGCCGCAGGCGCACGCTGATCGCGCCATCGACCGCGGTGACGGCGGTGTCGGCCCCGCCGTCCGCCCAGCGCCGCAGCACCGCCGGCTGCGGATGCCCGAAGCGGTTGCCGTGCCCGGCCGAGGCCAGCGCCAGCCGCGCCCCGGTCGCGGCGACGAAGGCCGGATCGGAGGATCCGCCGCTGCCGTGGTGCGCCATCAGCACCAGGTCGCTGCGCAGCGCGTCCGGATCGCCGCGCACCAGCATGCGTTCGACCACCTCGCCGATGTCGCCGGCGAGCAGCGCGCTGCCGTGTGCGGATTCGATCCGCAGCACGCAGCTCGATTCATTGCGCAGCGGCGGGAAATGCACGTCCGGATGCAGGAAGCGGAAGGTCACGCCATCGACCCGCCAGCGCGTGCCGGCCAGACAGGGGACGCTGCTCTCGATCCCCGAATCGCGCGCCGCGAACACGGGGCCGGTGTCGAAGCGCCGCTGCACGGCGGCGAAACCGCCGGCGTGGTCGGCGTCGCCGTGGCTGACGATCGTCCCGTCGAGCCGGCGCACGCCCAGCGCGTGCAGCGCCGGCGCCACCACCCGCTCGCCGGCGTCGAAGCCCTCGGGCACGGCGGGTCCGGCGTCATAGAGATAAGTGTGTCGAGCGGTGCGCACCAGCACCGCCAGCCCCTGCCCCACGTCGAGCGTCACCACGTCGAATTCGCCGGCGCCGGGCAGGCGGCGGTCCGGCCACAGCAGCGGCAGGAACAGCAGCGCCGCCAGCGCCTTGCCCGGCACGCCGCGCGGCAGCAGCAGCCAGAATGCGCCGATCAGGGCCAGCGGCAGGGCGAACCAGCGCGCCTCGGGCAGCCACCACAGGGCTGCCCGGCCGGACGCCAGCCATTCGAACAGGGGCCAGGACAGGTCGAAGCACAGCGCGGCCAGCCGCCAGGCCGGCCCGCCCCAATCGACATGCAGCGCCTCCAGCCCGGTGCCGAGCAGCGCCAGCGGCACCACGACCAGGCTCCACCACGGGATCGCGACGAGGTTCGCCAGCGGCCCGGCCAGCGAAGCCTGCCCGAACAGGATCGCGGTCAGCGGCAGCAGGCCGAGCGTCGCCACCCACTGCGCCGACAGGAAGCCCCGCACCAGCGGCACCGCCTGCACCTGCGGCAGGCACCAGACCAGCCAGGCCACGCCGGCGAAGCTGAGCCAGAAGCCGGCGGCCAGCACCGACAGCGGATCGGCCAGCAGCAGCGCGATCGCCGCCAGCGCCAGCGAATCCGCGACGCCCGTGTGCCGCCGCCACAGCCGGGCCAGCACGACCACCGCGACCATCAGCACCGTGCGCACCGTCGGCAGCGCGAAGCCCGCCACGGCGGCATAGCCCACCGCCCCCAGCAGCGCCCCGGTCGCGGCCACCTGCGGACGCGGGACATGCCGACCCAGCGCGGGCAGCAGCCACCACAGTCCGGCCGCCACCAGCGCCACGAAACCCGCGACGAGACCGACGTGGAAGCCGGAAATCGCGATCAGGTGGGTCAGGCCGGTGGCGCGCAGCGTTTCCCAGTCGACGTCGTCGAGCGCGCGGGTGTCGCCGAGCGCGAGCGCGCGCACGAAGCGCGAGGACGGTTGCGCGACCGAGCCATCGATCCGCGCCGCGATGCGGTCGCGCCAGCCGTCGATGCCGGCGCTGCCGCGCGCCCGCTCGAACGGCTGCGCCTGCCGTACGTAGCCGGTCGCGGCGATCCGGCCGGCGAGCATGTGCTTCTCGCTGTCGTACCAGCCCGGGTTGCGCAGGCCGCGCGGCGCGCGCAGTCGCGCGGTGAAGCGCCAGCGACTGCCGGGTTCGAGTTCGAGCCGGGGCGAACTGCCGGTGTCGCGATCGTCGTACCACGACAGCCGCAGCAGCCGGCCGCGCAGGAACGCAGGCTGCGATGCGTCGCCATCGACCCGGAACAGGAAACGCGTCCGCCGCGGCTCGTGGTCCGGCAACTGCACGACGCGGCCGCTGACCGCGAAGTCGCCGCGCTCCTGCGCGAACGGCAGCTGGCGCGACAGCACCCATCCGGCATGCAGCCCGAACAATGCGACGCCGACCAGCATCGCGCCGGCCGGGCGCCGCCAGTCGGTGCACCGCCACCAGCCCCAGGCACCCGCGCCCAGCGCGACAGCGAGCATGAAGACCGGCGGCAGCGCCGGCAGCCGGGAACAGGCCAGCACGCCGAGCACGAGCAGCGTGGCCACGCCGATGCCGAAAGGCGGGACACCGACGCTGGCGGATGGCGGACCTTCCATGGTCTGGCGCATCGAGGTGGGGAAAGCGGGAACCATCGCCAGTCTCGCGCCGGCGACCGTTGCGCGGCATCGGGTATCACGGGGCGCAGCTGTAGGAATAGTCCTGCGCAGGGGCCACGCTGCCGGACAAAGGCGTCATCCCGAGCGATGCGAAAGGCAACATTGCCGGATGACAGGCCTACGACGCGACGGCGCGCTTCACTCCCGCTTCACCGCAACCGCATCGCCCGGACACCCGCGGCCGCCAGCCTGTCGCCATCGCAGCACGGGCAAGGCGGCACGATGGCGGGTGGAGGCAGTCCCTGGGACGTGGTGGTGGTCGGCGCGAGCTTCGCCGGCGTCGCCTGTGCGCTGGCGGCCCGGCGCGCGGGCCTGCGCGTGTGCGTGCTCGAACGCAAGCGCGATCCGGGCATCCGCCTGCACACCACCGGCATCATCGTGCGCGAGGCGGCGGAAGGGACCGCACTGGCGCGCATTCCGGGCGCGTTCGTGAAGCGGATCGGGGGCGTGCGCCTGTATGCGCCGAACCTGCGCAGGATGGCCCTGCAGTCGCACGGCTACTACTTCCTCGCCACCGACACGCCGGCCGTCCTGCGCTGGCTGGCCGGGGAACTCGAGCGCGCCGGCGTGGAGCTGCGGCTGATGCAGTCGTTCACCGATGCCCGGCGCAGCGACGCCGGCTGGCACGTCGATGGCCTCGGCGCGTGCCGCTGGCTGGTCGGCGCCGACGGCGCGAAGTCGCGGGTGGCGATGCGCGCGGGCCTCGGGCGCGTGCGCGAGTTCCTGTACGGCATCGAGCACGAGTTCGACGGCGCCACGCTGCGCGAACCCGATCGCCTGCACTGCTTCATCGACCACGGGCTGGCGCCGGGCTACATCGGCTGGGCGGCGCAGAATCCCCGAGGCGTGCAGTTCGGGCTCGCGTTCCGGCACCGGCACGACCGCGCCGGCGTGCCGGATATCGACGCCCTGCGCGCGCGCGTGGGCGCACTGCTTGGCCTCGAACCAGGCCGGCCGCCGACCTCCACCCGCGCCGGCCTGATCCCCTGCGGCGGCCCGGTACGCCCGCTGGCCGCGGCGAACGTGATCCTGACCGGGGACGCCGCGGGCATCGTCTCGCCGGTCACCGCCGGCGGCATCCATTCGGCGTGGAAACACGGCGAAGCCGCCGGGGCGGCGATCGCGGCGCACCTCCTCCACGGCGGTCCCGACCCGGCCGTCGTCGCGGAGCGCGCCGCACCGCGATTCCGAGGCAAGCGCCTGCTGCGCTGGGCCTTCGACCGTCTGCAGTGCGACTGGCCGGTCGATCGGCTCATCGGCACGCCGTTGCTGCGCTGGGTAGCGGAACGGGTGTACTTCCACGCGCGCCCGGGCGGTAGTTCCGGGTCCCGGCACGCACCGTGACCCTTCCCGCTGTCATCCCCGCGAAGGCGGGGATCCAGTGTCTTCTGGAGATTGAAAAAGCAAAGACACTGGGTCCCCGCCTTCGCGGGGATGACGGGATGTGGGCGTCGCAATGCCTAGCGCAACTCGAACGCGTCGCCGTCCAGCATCGCCGGGAAGCGTGCGCGGTGCGCGGCGAGTTCGTCGGCCTGCAGGGTCGTGGTCACCACCACTTCCTCGTCGCTGCATTCGCTGACCGGATGACCTAGGAAGTCGATCACCGCGCTGTCGCCGGCGTAGTGCAAGCCATTGCCGTCGCTGCCGACGCGGTTCAGGCCGGCGACGTAGCACAGGTTCTCGATCGCGCGCGCGCGCAGCAGAGTTTTCCACGGGTAGGCGCGCGCCGCTGGCCAGTTGGCGACGTAGAGCAGCAGGTCGTAGTCGAGCGCGCCGGGGCGTTCGACATCGAAGCGGTTGCGCGAGTACACGGGGAAGCGCAGGTCGTAGCAGACCAGCGGGCAGATGCGCCAGCCCTTCCACTCCACCGTCAGGCGCTCGCGGCCGGCGGCGTAGCGCTCGTGCTCGCGCGCGTAGCGGAACAGGTGGCGCTTGTCGTAGTGCCGCAGTCCGCCATCGGGCGTGGCCCAGAGCAGGCGGTTGAACACGCCATCGCCGACGCGCAACTGCACGCTGCCGCAGACCGCGGCGTCGAGCGCCTGCGCCTGCGTGCGCATCCATTCGACGGTCGCGCCGTCCATGGTCTCGGCGCTGCCGATCGCGTCGTTCGAGAAGCCGCTGGTGAAGGTCTCGGGCAGCAGCACCACGTCGGTGATGCCGCGCAGCGGCGCGACCAGGTCGCCGTAGTAGTCGCGGTTGCCGGCGGGGTCGTGCCAGAGGGTGGCGCCCTGGACAAGGGAAATGCGCAGGTTGTTCATGAGGGATCGGGGACTCTGGTTGGCACGGCGTCGCCGCCTGGTTCGTCATCCCGGCGAAAGCCGGGATCCATTGTGATCTTTCAGTCCGTGGCCCGCCATGCAACAGCAAAATGGATCCCGGCTTTCGCCGGGATGACGGGTGAGTTCTACGCGAACTGGAGGGACCGCAACCGCTCGATCGCCGCGTCCAGCGTCGCCTCGTTCTTGGCGAAGCACAGCCGCGCCAGGCGCTGGCCCGGGGGCGGGGTTTCGTAGAACGGCGACAGCGGGATCGCGGCCACGCCCTTGTCCGTCGTCAGCCAGCGGCAGAACGCGGCATCGTCGAGGTCACTGACAGCGGAATAGTCGACCAGTTGGAAGTAGCCGCCCGGTACCGGCAGCGGCTGCAGCTTCGTTCCCAGCAGCTGTTCGCGGAAGCGGTCGCGCTTGGCCTGGTAGAAGGCGCCGAGCTGCTCGTAGTGCTCCGGCTCGGCCTCCAGCATCGCGGCAAAGGCATGTTGGGCCGGGGCGAAAGTGCAGAACACGTTGTACTGGTGCACCTTGCGGAACTCGGCGCTCAACGCCGGCGGCGCGATGCAGTAGCCGATCTTCCAGCCGGTGCAGTGGTAGGTCTTGCCGAAGCTCGACACCACGAACGCGCGCTCGCGCAGCGCCGGATGGCGCAACGCCGACTCGTGGCGTGCGCCGTGGAACACGATGTGCTCGTAGACCTCGTCCGACAGCAGGTAGATGCCGGTGCCTTCGAGCAGCGCTTCCACCGCGCGCATGTCGTCGACCGACAGCATCGCCCCCGACGGGTTGTGCGGGCTGTTGATCATCAGCATGCGCGTGCGCGGCGTGATCGCGTCGCGCACGCGCTGCCAGTCGGGCGCGAACGTGCGCGGGTCGAGCGGCACGTGCGCGGCGCGGGCGCCGGCCAGGTCGATCGCCGGCTCGTAGCAGTCGTAGCAGGGATCGAGCACGATCACCTCGTCGCCTGCACGCACCACCGCGTGGATCGCGTTGAAGATCGCCTCGGTCGCGCCGCTGGTGACGGTGACTTCGCCGTCGGCGTCGGGACGATGGCCGTAGACGCGCTCGGTCTTGGCCGCGATCGCCCGGCGCAGCGCCGGCACGCCGGTCATCGGCGCGTACTGGTTGTGGCCGTCGCGCATCGCGCGGTCGAGTTCTTCCACCAGACGCTGCGGTACGGAGAAGTCGGGAAAACCCTGTCCGAGATTGACCGCACCATGCTCCTGCGCCAGCTGCGACATCACGGTGAAGATGGTGGTGCCGACCTTCGGCAGTTTGGTCTGGATCATCGACGGGACCGGATTCGCGAGACTCGCGTGGGGCCATGCAGTTTACGTTTCGGGTCCGATGGGTTAAACCTGTTCGATGCCGACGCCCGCCCCGCCACTCGGCGACGCCCGCGTCGCCGAGCTTCTGCTCGCCTTCCTGTCCGCGGAGTACCGCTGGCAGCACGACGGCAGCTGGCACGACATCATCATCGGCTTGCCGACGCCGGGGCTCGAACTGGCCTATCCCGACGCGACATCGTTCGGCGCGCTTTCTGCCTGGAACCCGCTGTCGATCCAGCGCGGGCCCGAGGAAAACCGTCGCGCCGACGACGCCCTGCACGCGGCCCTCGCCGCCGGCGGTTATCCGTTCCGGCCCGCCTTCGCGTCCGCGCGCAACCGTACCTGGCGCGAGCCCAGCTGGCTGGTGATGGGCATGGGCAGCGAGGGGTTCGACGGCCTGTCGCGACGGTTCGGACAGCTCGGCACGCTCTGGTGGCGGCCGGGTGAACCCGTGCGCCTGCGCATGGATGCACGCAAGCCGGAGGGCGTGTCCGACGACGACTACGTCGACTGGCTAAAATGACGGCAATGGCCGATCCCAGGCCGAAGCTCCCGCCATGCCACACACTTCCGCCGCCGCTGCACCGCTGATCGACGTGCGCGGCCTCGGCTTCGCGCGCAACGACCGGCCCGTGTTCGGCCCGCTCGACTTCAGCGTCGAGGCCGGCGAGGCAATGCTGGTCCAGGGCGGCAACGGCGCCGGCAAGACCACCCTGCTGCGGGTGCTGGCCGGCCTGCTCGACGGCGAACGCGGCGAGGTGTGGATTTCCGGCACGCCCGCCGGCCCGTCCTCGCGCGCCGCGCACCTCGCCTACCTCGGCCACCTGCCCGGCCTGAAGGCCGATCTCGGCGCACTCGAAAACCTGCAGTACCTGTGCGGCCTGCTCGGCCGGCGTCCGTCGATCGGCTACGCGGACGCGCTCGCCATCGTCGGCCTGGCCGGCTACGAGGACGCACTCGCGCGCACGCTCTCGGCCGGCCAGCGCAAGCGCCTGTCGCTGGCGCGGTTATGGCTGTCGCCGGCGCCGCTGTGGCTGCTCGACGAGCCCTATGCCAACCTCGACCTGCCCGGCATCGAGCTGGTCAACCGCATGGTGCGCGCCCACCTCGACGCCGGCGGCGGCGCGCTGGTCACCACCCACGGCGCCTACGCCGCCCCCCCGGTGCGCACCCGCCTGCTGCTGCTCGACGGCGCCGGCCCCGCACAGCCGGAAGGCGCCTGACCGTGTCCACCGGCGCCCCGACCCTGCCGTCCGCCGCGCGCGCGCTCGTCGTGCGCGACCTGCGCCTGCTCTGGCGCCGCCGCGGCGACGCCCTGCAGCCGGCGCTGTTCGCGATCCTGGTCGTGGTGCTGTTCGCGCTGGCGATGGGCAGCGAACGCGAGCTGCTCTCGCGCGCCGCGCCCGGCGTGCTGTGGGTCGCGGTGCTGCTGTCGGGCCTGCTGGCGCTGGACACGCTGTTCCGCGGCGACGCCGAGGACGGCTCGCTGGAGCAATGGCGCCTCGCCCCGGTGCCGCTGGCCTGGCTGGTGCTGGTGCGCACCCTGATGCACTGGCTGACCACGGCCGCGCCGCTGCTGCTGGCCGTGCCGCTGCTGGCCGAGCTGCTGTATCTGCCGCGCACGCTGTGGCCGGTGCTGCTGCTGGCGCTGGCGCTGGGCACGCCGCTGCTGAGCCTGCTCGGCGCGGTGGTCTCGGCGCTGACGGTGGGCATGCGCCGCGCCGGGGTGCTGCTGGCGCTGCTGGCGCTGCCGCTGTACGTGCCGGTGCTGGTGTTCGGCGCCGGCAGCGTCGCGGCCGCAGCGCAGGGCCATGACCCTTCCGGCGGCCTGCTGCTGCTCGGCGCCGGGCTGCTGCTGGCGCTGGTGCTGGCGCCGGTCGCGGCGGCCACTGCGATCCGCATCGCCTCTGAATAGCCCCGCGACAGCCCCCGCTTTTGTAGGTGTAGGAGCGCCTTCAGGCGCGATGCTGTTCGCGGCCACGGATGGGAAAGCATCGCGCCTGAAGGCGCTCCTACAACAGCGGAGGGCTGCGGTCCCGACGGAGGTGGGGCATCCTGTCCCGCCGCCGAGGCTTGGCCGCACCGGTCGAGTCTGGAAAAATAGATACTTAGCCAGGATGCCGGCGGCAATGCGGCCTCCGACGGCCACCGCGGTCCCTCCCCCAGCGAGCGAAGCCCTGATGTCCAACATGAACCCGGTGGTGCGCTGGTTCCACCAGCTCGGGTCGCCCCCCTGCTTCGACCGCTTCGCAGCGCGCTGGGCGCCGTGGGCCTACGCGCTGGCGCTGCTGACGATGGGGATCGGGCTGTACGGGGCGCTGTTCGTGGTCCCGGCGGACTACCAGCAGGGCGACAGCTTCCGCATCCTCTACATCCACGTGCCCAGCGCCTGGATGAGCATGGCGATGTTCGCGCTGATGGCGCTCTACGGCGCGATCGCGCTGGTGTGGCGGATCAAGCTGTGTGAGATTCTGGCCATGGCCTGCGCGCCGATCGGCGCCGCGTTCACCGTCATCACCCTGGCCACCGGCAGCATCTGGGGCAAGCCGATGTGGGGCACGTGGTGGGACTGGGACCCGCGCCTGACCTCGCAACTGGTGCTGCTGTTCCTCTACTTCGGCGTGATCGGCCTGTACGCGGCGATCGAGGACCGGCGCAGCGCGGCGCGCGCGGCGTCGCTGCTGGCGGTGGTCGGCGTGGTGATGCTGCCGATCATCCGCTACTCGGTGGTGTGGTGGAACTCGCTGCACCAGGGGCAGACGATCCGCGTCTTCGGCGAGTCGTCGATGGACGCGAGCATGATCCCGCCGCTGCTGTGGATGATCGTGGGCACCAAGTTCTGGGCGATCGGCTCGCTGCTGGTGCGCGCGCGCGCCGACAACCTGGCGCGCGAGGCCGGCAAGGACTGGGTGCGCAAGCTGGCGGGGGCCGCGCCATGAGCTACGCCGGCTACGTCATCGCCGCCTACGCGGTGTTCGCGGCGGTGCTGCTGTGGGACTTCGTCACGCCGCGCATCCGCATCGCGCAGGTCTTGCGCGCGGTGCGGATGCTGGTGCGCCGAGACGCGTCGCGCACGCAGGCCGCGCCGCAGGAGCTGAAGCGATGAACCCCACCCGCCGCCGCCGGCTCTGGTTCGTGCTCGCCCTGCTGGCCGCCGCGGCGCTGGCGGCGACCCTGGTCGCGTTCGCGCTGCAGCGCAACCTCGCCTACCTGTACACGCCCAACGAGATCCTCTCCGGTGCGGCCGGCGCCGCGGTGTCGTCCGGCGAGGCGCGCTTCCGGCTTGGCGGGATGGTCGAGAAGGACTCGTTCCGGCGCGAGGAAGGCTCGCTGGTGTCGCATTTCCGCGTCACCGACGGTGATGCGCAGCTCGACGTTAGCTACGACAAGATCCTGCCCGACCTGTTCCGCGAGGGCCAGGCCGTGGTCGCCACCGGCCGCATGCGCGGCACCACCTTCGTCGCCGAGGACGTGCTGGCCAAGCACGACGAAACCTATGTACCGAAGGAAGTGGCCGACAAGATGGGACTGGCGCACAGCAAGCACAACGTCGAGGCTGCGCCGCAGGCGGAGGCGAACAAGTGACGGCCTCAACCGTCATCCCCGCGGAAGTGGGGATCCATGGACGTTCGCATGAAAGTCGCTGGATCCCCGCTTTCGCGGGGACGACGAGTCGATGGTGACGCTGCAGGTGCTCCCCGAACTCGGCCAGGTCGCCCTCCTCCTCGCCCTGCTCGCCGCGCTGCTGCAGGCGGCGGTGCCGCTCGCCGGCGCCGCCGGCAACCGGCCGGCGTGGATGGCGATGGCGCGCCCGGCCGCGTACGCGCAGCTGGCGCTGCTGCTGTTCGCCTACGTCGCCCTGACCCTCGCCTTCGTGCAGCAGGACTTCTCGGTCAAGTACGTGGCCGACAACTCCAATTCGCTGCTGCCGCTGGTCTACCGCTACACCGCGGTCTGGGGCGCGCACGAAGGCTCGCTGCTGCTGTGGGTACTGATGCTCGCGGTCTGGAACGCGGCGGTCGCGCTGTTCTCGCGGCAGCTGCCCGCCGTGGTGGTCGCGCGCGTGCTCGGCGTGATCGGGCTGGTCGCGATCGGCTTCCTGTCCTTCATGATCTTCACCTCCAACCCGTTCGAGCGCCTGCTGCCGGCGGCGATGGAGGGCCACGACCTCAACCCGCTGCTGCAGGACCCGGGGATGATCATCCATCCGCCGATGCTGTACGTGGGCTACATCGGCTTCGTGGTGCCGTTCGCGTTCGCCATCGCCGCCCTGCTCGACGGCAGCGTCGACGCGCGCTGGCTGCGCTGGACGCGGCCGTGGACCAACGTCGCCTGGGGCTTCCTGACCATCGGCATCGCGCTCGGCTCGTGGTGGGCGTACTACGAACTGGGCTGGGGCGGCTGGTGGTTCTGGGATCCGGTCGAGAACGCGAGCTTCATGCCGTGGCTGGCCGGCGCGGCGCTGATCCACTCGCAGGCGGTCACCGAGAAGCGCGGCAGCTTCGGCGGCTGGACGCTGCTGCTCGCCATCGCCACGTTCTCGCTGTCGCTGCTCGGCGCCTTCCTGGTGCGCTCGGGCGTGCTGACCAGCGTGCATTCGTTCGCCGCCGACCCGGCGCGCGGGCTGTTCATCCTCGCCTTCCTCGCGACCGTGATCGGCGGCGCGCTGGCGCTGTACGTGCTGCGCGCGCCGAAACTGCCCGACGGCAAGCCCTTCGCCGCCTCGTCGCGCGAGACCCTGCTGCTGCTCAACAACCTGCTGCTGACCTCGGCCTGCGCAATGGTGCTGCTCGGCACGCTGTACCCGCTGCTCGCCGATGCGCTCGACCTGGGCAAGATCTCCGTCGGCCCGCCCTATTTCGGCACGCTGTTCCTGATCCTGATGGCGCCGCTGGTGCTGCTGCTGCCGTTCGGGCCGCTCACGCGCTGGCAGCAGGAACAGGCGTCGCGGCCGCTGGCGATGCTGTTGCCGTGGCTCGCGCTCGCGGCGGTGCTCGGGGTGATCGGCTGGTTCCTAGCGCCGCAGGGGCCGTTGAAGACCGCGGCCGGCGTCTTCGCCTCGACCTGGGTCGCGTTCGGCACGCTGCGCTTCGTCTGGAGCCGCTTCCGCGCGAACGGACGGCGCTTCACGCCGGAGATGCTGGGCATGACCCTGGCGCATGGCGGCATCGCCGTGTTCCTCGTCGGCGCGCTGCTGGTCGAGGCGCTGAACGTGCAGCGCGAAATCGCGATGACGCCCGGCCAGACCGTGGAAATCGGCCGCCATGCCTTCCGCTTCGACGGCGTCGAGCGCGTGCCGGGCCCGAACTACGTCGCCGACCGCGGCCTGGTGCAGGTCTTCCGCGACGACCGGCCGCTGGCGCTGCTGCATCCGGAGAAACGCGCCTACGCCAGCGGCGGCCAGGTGATGACCGATGCCGGCATCCACGCCGGCCCCTTCGCCGACATCTTCGCCGCGCTCGGCGAGCCGCTCGGCGGCGAGGCCTGGGCGGTGCGACTGCAGATCAAGCCATTCGTGCGCTGGATCTGGGCCGGCGCCTTCCTGATGGCGTTGGGCGGGTTCGTGACCGCGACCGACCGGCGCTTCCGTCGTGTTGCTGCGGGAGGCGGCGGCTGATGGCCCGTCCGCAGAAGCTCACCGCGGTCGTCATCGCGAGCGTCTTCCTCGCGCTCGTCGGCCTGCTGTTCTACGGCGTGCTGGTCTCCGACCGCGCCGACCGCGAGGCCCTGCCCTCGCCGCTGATCGGCAAGCCGGCGCCCGAGTTCTCGCTGCCGGTGCTGCACCAGCCCGGCAAGCTGGTGTCGTCGCAGGACCTGCGTGGCCAGCCCTACCTGCTCAACGTCTGGGGCAGCTGGTGCCCGGGGTGCCGGATCGAACACCCGGTGATCACGCGCTTCGCCGAGACCAAGCGCCTGCGCGTGATCGGCTACAACTGGAAGGACGAGCACGCCGACGCGCTGCGCTGGCTGGAGCAGTTCGGCAATCCCTACTGGCTGGTGCTGGTGGACTACGACGGCCGCAAGGCGATCGACTGGGGCATCTACGGTGCGCCGGAGACCTTCCTGGTCGATGCCGAAGGTATCGTGCGCTGGAAGCACGTGGGGCCGGTGGACGATGCGGTGATCGCCGACAGGCTGATGCCGGCGCTGGATGCGATCGGGGTGGCGCGATGAGGCGTCTGACGGTGTCGTGGTGGCGGGCCGAGGCCCGCCCTATGGGGGGGGCGTCTGTCATTCCGAACACCATCACTGTCATTCCGAACGCAGTGAGGAATCTGCTGTTCTTCGCAATCGCGGCCCTTCTCGTTGCCATGCCCGTGAGCGCCCTCGCCCAGGCCGTGCGCGACGCCGCGCCACTGGAGTTCCGCGACCAGGCCGAGGAGCGCCGCTTCCACGACCTCGTCGCCGAACTGCGCTGCGTGATGTGCCAGAACCAGTCGCTGGCCGATTCCAACGCGCAGATCGCGCACGACCTGCGTCGCGAGGTGTTCGACCTGATGCGCGCCGGCCGCAGCGACGCCGAGATCCGCGAGTTCCTGGTCGCGCGCTACGGCGAGTTCGTGCTCTACCGCCCGCGCTTCGGTGGCCACACCTGGCTGCTGTGGCTCGGGCCGGGGCTGCTGCTGGTCGGCGGCGGCTTCGTCATCGTGCGCGTGCTGCGCGCCCGTGGCGGCCGGCCGATCGCGGCCGACGACGAGCAGGAGTGGTGATGGGCGTGCTGTTCCACGTGCTGCTGGCGGTCGCCGCGCTCGCGGTCGCCGCCTTGGTGGCCGCGCCGCTGCGCAAGGACTCGCCGCGGCTGTTCGGCGCCATCGTCGTGATGGTGCCGCTGCTCGCGTTCGCGCTCTACCGGATCATCGGCACGCCCGCGGCGCTGGACCCGTCGGCCATCGCCGCCGCGGCATCGGCGCAGGACGCGCCGTCGATGGAACAGGCCATCACCGACCTCGAAGCCGAACTTGCGCGCGATCCGGCGCAGCCCGAAGGCTGGCGCCTGCTCGGCCGCGCCCATGCCGCGCTGGGCAACCAGGCCAAAGCCCGCGACGCCTTCGCCGCCGCGCTGCAGCACATCCCGGACGACCCCGAACTGCTGCTCGAAGCGGCGCAGGCGCGGGCGCAGGCCGAAGCCGGCAACCGCTTCGACGACGAGGCGCTGGCGATGCTGCGCAAGGCGCTGGCCGTCGATCCCGGCAACCAGCGCGCGCAGTGGTTCATCGGCGTGGCGCAGCGCCAGCGCGGCGAGGACGCTGCCGCCGTCGCGACCTGGGAAGCCCTGCTGCCCGCGCTCGACCGCGAAACCGCGGCGGCGCTGCGCACCCAGATCAGCGAAGCGCGCGAGGCCGCGGGCATGCCGCCCGCCACCGCTGCCGCAACGCCCTCCACCGACGCGACAGCGCCCGCATCGGGACTGCGCGTGCGCGTCTCGCTCGACCCCGATTTCGCCGCGCGCGTGCGCCTGCGCGGCGACGCCGTCGTATTCGTCGTCGCGCGCGCGGCCGGTGGCCCGCCGATGCCGGTCGCGGCCGAACGCCACGCCCTGCAGGACCTGCCGCTCGACATCGTGCTCGACGACGGCGACAGCCCGATGCCGACCGCGAAGCTGTCGTCGCTGAAGGAAGTCGAAGTGCTGGCGCGCCTGTCCGCCTCCGGCAGTGCGAATCGCGGCGAAGGCGATATCGAATCGCCGGTGGTGCGTGTCGTGCTGCCCGCATCGGCACCGGTCGACCTGGTGATCGGCAAGCCGGCGCCCTGACGCCCCGATCTTTCGCGCGCGTCGCTTCGACCGGCTCACCCCTCAACTTGTCATCTCGACCCCGGACTTGATCCGGGGGAGAGATCTCCGCGCATCAAGCGAGATCCCTCCCCCGGATCAAGTCCGGGGTCGGGATGACAAATGACGGGAATTCCCGGCCAGCCGCACGCACGATCCCGCTAGAATCGCCGCATGACCGAATTCATCCCGCCCGCCACCCGCTGGATCGACCTGCCCTCCCCGTTTCCGATGAAACGGGGCGGCACGCTGCACGGCGGACGCGTCGCCTACGAGACCTGGGGCACGCTCAACGACGCGCGCGACAACGCGATCCTGATCGTCACCGGCCTCTCGCCCGACGCGCACGCCGCCTCCAGCGACGCCGACCCGACGCCGGGCTGGTGGGAAGCCATGCTCGGCCCCGGCAAGCCGATCGACACCGGCCGCTGGTTCGTGGTCTGCGTCAACTCGCTCGGCAGCTGCAAGGGCTCGACCGGCCCGGCCTCGATCGATCCCGCGACCGGCAAGCTTTACCGCCTGGAGTTCCCCGACGTCTCGATCGAGGACATCGCCGACGGCGCCGCCCACGTAACGCGTGAACTGGGCATCGAACGCCTCGCCTGCGTGATCGGCAACTCGATGGGCGGCATGACCGCGCTCGCGCTGCTGTTCCGCCATCCCGGCATCGCCCGCGCGCACGTCAACATTTCCGGCAGCGCGCGTGCGCTGCCGTTCTCGATCGCGGTGCGCTCGCTGCAGCGCGAGGCGATCCGGCTCGATCCGAACTGGAACGAAGGCCGTTACGACGACGCCACCTACCCCGAATCGGGCATGCGCATCGCGCGCAAGCTCGGCGTGATCACCTACCGCTCGGCGCTGGAGTGGGACGGCCGCTTCGGCCGCGTGCGACTCGATTCCGATCGCCCGGACGAGGAACCGTTCGGACTCGAGTTCCAGGTCGAAAGCTATCTCGAAGGCCACGCCCGCCGCTTCGTGCGCCGCTACGATCCCAACAGCTATCTCTACCTGAGCCGCTCGATGGACTGGTTCGACCTCGCCGAGCACGCCGGCGGCGACGTGCTGGACGGGCTGGCGCGGATCCGCGTCGAACGCGCCCTCGCCCTCGGCGCGCGCACCGACATCCTGTTCCCGGTGGAGCAGCAGGAGGAGATCGCCGAAGGCCTGTCGCGCGGCGGCGCGGACGCGCGCTTCGTGGGGCTGGAGTCGCCGCAGGGGCACGACGCCTTCCTCGTCGATTTCGACCGCTTCGGCCCGGCGGTGCGCGGCTTCCTCGACGCGCTCTGAGCCCGCCCACCGGCACGCAACCCGCGCCGGATCAGGGATCCGGGAGGGGCTTACATTGTTTCATTCGATACGGTCTAGAATGGGGCCATGACCGACGACGCCCTCCCCGGCATGCCGTTCGAAGGCCGCGACCGCTTCATCCAGGCGGTCGACGAAGCCGTCCGCGTCGGCGACGAGCACGCCGTCACCGCGCAACTGCGCAGTGCGCTGTGCGGGCTGATCCGCGATCCCGGCATCCGCCTGCCCGCCTGCGTCCACGACCCCATCGTCGACCACTACGCCCGCCGCGAGCTCTACCGCAGCCCTGGACACGGCTACAGCATCGTCGCGATGACCTGGGGCCCCGGCCAGGGCACGCCGGTGCACGACCACTGCGGCCTGTGGTGCGTGGAAGGCGTCTGGCACGGCGAACTGGAGATCACCCAGTACGAACTGCTCGAAAGCGACGGCGACCGCTGCCGCTTCCGCGCCGCCGGCGGCATGCAGGCCGGCCCCGGCAGCGCCGGCAGCCTGATCCCGCCGCACGAGTACCACAGCATCGGCAACGCCAGCGCCGACGCGGTCGCGGTCTCGGTCCACATCTACCAGGCGCCGATCGAACACTGCTGCAAGTTCGAGCCGCTGGACGGCGAGTGGTACCGGCGCGTCGACGCCAGCCTGTCGGTCGATCGCGCCGCCTGAGCGTCATCCGCGCGCGATAGCATCCCCACTCCCTTCGCGGACCCTCGACATGTTCCGGGACTTCCTGCTCGCCTCCGCGCACCACCTGCTGTTCTTCGGCCTGATCGCGATGCTCGTGGTCGAATCCGCCCTGCTCGCACGCCTGCCCGACGCCGCCACCGTCCGGCGGCTGGTCGGCATCGACCGCGGCTACGGCATCACCGCCGGACTGCTGCTGGTGGTCGGCCTCGTCCGCGTCTTCCACGGCGTCAAGGGCAGCGACTTCTACCTGCACAACCCCTGGTTCCACGCCAAGCTCGGCGCCTTCCTGCTCGCCGCCGCGCTGTCGATCTGGCCGACGCTCGCCTTCCTGCGCTGGCGCCGTGTGCAGGACGCGCAGCCGCAGCAGTTGCCCGATCCCTCACAGGTCGCGCGCGTGCGCGGCATCATCCGCGTCGAGATCGCGCTGATCGGGGTGATCCTGGTCTGCGCCGCCGCGATGGCCCGCCACGGCGGCCTCTCGCTCTGACCGACCGGTCCGGGGCCCGGCGGCCTCCGCTATACTGCGCCCCCGCGCCGGAATGGCGGAATCGGTAGACGCAGCGGACTCAAAATCCGCCGCCCTTAAAAGCGTGTGGGTTCGAGTCCCACTTCCGGCACCAGGACAGCAAAGGCTGGGCGATCCGCCTGGCTTTTTTGCCGCGTGTCGTCCGCTGGCTGGCCGAGATCGTCCGCCGCCCCTCACCTGTCATTTCGACCGAAGGGAGAAATCTTCTCCCCGCGCACCGGATGGGAGATTTCTCCCTTCGGTCGAAATGACAAGCCGACGCGGCATAGGTCGGGGCTGGCCCCGACGTCGCCAACCTCCAGCTGAAGCGGCAAGTTCCTGAAAAGCTGGATCCCGGCTTGACCAGCCTTCGGCTGTTGTAAAGCGCTTCGCAGGGATGACGGCTTGTACAGAGGTTCCCCAGTCGTACGGAAAACCTCGGCTTTGCCGGGGATACCTACTTCTCTTCGCCGGCCTTTTCCCTGGCCGCCTTCGCCCGCGCGGCGGCATCCTCGCGATAGGCGTCGATGTGCGGCAGGTCGCGCAGCAGCTTCGAGTGCGGGTCGAGCGTGTAGTGCGTATCCGCCGGCAGTTCGACATGGCCCTGGCCGCCATCCATCGGCACGGTCACGACGCGGCCGCCGACGCGTACGTCCACCGGCATCGGGAACGGCAGGTCGTCGGGCGTCTTCCAGCGCAGGCGCAGGCTGGTGGCGTCGCGCTCGGCCAGCAGTTGCGGCAGCGCGGGGCGATAGACGTAGACGTCGAAGAACCAGTCGTAGTCGCGGCCGGTGACGTCGTTGACGATGTCGACGAACTCGCGCGTGCTGGCGTACCGGGGCTGGAAGTTGCCGGGCGCGGGATCGTCGCGACCGTAGACCAGGCGACGGACGCTGGTGAAGAAGGCCTCGTCGCCGATCAGGCCACGCAGGGTGTGCAGGATCCAGGCGCCCTTGAAATAGATGTCGTGGCCGGGGCCGATCTCGTCGCTGTACACCGCCTCGACCACCTGCGATTTTCCCGACACCAGCGGGAACCTGTTGGCGACGCCGGCGCGCATCTTCAGCAGGCTGGCGTGGTACTCCATGTCGCCGCGCAGCCACTGCAGGTACAGCGGCTGCATGTAGCTGCCGAAGCCTTCGTGCAGCCACATCTCGTCCCAGTCGACGTTGGTCATCTGGTTGCCGAACCACTCGTGGGCGAACTCGTGGTGCAGCAGCCAGTCGTAGCCGTATTCGTCCTTTTCGTAATCGTTGCCGTAGGCGTTGATGGTCTGGTGCTCCATGCCCAGGTGCGGGGTTTCGACCACGCCCATCTTCTCGTCGGCGAAGGGATAGGGGCCGATCACCTGCTCGAAGAAGTCCAGCGCCAGCGGGAATTCCCCGAACAATTCCCTGGCCTGAGGTCCGCGGCCCTGCAGGTGCCAGAAATGCAGCGGGATGGTGTTGCCGTGGCGGCTGCGGTATTCGCCGCGCAGTTCCTCGTAGGGGCCGATGTTGAGCGCAATGGCGTAGGTGTTGGGCGATTGCGCGCGCCAGCGGTAGGTGCGCCAGCCGTCGCGTTCGTCCACGCCCAGCAGCACGCCGTTGCCGGCGGCCACCAGCGGCGCGGGCACGGTGATGCGTTGTTCGACCACCAGCGGTTCGCCCTGCGGATGGTCGATGCAGGGCCAGAACAGGTCGCAGCCTTCGCCCTGCACGCTGGTGGCGATCCATGGCTGGCCGTCCGGCGCCTTCGACCAGACGAAGGCGCCGTCCCAGGGCGCCTTCTGCGCGACGCGCGGCTTGCCCGCGTACACGATGCGGGCGCGCACGCGCTCGCCCTTCGCGAGCGGTTGCGGCAGGTCGATGCTCAGCCGTCCCTCGGGGTTGCGCCAGGCCGACGGCGGCAGCGCGGCGCCGTCGATCTCGATGCGCTCGATGCCGAGCTGGTGGTCCAGCTCCAGCACGAGACGCGGCAGTGGATCCAGGGCGATGAACTCCAGCGTCGCGTCGCCCTCGATCTTCTGTTCCTCGGGCAGCACGCGGAAGCCGAGCAGCGCGTGCTCGAAGCGCACCGCGACCTGCTCCGGCGTACGCGGGCGCCCGGAGTCCATCGTGAGCTGCGTGCGTTCCTGCGGCTCCGCGGCCAGGCCGGCGCACGGCAGCGCGCAGGCCATGACCATGGCTTGGATGAACGGCTTCATCGGCATTGCCTCCCCGTGCTCCCGGCCGCATGGTGCCACGCGCGCGAGATCGCCGCGACAATCGCCATCTGCGCGCATGGCGTGTCGATGCCGCACTGCGCAATCCCCGAAACGCGACCGCGATCCGTGCCCGCAGACTCACGTCGCGATAACCTGCGCCGCGGTACTGACCGTCTGCAAGTGGTTGCGTCGATCCCCCCCGGCATCCCCACAGGACCCCCGCATGCGTACCTCCCTGTTCGCCCTCGTCTGCCTGGCGCTGTCCCTCACCGCCTGCGACGACCTGTTCGTCGATGCTTCGGCCGCAAGGGACGAAGCCAAGGAGGCCGAGAAATCCGAACGCATCGTGGTGGCGTCCGCGCAGCGCGGTGCGTCGCAGACACCTATCGCCGCAGCATCGCCGCCCGCACGCGTTACCGCGCCGGCGCCGAGGGCCCTTGCGGCGAAGGCCGCCAGCGAACGCCAGACCGGCGGCCGCGGTCCGCGTCGACAGGTCGTCGAACCGGATCCGCCGTTCCAGCGCAGCAACGTGGCAACGCTGGACGAGCCGTGGGCGATGGCCTTCCTGCCCGACGGCCGCCTGCTGGTCACCGAGAAGGCGGGCCGCCTGCGCCTGGTCAACGTGGCCAACGGCCAGGTCGGCACGATCAGCGGCGTGCCCGCGGTGGCCTACGGCGGCCAGGGCGGTTTCGGCGACGTGATCCTGCATCCGCAGTACGCCAGCAACCGCCGCATCTACCTCAGCTACATCGAGCGCAGCGGCGCGATCTACGGCGCGGTGGTGATCCGTGCCCGCCTGACCCTCGATTCCGGCGGCGGCGGCAACCTGAGCGAAATCGAGCGCATCTGGGAACAGGCGCCCAAGGTCAGCGGCCAGGGGCACTTCAGCCACCGGCTCGCCTTCGATTCTGGCCGCAAGCTGTGGATCACCTCCGGCGACCGGCAGAAGTTCGATCCGGCGCAGGACATGGGGGTCAACCTCGGCAAGCTCATCCGCCTCAACGACGACGGCACCGCCCCCAGCGACAACCCCTTCTTCAGCCAGGGCGGCATCGCCGCGCAGGTGTGGACGCTGGGGCACCGCAACCCGCTCGGCATCGCCTTCGACGGCGACGGTCGCCTGTGGGTGCACGAGATGGGGCCGCTCGGCGGCGACGAACTGAACCTGATCGTGAAGGGACGCAACTACGGCTGGCCGATCGTCTCCAACGGCAACCACTACGACGGCACGCCGATCCCGAACCACAGCACCCGCCCCGAATTCGAAGCGCCGAAGGCCTGGTGGACGCCGGTGATCGCGCCGGCGGGCATGATCATCTACTCGGGCAACCTGTTCCCCACCTTCCGCGGCGACGCCTTCATCGGCGGGCTGGCCTCGCAGGCGCTGGTGCGCGTGCGCTTCAACGGCACCAATGCCACCGAATACCGGCGCTATGCGATGGGCCAGCGCATCCGCGAGGTGGAACAGGGACCGGACGGCGCGATCTGGCTGCTGGAGGACGGCGCAGGCGGACGGCTGGTGAAGCTGACGCCGCCGGGGTGATGCGCGGTCGGCGCCGCCCCACAACCAACCTGTCATTTCGACCGCAGGGAGAAATCTGCCGTCGTGCGCGGGAAAGAAGATTTCTCCCTGCGGTCGAAATGACAGGGACAGCCCGCTATCGGCAAACGCGGGCGCGGCCGCGGTCGAAATGGAAATGGTCGGCGTGCGCGGCGTTGTAATCCGGGCCGAGCACCGCATCGAAATGGCGGCAGGCGCCGTCGCGCAGTTCGCGCAGGAACGCCGCTTCCGCATCCGTTGCGCCGTCGTCGGCCGTGGCCGGCGCCCAGTCGGCGAGCACGCGGACGCGGCCGCCGTCCTCGAGCACGAAGCCGCCGATGTCGAACGCATCCGCGGTCGCGTGCCGGCTGCGCCGTCCATCTTCGCGGCCGTAGAGGTTGCGGCAGGCGTAGGAGCCGAAATGCTCGATCGCGACCACCCGGCGGCCCAGGTGCGCCTGCGCCGCCTGCTGCAGGGCGTGGCGTTCCCACATCGCCAGCGACAGCGCGGCGCGGCAGCTCAACGCGAACGGCTCGCCCACCGCGACGCTCGTGCGCTCGATGCGCAGCGCGTTCTCGAAGCCGCAGCCCTCACCCGTGCGCCGGTCTTCCATCGCCGTCGCCCGCAGTTGCGCCTGCGCCAGCGCGGCGCGGCATGCGGCGCGGTCGGCCGAGGCGCGATCGAGCTTGAAGCGGGTGAGCAGGTTCGGCGTGTCGTCGATGCGCAGCGGCGCCCAGGGATTCCATGGATCGGGAATGCGCAGCGCGCCCGACAGCAGCGCCCAGGCCGCCAGCGCGACCAGCAGCAGGAACAGCAGTCCGCCGTAGCGGCGGCGACGAGCCGGGGGTTCCATTCGCCGCATCATCGCGCATGCATGCCCAAGCGCGCGTGATGGACACGCGACATGTCCGGAGCAGGAAATGCGCGGAGGCCGCATCCCCCATTCCGTCATCCCGGCGAAGCGCTTTACAACAGCCGAAGGCTGGTCAAGCCGGGATCCAGCTCGCCGTTGCCGTGGCTGTTGAATGCCAAGATCAAAATGGATCCCGGCTTTCGCCGGGATGACGGGTGAGGCTTTCGCCGGGATGACGGCCCCGATGCAGATGACGACCCGGAACGTCGTTCAGCCCGCCTGCGCGTGCCAGGCCTTGAGCAGCGCCGCTTCCTGCTCGCGGCTCGGGCCCGCGCCGAGCTTCGCCTGCCGCTCCGCCGGCAGGCTGCGGAACCACGCCAGCAGGTCGGCCACGGTCGTGGCAAGCGGGCGGAAGCTCAGCCCGGCCTCGATCGCGCGCGTATTGCTCACCGCACCGTAGCCGCCATAGATGGCGTCGCGCCGCGACACCCAGATCGGCAACCCGGCTTCGTGTTTTTCGAGGAAGTCCGCAGGCACGTGGGTGAACGTGGCCGGGCCGCCGGTGACCGCGTGGCAGCCGTGCACCATCGCGTCGGTGGACAGCGCGTAGTCGGGGCCGCAGGCGTTGAAGGTGCCGGTCGTGCCGTTTTCGGCGAGGCGGATCATCCATTCGCCGAGGTCGCGGCCGTCGATGACCTGCACCGGGTCGGCGCCGTCGCCCGGCACCAGCACCTCGCCGCCCTGGGCGATGCGGTGCGGCCAGTAGGTGAAGCGGTCGGTCTCGTCACGCGGGCCGACGATGTAGCCGGGGCGGACGATGGTGACGCGCTTGCCGAACTGCCGGTGCGCCTCGGCCTCGCTCAGCGCCTTCAGCGGGCCGTAGAGGTTCCCCACGTCGGCCATCAGCGTTCCGCGCGTCTCGGCCATCGCGTCCCTGCCCTTGTACGCCGCGAGCGGCGCATCTTCGGTGATGCCCGGCTTCGAGCCGTCGGCGTAGACCGAGATCGTCGAGATGAACAGGTAGTGCCCGACGCTGTCCTTCAGCACCGCGCCCGCGTCGCGCACCCAGAACGGCAGGCTGGTCGGGTTGTCGATGCACACGTCCCACTGGCGGCCTTCCAGCGCCTTGAGGTCGCCGCTGTTGCGGTCGCCGTGCAGTTGCTCCACTTCGCCCGGCCATTCCGGCGACGGGCGCCTGCCGCGGTTGAACAGCGTGACTTCATGGCCGCGCGCCAGCGCGTACTGCACCTGGAACGGGCCGGTGAAGCCGGTGCCGCCGAGGATCAGGATCTTCAGCGGCTTCGCCGCGCGCGCCACGGGTGTCGTTGCCGTGGACGCGGCGATCGACGGCAGCGCGGCGGAGGCGGCGGCGAGCGCGCCGAGCTTGAACAGGTCGCGGCGGGTGGTGCGCATGGCGGAACTCCGGGTGGATTGCCGGAGGTTCTAGCACCTGGCGACGGGCCCGGGCCCATGTCGGAAGTCCGGGGGCTGAATGGGGACGCGGCCCCCACCCCGCCAACGCGGCTCAAACCGCCGCCGTCACCACGATCTCCACCTTCCACTCCGGCCGCGCCAGCCGCGCCTCCACCGTCGCGCGCGAGGGCGCGTTGCCGGGCGCGACCCACGCGTCCCAGGCCCGGTTCATGCCGGCGAAATCGCCGATGTCGGCAAGGAAGATCTGCGCGCGCAGGATGCGGTTCTTGTCGCTGCCGGCCTGCGCCAGCAGCGCATCGATGGCGGCCAGCACTTCGCTGGTCTGGGTCTCGATGTCGGCGCCGTCGGTTTCGGGCACCTGCCCGGCGAGATAGACCACGCCGCCGTGGATGCTGGCTTCGGACATGCGGGGGCCGGCGTCGATGCGCTGGATCATGCGGGCGGTTCCATGCGGGAAGGGAGGCGGCACGATAGGCCAAACGCCTTCGTGCGTGAAGCCGTCGGTCCGGCCGAGCTCGCGGCTCAGGGCTCCGCCGGCGGCACCAGTCGCTCGTGCCACTCGGGAACCAGCATCATCGCCGCGGCGCCGTACCACTCGTGGAACTCGGGCACCATTTCGCCCTTGACGACGACGGGGTCGGTGTCCGCCAGCGCCCTCGCCTCCTCGATGTCGTCCACCGCGAACACATACAGGCCGCGCCAGCCGGCCGGATCCTTGAAGAACGGACCGGCCACCGCCAGCTTGCCGGCCTCCGACAGGCGCTGCATGTTGGCGAAATGCCCGGCGAACATCTCGTCGCGCTCGGGTCCGTCCGGCACGCGCTGCGGCCCGGTCTTGAGGATCACCAGCACGTACTTGCGCATGCCGCGCTCGTCCGCGCCGAGCCGTTCGGCGAGCGCGGCGTCGAAACCGGGCGCGGTGGCGGCGGGATCCGTGGCCGCTGCCGGCATCGCCAGCAGCATGGCCGGGAGCAGGAGACTCATGATGCGCATGACGGACCTCCGGTAGCTGGTCCCGCACAGTCTAGTGCTTCAACCGGCGCTGTCATCCCGTCGCCCCCCATCGTCATCCGGAAGCCGTCATCCCCGCGAAGGCGGGGACCCAGTGTCTTTGACTTCTCGACACTGACGACAAAAAAACGGAAGACGCTGGGTCCCCGCCTTCGCGGGGACGACGGAGAGGGGCGGGGTTATTGCACCTGCTTCACCCGCGCGACGATCTCGTCGGCATGCTTCTCATGCAGCCCGGCCGTCGATCCGAACGCCGTCGCATTGGAACTCTTGACCTCGAATTCATCGAGCGCCTTGCCCCCGCGATCCAGCACGCGGACCCTGCTGACGACCTTGTCGCGCCCGGCCATGACGCCCGCCCAGGCGCGCGCGCCATCGGACCGGGCGTAGTAGTGCGTCACCGTGACCTCCACCTTGCCGTCGCCGGCGCCCGTCGCCCGTCGCCCGTCGCCCGTCGCCAGCAGGTTCGCATCGCGCAGCCGCTGCTGGATGAAGCTGTCGAGCCGCGCGATGCCGTCGGCATCGTCGCCGCCCTGGTTGGAGAAGGCATAGGCGTAGCTGCGGGCCGGCGCAGGATCGTCCTGCTGGGCGTGGGCAGCAGGGAACGCGGCGACGAGCGAGACGCTGAGGAGCAGGACGGCCTTGCGGATCATGGATCCCTCCACGGATGCTGGACGCGGCGACGATTCGGCCGCGGGGCGAACGATAGACGCGGCCAGGTGAAGCGATTGTTTCGGAGGCGCCGGCCGTCGGCCCGATCGCAGGTCCCGTCGCGCCTGAAGTCCGCGCGCCGTGCCATGTCCCCGGCACGGCATGCGCCCCCGTGCAGCCACCGCCAGGACCGCCGATTGCCCGCCGGATCAGGCGGGATCGACGCGCCCGGCCTGCTTCTCGCCTTCGGTCGCGTCGCGCACGTCGAGCACGCGGACGTCGAAGTGCAGGGTCTGCCCCGCCAGTGGATGGTTGCCGTCGATGCGGACCTTGTCGTCGCCCACCTCGACCACCGTCACCAGCAGCGGGCCGCGTTCGGTGCGCGCTTCGAACTGCATGCCCGGCTCGACCTTGTCCACGCCCTTGAACGCCTCGCGCGGCAGCAGTTGCACCAGGCCCTCGTTGCGCACGCCGTAGCCTTCTTCCGGTGCGACGTCGACCTTCAGCGCGTCGCCGGCCTGTTTGCCGGCCAGCGCCTTCTCGAGGCCCGGGATGATGTTGCCCGCGCCGTGGAAGTAGCGCAGCGGCCGCGATTCCGTCGACTGGTCGATGACCCGCCCGGTGTCGTCGGTCAGGGTGTAGTGGATGCTGGCAACGCGTGCGGCGGCAATCTCCATGGAGGGTCTCCTTGGACTGGATGAAGGGGGAAGGGATTCGAGGAGGCACCGGCGGATCCACGGTGCGAAAGACGAATGCGGGACCACCATAGCGACTGCACGGCGCGCGCGCAAACCGGCGTTCATCGCCGGTTTGCATCGAAATCCGGCTATGGGTCGCACGAACGGACGCATGACGCGCGTGCCACGCACGTGTCCGGCTCAGTCGAATTCCACCATGACCGGGAAATGATCCGAGGGATAGCGCCCGTCCGCATGGTCGGTCAACGTACGTGCGTGCCGCGGCTGCAGGCCGCGGTGGAACATCCAGTCGATCCGCTTCTCCGCGTGGCCGCCGAAGCCGTGGAAGGTGCCGTCGGGACCTTGCCGCCGTGGCGCCTCCCGCCAGGCATCGCCGAGCGTGTCGGCCAGCGCGCGATACGCCGGACTGTCGGGAACATCGTTGAAGTCGCCGACGAGGATCACCGGCACGTCGGGCGGCAGCGTCGCCAGCCGCTGCAGGATCAACGCCACGGAACGCACCCGCACCGCGCCGTCTTCCTCGCGATACGGCAGGTGCGTGTTGAACAGGTAGACGCGGCGCCCGTCCGCGCGGCGCTCGAACAGGCCCCAGGTGACCATGCGCGGATACAGGTTGCCCCAGCTGATGCTGCCCGGTACCTCCGGCGTGTCCGACAGCCAGAAATCGCCGGATTCGAGCAGGCGCAGCGCATCGCGCCGGTAGAACACGCCCATGTGCTCGTCCTCGCTGCCGCCGCGCCGTCCGGAACCGAACCAGGCGTATTCCGGCAACCGCTGCGCGAGATAGTCGCCCTGCGCCTTGACCAGTTCCTGGGTGCCGAGCAGGTCCGGCCGCGCGTCGCGGATCGTGCGGACCATCAGCTCGCGCCGCGCTTCCCAGCGATCGGGACCATCGGACTCCACCGGCACGCGCACGTTGAAGCTCATCACCCGCAGCGTCTGCTCCGCAGCTGCGGAATGCGGGGCGCCAAGCGCGAACAACAGGCAAGTCAGCAGCAATCGCGACATGGAGATGGCGGACAGCGCGTGAGTCATCGAGGCGAAAGTCTACCCTGCCCCGCGTGATCGCCCGCTGCGATCAGAACACAGCTGCAGGAGCGGCTTCTACAGCGCACCCGAGCGCCTGCGAAGCTGCCACGACGCCATCGAAACGGCCGCCAGGCCGAGCACCGCACCCGGCCAGACGCCCCACGCCAGCGCGGCGGCCAACCCGACGTAGAGCGCGACGCCGCCCACGACGATGCGCAGGCGCCGGTCGGTCACCGGCACCTCGCGATCGCGCCGCAGCTCGAAGCGCACCACCAGTGCGATCACCGGCGTCACCATCAGCAGGCACAGCGCGATCCAGCCTGCGCGCCCCAGCCAGAATCCCGGTTCGCCCGGCACGCCGGCGTCGATCGGCAGCCCGAGCTTCTCGCCCAGCCAGGCCGCGGGCAGTTCGGCCAGCTTGTGCCACAGGTACAGCGGCATGCCGAGCGCACCGAGCACCGTGATCGCGCGCGCCAGCGTACGGCCGGCCAGCAGGCGCCTGGCCAGCGGCTCGAACAGCAGCACCGCACCCACCTGCAGCCACATCACGCCGACCAGCGCCAGCGTCGGCGGCAGCATGTTGTTGCCGGCCAGCGCCACGCCGACCATCGCCACCGGATAGCCACTGCCCATCGCCAGCACCAGCCAAAGCGCGCCCAGCGCGAGGAATCCCGCGCCCGCCCCCGCACCGCGGAAGCGCCCGCGCTTCCATGCGATGCCGAGCTGCTGCGGGAGCAGCCACACGACCAGCATGTTCAGCCAGGCGATCCCCGCCGGCCGCTCCGCGACGCGGGCGCCGATCCAGCGCAGGTCCTCGGGCGAGGACACGCCCGCGCGCACCGCGTCCAGCAGCGCGGCCACGGCCACCATGCCCAGCACCGCGCCCAGGCCGAAGCGCGCATCCACGCGCAGGCACCACGGCAGCAGCGCCTGCACCGTCAGCAGCATCAGCAGGAACCACAGGTGGATCGTGAGCGACTGGTTGAACACGCCGAGCAGGCGCCCGCCCAGCAGCCACGCGATACCGGCAAGCGCCACCAGTACCGCGAGATAGGTCACCGTCGGCCGCGCCAGCCCCAACGCACGCGCCGCCCACCACTGCTTCTGTTCGCCCGCCGCAAGCCGCCGCGCGACGCCGTCGGCGCTGACGGCTGCCGAGACGAACACGAACAGCGGCACCACCTGCACCACCCAGGTGAGGAAGCCGGCGGCGTCCCACACCGCCAGCAGGTGGTCGGTGTCCACCAGTTGCCCACCGGCCATGCGCGGCAAGGTGGCGATCCAGTGCCCGAGCACCACCACCAGCAGCGCGCAGGCGCGCAGCGCGTCGGGGTACGGATCGCGCACGGGGGTCGGCGTCGTCATCCGTCAATCCGCCGGCGCCATCCGCACGCGCGGCGTCAAGGCGACATTCGCGCGCTCGCTCATCAGCTGCAGCTCGCCGTCCTGGATCATCGCGGTCAGGCGCATGCCGCGCTCGAGCAGCCCGACCACGGCCTCCACTGAATCGGGGGCGATGTCGATCACCGTCAGGTTCTTCAGCCGCGCCAGCGCCGCCGCGTTCCTGTTCCACCAGATCTCTGCGCTACCACCGCTGTAGCTCACCACCGCCACCTGCCGCGCGCGCCCGCAGGCCTTGCGGATCCGGCTTTCGTCCGGTTGCCCGAGGTCGATCCAGCGCTCGATGTCGCCGGTGTAGTCGCGCTGCCAGAGATCGGGTTCCTCTTCGCTGCTCAGGCCGCGCCCGAATTCCAGCCGCTCGTCCGCGAACAGCGCGAACGCGACCAGGCGCACCATCAGCCGGCCGGGGGTCTCCGACGGATGCTGCGCCAGGGTCAGGTTGTGCCCGGCGTAGTAGTGCCGGTCCAGGTCGCTGACCTGCAGCTCCACCTTGTAGATCGTCGCATTGGGAGCCATCGTCGCGCCTGCCGGAAGGAGGCGTGATTGTAGTGGCCCACCACCACGGCAGCTTCACGCGATCGTCCCTGCGCGCAAAAGGCCGGGGAAAAACGCGGTCAGGGTGGACTTTTCCTACGACCGCCTGCGTCTTTGCCGGATCGCGGCGTTCTCCACCCGCCTGCATGCTCGATCCGCACCCATCGCAAGGACGCGATCATGCCCCGCCCACCCCGCATCGACCTGCCCGGCATCGCGCAGCACATCGTCCAGCGCCGCAATGACCGCCAGCCCTGCTTCTTCGCCGACGTCGACCGCATCCGCTACCTGCAGGACCTGCGCGACATCGCCCGCCGCGAGTACTGCACCGTGCACGCCTACGTGCTGATGGACAACCACGTCCACCTGCTGGTGACGCCGATGGCGCCGGGCCAGGTCGGCCGCCTGATGCAGGCGCTGGGACGCGTCTACGTCCGCTACGTCAACGATCGCTACTCCCGCACGGGCACGCTGTGGGAGGGTCGCTACAAGGCCTGCCCGGTCATCGACGACGGCTACGTCCTGCGCTGCCAGCGCCATATCGAACTCAACCCGCTGCGCGCGCGCATGGTGGCCGATCCCGGCGACTACCGTTGGTCCAGCCATCGCGCCGCCACGCTCGCCGAACCCGATCCGCTGGTCCATCCCCATCGCGCCTGGCTGGCGCTCGGCCACGACCCGCCGACGCGCCAGCGCGCATGGCGCGACCTGCTGGGGGAAGCCATCGACCCGGCGGAAACCGACGCCATCCGCCTGCACCTGCAGCGCCAGCAGTTGTATGCGCCGGAACCGATTCGTCGCGCAGTCGGAACGCAGCTCGGAGGCACGGCTGGCCCGGGGCGGATGGGCCGGCCATGCAAGTCGCCCGGCCAGCCCGCGGCGTGCGAAGAAAGCTCGCCCTGATCCCGGTGTCGGCTTCTGAGAACTACCAGGAAGATCCCAGACTTGTCATTTCGACCGCAGGGAGAAATCTGCCCTTCCCGGACTGCAGATTTCTCCCTGCGGCCGAAATGACAACTTCGTCGCGTGAAATGACGGGGCTCTTCTCCGGATCGTTCCCTCACTTGGGAGAAGAACCTTTTTTTCAGAACTCCCTGCCCGCCGCCTCCGGTCTCAATTCGAGGGAAACGCCCCCGGCAAACTGGTTTCCCCACTCCATCCAAGCGCCTTCAGCGCCTCCGGCGCGACGACGACCTCCTGCACGCCCTGCGGCCGCTGCGCCAGGTCGAAGCGGCGCAGTTCGACGCTGCGGAACAGCGTGCCGTCGTGACCGGGCAATGCAACGCCGTGCGCTTCCAGCCCGGTGGCCTTGCGGAAGGCCTCCAGCGTCGCGAAGTTCGCCAGGCAATTCTTTCCGGCGACGGGGCTCCAGGTGATGAGCGGTGCGTCGCCCGCGCCGGCGCGCACGTAGACGTTGCCGTTGACCTTCGTCGTCATCGGACGGGTCACCGTGCCGCACAGCGCGGCGGGCTGGTCGAAGTGCAGCAGCGGCTTGTCGAAGCCCGCGCCGGCGACCAGCAGGTTGCCCTCGAACACGTGCCCCTCGCGCTCGTCGACGTCCGGCCCGGTCTGCGGGTGCCAGCCGAAGTGGTCGTCCCTAGCGCTGCGCTCGTTGCGGTCGAACATCGCCGGCGAGTTGAAGAAGGTGTTGTGGTAGACGCGTGCGTCCGAACTGTTCAGCACGCGGATGCCCTGCTCGTTGTCCACGAACACGTTGCCGGCCACCACCACGCCCTTCGAGATCTCGAAGAAGAAGCCGATCAGCGTCCCTTCGACATGATTGTTGGCGAACACGCCCTCGACGTTGCCGACGTCGTACCAGACGCCGTTCGAATCGGGATGGTCGATGACCAGGTTGTCGCGCACCACCACGTCGTGGGACTGGTTGAAGATCTTCACCGCCGCCGGGAAGTAGCCGGTCAGCTTCTCGATGTTGTTGCGGCGGACGATGTTGCGCTCCAGCAGCACGTCCGAGGAACCGATGACGTAGATGCCTTCGGTGCCGGTGTCGCTCACCAGCGAGTTGCGGATCGTGAGCCCGTCGCCGCGGAAATAACCGGCCACGCGCGAGGTGAAGCTGATGGTGACGTGCTCCAGCGTCGTCCCCGTCACCGCCTTGCCGTGCGCGTCGCGGGCGGACACGCCCACCGGATCGTCGGTCGGCTCCTGGTTGGCCGTGGTCGAGGGCTTCTCGCCCTCGATGTCGATCGCGCGGTAGGCGTACTGGGTGAAGGTGAGGCCGCGGATGGTCGGCCCCTTGCCGTCCGATGGCTTGCCGTGCACCGGCCGCGACGGGCGGTGCAGCGCGATGTCGTGGGCGGTGATCTCGACGAGCTTGCCCGCCGGATCGGCACCGAGGTAGACGTAGCCCTTGTCGTAGTCGATGTAGAACGAGGTCTCGTCGAGTTCGCCTTCCCAGCCGGCGGACTGCAGCAGCTTGCCGTCGACGAACACCATGTCGTTGTTGAAGCGATGCAGCGGCGTGCGCATGCCCTCGCGCTCGCGTCGCCACCAGCCCAGCGGCTGCGCCGGGAACAGGGTCGACCACTTCGTGCGCCAGACGTTTTCGCGCAGTGCCTCCCACCCGGTCGCGACCCGGGTGCCCTTCAGCACCGGCCGCTCGTCGCGCCAGGGCTGCAGCGTGACGCCCTGGTTGAGCTGCAATCCACCGACGCGGTAGGTGCCGCCGCGCAGCACGATGGCGTCGCCGGTGACCACGCGCGCGATCGCGGACTCGATGGTGGTGGGCCTGGCGAGCGCGGTGCCGGGCGCATCGGCGTTTCCGTCGGGCGCGACGTAGTAGACGTTCGCCGCGTCCGGTACTTCGTAGGACTGCGGGATCGGCCCGTAGGGCCCCCCCGAGGGTTGCGCCGCGACGGGGACCGCCAGCAGCAGGCCCAGCACGGGCAGGACGATCCGCAGGCAGCGGGACGCAAGACGGCGATACGCCAGGGGCGCAGGTGACGAGATCGGCATGGTTCCTCCCAGGGACGGTCCGGACGCGGAACACGCGAAGGCAGGCGAGCATCCGCATGTTAGCGCTACCAGAGGCTAGCAGAACCGGAGGCGAATGGTGGACGCCCTATCCCCGCCCGGCCCTGCCCCGGCTACCGGCGTCGCGCCGGGCGCAGCCGCCCTCCGCCGCCGCGAAAGGCCGGCGTCCCTCAGCGGGAAGACGCCCCGCTCATCAGCGGCGGTTCCTCCCGGGCCTCGACCGATCCGGGCCATTCCCCGCGCGCACCGGAACCGAGGCCCCGGACGTCGCGCAGCTCGCCCAGCGGCGGGATGACCAGCGTGGTGTATTCCTCGTAGCGGGCCGTGGGCAGGTCGCGCAGCGGCAGGCGGTCGGCGCGGTAGGTTTCGATCGGCAGGCGTTCCGCCTCGTAGAGGATCACCTCGTGCCCGGGCGGATACCAGCGCAGCAGCTTGTCGACCAGCGCCTGCAGTCCGTCGCGCTCGGCGTGCAGGCGCGTGCACGAGAGGTCGCCCGACAGCGCCACCTGCCACAGCAGCACCAGGCCGGCGGTGTCGGGCTGGCGGTCGTAGACGAGGAAATGGGTCGCCTCCATCGACTGCACGCCGCGCCGGCCCGGATCGATGCCGAGGTCCGCGTACAGGCAGGCTTCGGCGGAGATCCCCGGCTCCATGCGCGCCGGGATGCCTTCGGCGCGCGCCTTCTGCACCACCTTGTGCGGCACGTCGGCGAACACGCCCGGGTGGCCGTAGAACACCGCGCACACCCGCTTGCCCGCGCGCACTTCAGCCATGATCGCCGCATCGATCTCGCGATAGGTCTGGCGCCGGTCCTTGCCGGTTGCGTAATGCACGCCGAGGTTGACCGCGTCGGGGCGGAAGCGGTGGATCATCGCCAGCGCGAACGGATCGGCGAGGCACAACACGACCTCGGCTTCGCGGATCTCCGACAGGCAGCGCTCGCTGGCGTGGCGCCCGAACTGGATGCCGCTGCCGACCACCACCAGCCCGGCGCCCCGTGCCGCCGCGGCGGCAGCGTCGTTCGCGCAGACCACGCGGTTCCGGCCTTCATGCTTGGCGCGGTACAGGGCCTGGTCGGCCTCGTGGACCAGTTGCTCCAGCGTCGCGGTCTCCGCGCCGGCCTGGCAGATTCCCGAGCTGATGTCGAAACGGAAGGTCTGTCCGAACACCGTGATCGGTTCGATCCGCTCATGCAGGCGCTGCAGCAGCGTGCCGGCTTCCGCCGCGTCCGCCTCGAGCAGGATCGTGAACTCGTCGCCGCCGCTGCGGCCGGCAATGCCCTGCCCGCCGATGGTTTCGCTGATCCATGCGCCGAGCGAGCGCAGCGCCTCGTCGCCCGCGGCGTGGCCATGACGGTCGTTGACCTGCTTGAACAGGTCGATGTCGGCGACGATCGCGGTGAACGGTCGCCCGCTCCTGCGCGCCTGCGCGAACGCCGCCTCGCCGAGCCTGCGGACCTGCTGGTAGTTGTACAGGCGGGTCAGGCCGTCGTGCTCGGACAGCCAGCGGTAGCGCCGGCGCTCGCGGAACGAACGGCGCAGCAGGACCGTGAGCAGGATCGCGGCGAGCAGCAGCCCGCCCATGCCGGCGGCGAGCAGCCACTGCCGGCGCTGGGTCGCGGTGACCTGCAGCGAGGCCAGTTCCTTCTCCGCTTCGAGCAGCGCGATCCGCTGTTCCTTCATGCCGGTGTCGAACTGGACCTGCAGGTAGGCGAGCTGGCGCTCGCGCGCATCGCGTTCGGCCGCTTCCGTCGCCGACATGGCCTGCCGGAGGTGGGACAGCGACGCGGCGAGGTCGCCACGGCGCTCGGCCAGCCTGGCCAGCAGGTTCTCGGTCTCGGCGACGGCGAGTTCGGCATTCTGGTTGCGGTAGTAGCGCAGGGCCTCGCTCAGCAGCGCCTCGGCCCGGTCGAGCTCCCGGTTCGACTCGATCAGGCTTTCCGCGACGATGAGTTTGGCGCCCCATGCGCCGGCGATGTAGCCCCCGGCATCGAAATCCGCGATCGCCTGGCCGGCCCAGTCCAGTGCCTCGGCCGGACGCCCCTGGACGACCGCCATCTTGCCGACGCCGGCCTTGCCGCTGGCAATGAAGATCGGGTCGCCGGCGCGGGTACAGGCCTCGATCTGGCGACGTCGCCAGTCCTCGGCTTCGCGGAAATTGCGCGCGTACTCTTCGGCCAGGGCCACGTCGCCCACGGCGAAGCACAGCGCCCGCGGATCGTCCCCGGCCTCGACCTGCTCGAACCCGCGCAGCGCCAGTTCCCGCGCCTTTCCACTCTCGCCGACGAAGGTATGCAGGTAGCTGGCGACGCCGAGCAGCCGCGCCGATTCCTCCGGGGCCTCGGGCAGGTAGGACAAGCCCTCCTCGAGCCAGGTGAACGCCTGCGGCCAGTCCTCGACGTTGGCGGCAAGGCTGATGGCCGTCGTATAGACGCGGATGCGCAGCGCCGCCGGCATGTCCTGGCGCAGCAGCTCGGCCAGGCCTTCGATCGCTTCCGACTCGCTGCCTGCGATTCCGAGGCTGCGCAGGCGGACGAACTCCACGCGATGGCGCTGCTCGGGACTCAGGGCATCGAGCTGCGGCGACAGCGCCTGGATCCTGGCGTTCGATTCCGTCCAGTGCGCAACGACGCCGAGGCGTTCGATGTCCCTGACCTGCGGTTCCAGCGCATCGTTGGCGAACGCCGGTGCACCGGCAAACGCCAGCAGCAGGACCGCAATGGAGATCAACCGGCACATGCGATGCGATCGGGGCAACGACGAAGGGTCAGTCGTCGTAGGCCTTGATGAGGTGGTTGGTGGCGAACTTCCCTTCCGTCAGCCCGGTGAGCCGCATGATCGCCGCGTGATCCTTCTCGAGGATCGCCTTGCGCTCCTCGTCGGACAGCCCCGCGCGCCGGGCCACGGTTTCAGGATCCTTCTCGTACTCAGCGGCCAGCGCGGCATCGCGGCCGAGCGCCCTCATCAGGTCAAGCAGCTTCGACATGCCCATTCCCCCTTGGATATCGACCACACGTCCCTTGCCCCACGTCCGCGGACCCGTCGTGGCACGATGCCCGCACGACGACCTTCCCGGCCGTTCCCCTTCCGCTGGAACCGGGCGACATTAGCACAGGAATGTTCGAATCCCCGGGTTCCCCGGCCAGGCGGGAATCGGGACGGCAAACCTGCAAGGCCAGCGACTCAGGACTTGAGCTTCCACCCGGTCCGGAAGATCCACCACACCAGCACGAGGCACAGCGCAAGGAAGCCCAGGATCGCCGCCATGCTGACGCCCACGTTGACGTCGGCCACGCCGTAGAAGCTCCAGCGGAAGCCGCTGATCAGGTACACGACCGGATTGAACAGGGTGATCTTCTGCCACACCGGCGGCAGCATGTTGATCGAGTAGAAGGCGCCGCCCAGGAACGTGAGCGGCGTCACGATCATCAGCGGGATCACCTGCAGCTTCTGGAAGTCGTCGGCCCACAGGCCGATGATGAAGCCGAACAGGCTGAAGGTCACCGCGGTCAGCAGCAGGAAGCCCAGCATCCAGACCGGATGCGCGATCTCGTAGGGCACGAACAGGCGCGCAGTCAGCAGGATCAGCACGCCCAGGATCAGCGACTTGGTCGCCGCGGCACCGACGTAGCCGATGACCACCTCGATGTACGACACCGGCGCCGAGAGCAGCTCGTAGATGGTGCCCGCCCACTTGGGCATGTAGATGCCGAACGAGGCATTGGAGATGCTTTCGTTCAGCAGCGACAGCATGATCAGCCCGGGGATGATGAAGGCGCCGTAGCTGACGCCGTCGATGGCGCCCATGCGCGAGCCGATCGACGCGCCGAACACCACGAAGTACAGCGAGGTCGACAGCACCGGCGAGGCGATGGACTGGGTGACGGTGCGGAAGGTCCGCGCCATCTCGAAGCGGTAGATCGCGCGGATCGCGTGCCAGTTCATGCCCGCGCCTCCCTGCCGCCCTGCACCAGGCCGACGAAGATCTCCTCCAGCGAACTCTCGCTCGAATGCAGGTCCCTGAAGTCGATCCCCAGTTCGCCCAGCCGCTTGAGCAGCGCGGCGATGCCGGTTTCCTCGGTCTGCGAGTCGAAGGTGTAGACCAGCGCGTGGCCGTCGTCGGCCAGTTCGAGCGCCAGCGCGGAAAGCTCGCCGGGGATCTCCTGCAGCGGATACTGCAGCGCCAGCGTCAGCTGCTTCTTGCCCAGCTTGCGCATCAGCACGTGCTTGTCCTCGACCAGCACCAGTTCGCCCTTGTCGATCACGCCGATGCGGTCGGCCATCTCCTCGGCTTCCTCGATGTAGTGCGTGGTCAGGATGATGGTGACGCCGTCCTCGCGCAGCTTGCGCACCATCTCCCACATGTCGCGGCGCAGTTCCACGTCGACGCCCGCGGTGGGCTCGTCCAGGAACAGGATGCTCGGCTCGTGCGACAGCGCCTTGGCGATCAGCACACGGCGCTTCATGCCGCCGGACAGCGTCATGATCTTGCTGCCGCGCTTGTCCCACAGCGACAGGTCGCGCAGCACCTTCTCCAGGTAACGCGGGTCCGGCGCCTTGCCGAACAGCCCGCGGCTGAATTTCACCGTCGCCCACACCGTCTCGAACGCGTCGGTGGAGAGCTCCTGCGGCACCAGGCCGATCTTGCTGCGCGCGGCGCGGTAGTCGCGCACGATGTCGTGGCCATCGGCAGTGACCGTGCCCTCGCTTGGATTGACGATGCCGCAGACGATGCTGATCAGCGTGGTCTTGCCGGCGCCGTTGGGCCCGAGCAGGGCCAGGATCTCGCCCCTGCGGATCTCCAGGTTGACCGATTTCAGCGCCCGGAATCCCGACTTGTAGGTCTTGCCGAGGTTGCGGATGGAAATGATGGAAGACACGGCACTCCTGCTGTGACGCATCGAACGGGACATGGATCGTACCGGAGGGGCCGCAACGACGGCGTCCCGCAGGCGGGAAAATCAATCCCTGCGCATCGTGGTTCGTCATCCCCGCGAAGGCGGGGATCCAGTGTCTTGGTACACAAGCGCTGGAAAGACGCTGGATCCCCGCCTTCGCGGGGATGACGGTGGAGGATGGGGATGACGGCGGAAGATTTGCCGATGCTTCCGCGACTGCCGCTCCGGCTACGCCTCCCGGAACACCGGCTCCAGCAATCGGAACGTGCCGGCATCCGCATCCATCTCCACCCTGCCGCCCACCGGCACGATGAACTGCTGGCGGATGTGCCCGATCATCGCACCGCGGTAGGCGGGGATCTTCAGCGGCTTGACGTGGTCATCGAAGATCTGCGGCAGCGTCAGCGAACCGTAGCCGCCGCCGGGATCGCAATCGGTGCACTCGCCGAAGATCAGGCCGGCGATCCTGTCCAGCGCGCCCATCAGCTTCAGGGTGCTGAACATGCGGTCGATGCGGTACGGCGCCTCCGACACATCCTCCAGGAACAGGATCTTGCCGGTGAAATCGGGCAAGTAGGGCGAACCGGCCAGGGCCGTCAGCACCGTCAGGTTGCCGCCGACCAGTTCGCCCCGCGCCCGTCCCCCGCTGATGGTGACGGTGCGGTTCCTGCGCTGCACCAGTTCGTCCCCGACATCGGCGACGTTGCGGTACTGCATCGCTTCGCGATCGAAGAACACGCGCCGGAACTGGTCGGCATTGAAGCTGTTCCAGCTGCCCGAGCCGATGGGGCCGTGGAAGCTGATCAGGCCGGCCTGCGCCAGCAGCGCGTTGTGCAGCGCGGTGATGTCGGAATAGCCGAGCAGCACCTTGGGATTGCGCCGGATGAGATCGTAGTCGAGCAGCGGCAGCACGCGCGCGGCGCCGGATCCGCCGCGCGCGCAGATGATGGCCTTGACACTCTTGTCGGCGAACATCGCGTTGAGGTCGCCGGCGCGTTCGGCGTCGGTTCCGGCGAGGTGGCCGCGCCGCGAGGCGAGATGGGGACCGGTCTTGACCTTGAATCCCAGCGCCTCCATCGCTTCTTGTGCAAGCTGCAGGTCGAGCGGGTCGTCCGTGGCCGCGGACGGGCTGACCAATCCGACGGTGTCGCCCCGGTCGAGCGGCGGCGGCAGCAATCGCCCGCGCGGGGCCGCCGTCGCGCTGCCACCGGCCAGCGGCAGCAGCGAGGTTGCCAAAGCTGCGTTTCCAAGGAATTGTCGCCTGCGCATGCGCTCGTCCGCCGATCCTGAAGTCCGGACCAGCTTAGCAATCCTGCTTCGGGCGGTGCGAGGGCGATCCAGGGCCGCTCACTCCGTCGTTCGCGGGAGATGTCGATTCCGCCCCCCGCCGTTCGTCCTGTACAGGAACCCGCCATGATCCACCCCACCCCGGAGCAACGACGATGATCAGCAAGAACACGATCTGCCTGTGGTTCGACGGCACCGCGCTCGAAGCCGCGACCTTCTACGCCGAAACATTCCCGGACAGCGCCGTGACCGCCGTCCACCACGCGCCGGGCGACTTCCCCTCGGGCAAGCAGGGCGACCCGCTGACGGTCGAGTTCACCGTGCTCGGCATCCCCTGCCTCGGCCTCAACGGCGGCCCGGCGTTCAGGCACAGCGAGGCGTTCTCGTTCCAGGTGGCCACCGACGACCAGGCCGAAACCGATCGCCTGTGGAACGCCATCGTCGGCAACGGCGGCCAGGAAAGCGCCTGCGGCTGGTGCAAGGACAAGTGGGGCCTGTCGTGGCAGATCACGCCGCGCGCACTGACCGAGGCCTTCCACGATCCCGACCGGGCCGCGGCCAAGCGCGCTTTCGACGCCATGATGCAGATGCGCAAGATCGACATCGCCACGATCGAGGCGGCACGGCGCGGCTGAAGCACTCCGTGTCGACGACTCCCATCCCGTCGTCCCCGCGAAGGCGGGGACCCAGCGTCTTGCAAAGACGTACTTCCGCCGCCGCTTCGGGCAAGCAAAAGCATGGTCTGTCGAAACAGCCCCTCCTCCGAACCAAATCCGGAACCGGAATGACGTCCCGATGGATGCACGTACACTGTGCGCCCCTCCCGATCGTGCGGACCCCATGGCCAAACCGAACTACTCCTTCGAAAAGCGGCAGCGCGAGCTGGCCAAGAAGAAGAAACAGGAAGAGAAAGACGCGAAGAAGCGCGCCGAACGCGAAGCCGCCAGGGCCGGCGCGTCCCCTCCGCAGGAATGACCGCCGCTCCGCCGCCGCCAGCGCAGATCTGGGTGGACGCCGACGCCTGCCCGGTGCCCATCAAGGACATCCTGTTCCGCGCCGCCGAGCGCGCGAAGGTGCCGGTCACCCTGATCGCCAACCAGTGGCTGCGCACGCCGCCGTCGCGCTTCATCCGGGCGCTGCAGGTGCAGGGCGGCTTCGACGCAGCCGACGATGCCATCGCCGAACGCGCCGGCCCCGGCGACCTCGTCGTCACCCAGGACATCCCGCTCGCCTCGCGCGTGCTGGCCAGGGGCGCCGAGGCCATCAATCCGCGCGGCGAGCGCTTCACGCCCGACAACATCGCCGAACGCCTGTCGGTCCGCAATTTCATGGAAGACCTCCGCGGCGCCGGCGTGCAGACCGGCGGCCCCGCCGTCTTCCACGCGCGCGACCGGCAAGCCTTCGCCAACCAGCTCGACCGCTGGCTGGCCGATTCCGCTCGTCATCTGTAGGCGCATCTTCAGGGACCTTCCAGGATCCAAAATCTGTCATTTCGAACGCAGTGAGAAATCCAGGCGATTGAAGAGCGAGATTTCTCACTGCGTTCGAAATGACAGATTCCGAGTTTTTGGAGGTGCCCTTCAGGCGCGATGCTCTTGATCGGGGACGCCGGAGACCGGGGACAAAGCGCATCGCGAGGTTCCGCGATGCTGCAACTGCCGTCATCCCCGCGAAAGCGGGGACCCAGCGTCTTTGCTCGGAGCAAAACAGCTCCCCGCCTGACCAGCCTTCGGCTGTTGCAAAGCGCCTCGCGGAGATGACGACGGTTCCTGCTTTCGCGCAAGCCCCGTCTCCACCGCCGCATTCGCCATCCGTGCAGGCGCGATGAGGCAAAGTACCCCTCCCGTCCCTGAACCCCGCCCCGTCCCGCCCCGCATGAAGGCCTCCACCCCCGACGCATCCAAGCTGGCGTGAGCGACGCGTCGAACCGCGTGGAGGCCGGGGACAGCCCCCGGATCGAACGCCTGCAGCCGTGGATCGCCGCGCTGCTGAGCGCACTGCTGCACCTGCTGTGCCTGCTCGTGGCGATGCTTTCGCCCACGCCGGTCGTCACGCCGCCGGACAGCGCCAGCAGCAGCAACTGGGTGCAGGTGGATTTCATCGGCGAGACGGACGAGGCCGACCAACAGCCCCCCATGCCGCCCTCGGGCACCGCCGCCGCGGACGAACCCGCCGACCAGCGCCCGCCCCCCACGACCTCGCGCCTCCAGTCCACGCCGGTCATCCAGGCCGAAGATCCGGCGCGCCCCGACCCCGTCCAGCGCCCGAGCGTGCCGCAACCGCAGCCGCGCCCCCCTCGTGACGCCAGCGCACAGCGGCGCACGCAAGCTCCCGCCGCAAACCCGCCCCCCTCCACCCGTCGCCGCCCGGAAGCCTGGGGACAGCCGCCGGGCCTGATCGTGCAGCAAGTCGCGCCCCGCGACGCCGGGCATGCCCCCAGCCCCAGGCGCAGCCGCGGCGACAGCCACGACCCCACCGCCACTGAAGCCAGCCTGGAGATGGACGGCTACCAGGTCTACTACGACCTGCGCAGCGAACAGCGACTGCGCGCCTGGCGCGACCAGGGCATGAGCGAGGTCTTCATTCCCCTGCCCGGCACCCGGCGCTACATGGTCTGCCCGCTGGAAATCGCGCTCAATCGCGACTCCGGCAAATGCCGACCGCTCGAGCCCGACGATCCGGAAATGGAGACCATCGGCGACGCCCGCCAGGTCATCAGCGTGCTCCAGGTCTACCGGCGCGGCGAACTGGTCTGGCGCGGGCCGGGGCAGTACCGCTAGGCCCGGCCGGGGGCTGCCGCACCGAGGCGCCTCGCCATTCGCTCCAGCGATTGGCTCGTCATCCCCGCGGAAGCGGGGATCCAGCGTCTTTGCGCAACGTCGGAACGCCCTGCAATCGCCTATCGCCCTCCCGCCGACACCGCGAGGCCCGCCGCCTCTGCCGCCGCCGTCGCGCATCCGGCGTCGAACTCGGACGGCGCGCCGGAGACGCCGACACCGCCAATGCCCACGCCATCCCTGGTGAAGAGCGGCACGCCGCCCTCGGCCGTGGCGAGCATCGGCGCGGTGGCCATGTCCCAGGTGCCCGTCTCGACGGTCGGCCTCAGGTAGACCGCGGCCGAAAGCCCCTTCCACCGGGCGACGGCGCCCACTGCCGGCCGGCCGGCGTCCCTGGCGAAGCTCACCAGGTCGCCGCCATGGTCGAACACGGCCACGGCGACCGCGTGTCCCGCCTGCCTGGCCTGCGCCAGGCAGTGGTCGCGGATGGCGTCGGCGGTATCGAAACCCAGCCTCGGATACAGGTCCTGTGCGGACGCCGTGGTGCTCGCGCCGGCGGCGACCAGGGCGACGAGCCCTGCTGCGATCGAATTCAGTTTCATCGTTCCTCCTCTCTATCATCTTGCGGGTTGGATGCGTGGCGGCCGGCACGTCGGGCCAGGGCAGCCCGCTACAGGCGGCGTTCTTCCTGCGGGCTCAGCCGCAGCACTTCGCCCGGGGCGTCGGTGACGACGTAGATGGCGCCATCCGGACCGACCACGGGTTCGTAGGGGCGCCCTTCGGTGGTGAGGATGGTTTCCTCGTGCTGGACGCGGTCGCCGTCGACGGTCAGCAGACGCAGTTCGCGCGGCGCCAGACCGGTGACGAGCAGCTTGGGCGATGGCCGAAAGCGGAACCGCCGCGGTCGGCTTCCACACCCCCGTCTACGAGGACGTGGACGACGGCGACACCCGCCCGCAGTCCGGCGACGAGAACCTGCGGCTGTTCGGGTTCGCCGGCCCGCGCGCGATCGATTCCAACGTCCTGGTGGCCGCCACCTGCTTCGAGCACGACCTCGGCGACGTCAGCGACACCACCGACAAGGTGCGTGCCGCGCTGACGGCCGTCGCCACCAAGGCCGCGGCCGCCGGCGGCGTTGCCGGCTGGATCGTCGCCGGGGCCGCGGTCATCGCCATCGGCGTCAGCTACCTGGTGGACCTGATCGGCGCCGACGACCAGATCGGCGGGACGCGCCAGCTCAGCCTCAACCAGGCGCAGGCAGACGCCAGCACCAACGGCAGCAATCCGTTCTTCTTCCCCGCCCTGCACTTCGACGGCGGCGACGACGACGGCATCTACGACGCCTACCTGAAACTGCGCCGCACCTGAGGCGGTCGCGCGCCGGAGGGCTTCACGGCCCTACGGCAGCGAACCGGCGGGAACGAACGGGGACCGGCTTGTTCCTTGCCGGCACCGGGGCGCGCGGAAACCCGGGCAAGTGCACTCGATCCTCGCCTTTTCCCGCGCTGCGAGTTCGATTTCATCCGCGCTGCGCGGGAACACGGGCGAGCCGCAGCGCGGGCAGAAGAAACCTCCGGCGCGCTGGTTTCGCCCTCGATCGCCACGGCATCCCCGGGGAACACCGCGGAAGCATGGAATGGCGCGCCATGGTGCTTGCGGCAATCGGGGCCATGGCAGAGGCCGACGCGATACGGACGTCCCGATGCCATGATGCGCACGTCGCCGCAAAGGCAACCGCCGGTGTACTGGTCCATGGTGTGGCTCGCTGGCAGTGGTCGGGATCGGATGGGGAACCCTGATCCGACTCCTGCCTTTCAGCGGCCGAACAACCTGCGCGCGTTGCCGACGCGGATCTTGTCCTTCTCTTCGTCGCTCAGGTCGAGTCGCTCCAGCGCATCCGCCATCGCACCCAGCCCCATTTGCGGATAGTCCGATCCGAGCAGCACGCGGTCGATGCCGACGTTGCGCAGCGTCCAGACGAACTCGGCCTCGATCGGCGAATCGGCCGCCAGCAGCACCGGTCCGGAGATGTCGAAGTACAGGTTGTCCATCGCGAAACCGTCGGCGGTGCGCGCCAGCGCGAGGATGTTCCAGAAACGGAAGTTCATGCCGCCGATGTGCGCGAGGACGAATGTCGTGCCGGGCACGCGCACCACGAGGTTGAACAGCTTCTCGCTGTCTCCGGGCAGGATGTTGGCGTTGTCCATCAGCACGATCACGCCGAGCTCGCCGGCCTTGCGCACCAGCGCCTCGACGCGCGGGTCGGAAACGTCGAAGCCCTGCGTATGCGCATGCAGCTTCAGCACGCGCACGCCGGCCGCGGCCACGCGCGCCAGTTCCTCCATCGCCGCGGCCTCGTCGTAGGGATGCACCGTGGCGATGGGCAGCACCAGCGGATGCTTCGCCGCCAGCGCGATCACGCCGTCGTTGCCGGCGCGGATCTTCTCCAGTTCGCCCTGCCTCGCCTGGTGCGGCCCGCCGAACCACATCGCGCCCACGCCCGCCAGTTCGATGCCCGCGGCCTCGACATCGGCCTGGTAGGCACGCAGCGACGCCTCGCCCTCGCGCAGGTGCACGTGCACGTCGAACGCCGGGCTGGCGGCTGCGGCCCCACCGCTCACCAGCAGCAGGAACCATGCAAGTGTCCGCAACGCCCCTCTCCTCGATCGAATCGGTGTCCGCAGTCTACGCGACCCACCGGACGTGGATCGCCGTGCAAGCCCCGGCCAGTCTTGCTCCGGGCAGGACGATCGGCAGCGCCCAGCATCCTTCCAGCGAGGCGCGCGCGGCCTTCCATCAGCGCGGGCGCAGCCGCCGCCAGCGCAGGTGCAATCCCCATTTCCGCGCGCAAGATCCTTCATTCGCGCGTGCGCTCCGCATAGTCGTGAGGCGCGATGATGGCCGGCACAATGCCATCGTCATTCGCGCCAACGCGGGGACCCGTCTTGATCCATGCAAAGACGCTGGATCCCCGCGTTCGCGGGGATGACGACATCCGCGAATCAGGCCCGCCGGCTCATCCAGGCATGGATCAGCCCCGCCTGGAAGAACTGCGTCGGGTCGGCGAAACCACTCTCTTCGAGGATCGACGCCACCTGCGCCGGCGGCAGGATCGCGACGTCGCGCGCGTACGCCGCGCGCATGCGCTCGACCTCCTCGTCCGAGACCTCGGCCGTGCGCATCATCCGCATCCACGCCGGCAACAGCACCGCGTACGCGGGCGATGCGACGTCGCTGGCCAGGTCCGAGCTCGCCAGCAGCCCGCCCGGGCGCAGCCGCGCCGCGATGTCGGCGAAGAAGCGCACGCGCGCATCGCGATCGAGCAGGAACTGCGACACCAGGAAGCAGGTCGCCGCATCGTAGGCCGCGTCCCCCGGCAGCGAGTCCACGAACCCGTGGTGGAAGCTGCAGCGGTCGGCGAACCCGTCCGATTCCGCACGCTGGCGACAGACCTCGAGCATCGCCGACGAAGGCTCCACCGCGGTGAAGCGCCACTGCGGGAACGTCCGTGCCAGGTGCGCCATCTCCACGCCCGTCCCCACGCCCACGCACAGCACCCGCGCCTGCGCGGGCAGCCCCGCGAACAGGGGCACCAGCATCAGGTACAGGCAATCGCGAATCGACGCGGTCTTCGCCCACTGCTGGTCGTAGCCGGCCGCCTGCTGGTCGAACAGCGATACGAGTTCGTCGGTCTGCATCCTGCCGCTTCTCCTGACGTCGGGGGTGGGTGACAGGGTACAGAACCGGCTTCATGGAATCTCCGGGAATCCCGGATCTGTCATTTCGAACGCAGTGAGAAATCCAGCAGCGATCGCTGGCCCTCAAAGGGCCTTTTCGCGATCGCAGAAGCAAAAGCCATCGTCATCCCGGCGAAAGCCGGGATCCATTTTGCTCTATGCAAAGACGCTGGATCCCCGCCTGCGCGGGGATGACGACCTCTTCCGACATCGCAGGCCGTGAAACCGACCACGGTATGGAGCCTGCGCCTGCGAAGCGCTCTACAACAGCCGAAGGCTGGTCAAGCACGGGGCAAACCTCGGGACGTCCCCCAGCAAAGTCGGGGTTTCCCGCAGAGCCAATGACAATTTCCGGAAGTTCCCTTCAGGGAGCGGCGGCTTCCGTCTCCGCATCCGCCCAGCCCAGATCCGGCTCGGGGTGGTAACGGATTCCCATCGCATCCAGATGCGTGCGCAATGCACCCATGCGCTGCCGGAAACCTTCGTAGCTGCGCTGTCCAGCCGGGCTCCAGGCCAGCTCCGCCGACGCGGCCAGACGCGGCCACAGGCGGTTGTCCGCGGCCTCGTCGGTGTGCACCAGTTCCGTCCACAGCGCCGCCTCGATGCCGACCGCGGTCCTGAACGGCGCGGGGTCGAAGCTGTAGAGCCGCGCCAGCGGTACGCCCTCCTTGCGGCACCAGTCGTAGGTCTGGGGCTGGCCCGCGTAATTGCCGTGGTCGATGTAGAAATACGAGCACGGCGACAGGATCAGCGGATGCCCCTTCTCGACCGCCGCGGCAATGTCGTAGCTGTCGTTCCACAGCTGCAGCAGGACATCGGGTTTGGTGTCGGCCACCGAACCCTCTTCCCAGACGATGGCGGTGCGCCCCATCTCGTCCACCATCGCCGCGGCCCGGGCCACGAAATCGGCGTACAGCGGATGCTTGATCTCGTCGCCGCCGACGTGGATCTCCTGCGACGGGAAGATCGCCAGCACTTCCTCCAGCACATGGCGGACGAAGGGATACACCACGTCCGGCTTGTCCAGGCACAGGACGCTGAAACCCACCTCCAGCCCCGAATAGGGCGACAGGTTCTCCACGTCGTCGCAGGCCAGCTCGTTGTACGACGCCAGCGCCGCCTGCACGTGACCGGGCAGGTCGATCTCCGGCACGATGGTGATGCCGCGCGCCTGCGCATAGGCCACCAGGTGCTTCAGCTGCTCCTGCGTGTACCAGCCACTGCGCCCGCCCTCGACCGCACTGGCGCCGCCGATCTCCACCAGCTTCGGATAGCGCTTGATCTCGATGCGCCAGCCCTGGTCGTCGGTGAGGTGCAGGTGCAGCCGGTTCAGCTTGAAGAACGCCATGCGATCGATGGTCTTCTCCAGATACTCGACCGACAGGAAGCTCCTGGCCACGTCCAGCGACAGGCCGCGCCAGCGGTAAGCCGGCGCATCGACGATCTCGACGCGCGGCAGCCGGTACGCCTGCTGCGCCTGCGCCGGCAGCAACTGGCGCAGGCTCTGCACCGCATGCAGCAGGCCGACATCGGTCCGGGCGCTCAGCTGCACGTCATCGGCCACCACCAGTCGATAGCCCTCCTCGCCCAGCGCCGCATCGTCCGTCAGCTGCAGCCGGATGCGCGTCGCCGCCGCATCGTCGATGGCGATGCCCAACCCGGCCAGCGCTTCCTCCAGCGTGCGCCGCGCGTTGGGCGCCGCCGCATCCACATCCAGCTTCACCGCGGCCGACAATCCCAACTCACCAGGGTGAGTCTTGGCCGACTGCGGCACCGGCACGAGATGCGCCGCGGGCGCGGAAGCAACGGAAGCGGCGGCGGCCGGGGACTCACTGCAACCGATGCTCGCGACGGTCAACAGGCCGAACAGCAAGGCTTTGAAGTTCATGGACGTCATACACCGCACGGGGAACGAAAGTGAGGTGCACTTTCCCTGCAAGGCGCGGAAATGTCCACCTGCCCCTGCTTTCGATCGATGTTCTCGAAGGACATCCCGTGTCCCGGTCGTGTCCGAGACCGCTTCCATCAATGACCGGAATGGACTTCATTCGCCTGCAGCCGAACAGGATCGGGTTTGCCTTCTTCCCGCCCGGCGTCTAGTCCAACACCTTCGACAGCTCCGCATCCTTCTCCTGCCAGAGCGCGTTGATCCATTGCTGGAATCGTGCGCGCCGGACACGATCGTCGCTCTCGCCGCCGGCGAGGATCTCCAGCGGCAGCGGTCGTTGCCGCACCGACACGTGCACCGCCGGCACGCGACCGGCCATCAGGTCGAGCAGGGTCGGGATGCGGCCCGGATAGGCGATGGTCACGTCGACGATGCCGTGCAGCGCATCGCCCATCGCCTCCAGCACATACGCCACCCCGCCCGCCTTGGGCTTGAGCAGGTGCCGGTACGGCGATGCCTGCCGCGCGTGCTTGCCCGGCGTGAAGCGCGTGCCTTCGACGAAGTTCATCACCGAGACCGGAATGTCGCGGAACTTCGCGCAGGCCCGCTGCGTGGCCTCCATGTCGCGCCGCCCGAGTTCCGGGTTGCGCGCGATCTGCGCGCGCGTGTGGCGCCCCATGAACGGGAAATCCAGCGCCCACCACGCCAGCCCCAGCAGCGGCACCCAGAACAGCTGCCGCTTCAGGAAGAAGCGCATCAGCGGAATGCGCCGGTTCAGCGCCTTCTGCAGCACCACGATGTCCACCCAGCTCTGGTGATTGGCCAGCACCAGGTAGTGGCCATCGACCTGCAGTCCCTCCAGCCCGGAGACCTCGAAGCGCGCGAGGCTGTAGCGGTCGATCAGCCAGGTGTTGAAGGAGATCCAGTTCTCGGCGAGCCCCGTCAGCACCGAATTGAACGCCCGCCGCAGGCGCGCGGACGGCAGCAGCGCCTTCACCAGCGCCGCCGCCAGCAGCAGCGGCACATGCAGCACGGTGCTGGCGACGATGGCCAGGAAGATCAACGCGACGCGGAGCGATGTCATCGGGCCATGGTTTCGCCGGAGGGGCCGCAAGGGTAGCAGTGGAGCGGCGCGGCCTGCGCTGGAGAGGTTTTGCAGCGGCACGCGATCATCAGATCGGCGGATAGCCGTGGTGCGAATCGAGGGGGTGCCGGATGAATTCCCTGCGCCCCCTCTTCCACCGCCACGCCGCCTCGACCTTGCTGACTGCCGCCTGCACCTCGATCCAGAAAGTTCCCCCGTCGGACCTGCATTCACGTCGCTTCCGACAGGATGGACCCCGTTCCCTCCAGTCACGAGGTCGCCGCCATGAAACGCATCCTGCTCGCTGCCGCGCTCGCCACCTTCGCCGCCTCCGCCGCCGGCGCCGTGGACGCTCGGGATCACGACCGCCATGAGCGGAAGGCCGAACGCGACTACTGGAAGGAGCGCGGCAAGGCCGAGAAGCGCGCCCGCAAGGACTACGAGAAGGCCGAGAAGGCCTACTGGAAGGCCGTGCGCGAAGACCGGAAGGCCCATCGCCGCTGGGCCCGCGGCCAGCACATCCCGGTGGAGTATCGCCAGTCGCGCTACTACATCAACGACTACCGCGCCTACGGCCTGGCCGCGCCGCCTGCCGGCTACACCTACGTGCGTCCGCATCCCCAGGACGACACCTACTACATGATCGAACTGGCCACCGGCCTGGTGGCCAGGATCCTGGGCAACTGAGGAAACCGCCAGACCAAACCGGCCCCGGGGCGGCGCTAGAATCCGGCACTCCCACCTGCCCGCCCCGAGGACCGCCGCATGAATCCGTACCTCAGTTTCCCCAACGGCGACTGCAAGGCCGCCTTCGACTTCTACCAGCGGGCGCTCGGCGCCGACTGCCTGTTCAGCCACACCTGGGCTGAGTCGCCGATGGTCGACGAGGCGCCGGGCGGCGACGGCAGCAAGATCATGCACGCCACGCTGCGCTTCCCCGACGGCTCCATCCTGATGGGCGCGGACTGCCCGCCCGAACACGCCGCGCCGTTCGGCGGCTTCTCGCTGTCGATCAACACACAGGACGTGGCGGAAGCAGAACGCCTGTTCGCTGGAATTTCAGAAGGCGGCAAGGTGGCCATGCCGCTGGAGAAGACATTCTGGGCCGAACGTTTCGGCATGTGCACCGACCGCTTCGGCGTGTCGTGGATGGTGAACTGCGAAATGCGGGCGCCGGAGACCTGAGGAGCAAATGGGGTCAGGTTCATTTTTCCTGCGTGGGGAAATGAACCTGACCCTTTTTTGGCACGACATCCCGCAGTCTGTTGGGTCGATAGTCGTCAACTGATCATCCAGAAAGTGTCTCTGAGACCCTTTCCGGGGAAAAGTGAACCTAACCCCATTTTTGGACTCCGTTTTTGCCGGACATTAAAATCCTGCCGCCTTTTTGAGCACCTCAATTACTGCAGCTTCTCCCAGCCGCCCGACGGCGTTGGCCACACTTGCCACGAGACCACTCGGCGCCCTCTCATAAGGTAGATACAAACTTCCGCCAGTCTTGAATTCGTAGTGGCGCGAAAGAAACTCGATTTCTTGAGCCGACCGATCGATCGGCTGTCCGGCGTAATGCAAGCTCACGTGCCGAATAACTGCGACAGTAGCCAAATTGTCAGCCAGCATCTCTGACTGACGATGAGAAGAACCTTGCCACCTGACTTTGACCCAAGCCTGATCCGAATCTTCAACGCCGTCGGCTATCGGGAGTATGAGCGTCCCGTCATCCAATGACTCTGCGCACCACTCATCACCTACCCTACAACCGTGATACGACGGCATTAGATTTGATATGAACGAGACTACGCGATTGCTTCTACTTTCCATAAGATCAGTTCCCGAACATCTGAAAAATGAATCTGACCCATTTTTCACCCACCTGCGCGCCTATCGCGCCCCGTTCGACGCCGAGTCCGACCACGCCGATGCCGACGCGCTACGCGCCCATACCCGACAAAGCAAGGCATTCGACAACGACCGCTTCCGCCGGAGCATCGAGACCATCTCATTGGCCGGAGCATGAAAGTCAGGTCGCGCGAGAGGCCGGCGGCGGCCTCGGGAAAATGAACCTGCCCCCATTATTTTGGCGGTTAACGCCGCAACCACGCGCACCTCAACAGCGACAGTTGGTCAATGAATGTACGGAAGGATCGACTACGCAATGAAATTGCACTTGCTTTACATCGAGCAAGCAAACTCGGACCATTTGCTGCCTTTCCATATTCGGGCATCCGTTGCTTGACCACGGATGATCCACGGAAGCCATCAACATCATCTAAATCTTCCGCATCAGGCCAGATATCGGGATCCCCAAGCATCCAATTCTCGATCATTCTGTCTGCCACTCCGACGATCAACTGATCTTCGATGCCTTCGTCTCGAATAGAGTCAACCAGCGTGGCACAGAAATTCTCAGCAGATTCTCCTCTCGACTCACGGTCTACCAAGATGACGATGGGAAAACAGCGCCCTCCCCAGAGCCGAATCAGCGACGCTGCCCGCTTCGCAATAGCTTCTGCTGACACTGAATCACCATTGCAATTTATGATCTTGACAGGTCGATCCTTGCAAATGGTCTGTATGAACTTCTGTTCCGTGACGCCGTCAACGAGAAATGCCGGCTTCATCGGCATGACTCCACAGCATCTGCTAGATAGTAGTAACCGAGACCGAAGCCGGTTCTGTTGATTTCAGCCTCCACATCTGCCGAATTCGACACTCTGTTGGCCTTGGTTCCGCCTTTCTCATAGCCGACCACAATGAGCTCATCAGGACGAACTGCATTAAGAAGTGTTTCGCTATGCGTCGATAACATCATGAAAGACGACGAACCCACCGAATCTCGCAGGAGCCGAACGATTTCCCGCTGCATCAGAGGATGAAGATAGTTCTCCGGTTCCTCTAGCAAGAGCGCTTCACGGGACGTGAGCAATCTAACGACTAGCGACATCCATTTTACAGTCCCGTCTGATAGTGCTCCAAGGGGTACGACGGACGACTTGTTTCCTTTTCCAACAGTAATTCGACATCGCAGAAGATTATCGAAAGGATCGTTTTCCACATCGATGTCTTCTATCGATGGCACCGCCACTCGGACGAGATCCATAACGCCACTCCATTCGGGAGTGCGAAGATCGCTCATTCGGAGAAATGGCCTAAGAGCCCGGCTTCCCGCTATCGATCTCTTCTTTTTAATCGCATACAAGGTGGCAGATAGACCCGATCCATCAGAATCAATACCTGGCTCCCGAGTGCTATCTTCTGGCTTTTTCACGTGGCTAGGGACCACGTTCAAAATGAATCTTCCAGAAAAATCTGCAGCAACAGTAGCCAAGGCCTCATCCACATGCTGAAGGAACGAAAGCACACAATTCGTCGAGAAGATGTTCCTCTTCTCAAGACGTTTTATCTCTTCCCTCACCCAACTGCGAGTATTCCTTTCTGGCTCTGGAAATTTCAGAATTCTTATCCCACCTGAATCTGGGCTAGTTGGCGGTTCATAAATTACATGCATGTAAACGCTTGATCGCCGCGTCACTTGAGAAATCTGATCTACTTTAAGTTCCTGCCGACAGAAGACGACATCTTGCCTTGATTGCGAAAAATTCAACTCAAGATCGAGAGAATAAGGATATTGGCTTTCGTCAACCTGTACGATCCCTTGGAGCGAAACCACTATAGTGTCCGCAAAACTATTCTTACCTCGCTTTGCGAAAACCTGTGCAATTCCACCCGCCCGTCCGATCGCATCCGACAAAGAAGACCCCGTTAAGTTTCGGAGAAAATCGAAAAACAGGATTATATTTGTTTTACCGGCACCATTCGGCCCCACCAATATGTTAAGCCCCGGCTTTATCTCCATTCTAAAACTTCGGAGTGAGCGAAAGCCTTCTACAGTAACGTTGCGTAACATCCTTTCGTCTCCTACGCTTTATCCGCAGCGATCACATATTTCGCCGATACTTCCCGCCCACGTCATACAACGCATGGCTGATCTGCCCCAGGCTATGCGTCTTCACCGCCTCCACCAACGCCTCGAACACATTGCGCCTCTCCCGCGCCGTCCGCTGAAGATACGCCAGCCCGTGGCCATCGTGCAGTTCCCCGGCGACGGTTTCATCCTCGACCACATGCCCGTGCCCGGTCTCCCCTTCCGGCGCCAGGCGGTTGCGTGAGCGCTGCCAGCCGCGCACGTTCTCGATCTGCTGCCCCTTCTCTTCCTCGGTACTGCGAATCAGTTCGATCTCGGTCGCCACCTCCCCGCCGTGCTCCTTGGGCAGGAACATGTTCACCCCCACCAGCGGCAGGCTGCCATCGTGCTTCTTGTGCTCGTAGTACAGGCTCTCTTCCTGGATCTTGCCGCGCTGGTACATGGTGTCCATCGCGCCCAGCACGCCGCCACGCTCGCTGATGGCCTCGAATTCCCTGTAGACGGCCTCTTCCACCAGGTCGGTCAGGTAGCCCACGGCGAAGCTGCCCTGCCAGGGGTTCTCGATGAAGTTGAGGCCCAGTTCCTTGTTGATGATCATCTGGATCGCCACGGCGCGGCGCACGCTCTCTTCGGTGGGCGTGGTGATGGCCTCGTCGTAGGCGTTGGTGTGCAGGCTGTTGCAGTTGTCGAACAGGGCGTACAGGGCCTGCAGGGTGGTGCGGATGTCGTTGAACTGGATCTCCTGCGCGTGCAGGGAGCGGCCGCTGGTCTGGATGTGGTACTTCATCATCTGGCTGCGCTCGTTGGCGCCGTAGCGCTCGCGCATCGCCCTTGCCCAGATGCGGCGGGCCACGCGGCCGATGACGGTGTACTCGGGGTCCATGCCGTTGGAGAAGAAGAACGACAGGTTGGGCGCGAAGTCGTCGATCTTCATGCCGCGGGCGAGGTAGTACTCGACGATGGTGAAGCCGTTGCTCAGGGTGAAGGCGAGCTGGCTGATCGGGTTCGCGCCGGCCTCGGCGATGTGGTAGCCGGAGATCGACACCGAATAGAAGTTGCGAACCTTGTGGTCGACGAAGTACTGCTGGATGTCGCCCATCATCCGCAGCGCGAACTCGGTGCTGAAGATGCAGGTGTTCTGGGCCTGGTCTTCCTTGAGGATGTCGGCCTGGACGGTGCCGCGGACGGTGGAGAGGGTTTCGGCCTTGATGCGGGCGTAGGTGTCGGCGTCGACCAGCTGGTCGCCGGTCATGCCGAGGAAGGCCAGGCCGAGGCCGTCGTTGGTGGGCGGGAGGTCGCCGTGGTACTGCGGGCGCTCGCGGCCTTCGAAGAAGGCGTCGATCTTGCGCTGCGCTTCGGTCCAGCGGGCGTCGTCCTGCTTCAGGTATTTCTCGACCTGCTGGTCGATGGCGGTGTTCATGAACAGCGCGAGGATCATCGGCGCGGGGCCGTTGATGGTCATCGAGACGCTGGTGGTGGGCGCGCACAGGTCGAAGCCGGAGTAGAGCTTCTTCATGTCGTCCAGCGTGGGGATGTTGACGCCGGAGTTGCCGATCTTGCCGTAGATGTCGGGGCGCGGCGCGGGGTCTTCGCCGTAGAGGGTGACGCTGTCGAAGGCGGTGGACAGGCGCGCAGCCGGCTGGCCGACGCTGAGGTAGTGGAAGCGGCGGTTGGTGCGCTCGGGCGTGCCTTCGCCGGCGAACATGCGGATGGGGTCTTCGCCGGTGCGGCGGTAGGGGTAGACGCCGCCGGTGTAGGGATAGCTGCCGGGGAGGTTTTCCTTGCCGAGAAAGGCGAGGAGTTCGCCCCAGGACTTGTAGGTGGGGGCAGCGATCTTGGGGATGGGCTGGTGGCTGAGGGACTGGCGGTAGTTGTCGACGCGGATGGGCTTGCCGCGGACCTGGTATTCGGTCACTTCGTCGGTGATCGACTTGAGGCGCTGAGGCCACTCGCGCAGGTTGCGGAGGTTCTCGCTGGTCAGGGACTGGACGGCGTCGTTGTAGCGTTGGCGCAGGGTGAGGAGGGAGCTATCAACGACAACATCGTCATCCCAGGACGAAGCCGAGGAATCTTGTTGACTGGCATCGGCGGCAAGATCCCTCGCTGCGCTCGGGATGACATCGGAAGCATCGTAGAGGTCGAGTGCCTTCGGAAGCGCTGGGTCTTCGAGTTCCTTCAACGCTTCCCAGAACGACTGCGCGCGGTCGGCGGCTTCGGCCTGTTTTTCGATGCCGGCGTTGATCGCCCTGCCCTGCTCGGCGATCTCGGCGAGGTAGCGCACGCGGCTGCCGGGGATCAGGACGGTGGCGCGCGGCTCCTTGAGGCTGGTGTCGATGGCCGGGTTGAAGTCGGCCCCCAGCTTTTCGCGCAGCAGGCGGCAGAGGTTGACGAACATCCAGCTGATGCCGGGGTCGTTGAACTGGCTGGCGATGGTGGGATAGGCGGGGACGTCCTCGTCCTTCACCTGGAAGGCCACGCGATTGCGCTTCCACTGCTTGCGCACGTCGCGCAGGGCGTCCTCGGCGCCGCGCTTGTCGTACTTGTTGAGCACGATCAGTTCGGCGAAGTCGATCATGTCGATCTTCTCGAGCTGGCTGGCGGCACCGTAGTCGCTGGTCATCACGTACATCGGGAAGTCGACGAGGTCGACGATCTCCGAATCGCTCTGGCCGATGCCGGCGGTCTCGACCATGACCAGGTCGTAGCCCAGGCCCTTGAGGAAGGCGATGCAGTCCTTGAGCACGGCGTTGGTGGCGACGTTCTGCCGGCGCGTGGCCATCGAGCGCATGTAGACGCGATGGCTGCGCAGCGAATTCATGCGGATGCGGTCGCCGAGCAGCGCGCCGCCGCTGCGGCGGCGGGTGGGATCGACCGAGACCACCGCGATGCGCATCCGGGGGAAGCTGGCGAGGAAGCGGTTGAGCAGTTCGTCGGTGACGCTGGACTTGCCGGCGCCGCCGGTGCCGGTGATGCCGACGACCGGCGTCTTGCCGCTGGCCAGTTGCCACTGCTTGCGCAGCTTCGAGAGTTCGGACTCCGGCAACGTGCCATCCTCGATGGCCGAGAGGACGCGGCCGATGCCGATTTCGTCGTCGATAGCGGGGACTTCGACATTGGCGTAGCGGTCGTGCGCATCGCGCACTTCGCCGGCACGCTTCACCACATCCTCGATCATCTCCACGAGGCCCATCTTCATGCCGTCGTTGGGGTGGTAGATGCGCTCGACGCCGTAGGCTTCGAGTTCGCGGATCTCCTCGGGCGTGATCGTGCCGCCGCCGCCGCCGAAGACGCGGATGTGCGGGGCGCCCTTTTCGCGCAGCATGTCGACCATGTATTTGAAGTACTCGACGTGGCCGCCCTGGTAGCTGGACAGGGCGATGGCGTCGGCGTCTTCCTGCAGCGCGGCGCGGACCACGTCCTCGACGCTGCGGTTGTGGCCGAGGTGGATCACTTCCGCGCCCTGGGCCTGGATCAGGCGGCGCATGATGTTGATCGCGGCGTCGTGGCCGTCGAACAGGCTGGCGGCGGTGACGAAGCGCAGCGGGGTGGCGTCGGGCTGGCGTTCCGGGAGTCGGTTGGCTGGCGTGCCCATGGCGCGCTCCGGCATGATTTCAGATGCGACCGATTGTAGCGCGGGGCCTGAAAACCGGGGTCGGAGCCGACATTTCCCCTTGGCCTTGCGTCGGAGGAAAGTCCTGTCGGAAGACAAGTCGACGCTGACCCCGGTTTTCCGACACGTCTTGTCGCCAGCCAAGGCGGCCCCGATACTGCCTCGCGACACTGGGCCGGGATCATGAAGAAGCGCATCAAACGCATCCTCGCGTGGGGACTGTTCTCGCTCGCGGCGCTGGTCGCCAGCGGCATCCTGCTCGCCGACCACCTGATGCCGCCGGCCACCGGCGACAAGGGGTACGCGCTGCCGATCGTGCCCGGGCAGACGGCGATCGACCGCGAACTTGAGCCGATGCTGGCGCGCAATCCCGGCAGGACCGGCGCGATCATGCTGCCCGACGGGATCGACGCCTTCGCCGCGCGCGCCCTGTCCACGCGCCGGGCCGGGCGCAGCCTCGACCTGCAGTACTACATCTGGCACGACGACCTCACCGGCCACCTGCTGATGTACGAAGCGTGGCAGGCGGCCGAACGCGGCGTGCGCGTGCGCCTGCTGCTGGACGACATCAACACGGCCGGCATGGATGCATCGCTGCTGGCGCTGGATTCGCACGAGAACATCGAGATCCGCGTCTACAACCCGTTCCGCAACCGCGACGGCGTGGCGCGCGTGCTGGAGATGGTGCAGCGGATGTTCAGCGTCACCTATCGCATGCACAACAAGGCCTGGATCGTGGACGGGCGCGTGGCGGTGGTCGGCGGGCGCAACATCGGCATCGAGTACTTCGACGCGCACGGCGAGACCAACTTCCGCGACCTCGACGTGCTGCTGTTCGGCCCGGCGGTGGAGCAGGCCAGCGCGATCTTCGACGAGTTCTGGAACAGCGAGGCGGTGGTGCCGATCGCGCAGCTCAACCGCAAGCCCAGGCACAGGCTCGATGCGGTGCTCGCCGGAATCAAGGAAGAGGCCCGCGGCGAGATGGCGCGGCGCTACCTCGACCAGGTCGACCTGTCGCCGAGCCTGCGCGCCTATTTCGCGCAGGAGCTCGCGCCGCACTGGATCGAGCGCATCCGCGTGCTGTCCGATCCACCGCTGAAATGGAAGGCGCAGGCGCGCACGCAGGGCCTGGTGGCGGAACTGGCCGACATCCTGGGCAAGACCGAGCACAAGGCGCTGCTGATCTCGCCCTACTTCGTGCCCGGCGACGAGGGCGTAGCCGGCTTCGCCTCGCTGGTGCGCGAGCGCGGCGCGCACGTGGGCGTGATCACCAATTCGCTCGCGGCCAACGACGTGGTTGCCGTCCACGGCGGCTACGCCGGCTACCGCAAGCCGCTGCTGCAGACCGGCGTGAAACTGTACGAGATGCAGCCGCAGGCCACGTCGTCGGACGCCAGCCTGTTCGGCAGCAGCGGCGCCAGCCTGCATACCAAGGCCTTCGTGGTCGACGATCGCCATGGCTTCATCGGTTCGTTCAACATCGACCCGCGCTCGATCGAGCTGAACACGGAGATGGGCGTGCTGTTCGAGGATCCGGGGCTGGCGCAGGCGTTGCGCGACGAGTACCTGCGCCTGTCGGGGCCGGACAAGAGCTACTGGGTCTACCTCGACGACGAGGGTCGCGTGCGCTGGCTGGACCGCGCCGCCGATCCGCCGGTGGTCCTCGACCACGAGCCCGAATCCTCGCTCTGGCAGCGCACGCTGGCGCGCGTGGTGCGCTGGCTGCCGGTGGAGTCGCAGCTCTAGCCTCCTGCGCGCGAGGCAACGCCGGAGAACCGCCGTCATCCCCGCGAAGGCGGGATCCAGTGGATTCAAGCCTTTTGAAGAAGCAGAAGACGCTGGATCCCCGCCTTCGCGGGGATGACGGGCAAGAGCGATCCGATCGGCGGCAGCAGGGAAAACCGGGGTCAGAGTCGACTCTGACCCCTTGGCGGGCATTTCACGGACGAGGGGCGTAGAATGCCGCGCCTGTCACGCACCCTCGCCCGCTTCCGGGCCGACTTTCCAGCCGAATCAACCACTTGCCACCGCGATCCGAGGCCCCGCACGCAGCACGCGCGGCGCCCGCGACGGAGTTTTATCCATGATCTTCGAACAGCTCGGTACCTACGGCCATGAACAGGTCGTGTTCTGCCACAACCAGGACGTGGGCCTGAAGGCCATCATCGCGATCCACAACACCGTGCTCGGCCCGGCGCTGGGCGGCACTCGGATGTGGCCGTACAAGACCGAGCAGGACGCGCTGGACGACGTGCTGCGCCTGTCGCGCGGCATGACCTACAAGAACGCGGTCGCCGGCCTGAACCTCGGCGGCGGCAAGGCGGTGATCATCGGCGACCCGGCGACCGACAAGTCCGAGGCGCTGTTCCGCGCGTTCGGCCAGTTCGTCGATTCCCAGGGCGGGCGCTACATCACCGCCGAGGACGTCGGCATCGACGTCAACGACATGGAATACGTCTACCGCGAGACCCAGTTCGTCACCGGCGTGCACCAGGTGCACGGCGGCTCCGGCGATCCCTCGCCGTTCACCGCCTACGGCTCGCTGCAGGGCCTGATGGCGACGCTCAACAAGAAGTTCGGCGACGAGGAGGTCGGCAAGTACAGCTACGCCGTGCAGGGCCTGGGCCACGTCGGCATGGAGTTCGCGAAGCTGCTCAAGGAGCGCGGCGCGAAGCTCTTCGTCACCGACATCAACAAGGCGCTGGTCGAGCGCGCGGTGAGCGAACTCGGCGCCGAGGCGGTGGGGCTGGACGAGATCTACGACGTCGACGCCGACGTCTATTCGCCCTGCGCGCTCGGCGGCACGATCAACGAGGACACCCTGCCCCGCCTGAAGGCGAAGGTGATCTGCGGCGCGGCCAACAACCAGCTGGCCAACAACGCGATCGGCGACGAGGTGGCCAAGCGCGGCATCCTGTACGCGCCGGACTACGCGGTGAACGCCGGCGGCGTGATGAACATCTCGCTGGAGATCGACGGCTACAACCGCGAGCGCGCGATGCGGATGATGCGCACGATCTACCACAACCTCACGCGGATCTTCGAGATCTCCGAGCGCGACGGCATCCCCACCTACCAGGCGGCGGACCGGCTGGCCGAGGAGCGGATCGAGACCATCGGCCGGCTCAAGCTGCCGATGGGGCGCAGCACGCCGCGGTTCCAGGGGCGGGTGCGGGGGCTCTGATCCGTAAAAATGCCGTCATTCCCGCGAAAGCGGGAATCCATGGACCTTGGTTCCCTTGCAGGTCAACGTCCTTGGATTCCCGCTTTCGCGGGAATGACGGCACCGGGCGGCAGCTCTTTGCGGGTACGAACCACGATTGCAACGGGGCCTCGGCCCCGTTGTAGCATGTGAAACCATTTCTCCGGGGAGGACAGCATGCGGACATTCCCGCTGGGCGAGGAACTCGACGCACTACGTGAGGCGGTCCACCGCTTCGCCGAGGCCGAAATCGCGCCGCGCGCGGCGAAGATCGACGAGGACAACGCCTTCCCGCAGGACCTGTGGCCCAAACTGGGCGAGCTCGGCCTGCTCGGCATGACCGTCCCCGCCGAGTTCGGCGGCAGCGAGATGGGCTACCTCGCCCACCTCGTGGCGATGGAGGAAATCTCGCGCGCCTCCGGCTCGGTCGGCCTGAGCTACGGCGCGCATTCCAACCTGTGCGTGTCGAACCTGTGCGCCAACGGCAACCAGGCGCAGCGCGAGAAATACCTGCCCAGACTCTGCAGCGGCGAATGGAAGGGCGCGCTGGCGATGAGCGAACCGGGCGCGGGCTCCGACGTGGTCGGCTCGATGTCCTGTCGCGCCGAACTGCGCGGCGACGTGTGGATCGCCAACGGCAACAAGATGTGGATCACCAACGGCCCCGAGGCCGACGTGCTGGTGGTCTACATGCGCACCGCCAGCCGCGAGCTGGGCAGCAAGTGCATGACCGCCTTCATCGTCGAGAAGGGTTTCAAGGGCTTCTCGACCGCGCAGAAGCTCGACAAGCTCGGCATGCGCGGTTCCAACACCTGCGAACTGGTGTTCGAGAACTGCGAGATCCCCGCCGAGAACGTGCTGGGCGAGGTCAACAACGGCGTCAAGGTGCTGATGAGCGGCCTCAACACCGAGCGGCTGGTGCTCAGCGGCGGCCCCCTGGGCCTGATGCAGGCCGCGCTCGACATCGCCCTGCCCTACGTGCGCGAGCGCCGCCAGTTCGGCGCCGCCATCGGCACCTTCGGCATCATGCAGGCCAAGATCGCCGACATGTACACCGCGCTGCAGTCCTCGCGCGCCTTCGCCTACCAGGTCGCGCGCGACTACGACGCCGGCCACAAGTCGCGCATCGACGCCGCCAGCTGCCTGCTGCACGCCTCGGAAGCCGCGGTGCAGGTGGCGCTGGAAGCGATCCAGGCGCTGGGCGGCAACGGCTACATCAACGAATTCGCCACCGGCCGCATCCTGCGCGACGCCAAGCTCTACGCCATCGGCGCCGGCACCAACGAGATCCGCCGCATGCTGATCGGCCGAGAGCTGTTCGCCGGCAACTACTGACCCGCCTGCAGTTGGTACCGCAGCCGGAAAGCGCGCCGGTCAGAACCCGAAGACGTAGCGCATCGACCCCATCCGTTCGTCCCCGCGCGGACCGAAGCGCTGGTCGAAGCCGAACGACAAGCGCGCGTTGCGGCCAAGCCAGGCCTCCATGCCGATGCCGAACAGTCCGCCGGCCCTGGCTGCATCGACCACCGGCAGCGGCGACCAGCTGTCGATGCCGGTGAAACTGGCGTCCACGGCGAAGCCGTCGGCCGACAGCGTCTGCTGCCACTCGCCATAGGCGTTGAACGTCGCGCCGCGCCAGTCGCGTTCGACGCGCAGTCCGGCGATGGCCTGCGTGCGGCGCATCGAGGCGGCGCGCGCCTGCAGCCCGAATCCGTCGCCGCCCCATTCGGCGAATCCGTCCTGGCGCAGGCGGGTGTGCTCCGCGCCCGCGTAGGGCGTCAGGTGCAGGCCGCCAAGCCGCCGCCGGCTGCCGACTTCGACGCCGAGGCTGGAATAGTCGCCCGAGTACAGGCCGGAGACGCCCTGGCGCGCGGCATCGCCCGCGAACACGTTGCGCTCGATGATGCGATCGAACCGGCCGAAGCCGAACTGCCCGAGCACGTAGGCGGCGCCGGACAGGCGGCCGGCATAGGCCATGCCGTGCGCCTGTCGGTCGCGGCTGCGGTCGCGGTTGTCGCCGACGCGATCGTCGGCGCGGGTTTCGCCGAACGCGAAGCCCGCCACGGACTGCGTGCCCAGCGGCTGGTCGCGGCCGAGCAGCCAGCCGTCGGGCCGGTAGCCACCGCCGGAGAATCCGCTGCTCCCACCGTGGCCGAGTGCCTGCTTCCAGACGCCGATGCGTTCGTCGCGCCCTTCGAAGCGGCCGAACCGCGACGACAGCGCACGCCGCCCCATGTCGATGGCGTCGAAGGTCAGCGTGGCGGCAAGCGCGTGCGATTCGCCTGACAGGCTGTCGAGCGCCGCTCTCGCCACCGCTTCGTCGCCGATGCCCTGGAACTCGCCGGCGATGCGGACGAACTCGTCCGCGATGCTGGCGCGCCCCTCCGACAGTGCGCGGTCGATGCCGGCGAACGTCCGCTCGACGCGCCGTGCCGCGGACAGGCCGGACGCGGTGATGCCCGCCAGCGATTTCGCGGTCGCCGCGACGTCCAGGCGGATGATGTCCAGCCAGACCAGGTTCGAGTCGTAGCCCAGACTGCCCTCCAGGAACAGCGACGACGCCCACGTCAGCTGGTCAAACCTGCCGGTGAGGCCCTCCTGGGCCTCGATCAGCACTTCCCTGCTCGCGACGGTGTACGTGGGTTTCACCCTCATCACGTGCAGGTCGCCGCCTTCGATGGTGGCCGTTCCGGTCACGGCGAGTCCCTGCCCCAGATCGAACGCCAGCGTCGCGCCCTGCCGGTGCAGGTAGTCCCCGACAAGCGACGACACCGCACGGTTCGATCCGTGGCCGATCACCTCGATCCGGCCTGCGTTGTCCACGTTGCCCTGCACATTGACGCCCAGCACGTGCGTCCCGATCGCGTAGGTTCCGGCTTCCTCGACGAGGACGTCGCCGAACACCGAGCGTTCGGCGCGCAGGGTGCCGCCACGCACCACGATGCCGCCATCGTTCGTGGTGTTGGCATCGATGACGAGCGTGCCGGTGCCCTCCTTGATCAGCGCGCCCGTACCGGAGATGTCGTTGCTCCAGACCGAAGTGATGCCGTCGAAGGCGACGCGGACGTCTCCCCAGTCGAACCGCGCCGGTCCCCGGATCGCGGCGGCGATGTCCAGCGCGCCATGCCCGAACACCGGGTCGACGCCGGCGTCGCCGAGATCGGTCGCGGTCCCCAGCAGCGTCTGCCGCACCAGGTCGTTGTCGAAGTACGGGAATGCCTCCCACACCAGCGCGGCGGCGCCCGACACGATCGGCGCGGCAAAGGACGTCCCGCTCCAGCGCCAGTAGTCGGGGGCGTTCGGGGCGTTGTCGGTTCCGGTCACGACGACCGTGCCCGGGGCGACGAGGCAGTAGTGCATCGCGATGCCACAGGCGTTGGAGTATTCGGCGAGCCGGGTCGGGTCGTCGCCGTCCAGCGCGGCCACCGCCAGCCAGCCGCGCTCGAGGTCCGCCGCCGGCATCGTGCCGCCCGGCCCCGGTTGGCTCGGCAGCGCGGCCGTGTCGGAAGGATCGTCGAAGCCGGAGTTTCCGGCCGAGAACACCACCAGACCACCGTGGGTGGCGATGAAGGGGCGGTATTCCGCGGCGACCTGCGCGGAGACATTCGGATTGGTCCAGTACAGCCCGCCCCAGGAGTTGTTCATGACCCGCACGCCGCGGTTCATCAGGTCCTGGTGGATCGATGCGACCCCGAGCGGACCATTGAGTTCGTTGCCCTGGCCGCTGCCGTCGTCCTCGGGCGGCGTGTCGCTGATGATCCGTGCCGACACGATCTCCGCCCCGGGTGCGATACCGCCCGGCCACTGTCCGAACGCCCGGCCCGCCACCACCTGCGCGACGGCGGTGCCATGGCCGATCACGTCGTCGACCGACAGGTTGTTCGTGTTCGGATTGATGTAGGTGAGGTTGGAGACCACACGGCCGGCCAGCGCCGGGTGGTTGCGGTTGACGCCGCTGTCGATGATGCCGATGCGGATGCCGGCGCCGGTCAGCCCGGCGGCATGCGCCGCATCCGCGCCGGTCCACGCGATGTGGTCGCCGAAGGCCGGGTTCGGCGGCTCCACCACGGGAGGCGATGGCGGCGGTGTCGGCGGCGGGGCCTGTGGCGGCGGATCGGTCCGCGTGCCGCCTCCGCCACCGCCGCAGGCGGCCAGCCCGGCCACAAGCGCGGCCATCCAGACCCCACGGCCCAGACCGGCGACGACACCCTGCCAGGATCTGCCAGACATACGCTCCACTCCCTGGTCCATCCCCGTTTCCCGTACGGAACGACCCTTCCGGCCGTTCCCGGCGCCCCTTCGCGCTTATACGCGCTTGGCCGCACCGCCGCCACCGGCCCCTAGGACGAATTTGCCGAGGACGTGGCCCGGAACGACAATAGGCCGACCTGCCCCCTTTCCCCTCCAGGAGTACGTTCATGAGCGACGTCGTCATCGTCGGTGCCAAGCGCACCGCCATCGGTTCCATGCTCGGACAGTTCACCGGGGTGCCGACGCCGACCCTCGGCGCCACCGCGATCAAGGCCGCGGTCGAACAGGCCGGCGTCAACGGCGACGACGTCTCCGAAGTCATCATGGGCTGCGTGCTGCCGGCCAACCTCGGCCAGGCGCCGGCGCGCCAGGCCGCGCTCGCCGCGGGCCTGCCGAAGAAGGCGGGCTGCACCACGATCAACAAGGTCTGCGGCTCGGGCATGAAGGCGATCATGCTCGGCCACGACCTGATCAAGGCCGGCTCGGCCAGCGTGGTCGTCGCCGGCGGCATGGAGTCGATGACCAATGCGCCGCACATGGTCTCCGCCCGCCCCGGCCTGCGCTACGGCGACGCCAAGCTGGTCGACCACATGGCCTGGGACGGCCTGACCAATCCCTACGACGGCCAGTCGATGGGCGTGTTCGCCGAGGCCACCGCCGACAAGTACGGCTTCACCCGCGAGGAGCAGGACGCGTTCACGATCGAATCGGTCAAGCGCGCGCAGGCGGCGATCGCCTCGGGCGCGTTCAAGGACGAGATCGTCCCGGTCAAGGTGTCCACCCGCAAGGGCGAGGTCGAGTTCGACACCGACGAGCAGCCCGGCAAGTCCGACATCGGCAAGATCCCGACCCTGCGCGCCGCCTTCCGCAAGGACGGCACGGTGACCGCCGCCAGTTCGTCGAGCATCTCCGACGGCGCCGCGGCGACGGTGCTCACCAGCGCCGAAAACGCGTCTCGGCTCGGCCTGAAGCCGATCGCCCGCATCGTCGGCCATTCAACCTTCTCTCAGGAACCCGAATGGTTCACAACGGCGCCGGTGAGCGCGATCCGCGACCTGCTGGCAAAGGTGGGCTGGTCGGTCGATGACGTCGACCTGTTCGAAGTCAACGAAGCGTTCTCGGTCGTGGCGATGGCGCCGATCCGCGAGCTCGGCATTGCGCACGAGAAAATCAACGTCAACGGCGGCGCGACCGCGCTGGGGCATCCGATCGGCGCCAGCGGCGCGCGCCTGGTGGTGACCTTGCTGCATGCCCTGATCGCGCGCGGCGGCAAGCGCGGCGTCGCTTCGCTGTGCATCGGCGGCGGCGAAGCAACCGCAATCGCTGTCGAGATTGCGTGAAGGCGTTAACACCGTTTTGACAAAAAATCCACCACGTCCCGCTTGACAGCCGTCATGGGCTTGTCATCATGTTTACGGCGCGCAATTTTGCGCGTTGCCCAACTTTTTCAGACATAGACGAGGAAGATCGATATGACCATCAACAAGGCTCTGCTCGCGCTGGCCATGGGCGTTGCCCTGGCTGCCTGCAGCAACCAGCAGCAGGCCGAGAACGCCGCTGCCGACGCGGCCGACGCCGCCGCCGACGCCGCGACCGCCGCTGCCGAAGCCGCCGGCACCGCGACCGCCGACACCGCCCAGGCCGCTGCCGATGACGCCGCCGCCGCCGCCGACGCTGCTGCCGATGCCGCCGCCGACGCTGCCGCCGCCACGACGTCCGAGGCTGCCGACGCCGCCGCCGACGTCGCCGAGGCCGCGGAAGACGCTGCCCAGGACGCGTCCGACGCTGCCGAAGAAGCCAAGCCGTAAGGCCAGCTTCCAGGGTTGTACCCGAAAGCCGCCGGTCTCCCGGCGGCTTTCTTTTCATTGGACACCGCTTTCTGCACAATGTCGGGCGCGGCCACGGGGGTCCGGGGCCGGACGCGATATACCTCTACCTTGCCTCTGGAGAACTCCCTTGAACACCAAGCTCCTCGTCCTCGCCGCCGCCAGCGTGCTGGCCCTTGCCGCCTGCAAGAACACCGCCGAAGGCGCGAAGGAAGACGCCGCCGCTGCCGCGGCCGCCACCGAGCAGGCCGTCGCTGACGCCGAACAGGCCGCTGCCGACGCCGCCGCCAACACCGAGCAGGCCGCCGACGAAATGGCTGCCGACGTCGCCGACGCGACCGACGAAGCCGCCGCCACCACCGAAAGCGCCCTCGACAGCGCCGCCGCCTCCGTGCAGGACGCCGCCGCCAACACCAAGGACGCCGTGAAGGACGCGGCCGCGGACGCCGCCGGCGCCGTGAAGGACGCGGCCGCCAAGGCCGAGGAAGCCGCCAAGAACTGATCGTTCCCGGTCGCGCTTCGAAGGAAGGCCCGCCTCGCGCGGGCCTTTCCTTTTGGGCCGCCACCCCGAAAATCCCTGTCATTTCGACCGCAGGGAGAAATCCTCTGTCCGTTGTCAGGAGGGGAGATTTCTCCCTGCGGTCGAAATGACAGGGAGTGGGGCACCCGGTCACGTATCCTCTGCGGTTCCCAAGCCCGTCCAAGCCCACGATGCCGGCCCTGACCTCCCAGCTCGACCCGCGCTCGCGCGACTTCCTCGACAACGCCGACTACCACCGCGCCCTGGTCGAGGAGCTCGACCGCCGCCTGGCGCGCGCCGCCGACGGCGGCGGCGAAACCGCACGCAACCGGCACACCGAGCGCGGCAAGCTGCTGGCGCGCGAACGCATCACCGCCCTGCTCGACCCGGGCTCGCCGTTCCTGGAGATCGCGCCGCTGGCTGCGGAAGACATGTACGAGGGCGCGGCGCCGGCCGCCGGCATGGTCTGCGGCATCGGCCGGGTGATGGGGCAGGAAGTGGTGGTGGTCGCCAACGACGCCACGGTCAAGGGCGGCACCTACTTCCCGATGACGATCAAGAAGCACCTGCGCGCGCAGGAGATCGCGCGCGAGAACCAGCTGCCCTGCATCTACCTGGTCGATTCGGGCGGCGCCTTCCTGCCGCTGCAGGACGAGGTATTCCCCGACCGCGAGCACTTCGGCCGCATCTTCTACAACCAGGCGCGGCTGAGCGCGGAGAACATCCCGCAGGTCGCGGTGGTGATGGGCAGTTGCACCGCCGGCGGCGCCTACGTGCCGGCGATGTGCGACGAAAGCATCATCGTCAAGGAACAGGGCACGATCTTCCTCGGCGGCCCGCCGCTGGTGAAGGCCGCGACCGGCGAAGTGGTCGACGCCGAAACGCTCGGCGGCGCCGACGTGCACACCAGCGTCTCCGGCGTCGCCGACCATTTCGCCGAGGACGACCGCCACGCGCTGCAGATCGCGCGCGGCATCGCCGGCCACTTCAACCGCCGCAAGACGCTGCCCGTCGCCGTGCGCGAAGCCCGCGAGCCGCTGTACGCCGCGGACGAGTTGTACGGCATCGTGCCGAAGGACACGCGCCGCCCGTTCGACATCCGCGAGGTCATCGCGCGCATCGTCGACGGCAGCGAACTGGACGAGTTCAAGGCGCGCTACGGCAAGACCCTGGTCACCGGCTTCGCCCACCTGCACGGCTATCCGGTCGGCATCGTCGCCAACAACGGCATCCTGTTCTCCGAGAGCGCGCTCAAGGGCGCGCACTTCATCGAGCTGTGCAACCAGCGCGGCATCCCGCTGGTGTTCCTGCAGAACATCACCGGCTTCATGGTCGGCAGGAAGTACGAGAACGCCGGCATCGCGAAGGATGGCGCGAAGATGGTCACGGCGGTCGCCTGCTCGAGCGTGCCGAAGTTCACCGTGGTCATCGGCGGCAGCTTCGGCGCCGGCAACTATGCGATGTGCGGCCGCGCCTACGGCGCGCGCTTTTTGTGGATGTGGCCGAACGCGCGGATCAGCGTGATGGGCGGCGAACAGGCCGCGAGCGTTCTGGCGACGGTGCGTCGCGACGGCATCGAGGCCAAGGGCGGCAGCTGGAGCGCGGACGAGGAAGAAGCGTTCAAGGCGCCGATCCGCGAGCAGTACGAATCGCAGGGCAGTCCCTGGTACGCCACCGCGCGGCTGTGGGACGACGGCATCATCGACCCGGCCGACACCCGCCGCGTGCTGGGCCTGGGCCTCTCGGCCTCGCTCAACGCGCCGATCGAGCCGGCGAGGTTCGGCGTGTTCCGGATGTAGGTGTCGGCGCCCGTTCGCGATCTTTGCCCCGGACGGATGCAAACGTCATCGATGACGCCAGGCAAACATCCCCGATGACCTCCGACGAACGCCACCGAAGTCGTCATCCCGGCGAAAGCCGGGATCCATTGTGATCCTGATTTCCACATTGCATGGAAGGAACCGGGACCAACCGCAAAATGGATCCCGGCTTTCGCCGGGATGACGCTCGGTGCCGGGATGACGCCCGGGGTCGGAGGGAGTGGAAAGCCTCCGGGGCGAAGCCATTACGCCCGATTCAATCCTCGAACCTGAACGGATCCGCCTCGGCGTCGAACACCCGCTGCGACACCAGCCCTTCGTCACGCTCGATCTCGGCGACGAAGGCCTCCGGGTCGTCCAGCGACTCGAACGCGGCGTAGCCGCGCTCCAGGAAGCCCTGCAGCTCGCTGAGCCCGGCCAGCTTCGCCGGTCCGCGCGAGAACGCCAGCAGCGTCGCCACGCCGCTCATCTGCAGCGCCTTGCCGAAGCCGCGGCCGACCTTGCCGATCAGCGCGATCTGGCGCGCGCGCAGCTTCGCCTGCCCGACGTGGCGATACGCCTGCCCGTACAGCGTCGCGTCCAGCCTGCGCCGCCGCGGCGCCAGGTCCTCCAGCGCCTGCGCCATGCGCAGGTCCAGCTCGTGGGTCAATGCGCCCAGCTCGATCGCGTCGGCCACCGTGGCCAGCAGCTTCTTCGGCAACAGCCGCCGCATCATCGGGATCACGCGGACGATGTCGGCGTCGCGGCGGGTGAAGTCGCGGTCGCCGTAGACGTCGCTGAGGAAGAACTCCGCCGCCGGCGCCCGCTGCGGGTCGTGCAGGAAGTGGCGGAAGCTGCGCTGCAGGCGCTCGGCCTGCCAGCGCCGCAGCTCCGGCAGCCAGCGCAGGCCGTTGCGCGGCTCCTGCCGGGGGTCGTGCAGGGACTGGTGCCGCGCCAGCTGGCGACCGAGCCGGTCCATGTCGTCGGACGTCATGGCCGGCATCTTGGTCGCCGCGCGCGTTTCGAGCAAGCCTTCGACCCGCGTCCGCTACACTCGGGCGACCTCCCCACCCTCGCCTGCATGCTCTCCCTCCACCCGGCGCGCAAGCGCAAGAAGCACACGGCCCGCCAACCGATCAAGGTGGGGCTGGCGATCGCCGGCGGCGGCCCGATCGGCGGCATGTACGAACTCGGCGCGCTGCGCGCGATCGACGAGGCGCTCGACGGTCTCGACCTGACCCGGCTGGACTGCTACGTCGGCGTCAGCAGCGGCGCCTTCCTCGCCGCGGGCCTGGCCAACCGCATCGGCACCGAGGAGATGTGCCGCGGCTTCATCACCGGCACCAGCGACGACATCAGCTTCCGCCCGGAAACCTTCCTGCGCCCCAACGTCGGCGAATACCTGCGGCGGATGGCGCGCCTGCCCGGGCTGTCGCTGGCCTGGAGCCGGCGGCTGCTCAACAACCCCGCCCGGGCGCTGCGCTGGTCGGAGCTGATGTCGCGCTTCGGCGGGCTGGTGCCGACCGGGCTGTTCGACAACCGGGCGCTGGAGCATTTCCTGCGCGACGTGCTGACCCGGCGCGGGCGCAGCAACGATTTCCGCACGCTCGACACCGACCTGTTCGTGGTCGCGGTCGACCTGGACACCGGCGAGGCGGTGCGCTTCGGCGAGCCGGACTGGGACGACGTGCCGATCTCGCGCGCGGTCCAGGCCAGCGCCGCGCTGCCGGGCCTGTATCCGCCGGTGGAGATCAACGGCCGCCATTTCCTCGACGGCGCGCTGCGCCGGACCATGCACGCCTCGACCGTGCTCGACCGCGGCATCGACCTGATGATCGGCATCAACCCGCTGGTGCCGTTCGACGCCTCGCGTGGGCCGCGGCGTTCGGGCGAGGCCGAGCAGATCGGGCTCGCCGGCGGCGGCCTGCCGGCGGTGCTGTCGCAGACGCTGCGCACCCTGCTGCAGTCGCGCATGCAGATCGGCATGGAGAAGTACCCGCACCAGTACCCGGACATCGACCAGCTCGTGTTCGAGCCCAACGCCGGCGACAGCGAGCTGTTCTTCACCAACCTGTTCAGCTTCTCCGCGCGCCAGCGCGTGTGCGAGCTGGCCTACCGCAACACCCTGGCCGACCTGCGCGAGCGCGCCGACGCGCTGCGCCCGGTGCTGGCCGCGCACGGGCTGCGGCTGCGCGAGGAGATCGTCTCCGATCCGCAGCGCAGCATCCTCGATTCGCTGTCGCCCGCCCCGCCGCGCAGCACCGAGGCCACGGCACGCCTGCGCCGCGCGCTCGACGATGCCGAACACATCGCGGACAGCGCGAAACGCAGGCGCCGTCGCGCACCCTCGACGCGCGGCGTGGTGTGATTGCTCTAGCGCATGCCGCCACGCTGGCGTCATACATCCACCGCATCCATCGTCCGTCGGGAGGACACATGGCCAAGTTCAAGAAGACCGCGAAGAAGACCGCGTCCGCCGGCAAGGGCGATGCGCAGGCCCAGGCCGAGCAGCTGTCGAAGTCGCTGAGCGAATCCGCGCAGCAGATCTGGCTGGCCGGCGTCGGCGCCTTCGGACGCGCCCAGGCCGAGGGCACCAAGCTGTTCGAGGGTCTGGTGAAGGAAGGCCTGAACCTGGAGAAGACCGCACGCAGCTTCGCCGGCAAGCGCGCCGACGTGGTGCGCGACGCCGTCGAGAACCGCGTCGACCAGGCGCGCGAGCGCGCCACCGACACCTGGGACCGCCTGGAGAAGGTGTTCGAGGAGCGCGTGCAGAAGGCGCTGGTCAAGCTCGGCGTGCCCGGCCGCGAGGACCTGAAGGATCTCGTCGGCCGCGTCGACACCCTGACCGCGGAACTGCGTCGCCAGCGCGGCGGCAAGGCCACGCGCAAGCCGGCCGCGAAGAAGGCGTCCGCGAAAAAAGCCGCGACCCGCAAGCCGGCCGCGAAGCGCGCGACGGCGAAGAAGGCCGCCGCCAAGGTCCCGCGCAAGGGCGCGAAGAAGACCGCGAGCTGATCCGCGCGCCGGAAGGCGCGCAGCGGTACCGGCCGGAACCGGACGCCGGATGCGCCACCGCCGGGTGGCCGTCCGGCGTTGCGCACCCCATGCCCGGGACGGGATTCGGCTATGCTTCCTCGCTTTCCGCCCCCCTGCCCCTCCCGATGTCGAACTGGCTGATCGCGATCGCCCTGTCACTGCTGATCGGTGGCGTCGCGACGTTCTATTTCCGCGCGATCCAGATGCGCCGCGACGAGACCCGCGCGGGCATCGCCGCCCTGTCCGGGGTCTCGTGGCGCAGCTTCATCCACATGGTGCTGGACGCGCTGGCGCGCCGCGGCTTCGGCCGCCTGGTCGACGACGAGAACGCGGCCGACGACAGCGACTACGTGCTCGAACGCGACGGCCAGCACTGGCTGCTGTCGTGCAAGCACGGCAGCGCCTTCGTGCTCGGCCGGCTGACGGTCAACGAACTGGCCCGCGCCATCGACCTGAAGGGCGCCGCCGGCGGCTTCCTGCTCACCCAGGGAAAGATCACCGACGACGCGCGCCCGGTCGCCGCCCTGCAGCGCATCGAGCTGCTCGACGGCCCCGCGCTGTGGCCGCAGCTGCGCGATTTCCTGCCGCCCGAGCAGCTTGCGGGCATCCGCGCCAGGGCCATGCAACTGGCCCGGCAGCGCGTCCTCTCGTCCTGGCTGCTGGCGCTGCTCGCGGGCGTCGCCGTGTTCCTCGCCCTGCCCGATCGCGCCGCCCCCGTCGTGGCGTCAGCACCAGCGGCACCGGCACCGGCGGTGGCCGACGTTCCGGGACCGACGGCATCGCAACAAGCCACGGAACCGGCCGGCACCGCAGCCGCCACGGAAGCGCCCACCGTCCCGGAACAGGCGCCGATGGACATCGAACAGCAGCGCGGCGACGTGGCCGCCGCAATCTCCACGCTGCCCGATGTCGACCGAGCGGTCTGGTCCAGCGAATCGACCCTGCAGGTCTTCCTGTCGACCATCGACGGCGACGCCTTCGTCCGCATCTGCCCGCTGATGGAGCGCTACGAGGAACTGGCCTCGTCCCGCATCCAGCTCACGCCGCCGCCGGGCAGCACGGCGACGGTGCGCTTCCGGCAGTGCCGGTCGTATTGAGGAGCCACCGGGTCGAACGTCATCCCGGCGAAAGCCGGGATCCATTCTGCAGTTGGCCTTCGCTTCTTCCCGTGCAATAACGAGAATCAAGATCAAAATGGATCCCGGCTTTCGCCGGGATGACGTCTTGTTGAACTGTGGTCGCCCATGCACGAGGACGGATCACACCCCCTGGCGCCTCGCATTCACCAATGCACGCCGCGCATCATCGCCGCGAATGCGATCTGCTCCTGGCTGGGCGTCTCGTCCTTCAGCGCCGCGCGGTCGCCCTTGGCCGCGGCCGAGTCGGGGAACAGCTCGAACGCGGTGCTCATGATCACCTCGTAGGCCTTCGGCGCGACCGCGTTGACCAGCGCCGAGAATATCCCCAGACGCGTGGCGATCCGGCTGGGCTTCTCGATGATGCCCTTCACCAGCAGGTCCGCGGCCTCCTCCGGGGTCAGCGTCGGCACGCTGTCGTACATCTTGGTCGGCGCGATCATCGGCGTCTTCACCAGCGGCATGTTGACCGTGGTGAAGCTGATGCCCTTGCCCGACAGCTCGCCCTGCGCGCAGCGGCTGAACGCGTCCAGCGCCGCCTTGGAGGCGACGTAGGCCGAGAACCGCGGCGAGTTCGCGAGCACGCCGATCGAGCTGATGTTGATGATGTGGCCCTTGCGGCGCTTGGTCATCGACGGCATGAAGCCCATGATCAGGCGCAGGCTGCCGAAGTAGTTGAGCTGCATGGTGCGCTCGAAATCGTGGAAGCGGTCGTAGCTGAGCTCGATCGAGCGTCGGATCGAGCGGCCGGCGTTGTTGATCAGGATGTCGACCTGGCCGTGCTCCTTGAGGACCTTCTCGACCAGCCGGTCGCAGTCGGCCATGTCGGCCAGGTCCGCGGTGTAGGCAAAGACCTTTCCGCCCGCCGCCTTCATCTCGTCGCGCGCCTTGAACAGTTCCTCCTTGCCGCGCGCCACGATCACCGTCACCGCGCCGGCCTCGGCCACGCGCTTGGCGGTCGACAGGCCGATGCCGGACGAGCCACCGGTGATGACCACGACCTTGTTGCGCACCTTGCCGCGCAGGGTGCGGTCGATGAACAGGTCCGGGTCGAGGTGGCGCTCCCAGTAGTCCCACAGGCGCCATGCATACGTATCCAGCTTCGGCACCGCGATGCCGCTGCCCTTGAGCGCGCGCTCGGTCTCGCGGCTGTCGAAGCGCGTGGGATAGGTGATGAACTTCAGCACCTGCTTGGGGATGCGGAAATCGCGCAGCAGCATGCCGGTGAAGCGCTTGACCGGCGGCAGGCCGGCGACCGCGCCGCGGATCGCCGAGGGCACGAAGGCGAACATGCGCGCGTCGATGCGCATGGTCATTTCCGGCGCGTGGCCGGCGCGGCAGAAGATGTTGAGCACCTCGCCCACGCGCGGCGGTTCGGGATCGGTCAGGTGGAAGGTGTGGCCGTCGAGCTTCGGCTTGTGCGCGATGTGGTCCATCGCATCGGCCACGAAATCCACCGGCACGATATTGATGCGCCCGCCCTCGATGCCCAGCACCGGCATCCATGGCGGCAGCATCTCGCGCAGCTTCTTGATCAGGGTGAAGAAGTAGTACGGCCCGTCGATCTTGTCGATCTCGCCGGTCTGCGAATGGCCCACGACCATGCCGGGCCGGTAGATGCGCCATTTCACGCGCTTTTCCTCGCGCACCAGGCGTTCCGAGTCGTGCTTGGTGCGCAGGTAGGGATCGTCCAGCCCTTCGGCCTCGTCGAACATGTCCTCGCGGAAGATGCCCGGATACAGCCCCGCCACCGCGATCGAACTGGCGTGGTGGAAGCACCCGGCGCCGATCGCCGCGGCGAGGTCGAGCGCGTGCTGCGTGCCCTCGATGTTCGCCGCCTTCTGCGCCTCGGCGCTCGCGGTCAGGTCGTAGATCGCGGCGAGATGGAAGAAATGCTTCACCTTGCCGTTGAGCGCCCGCACCTGGGCCGCGCTCAAACCGCACCTGGCCGCGGTCATGTCGCCGACCACCGGGACGACGCGCTTGCGGTCCCAGCCCATCTTCTTCGCGATCGCCTCGAACTTCTTCTGCGACCCGTCGCGCACCAGCACGTGGATCGTGCCCTTGCGCCTGAGCAGGTTGCCGACCAGGTAGCGGCCGATGAAGCCGGTGGCGCCGGTGACGAAATAACTCATGTCCTTCGCTCCGTGTTGGATCGTCGGCGCGCCCGGCGCCCTCCCGTGCGCTACGTTGCCAGAGCGCGCGCGGCAGGACAATCCGTCGGCGTATTGACCGCTCCATGGGCGCGTGGTGTCATGGCGCCCGACCACCGGGAGGGGCGACATGGCCAAATCCAAGCTGACCTTCGAACAGGCCGCCAAGGACGTGCAGTCCCTGAAAGAGCGCCCGGACAACGACACCCTGCTGCGCCTCTACGCGCTCTACAAGCAGGGCGCGGAAGGCGACGTCAAGGGCGAGAAACCGGGCTTCTTCGACTTCGTGGGCACGGCGAAGTACGAGGCCTGGAGCAAGCTCAAGGGCACCGCGCAGGATGTTGCGCAGCAGCAATACATCGACCTGGTCGCCAAGCTCAAGGGCTGATCCGCGCGGTCGCCACGATGGCCCGGGACACGCGCCAGCGCATCCTCGACTGCTCGCTCGCCATGTTCAATGCGCAGGGCGAGCCCACCGTCACCACCAACCACATCGCCGACGAGCTGGAGATCAGCCCGGGCAACCTGTACTACCACTTCCGCAACAAGGACGACATCATCGAGCAGCTGTTCACGCGCTACGAGGCGCGCATGGACGAGGCGCTCGCCCCGCCCGACGGCCGCCTGCCGGGGCTGGAGGACATCTGGCTGCAGCTGCACCTGGTGTTCGAGTGCATCTGGGACTACCGCTTCCTCTACCGCGACCTGCTCGAGATCCTCAGCCGCAACCGGCGCCTGCGCATCCGCTTCGCGCGCATCCTCAAGCGCGCCGACGACCGCGCCCACGCGGTGATGCGGGGGCTGTCGCAGGCGGACGTGATCCGCGCCGCGCCGGCCGAAATCGACGCCGCCGCCACCAACCTGCTGGTGCTGGCCACGTTCTGGCTCAACTACGCCGCGATCCGCGGCGACCGGGACGAGCAGAAGGCGATCCGCGACGGCATCGTGCAGGTGATGATGCTGCTCTCCCCCTTCCTGCGCGACGCCGAGCGCGTGCACCTCAACCGTCTGACCCGCGCCTACACCGACTGAACCACACGGAGCCGACATGGCCAAGACCGCCTGGAGCGCGTTTCCCCTCGACGCCAAACCCTATGCCCATGCCGGCGACGCCCTGAAGAAGGCCTGGCCGCGGCTGCATGCCGGCGACGCCGAGCCCTTCCCCGACGCCAATCGCGCCACCGCCCTGCTCAAGGCCGCCGGCAAGGCGGCCCCCAAGGGCGTGGATGCCGAGGCCCTGGCCTCGCAGCTGCAGGACGCCTGGCGCGCCTTCCACCGCGGCGACTTCAAGGCCGCCTTCGACGCCGGCGAAGCGCTCGGCCCGGTCGGCGCCTCGGTGGCGGTGAAGGCGATCGGCATCCACGCCACCTACCTCGTCGACGGCGAGGCCGAGAAGCTCAAGCGCTACGAGCAGGCCGCCAAGCTGGCCGAGGCCGCGGTCAAGGCGCTGCCCGACGAGGCCAACAGCCACTACCGACTCGCCTTCGCCCTGGGCCGCTACAGCCAGGGCATCAGCATCGCCAAGGCGCTGAAGCAGGGCATCGCCGGCAAGGTCCGCGACGCGCTCGACGCAGCACTGGAACTTGCCCCCAGGCACGCCGAGGCGCATACCGCCCTGGCCCTGTACCACGCCGAGATCATCGGCAAGATCGGCGCCATGATCGGCGGCCTGACCTACGGCGCCAAGGCGGCCGACGCCGAATCCCACATCAAGACCGCGCTGAAGCTGACCCCGGACTCCCCCATCGCCCAAATCGAGTACGGCAACGTGCTGATGCTGCTGCACGGCGACAAGAAGGAGGACGCCGCCGCCGCGGCCTACGAGAAGGCCGCGAAACTCAAGCCGGCAGACGCCATGGAGGCGCTGGACGCCGAATACGCCCGCGAGCAACTGGAGTAACCGAAAACCGCCGTCATCCCGGCGAACGCCGGGATCCATTTTGACGTTGCCCTTCGCCCACGGGGCGGGCCGTCCGGAGCCCGGACGAAGGCCAATCCGGCGCATCCGAACAGCCCGGACTTGCCCCACCCCCGCCCCGCCCCGTAGAATTCGCATCCCGTTTCACCCGCCACCGCCCACGCAACACCGTGAGGCCCCATGGCTGGGCTCGCCGACTCCCGGCAGCACGAATATCGGGCGGTTAGCTCAGCGGTAGAGCATCGCCTTCACACGGCGAGGGTCGCAGGTTCGAACCCTGCACCGCCCACCATGCAATCAATCACTTGGCCCGAAGCCACCGGGCGAGTACGGCAAAAGTACGGCAAAGCGCCCTGCGAAAGCGGGGCGTTTTCGTGTGCGCCCGCCACAGGCCAACCGGCTTTCCGATGCTGGGGCTGGCCGGTCCACCACAATGGCCGTGGCTACCGCCTCCTTCGTGACGGACGCGGTGTTCGATCAGGCAGTCGCCTGCCGGCTCTGCCAGGGCTTGATCTCCCGCAATACCTTCCCGAGCTGGGCCTTGGCCTGGGCGGCGTCGTAGTCGGCCTGCAGGCCGATCCAGAAGCCTTCGGTCATGCCGAAGAAGCGGGACAGGCGCAGGCCGGTGTCGGCCGTCACAGCGCGCTTGCCGGAGACGATCTCGCCAATGCGACGCTGCGGGACGCCGATCTCCTTCGCCAGGCGGTACATGGTGATTCCCATCGGCTCGAGGAACTCGTCCTGCAGGATCTCGCCCGGATGTGGCATGGACACGCGCCGGGCCCGCGCCTCCAGCACGTCCGAGAAATCCAGCTTCGCGAGGTCTTCGGTTCGAATGGTCATGGCCATGTCCTCAGTGGTAATCGACGAACTCCACGTTCTCCGCGTCGCTACCGGTCCACGTGAAACAGATGCGGAACTGGTCGTTGACGCGGATGCTGTGTTGCCCGGCGCGATCGCGTTTCAGCGCCTCCAGCCGGTTGCCCGGCGGGACGCGCAGGTCATCCAGCGCGCCGGCGCGGTTCAGGATCGCCAGCTTCGCCCGCGCCCGCTTGCGCAGGTCCACGGGGAGTCCCTTCACCGGCAGGCCCAGGAACAGGGCCGCCGTCGCCTTGTCGCGGAATGACTTGATCGCCATGCGATGATGCTATCGTATCACGTTAGTAACGTGAACCGTCTGCAAAAGCACCGGATGAACATCTCGACAGACCCCGGATGACGGCTGCGGTCCCTGCATCGCGAGCCACCTGCACCGGAAATGTGCCAAGGAAGGTCTGAACAAGTCTTGGGTCGTCATCCCGGCGAAAGCTTGGATCCAGCTTTTTCGGCAACTTGCCGGAAAACCGGATTCCGGCTTTCGCCGGAATGACGACTTGTTCAGAGGTTTCCTAACCTTCGTCGCGCCCTTCCCCGCGCGCCGGCTTGCGCCGCACGCCCGCGCGCGCCTTCCGCAGCCCGTCGAGCTTCTCCTTGAGCCTGAGCTCCATCCCGCGCTCGACGGGATGGTAGTAGACGCGCTCGCCCATCGCGTCGGGAAACCCGGTCTGCTCCAGCGCCACCCCGCCCTCGCTGTCGTGGTCGTACTGGTAGCCCTTCGAGTAGCCGAGCTCCTTCATCAGCTTCGTCGGTGCGTTGCGCAGGTGCATCGGCACTTCCTGCGTGCCGTATTCGGCGACGTCGCGTTTCGCGGCGCCGAAGGCCTTGTACGCGGCGTTCGACTTGGCGGTGCTGGCGAGGTAGATCACCAGTTGGGCGAGCGCGAGTTCCCCCTCGGGGCTGCCGAGGCGGTCGTAGGTGTCCCAGGCGTCGACCGCCATCTGCAGCGCGCGCGGATCGGCCAGGCCCACGTCCTCGACCGCCATCCGCGTCATCCGCCGCGCGAGGTAGATCGGGTCGCAGCCGCCGTCGAGCATGCGGGCGAGCCAGTACAGCGCCGCATCCGGGTTCGAACTGCGCACAGACTTGTGCAGCGCCGAGATCTGGTCGTAGAACTGCTCGCCGCCCTTGTCGAAGCGGCGGGTGCGGTCGGCCAGCACCTGTTCGAGGATTTCGCCGGTGATGCTGCCGCCCTCGCCCGACAGCTCCGCGGCGATCTCCAGCAGGGTCAGCCCGCGGCGCACGTCGCCGTCGGCCGCGACCGCGATCAGGTGCAGCTGCGCGTCGTCGACCTGCAGGCCGCGCCCGCCGAGGCCGCGCTCCCCGTCCTCCAGCGCGTGCCGCAGCGCGGCCTCGATGTCGTCGGCCGAGACCGCCTCCATCACGTGCACGCGGCAGCGCGAGAGCAGCGCCGAGTTCAGCTCGAACGAGGGGTTCTCGGTGGTCGCGCCGACGAAGACGATCGTGCCGCGCTCGATGTGCGGCAGGAACGCGTCCTGCTGCGCCTTGTTGAAGCGGTGCACCTCGTCGACGAACAGTACCGTGCGCCGTCCCTCGGCGAAGCGGTGCCCGGCCTCGGCCAGCACCTGGCGCACCTCCGGCAGGCCGGCGAGCACCGCCGACACCGAGCGGAACTCGGCGTCGGCGTACTTGGCCAGCAGCAGCGCCAGCGTGGTCTTGCCGCAGCCGGGCGGCCCCCACAGCACCATCGAATGCACGCTGCCGGCCTCGATCGACTGGCGCAGCGCCGAATCCGGCGACACCAGCCGGCGCTGGCCGACCATCTCCTCGAGCGTGCGCGGGCGCATGCGCTCGGCGAGCGGGCGCAGGGCGGTACGGTCGACCGTCAGCAGGTCGCCGTGGTCATCGGGAAGGGCGCTGGACTTGGCGCGGGGCACGAGGGTTCGGGGATGCGGAACGGGGGGAATCCGGGCGTCACGATACCAAGACGGCGTCGCACGCGGCGCGAATCCATGGCGCAGATCCCGCGACGCAGACGCCAAGGCTGCATGCTCCCTGGCCGTCGAATCGTCATCCCCGCGAAAGCGGGGATCCATTTTGACTTTCATGCAAAGACACTGAATCCCCGCTTTCGCGGGGATGACGGCCTGATTCCGCGTCGCGCGAAGCGCCAGGCCGGTGCCGGAGTGGTCCGGGCTTCGGGAGCTTCCCGGAAAATCGCGGGCCCCCTTCGTCAGTCCCGCGCACCAGCCCCCAGCTCGTAGTTCACCCGCTGCCAGCCCCCCGCAACCTGGTCGTACAGCGCCTCGATCCGCACCGGCGTGCTGCCCTGCAGCCCGAGGTCGGCGATGCCGCGCGCCGTGATCCGCAGCAGCCGCTTCCCGCCCTCGACCGTGGTGATCTCGTCCAGCTGCAGCCGGGCCGCGCGGTTGCCGAACTGCCGGTCGAGCTCGGTGGCGACGCGGTCCTCGAGCTGGCGCACGAGGGTGGCATCGTTGGGCACCTCGCGCTCGCCGGCGGAGACGCCGCCGATCGTGATCCTCGGGTAGCCGGCGCTGCTGAATGTGGTGTCGTAGACGGTGCTGTAGCGGAAGCCGATCCAGTCGGCGTCGTCGCCGACGCGCATGCGTCCCTGCCCGCTGACGTTGCGGTCGCGCACGCTGGAAATGGCGACGTCGAACGCGTCGATGTTGACCTCGATCGACGGCGTGTTCATCTGCTCCACGAGCGCGGCGACGACGACCGCGGCGACCGCGTTGTCCAGCGCCTCGTCGCCGCTGCTGGCCTGGCGATGGGCTGTCGGTGAGTCCACCGCCTGCGCGGCCGCAGGCGGAGATTGCGCCAATGCCGGCGTCGCCACGAGCCATGCCGCGGCAAACAGCGCGACGACGTGTCCCGCGGCCGTGCCCGCGCGTGTTGTCCGACGCCTGTTACGTCCCTGCATTCCCTTCCCCCTGTTCCGCCGCTCTGACCGGGCGCCGGAGACGCCCGATCAGCCCTCGCCGACCACGTCGACGCCCGCCGGCGGGGTATACGTGAACGTGTCGCGGGCAAATGACGGGTTGCGCTTCCAGCCACTGAAGCTGATTTCCGTGCGCTGGCCCAGCGCATCGACGATCTCCATGCGCGCCAGGCCATTGCCGTCGAGCCCGAGCTTCGCGGACTGGAACGCGGCCTCGTCGCCGCCCTGCTTCGGCTTGAGCAGCAGCCACTGCAGGCCGTCGCCGTTGCCGCCGTCCTCGACCAGGAAGTCGCGGTCGAGCTTGCCCGGATCGATCAGCGCGGCCAGCGGGCTGTCCTGCTCGGCCGTGCCCTGCGCGCGGCGGCTGACCTGTTCGAGGTCCGGGTCGTAGACCCACACGGTCTTGCCGTCGGCGACGATCAACTGCGGATACGGCTTCACGTACTCCCAGCGGAACAGCCGCGGCGCGGACAGCGCAACGCGGCCGCTCGACGACTCGCGCACGCGGCCGTTGTCGTCGAAGACCGTCTGCGTGAACTGGCCGTCCAGGCCCTGCAGCCCCTTCGTGAAGCTGTCGAGCCGGTCGCGCGCGCCCGCATGGGCGACACCGGCCAGCAGGGCGACAGCGACAAGCAACCAGCGGCAACTGCGGATCATCGGACACGTCCTCGTGGATGGATGGCGGCCAGTCTGCAAAGACGAAGCTGAACAAGCCCCCTGCCATCCCTGCCGGAATCTAAACGGAAACCGACGTGCCAGCCGGACGGTCCGCAGCCGGAGATGCCTTGCAGGGCGCCTTCGGGTGCGACCGCTTTCGTGCGGAGAAGTGGCGTGCATGTGTCCGGGTCGCGCCTGAAAGCGCTCACGGGACGGCTACTTCGGCGGTGGCGGCGCCAATACCGAGCGATCGCCGTTGTGCTCGGGCGCGGAGACCACGCCCGCGGCCTCCATCGCCTCGACCAGTCGCGCGGCGCGGTTGTAGCCGATCTTGAGCCGGCGCTGCACGCCGGAGATCGACGCGCGACGCGTCTCGGTGACGATCTTCACCGCCTCGTCGTACAGCGGGTCGGACTCGGGATCGCCGCTGGCCGCCGCCTCCGGCAGGCCGGTCGCGCCGACCGCGCTGCCGTCGTACATCGTCTGCGCTTCCTCCAGCACGCCCTCGATGTAGTCCGGTCCGCCGCCGCTCTGCTTGAGATGCTCGACGACGCGATGCACTTCCTCATCGGACACGAACGCGCCGTGCACGCGCTCGGGCAGCGCCGTGCCCGGCGGCAGGTAGAGCATGTCGCCGTGGCCGAGCAGGGTTTCCGCGCCGCTCTGGTCGAGGATCGTGCGCGAGTCGATCTTGCTCGACACCTGGAACGCGATGCGCGTGGGGATGTTGGCCTTGATCAGGCCGGTGATGACGTCCACCGACGGGCGCTGGGTGGCGAGGATCAGGTGGATGCCGGCCGCGCGCGCCTTCTGCGCCAGGCGCGCGATCAGTTCCTCGACCTTCTTGCCGACGATCATCATCATGTCGGCGAATTCGTCGATGAAGATGACGATGAACGGCAGCGTCTCCAGCGGCTGCGCGACCTCGTCCGACTCCGGGTTCGGCCGGAACAGCGGGTCGAGCAGCGGCTGCCCCGCGTCCTGCGCGTCCTTGACCTTCTTGTTGAAGCCGGCGAGGTTGCGCACGCCGACGGCCGACATCAGCTTGTAGCGGCGCTCCATCTCCGCCACGCACCAGCGCAGGCCGTTGGCGGCCTCCTTCATGTCGGTGACCACCGGCGCCAGCAGGTGCGGGATGCCCTGGTAGACGCTGAGCTCGAGCATCTTCGGATCGATCATCAGCATCCGCAGGTCCTTGGCGGAGGCCTTGAACAGCAGGCTGAGCACCATCGCGTTGACCGCGACCGACTTGCCCGAGCCGGTGGTGCCGGCGACCAGCAGGTGCGGCATGCGCGCGAGGTCGGCGACCACCGACTGGCCGCTGATGCCCTTGCCCAGCGCCAGCGTCAGCGGGCTGCCGGCCTTGTCGTACTCCTTCGACCGCAGCAGCTCGCTGAGATAGATCATCTCGCGCCGGGTGTTGGGGATCTCGATGCCGATCACCGACTTGCCGGGGATGACGTCGACCACGCGCACCGCCTTCACCGACAGGCCGCGGGCGATATCCTTGTCCAGCGAGCTGATCTGGCTGACCTTGATGCCCGGCGCCGGCTCCATCTCGAAGCGCGTGATCACCGGACCCGGCTGCGCCTCCTTGACCTCGACCTCGATGCGGAAGTCCTTGAGCTTGAACTCGATCTGCCGCGACAGGGTTTCCAGCGTCTCCTCGTCGTAGCCCTTGGGTTGCGGCTTGGGGTCGTCGAGCAGCGCCAGCGGCGGGATGCCGGAACCGTCGCCGACGTGGAACAGCGGGATCTGCTGCTCGCGCTTGGCGCGGTCGCTCTTTTCCACCACCGGCGCGGGCGGCGGTTCGATCCTCACCTTCTCGCGTTTGGCGCGCAGTTCGGTTTCGACCTTGCGCGTCTGGTCGCGCTCCACCCGCATCTCGCGCGCCTCCATGCGTTCGACCGCCTGCTGCCGGCCGCGGCGCAGCAGCGCCGGCAGCAGCAGCACCCAGCCGCCGATGCGGTCCATCACCGCCAGCCAGGACAGGCCGGTGGCGAGGGTCACCGACACCAGCAGCAGCGCCAGCAGGAACAGGTTGCCGCCGAGCGCGCCGAAGCCGCGGTCGAGCGAATTGCCGACCAGCCGGCCGAGCACGCCACCACCGCCGGCCGGCAGGTTCTCGACCGCATGCAGGCGCAGGTACAGCAGGCCGGTGGCCGAGACCAGGAAACCGACGATGCCCACCAGCCGCAGCGCCGGCCCGAAGTCCACCCGGCCGTCGCCGTCCGAATCCATGCCGAACAGCGCGATCCAGGCCACCGCGCCCAGCACCAGCGGCAGCAGGTAGGCCACGTAGCCGGTCAGGTACAGCATCACGTCCGCGATCCAGGCCCCGATCGGCCCGCCGGCGTTGTGCAACTGGGCGGTGACGCCGCCGGAGGCCGTCGACCAGCCCGGGTCCTCCGGCGAATAGGTGACCAGGCAGACCAGCAGGTACAGCAGCAGCGGCGCGATCAGGATCATCGCGATGTCGCGCAGCAGCCGTTGGCGGCGCGGATCCGGGGGCGCTGCCGCCTCCTTCTCCACCGCGCGCTGGCGCTTGCCGCGTTCAGGAATCGCCCGAGCCACCGTCATCCACTGCCTTAGGAAATTGGTCCAATACCTTGATCTTAAGTCAAAGTTTCATCGATTGCAGGGCCGGATGCACGAGCCGGCCGGCCTCGACATTGATCCCGCGCGCCAGCGCCCGGTTGTCGCGCCAGTCACCCGAGGCCAAGGTATCGACCCACGGCAGGATCGCCGCACAGATCGCCTGCGAGCTGGTCTGCGGCACCGCGCCGGGCATGTTGGTGACGCAGAAGTGGATCACGCCCTCCTCCACGTAGGTCGGCGACTTCCAGGTCGTCGGCCGCGAGGTCTCGAAGCAGCCGCCCTGGTCGATCGAGATGTCGACCAGCACGCTGCCGTCCTCCATCGCCTCCATCATGCCGCGGCTGACCACGTGCGGCGCGACCGCGCCGGTGACCAGCACGGCGCCGACGACGAGGTCGGCGGACGCGACTTCCTGCGCCACGAGGTCGTCATAGGGATACAGCGCGGTGACGTTGTGGCCCAGCCTCATCATCTCGTCGCGGCGATCCTGGCGCTTCTCGAACACCACCACGTTCGAGCCCCCGGCCGCGGCCAGCGCGGCGGCCGCGCCACCGGCCTGCCCCGCACCGAACACCACCACCTTGCCGCGCGCCGTCGACGGCAGCCCGCCGAGCAGCTTGCCCTTGCCGCCCAGCGGCTGGTGCAGGTAGTGGGTGCCGACCTGCACCGCGATCTTGCCGGCGATCACCGACATCGGCGCCAGCAGCGGCAGTTCGCCGTCGTCGAGTTCCACCGTTTCGAAGGCGACGCCGGTCAGCCCGATGTCGAGCAGGCGCCGGGCCAGCGCAGGCTCGGGCGCGAGGTGCAGGTAGCAGAACAGCAGATGGTCACTGCGCAGCAGCGCGAGGTCGCCCGCGATCGGCTCCTTGACCTTGACGATCAGTTCGCCACGCTCGTACAGCGCCGCTGCATCGGGTGCGATCTTCACGCCGAGTCGCGCGTAGTCCGCGTCCGCGAAGCCGGACAGCGTGCCGGCGTCCTGTTCGACCCAGACCTCGTGCCCGCGCCGGACCAGGTCGCCCGCCGCGGCGGGGACCAGCGCGACGCGTCCTTCGAGCGTCTTGGTTTCCTTCGGCACGCCGATGCGCATGTCCCGCCTCCTCCCGATCAGCTGGCGGGCCGGCCGTGCCCGGCCCGGCGTTCGCCCATGAAAAAACCCGCGCAGCACCTGCACGGGTTCGAGCGGAACGGCGCGCCCGCCACCGCGGGACATGGACGCTGCGTTCCGCGAAGAACGCCTGCGCGCGCCTTGTGTTGCCGCCGTCGCGCCGCCAAGCTATGGGACTCGATACGCCGCAACTTCATCGCCAGCGAGTATACATGACCCCTTCGTCGCCCCGGCACATCCGCCTGATCATCCTCGGCTCCGGCCCCGCCGGCTGGACCGCCGCCGTCTACGCGGCCCGCGCCAACCTCAAGCCCGTCGTCATCACCGGCCTGCAGATGGGCGGCCAGCTGATGACCACCACCGAAGTCGACAACTGGCCGGGCGACGCGCACGGGCTGATGGGCCCGGACCTGATGGCGCGGATGCAGGCGCACGCCGAGCGCTTCGAGACCGAAGTCGTGTTCGACCACGTCCACACCGCCGACCTCTCGCAGCGCCCGTTCCGCCTGGTCGGCGACAGCGGCGAATACACCTGCGACGCACTGATCATCGCCACCGGCGCGACCGCGAAGTACCTCGGCATTCCCTCGGAAGAGGCCTACAAGGGCCGCGGCGTGTCCGCCTGCGCCACCTGCGACGGCTTCTTCTACAAGGACCAGGACGTGGCCGTCATCGGCGGCGGCAACACCGCGGTCGAGGAGGCGCTGTACCTGTCCAACATCGCCCGCAAGGTCTACCTCGTGCATCGCCGCGACACCCTGCGCGCCGAGAAGATCATGCAGGACAAGCTGTTCGCCAAGATCGCCGCCGGCAAGATCGAGCCGGTCTGGCACCACGTCGTCGACGAGGTGCTGGGCAACGACGCCGGCGTCACCGGCATGCGGCTCAAGTCGGTGCAGGACGGCGGCACCCGCGAGATCGACGTGCACGGTTTCTTCGTCGCCATCGGCCACACCCCGAACACCACGCTGTTCGAGGGCCAGCTGGCGATGAACAACGGCTACCTCGAAATCCGCTCCGGCATCGACGGCAACGCCACCGCGACCAACGTCGCGGGCGTGTTCGCGGCCGGCGACGTGACCGACCAGCACTACCGGCAGGCGATCACCTCGGCCGGCTTCGGCTGCATGGCGGCGCTGGATGCGGAGCGGTTCCTGGACAAGGGAAGCTGACCTTCCCGTCCGTCATCCCGGCGAAAGCCGGGATCCATTTTGACTTCGCCCTTGATGTTCCGGACCACCACGCCAACAGCAAATGGATCCCGGCTTTCGCCGGGATGACGACGGAAAGAGGCCGGACGACGAAAGCATGGTAGACGTCCGCATCCATCGGCGACTCGCGGACATCCCCGCCGCAGGCTGGGATGCCCTGCACGACGGCAGCAACCCGTTCGTGTCGCATGCCTTCCTTTCCGGCATGGAGGAGACCGACTGCCTGCGCGAAAGCTGGGGCTGGACGCCCCACCACCTCGCGCTGTGGGAGGGCGACGCGCCGGTCGCTGCCGCACCCGCCTACCTGAAGCACAACTCCCACGGCGAATTCGTGTTCGACCACGCCTGGGCGCACGCCTATGCGCGGCATGGACTCGACTACTTTCCCAAGCTGCTGTGCGCGGTGCCCTACTCGCCCGTGACCGGGCCGCGGCTGCTCGCGCCCACCGCAGCCCTGCGGGGCCGGCTCGCCGATGCGCTGGCCGCGGAGGCCCGACGACTCGGACTGTCCTCGGCGCATGTCAACTTCCACGGCGCCGGCGAGGATGCGGACTTCGGCGACGACTGGCTGTCGCGCATCGACGTGCAGTACCACTGGCGCAACGACGCCGGCTGGGCCACGTTCGAGGACTACCTCGCGGCGATGGACCACAAGCACCGCAAGAACATCCGCCAGGAACGCGCGAAGGTGGCGCGCGCCGGCGTCACCTTCCGCACCGTGCACGGCGGCGATGCCGGCGAGGCCGACCTCGCCACCATGCACCGCTTCTACCTGCAGACCTTCGCCGAGTACGGCAACTCCCCGGCCCTGACCCTGCCGTTCCTCCGGCACCTGGCCCACGCGATGCCCGGCCAACTCGTGATGTTCCTTGCCGAACACCGCGGCATGGCGGTCGCCGGTGCGCTGTGCCTGCGCGGCGGCGACACGCTGTACGGCCGCTACTGGGGCGCGGGCGCCGTCCTGCCCGGGCTGCACTTCGAGACCTGCTACTACCAGGGCATCGACTACTGCCTGCGCGAAGGCCTGCGCGTGTTCGAGCCCGGCGCGCAGGGCGAGCACAAGATCGCGCGCGGCTTCCTGCCGGCGTTCGTGCGCAGCCGGCACTGGATCGCCGACCCGCGCTTCGGCGAAGCGCTGCGCGAATGGTGCGGCGAGGAAGCGCGCTCGATCCGGCGCTACGCCGACGTGCTGGCCGCAAGATCGCCCTTCCGCCGCCCGTAGGCACTCCTACAATGGCGCGGTGAGCATCCACGTGCCGCGACTCGACGACGACCCGGCCGCGCCGTTCCCAGGCGCGGACACCGCACTGCGCCAGCCCGACGGCCTGCTCGCGTTCGGCGGCGACCTGTCCCCGCCCCGGCTGCTCAACGCCTATCGCCACGGCATCTTCCCCTGGTACTCCGAGGGGCAGCCGATCCTGTGGTGGTCGCCCGACCCGCGCATGGTGTTCCGCACCGACGGCGTGCGGCTGTCCTCGCGCTTCCGGCGCACGCTGCGCGCATCGCCGTGGGTGGCGCGCGCCGATAGCGCGTTCGAACAGGTCATCGAACGCTGCGCCACGGCGCCGCGCCGCGGCCAGCACGGCACCTGGATCACCCCGGCCATGCGCGAGGCCTACCTGCGGATGCACCGGCTCGGGCATGCGCACAGCGTCGAGGTGTTCGCGGGCCATTCGCCCGGCGCAGCGCTGGTCGGCGGCATCTACGGCATCGCCATCGGCCGGATGTTCTTCGGCGAAAGCATGTTCAGCAGCGCCTCCGGCGGCTCGAAGGTGGCGCTCGCCGCCCTCGCCCGGTGGCTGCACGGCCGGGGCTGGCCGCTGATCGACGCGCAGGTCGAGAACGCCCACCTGCTGGCCCTGGGCGCGCAACGGATGCCGCGCCGGGCCTTCCTGGAGGAGGCCGGAGCACTGGCCACGGCAGCCGCCGACACCGGAGCATGGACCTCGGCGTTCGGCGAACGGCCCGCATCCCGCCTGGCCGGCTGACACCGCCCGACGCGCGCCGCTGCTTTGCATCGCCCGGCCTCGCATGGCAGAATGGCCCGCTTTATCGCGGCGCCGCCGCTCCCGCAACCACCGGCAACAGGACGAATGGCGAAAGACGACGTCATCGAGTTTGAAGGCACCATCTCCGAGACCCTCCCGAACACCATGTTCCGGGTGAAGCTGGAGAACGGCCACGAGATCATCGCCCACATCTCCGGGCGCATGCGCAAGAACTACATCCGCATCCTCACCGGCGACAAGGTCAAGGTGGAAATGACGCCTTACGACCTGACCAAGGGCCGCATCACCTACCGCATGAAGTAAGCGCGGGCATCGCGCAGCCCGCGCGCCGCGCCGCTGCGGCCCGCAATCGAACCCCGTCTCCCGGCCGCATGTGCGGATGTGCACATGGCGAGCTGTCGTCGTCACGCCTATCCTCCGGACACCACTCGTCCGGAGAACCGCCGATGCGCACGACCGCCGCCGCCAGAACGCTCGCCCTGTCCATCGCCCTCGCGCTCGCGGGCGGCATGGCCTTCGCCCAGGACGCACCCGCACCGGGCCCGGCGGCCTCGCAGGCCGCGTCGCAGAACGAACGGCTGAACGCCTGGTTCGCGCAGAAGTTCCAAGAGGAGCTCAGCTTCAGCCCGATCCGGCTGAGCTTCCTCGGTCGCAAGGAGCTGTACGACCAGCTCGACGATTTCTCCGATGAAGCCCAGGCCCGCCAACTCGCCTGGCGCAAGGCCAGCGTCGAGGAACTTGCGAAGACTTTCGACTACGACGCGCTCGACGACGAGGCGAAGCTGTCGTACGACCTGTGGACGCTGCAATACGAGGTCGCGCGCGACGCCGCGCACTACCGCGACAACGTCTACGTGTTCAACCAGATGCAGGGGCCGCAGTCGTTCCTGCCCACCTTCCTGATCAACTTCCACAAGGTCGACAGCGAGGCCGACTACCAGGCCTACCTCAAGCGCATCGAGGCGCTGGAGCGCGCGTTCGGGCAGATGCTGGTCCGCGCCCGGCGCAACGCGGACGCGGGCTACCGGATGCCGAAGTTCGCCTACGAGGGTGTGCTGACGGAAGCGCGCAAGGTGATTTCAGGCGCGCCGTTCGGCGAGGGCGCCGATTCGGCGCTCTGGGCCGACCTGCAGGCCAAGGCCGATGCGCTGGTGAAGGCCGGCAAGATCGACGCCGCGCGCGCCGCCGACCTGAAGTCGCAGGCGCGCGAGGCGCTGCTCGCGCACGTGCAGCCGGCCTACGCGAACCTGATCGCCTGGGCCGAGTCGGACCAGGACAAGGCGATCGGGAACCCGAGCGGTGTCGGCAGCACGCAGTCCAACGGCGCGGACTACTATCGCCACCAGCTGCGGCTGCACACCACCACCGACCTGACCGCCGACCAGGTCCACCGCATCGGTCTGGACGAGGTCAAGCGCATCCACGGCGAGATGGAGGCGCTGAAGGACAAGGTCGGCTTCGACGGCGACCTACAGGCGTTCTTCGCGCACATCTCCACCGACCCGAAGTTCAAGTTCCCGGACACCGACGAAGGCCGACAGGCCTATATCGACGAGGCCACCAAGGCGATCGCCAACATCAAGCAGGTGCTGCCGCAGTACTTCGGCCTGCTGCCGAAGGCGGACCTGGTGGTGAAGCGGGTCGAACCGTTCCGCGAACAGCCCGGCGCCGCGCAGCACTACTTCCCCGGCACGCCGGACGGCGCGCGCCCGGGGGTGTACTACGCGCACCTGGCGGACATGAACGCGATGCCGAAGCCCGAGCTCGAAGTCATCGCCTACCACGAGGGCCTGCCCGGCCACCACATGCAGATCTCGATCGCGCTCGAGCTGACCGGCGTGCCCGAGTTCCGCACCCAGGCGCGCGCCACCGCCTATTCCGAAGGCTGGGGCCTGTACGCGGAGTGGCTGGCGAAGGAAATGCCGGGCACCTATGCCGATCCCTACTCCGAATACGGCCGCCTGAGTTCGGAACTGTGGCGCGCGGTACGGCTGGTGGTCGACACCGGCCTGCACGCGAAGGGCTGGACCGAGCAGCAGGCGGTCGAGTACTTCGACGCCAACACCGCCATTCCCGAGGCCGCGATCCGCTCCGAAGTGCAGCGTTACATCACCTGGCCGGGCCAGGCCACGGCCTACAAGATCGGCATGCTCCGCATCCAGGAACTGCGCCGCAAGGCGGAAACCGAACTGGGCGAGCGCTTCGACATCCGCGGCTTCCACGACGCCGTGCTGGGCGGCGGGGCGCTGCCGATGAACCTGCTGGAGCGGCGGGTCGACCAGTGGATCGCCGGAGGCAAGGCGGGCTGAGCTCGTCGAGCCTGCCGTCTCGCCCCCCGGAGATTTTTCACGCAGGGCTGGATGCGCACTTGCCCCCACCCCAACCCTCCCCCGCAAGCGGGGGAGGGAGCAAAAAGCGGCGGCTTCCCACTCCCGCCCCCGCTTGTTACGGGGAGGGCTGGGTGGGGGCCCCGCCCTACACCGTGGCCGGCAGCAACTTCTCCGGCTCGGGGAAGGCCTCGACCAGCAGTTCGTCGTCCTTGACGTCGATGCTCACGCGGCCGCCGCCGACCAGCTTGCCGAACAGCAGTTCGTCGGCCAGCGGGCGCTTGACCTTGTCCTGGATCACCCGCGCCATCGGCCGCGCGCCCATCAGCGGGTCGAAGCCGTGCGCGGCCAGCCAGTCGCGCGCGGCCGGCGTCGCCGACAGGCTCACGTCCTTGTCGTGCAGCTGGGCCTCGAGCTCGATCAGGAACTTGTCCACCACGCGCAGGATGTGGTCCATGCCCAGCGCCTGGAACTGCACGATCGCGTCCAGCCGGTTGCGGAACTCCGGGGTGAAGCCCTTGCGGATCACCTCCATCGCATCGGTGCTGTGGTCCTGGCGGGTGAAGCCGATCGAACGCCGCGCCGCCTGCGCCGCGCCGGCGTTGGTGGTCATCACGATGATGACGTTCTTGAAGTTGGCCTCGCGCCCGTTGGTGTCGGTCAGCACGCCGCGGTCCATGACCTGCAGCAGGATGTTGAAGATGTCCGGGTGCGCCTTCTCCACTTCGTCGAGCAGCAGCACGCAGTGCGGCGTCTTGACGATCTTCTCGGTCAGCAGGCCGCCTTGGTCGAAGCCGACGTAGCCCGGGGGCGCGCCGATCAGGCGCGAGACCGAATGCGGCTCCATGTATTCGGACATGTCGAAGCGCACCAGCTCGATGCCCAACTGCAGCGCCAGCTGCTTGGTGACCTCGGTCTTGCCGACGCCGGTCGGGCCGGCGAACAGGAAGTTGCCGATCGGCTTGTCCGGGTTGGCCAGGCCCGAGCGCGCGAGCTTGATCGCCGAGGTCAGCGTCTCGATCGCCGGGTCCTGGCCGAAGATCACCATCTTCAGGTTGCGCTCGAGGTGTTCGAGCACGTCCTTGTCCGAGGCGCTGACCTGCTTGGTCGGGATGCGCGCCATCTTGGCGACGATGGTCTCCACTTCTTCCACGTCGATCAGGCTCTTGCGCACCTCCAGCGGCAGCAGCCGCTGGCGCGCGCCGGCCTCGTCGATCACGTCGATCGCCTTGTCCGGCAGCAGCCGGTCGGCGATGTGCTTGACCGACAGGTCCACGGCCGCCTGCAGCGCCTCGTCGGCATAGGTCACGTCGTGGTGCGCCTCGTACTTGGGCTTGAGGCCCTGCAGGATCTCGTAAGTCTCGCCCACCGTCGGCTCGACGATGTCGATCTTCTGGAAGCGCCGCGCCAGCGCGCGGTCCTTTTCGAAGATGCCGCGGTATTCCTGGAACGTGGTCGAGCCGATGCAGCGCAGTTCGCCCGAGGCCAGCGCCGGCTTGATCAGGTTCGAGGCGTCCATGGTGCCGCCGGACGCGGAACCCGCGCCGATGATGGTGTGGATCTCGTCGATGAACAGGATCGCACCGGGGTGCTTCCTGATCGCGCTCAGCACGGCCTTCAGGCGCTTCTCGAAGTCGCCGCGGTACTTGGTGCCGGCGACCAGCGCGCCGAGGTCGAGCGAATAGATCGTCGCGTCCTCGAGCACTTCCGGCACCTCGCCGTCGACGATGCGCTTGGCCAGGCCCTCGGCGATCGCGGTCTTGCCGACGCCGGCCTCGCCCACGTACAGCGGGTTGTTCTTGCGCCGGCGGCACAGCACCTGGATGGTGCGCTCGATCTCCTCGGCGCGGCCGACCAGCGGGTCGATGCGGCCCTCGCGGGCCAGCGCGTTGAGGTCGGTGGCGTAGTCGGCCAGGGCGTCGCCCTTGGCCTCGCCCTCGCCGCCCTCGCCCTTGGCCGCGGCGTCCTCGCCCGGGTGTTCGGACTCCTCGCCGCCGGTCTTGGCGATGCCGTGCGACATGTAGTTGACGACGTCGAGCCGGGTCACGTCCTGCTGGTTCAGGAAGTAGACGGCATGCGAGTCCTTCTCGCCGAAGATCGCCACCAGCACGTTGGCGCCGGTGACCTCCTTCTTGCCCGAGGACTGGACGTGGTAGACGGCCCGCTGCAGCACGCGCTGGAAGCCCAGCGTGGGCTGGGTGTCGCGGCCGTCGTCTTCGGGCAGCTTCGACACCGAGGTGGCGATCGCCTGTTCGAGGTCGCTGCGCAGGCGGTGGAAATCGGCGCCGGTGGCCTTGAGCACGGCTTCGGCGGACGGGTTGTCGAGCAGCGCCAGCAGCAGGTGCTCGACCGTCATGTACTCGTCGCGCGCCTCGCGGGCGCGCTTGTAGCACTGGCCGATGCTGTACTCGAGATCCTTGCTGAACATGGGGAGGGAACCTCCGGGGAACTGCGACCTAGATGGGGCCGCGTTCCGGCTTTTCCATGCCCCGGCCTTTGGCCCCTTTTAGGCCTTTTCCATGGTGCAGAGCAAGGGGTGCTGGTTGAGCCGGGAATATTCGTTCACCTGGGCGACCTTGGACTCGGCCACTTCCCGGCTGTAGACGCCGCAGACGCCGCGGCCGCGGGTGTGCACGTGCAGCATCACCTGGGTCGCCTTCTCCAGGTCCATGGCGAAGAACCGGACCAGGACGTCGACCACGAAGTCCATCGGCGTGTAGTCGTCGTTCAGCAGCAGCACCGAATACAGCGGCGGCCGCGCCAGTTCGGGCTTGCTGGTCTCGACGACGGTGCCGTGGTCGTGCTCGGGCGCTTGCTTGCGGGTCATTCAGCCATTATACGAAGCCCGGATGCAGGCGCCGCGCGGCATGGACGCTGTGCCGTCCCGCGCGAGACAATCCCGGATTCCATTGTCCGGAATCCGTCCATGCACCGTTCCGCCCGCGCCATCCTCTGCGCGCTGCCGCTTCTGGCCTTCGCCGCCCTGGCCGCGGCCGCCCAGGACGCCTCGGTCACCACCCGGCTCGACGCCCGCGGGGTGAAGTACACGGTCGACGAGGACGGCGACTACCAGGTCACCTACCGCTACGCAGAGGAGAACCGGACCCAGCTGGCGTTCGTGTCCGGGCGCACCGAGAGCATCGGCGGCTTCGAGATCCGCGAGGTGTTCGCGCCGGCGGCGCGCGTCGACCGGGACGGCGTCGACGGCGCCAGGGCGCTGGCGCTGATGGCCGAGAGCGGGATGAACAAGATCGGCAGCTGGGAAATCCGCGGCGACGTGCTGTACATGGTGATCAAGTTGCCCGACAGCGTCGACGCCAGCCAGCTGGAGGCCGCGCTGGACATCGTGGCCGAGCTCGCCGACAACAAGGAAATCGAGCTCAGCGGCGACAGGGACGAGCTGTGACGCGGGGGCCGGACGCATGAGCTACCGCGAAGGCCGCTTCTGGCAGCCCGACGTCACCGTGGCCACGGTCGTGGTCGACGGCGGCCGGCTGCTGTGCGTGGAGGAACGCGCCCAGGGGCGGCTCGTGCTCAACCAGCCGGCCGGGCACCTGGAGCCGGACGAGACCCTGCTCGACGCCGCCCTGCGCGAAACCCGCGAGGAAACCGGCTGGGACGTGCGCCTGACCGCCTTCGTCGGCGCCTACCAGTGGAAGGCGCCAGAGACCGGTCGCCACTACCTGCGCTTCGCCTTCGCCGCCGAGCCGGTGGCGCACGATCCGGCGCGGCCGCTGGACGAGGGCATCGTCCGCGCGCTCTGGCTGACGCCCTCGGAGCTGCGCGCCGCCGCCGACCGCCACCGCAGCCCGCTGGTGTGGCAGGTGGTCGCCGACCACCTCGCCGGGCGCCGGCATCCGCTATCGCTGGTGTCGCAGCTGGGATGAGCGCGCCGGGCGTCATCGTCGGCATGTCGGGCGGGGTCGATTCGTCGGTCGCCGCCCTGCTGCTGCGCGACGCCGGGCAGTCGATCGCCGGGCTGTTCATGCAGAACTGGGCCGATGATGGCAGCGGCGAGTGCCGCGCAGAGGACGACCGCCGCGACGCGGTCGCCGTCTGCGGCCGGCTCGGCATCCCGATCCACTTCCGCGACTTCTCCGCCGAGTACTGGAGCGGCGTGTTCGAGCACTTCGTCGCCGAATACGCCGCCGGGCGCACGCCGAATCCCGACGTGCTGTGCAACCGCGAGATCAAGTTCAAGCACTTCCTCGACGCCGCGCGGGACCTGGGGGCCGAACGCATCGCCACCGGGCACTACGCGCGCGTCGCGCAGGACGGCGGGCAATGGCGGCTGCTGCGCGCCGCCGATCGCAGCAAGGACCAGAGCTACTTCCTGCACCAGCTGGGACAGGCGCAGCTGTCGCGCACCCTGTTCCCGCTCGGCGACCTGCCCAAGACCGACGTGCGCGACATCGCGCGCAAGGCCGGCCTGCCGACCGCGGAGAAGAAGGATTCGACCGGCATCTGCTTCATCGGCGAGCGCGATTTCCGCAGCTTCCTGTCGCAATACCTGCCGGCACGCGAGGGCGAGATGCGCACGCCCGACGGCCGCGTGGTCGGCTGCCACCCCGGCGTGTTCTATTTCACGCTCGGCCAGCGCGAAGGCCTGCAGTTGGGCGGCGTGCGCGGCTTCGACGCCGCGCCGTGGTACGTGGTCGGCAAGGACGTCGAGCGCAACGTGCTGGTGGTTGACCAGGGCGCCGACAGCCCCTATCTCCAGTCGACGAGGCTGTGGAGCGAACCCGCGCACTGGATCGGCGGCGCGCCGCCCGCGCGCAGCTTCGACTGCACCGCCCAGACCCGTTACCGGCAACCGGAGGAACCCTGCCAGGTGAGCATCGACGAATCCAGCGGCACGCTCGAAATCGCATTCCGCAACCCGCAGCGCGCGGTGACGCCGGGCCAGTCCGTGGTGCTGTACGACGGCGACACCTGCCTCGGCGGCGCCGTGATCGCCGCCACCGACGCCCCGCTCGAACGCCGCCTGCGCGAGGCTGCGGCATGAACGACGACCGTACCCTCGCCCTCGCCGGCCTGGTGCAGGCGCTCAAGCTGGTGCGGCGCATCGCCGACACCGGCCAGGCCGACGCGAGCATCCTCGCCACCTCGCTCGACAGCGTGTTCCGGATCGACGCCGCCTCGCCCGAGGAAGTCTACGGCGGCGCCCGCAACGTCCGCCCCGGCCTGCTGCTGCTGCGCGACTACCTCGCCAACCAGGGCGACGATCCGCAGCTGCCCAAGCTCGCCCTGTCGGTGACCCAGCTCGAACGCCGCTTCGTCGCCAACGACGCCGTCGCCGAACGCGTGCACGAGGGCATCCTGGAACTCAAGCCGAAGGCCGACCAGCTCGGCAGCAGCCATCCCGAAGTGCTGACCGCGCTCGGCAGCCTGTACGCCGACACCGTCAGCCACCTGCGCCCCAAGGTCATGGTGCAGGGCAACCCGCACTACCTCGGCCAGGCCGGCGTCGTCGCCGAGATCCGCGCGATCCTGCTCGCCGCCCTGCGCTCGGCGGTGCTGTGGCGCCAGCTCGGCGGCAGCGCCTGGGACATCTTCCTGCGCAAGCGCGGGCTGCAGCAGTCGATCGAGGGTTGGCTGGACTGAAGAACCATTCCGGCCACAGAAGGCGCTGCAACAACCGGAACATTGCGTTCGTCATCCCGGCGAGTCGCTTCACGACAGCGAAGCTGGTCAAGCCGGGATGACGGCCTGTTGGGGCATGTGCGTATTGAGCAATGAGAACGCCCGGCAATGCCGGGCGTTCTTCGCCGCGGAATCGGACGGAATCAGGCCGCGACCGACGCCGCCGTCTCCCGATACTCCTCGATCTGATCGAAGTTCATGTATCGATAGATTTCCGCACCCTTCTCGTTGATCACGCCGATGTCGGCCATGTACTCGTCCTTGGTCGGGATCCGGCCCAGGCGCGAGCAGATCGCGGCCAGTTCCGCCGAGCCGAGGAACACGTTGGAGTTGCGGCCCAAACGGTTCGGGAAGTTGCGGGTGGAGGTGGAGAACACCGTCGCGCCCTCGCGCACCTGGGCCTGGTTGCCCATGCACAGCGAGCAGCCGGGCATTTCCATGCGTGCGCCTGCCGTGCCGAAGGTGCCGTAGACGCCTTCCTTGGTCAGTTCGCTCGCGTCCATCTTGGTCGGCGGGGCGACCCACAGGCGCGTGGGGATGTCGCGCTTGCCTTCGAGCAGCTTGGCTGCGGCGCGGAAGTGGCCGATGTTGGTCATGCACGAGCCGATGAACACTTCGTCGATCGCGGTGCCGGCGACGTCGGACAGGGTCTTCACGTCGTCGGGGTCGTTCGGGCAGGCGAGCAGCGGTTCGTGCACCTCGGCCAGGTCGATGTCGATGACCGCGGCGTATTCGGCGTCGGCGTCGGGTTCGAGCAGTTGCGGGTCGGCCAGCCAGGCTTCCATCTTGGCGATGCGGCGCGCGAGCGAGCGCGGGTCGGCGTAGCCTTCGGCGATCATCCACTTCAGCAGCGTGATGTTGCTGTTGAGGTATTCGATGATCGGTTCCTTGTTGAGGCGCACGGTGCAGCCGGCGGCGGAGCGCTCGGCCGAGGCGTCGGAGAGTTCGAACGCCTGCTCCACCTTCAGGTCCGGCAGGCCTTCGATCTCGAGGATGCGGCCGGAGAAGATGTTTTTCTTGCCCTGCTTGGCGACCGTCAGCAAGCCCGCCTTGATCGCGTAGTACGGGATCGCGTTGACCAGGTCGCGCAGGGTGACGCCCGGCTGCAGTTCGCCCTTGAAGCGCACCAGCACCGATTCAGGCATGTCGAGCGGCATCACGCCCGTGGCGGCGGCGAAGGCGACGAGGCCGGAGCCGGCCGGGAACGAGATGCCCACCGGGAAGCGCGTGTGCGAGTCGCCGCCGGTGCCGACGGTGTCGGGCAGCAGCATGCGGTTGAGCCAGCTGTGGATCACGCCGTCGCCCGGGCGCAGGGAAATGCCGCCGCGGGTGGAGATGAACTCCGGCAACGTGTGGTGCGTCTTCACGTCCACCGGCTTCGGGTATGCGGCGGTGTGGCAGAACGACTGCATCACCAGGTCGGCGGAGAAGCCGAGGCAGGCAAGGTCCTTCAGCTCGTCGCGCGTCATCGGGCCGGTGGTGTCCTGCGAACCCACCGATGTCATCCGCGGCTCGCAGTAGGTGCCCGGGCGCACGCCCTGCCCTTCCGGCAGGCCGCAGGCGCGACCGACCATCTTCTGCGCCAGCGAGAACCCCTTGCCGCTGTCGGCCGGCTGCTGCGGTTGGCGGAACAGTTCGGTCGCCGGCAGGCCCAGCGATTCGCGCGCCTTCGCGGTCAGGCCGCGGCCGATGATCAGCGGGATGCGGCCGCCGGCGCGTACTTCGTCGAACAGCACGTCGGACTTGACCTGGAACTCGGCGATCACTTCGCCGTTCTTGATCGCCTTGCCGGCGTAGGGCTGCAGTTCGACCACGTCGCCGTGGCCCATCTGCGACACGTCGAGCTCGATCGGCAGCGCGCCGGCGTCCTCCATCGTGTTGTAGAAGATCGGCGCGATCTTGCTGCCGAGGCAGACGCCGCCGAAGCGCTTGTTCGGGATGAAGGGGATGTCCTCGCCGGTCCACCACAGCACGCTGTTGGTCGCGGACTTGCGGCTGGAGCCGGTGCCGACCACGTCGCCGACGTAGGCGACCAGATGCCCCTTGTCCTTGAGCGACAGGATCTCGGCGATCGGGCCTCGCTTGCCGTCGTCCTCCGGCACGAACGGCGCGTCGGGACGCTTGTTCTTGAGCATCGCCAGCGCGTGCATTGGGATGTCCGGGCGGGTGGTCGCATCCGGGGCGGGCGACAGGTCGTCGGTATTGGTCTCGCCCGGCACCTTGAACACGGTGATGGTCATCGACTCCGGCACTTCCGGCTTCGAGGTGAACCATTCGGCGTCGGCCCAGCTCTGCAGCACCGCCTGCGCATTGGCATTGCCGGCCTTGGCCTTCTCCTCGACGTCGTGGAAGGCGTCGAACACCAGCAGCGTGTGCTTCAGGCCCTCGGCGGCGATGGCGCCCAGTTCGGCGCTGTCGAGCAGTTCGACCAGCGGATGGATGTTGTAGCCGCCGAGCATGGTGCCGAGCAGTTCGGTCGCGCGCTGCGCGGTGATGAGCGGCGTCTTCTCGGTGCCGAAGGCGACGGCGGCGAGGTACGAGGCCTTGACCTTGGCGGCGTCGTCGACGCCGGCCGGCACGCGGTTGGTGATCAAGTCGACGAGGAAGTCTTCTTCGCCCGCGGGCGGCTGCTTGATCAGTTCGACCAGCTCCGCGGTCTGCTGCGCGCTCAGCGGCAGCGGCGGGATGCCGAGTGCGGCGCGTTCGTCGACGTGTTGGCGGTAGGCTTGCAACATCGTGAAACTCCAATGGTTTGCGTAGATGGATCGGTAATCCGGGTGATGGGTCCGGGAAGCCACCGGACAACTGTCATTTTGAGCGTAGCGAGAAATCCATACGCTTGATCTTCGGGGATTCCTCGCTACGCCCGGAATGACAGTCCGGACTTGTCCAGTGGTTCCCAGGCTCAGGCTGACGCCTTGGGGACGATGAGCTTCAGGCCCTTGAAGTAGTCGCGGAAAAAACCGTCGTCGCGGGTGATCAAGGCATTGCACTGGAGCATGGCGTGGGCACCGACGAGGAAATCGGGCACGGTGCGCGGCGCTTCTTTGTGACGCGATGATCTGCGCCGCTGGTTGAAGCGTCGCTGCATCTCACCGGCGCGGATTGCCGCCCGGCGATCGACCGGCAGGTAGCGCAGGCCCATGTCCTCGACCACGTCCATGATGTCTGCGCCATGACCCAGGCCTGCAGTGATTTCGCTCACCACCACGTCACAGACCACCACCGGCCCCAGCATCAGGGCGTCGCGGACACAGCCTTCGGCCGCATCGGCCCGTGCGTCCTCGCCGAGCAGGTCGATCAGCACGTTGGTATCGACGGCGATCATTCATCGCCTGCCTGGCCGGCATCCGCAGGATCGCGCCGCACCTCGAAAGGCTCCAGCGGATCACCCGGCGCACGGCCGCGCAGCTCGCGCATGATGTCGTCGGTGGTCACGCCGGGCGGCAACCTGAAACGGCCGCGGGCGCGGGAAACGGCATCATCGACGTTCTTGCGCAGGATGATGCGCCCGCCTTCGAGTTCGACCTTCAGCGTCGTTCCCTTGGTCAACCCGAGCGCGTCGCGCACGGCCTTGGGCAGGGTGATCTGGCCGCGTTCGGCAACGGTGGCTTCCATCGCGTGGACTCCCATGGGTGGAACGGTATGGAAGGATTATACATACTTTCGGATTCATACCGAAGCCCGCATACTGGCCGCGACCCGGCGCCGTTCCCCGTCGCAGGACTGCCACGTCCGGCGGCGTAGACTGGCCCGCAGACCCTGAAGCCCGCAGCCACAGGAGAGCCGCACCATGGCCGATACCTTCTCCACCCGCGCCACCCTCGACGTCGGCGGCAAGGCCTATGCCTACGCCAGTCTTGCGAAGCTGGGCGAACGCTTCGAAATCAAGCACTTGCCCTACTCCATGAAGATCCTGCTGGAGAACCTGCTCCGGCACGAGGACGGCGGCATCACGGTCGGCCCCGAGCACATCGAGGCGGTGGCGAAGTGGAACCCGGCGGCCGAGCCGGACACCGAGATCGCCTTCATGCCCGCGCGCGTGGTGCTGCAGGACTTCACCGGCGTGCCCTGCGTGGTCGATCTGGCCGCCATGCGCGACGCGGTGGTCAAGCTCGGCGGCGACGCCGGCCAGATCAACCCGCTGATCCCGTCGGAGCTGGTGATCGACCACTCGGTGCAGGTGGACGTCTTCGGTCGCGCCGACGCGCTCGACCTCAACGGCAAGATCGAGTTCGAGCGCAACAAGGAGCGCTACGGCTTCCTGCGCTGGGGCCAGAAGGCCTTCGACAACTTCAAGGTGGTGCCGCCCAACACCGGCATCGTCCACCAGGTGAACCTGGAGAACCTCGCCCGAGTGGTGATGAGCAGCGACCGCGACGGCGAGGCCTGGGCCTATCCCGACACCGTCTTCGGCACCGACAGCCACACCACGATGATCAACGGCATCGGCGTGCTCGGCTGGGGCGTGGGCGGGATCGAGGCCGAGGCGGCGATGCTCGGCCAGCCGTCCTCGATGCTGATCCCGCAGGTGGTCGGCTTCAAGCTCACCGGCAGGCTGCCCGAAGGCGCCACCGCCACCGACCTGGTGCTCACCGTCACCCAGATGCTGCGTGCGCACGGCGTGGTCGGGAAGTTCGTCGAGTTCTTCGGCGACGGCCTGCAGCACCTGCCGCTGGCCGACCGCGCCACCATCGGCAACATGTCGCCCGAATACGGCGCCACCTGCGGCATCTTCCCGGTCGACGCCGAGGCGATCCGCTACCTGCGCCTGTCCGGGCGCAGCGAGGCGCAGATCGCGCTGGTCGAGGCGTATGCGAAGGCGCAGGGCCTGTGGCACGAGCCGGGCCAGGCCGAGGCCAGCTACTCGTCCGTGCTCGAACTCGACATGGGAGACGTGAAACCGTCGCTGGCCGGCCCCAGGCGTCCGCAGGACCGCGTGCTGCTGGAGGACATGAAGCAGAATTTCCAGAGCAACGTCGCCGGCCTCGTCGCCAACCGCAGGGTCGGCTGCGCGGTGGAGGAACTGGTGGCCGAGGGCGGCGACCAGCCGCAGGCCGAGCGTCTCGCGGCCAAGCCGGTGTCGACGATCCGCATCGACGACGGCGAGCACCAGCTGTGCGACGGCTCGGTGGTGATCGCGGCCATCACCTCGTGCACCAACACCTCCAACCCGGCGGTGATGCTCGGCGCCGGCCTGCTGGCGCGCAACGCCGCGGCCAGGGGGCTGAAGGCGGCGCCGTGGGTGAAGACCTCGCTCGGGCCGGGTTCGCTGGTGGTCACCGACTACCTGAAGAAGGCCGGCGTGATGGACGACCTGGAGAAGCTCGGCTTCTACGTGGTCGGCTACGGCTGCACCACCTGCATCGGCAACTCCGGCCCGCTGCCGGAGGCGGTGTCGAAGGGCATCGCCGAGAACGACCTCGCGGTGGCCTCGGTGCTCTCGGGCAACCGCAACTTCGAGGGCCGCATCCACGCCGAGGTGAAGATGAACTACCTCGCCTCGCCGCCGCTGGTGGTGGCCTACGCCATCGCCGGCACCGTCGACATCGACCTGACCACCGAGCCGCTCGGCACCGGCAGCGACGGGCAGCCGGTGTACCTGCGCGACATCTGGCCGAGCAACCGGGAAATCGGCGATTTCATCGCCAGGACCATCGGCCCGGAGATGTTCAAGCAGAACTACGCCGACGTGTTCAAGGGCGACACCCGCTGGAACACGATCGAATCACCCGACGGCGACCTCTATGCCTGGGACGACGCCTCCACCTACATCAAGAACCCGCCCTACTTCGACGGCATGACCATGGACGTCGGCGGCATCGACGACATCCAGGGCGCGCGCGTGATGGGCATCTTCGGCGACTCGATCACCACCGACCACATCTCCCCGGCCGGCAGCATCAAGAAGGACTCGCCCGCCGGACGCTTCCTGCAATCGCGGGGCGTGCAGCAGGCCGACTTCAACAGCTACGGCTCGCGCCGCGGCAACGACGACGTGATGGTGCGCGGCACCTTCGCCAACATCCGCATCAAGAACCTGTTCTTCGGCGGCGAGGAAGGCGGCAACACCCTGTACTTCGGCAGCAATCCCCCGGAGAAGATGTCGATCTACGACGCCGCCATGAAGTACCGCGCCGACGGCGTGCCGACCGTGGTCTTCGCCGGCAAGGAATACGGCACCGGCTCCTCGCGCGACTGGGCGGCCAAGGGCACCAACCTGCTCGGCATCAAGGCGGTCGTGGCGGAAAGCTTCGAGCGCATCCACCGCTCCAACCTGGTCGGCATGGGCGTGCTGCCGCTGCAGTTCCGGGCCGGCGAGAACGCGCAGACGCACGGGCTGGACGGCACCGAGATCATCGACGTCACCGGACTCGAGGACGGCGCCGCGCGGACGGCGACGGTGGTCGCCACCCGCGCCGACGGCAGCGCAAAGCGGATCGAGGTCGACGTGCTGCTGCTGACGCCGAAGGAAGTCGAATACTTTCGCCACGGCGGCCTGCTGCACTACGTGCTCCGCCAGCTTGCCGCGCGCAAGTCCGCCTGACGAACGCGGATACGGCGGAAGCCCCGCCCGCTGCCCTTTCGGTCGTCATCCCCCTACCTGCCGTCATCCCCGCGAAAGCGGGGATCCATTTTGCTCTTGCGCAACGCAAAGACGCTGGATCCCCGCTTTCGCGGGGATGACGACAAGGGAATGTCGACAAAGAGGCAGATGAGAAGACGTCCAGAATCCGGGCCGGGCTCCCTTCCCGACGCGATGGGCAGACGCAGCCGACTCCATTCCGACTCAGAGCGCCGGCGCCCAACGCGCACTGGCGAGCTTCCAATCGCCATCGTCCAGCCGCCAGCCGGTCTCCACATCGTAGACCTGCGCCGCATCCGGCAGTGCGCGGCCCGATCCGCCGCGCAGCATCGCCGTGAAACGCACGGTGGCATGCTCGGCCGCCATCTCGACCTCCAGCGGCCCCGTGGTGATGCCGATATCGCGGTGTCGCAGCAGGTACATCGCCGCCAGCCGGCGCGCGCCGTCGCGATCGAGCCCCCCGTTGCCGATGAAATCCTCCGCCAGGTGCTGCTGCATCGCAGCAGCATCCCGCTGTTCGAGCGCCGCCTGCAGGGACGCAACGCTTCCGCGCAGTGCGGTTTCCGGATCGCTGCGCGAACACGCCGCCAGCGCCAGCAGCAGCAACAATATCCAGGGCACCGCCGGCACCGGGCGGACGCGATTTCCCGTCGGTGCCGATGCCCCGGCGGGAATGCCCGCCCCGTTGATCACCATGCGTTTTTCCATGCCCACGTACTGTACGGGAATGCGTCGTTCGCGCGCGTCGCCGGCGCCCCGCCCGCGCCTTGCCAGCCCCGGGGGCCTATGCTCCAATCCATACTGAACGGTATCGCACAGAATGCCGGCCTGACAGCATCATGGAGGGGATCGAATGACGACAGAACGCCCGTGGCTCGCGCAATATCCCGCCGGTGTCCCGGCGGAGATCGACGTCGATGAATTCCCGTCGATTCCCGCAGTGCTCGAGCAGTCGATCCGCCAGTACGGCGACCGGCCGGCGTTCACCAACATGGGCAAGTCGCTCACCTACAGCGAGATCGACCAGCTCAGTCGTCAGTTCGCCGCCTACCTGCTCGGCGAGCTGAAGCTCAAGAAGGGCGATCGCGTCGCGATCATGATGCCCAACTGCCTGCAGTATCCGATCGCGACCTTCGGCGTGCTGCGCGCCGGCCTGACGGTGGTCAACGTCAACCCGATGTACACGCCGCGCGAGCTGAAGCACCAGATGGTCGACTCCGGCGCAAGCGTGATCCTGGTGCTCGACAATTTCGCCAAGACCGTGCAGGACGTCGTGGCCGACACCCCGGTCAGGCAGGTGATCACCACCGGGCTCGGCGACATGCTCGGCTTCCCCAAGGGCGCGATCGTCAACTTCGTGCTGCGCAACGTGAAGAAGATGGTGCCCGACTACGACATCCCGTCGGCGGTGCGCTTCAGGGACACGCTCACGCTCGGCCGCCTGCACGAGCTGCCGGAAATCTCGATCACCCACGACGACATCGCCTTCCTGCAGTACACCGGCGGCACCACCGGCGTGGCCAAGGGCGCGATGCTCACCCACCGCAACCTCGTCGCCAACATGCAGCAGGCCGCGGCCTGGGTCGGCAGTGCGGTAACGCCGGGCAAGGAAGTGATCGTCACCGCACTGCCGCTGTACCACATCTTCGCGTTGACGGCGAACGGGCTGGTCTTCATGAAGTTCGGCGCCAAGAACATCCTGATCACGAACCCGCGCGACATGCCGGCGTTCGTCAAGGAACTGAAGAAGGAGCCGTTCACCGCGATCACCGGCGTCAACACGCTGTTCAACGGACTGCTCAACACGCCCGGCTTCGACCAGATCGACTTTTCCTCGCTGCACACCACCCTGGGCGGCGGCATGGCCGTGCAGCGCGCAGTGGCCGAGCGCTGGAAGCAGGTGACCGGCGTCACCCTGATCGAGGCCTACGGCCTGACCGAAACCTCCCCGGCCGCCTGCATCAACCCGATGGACCTGGCCGAGTACAACGGCGCGATCGGCCTGCCGGTGCCCTCCACCGATGCCTGCGTCAAGGGCGAGGACGGCCGCCAGCTCGCCGGCGGCGAGGTCGGCGAACTGTGCATCAAGGGCCCGCAGGTGATGAAGGGCTACTGGAACCGCCCCGAGGACACCGCCGCCTCGATCGACGCCGACGGCTGGCTGCACACCGGCGACATGGCGAAGATGGACGAGCAGGGATTCTTCTACATCGTCGACCGCAAGAAGGACATGATCCTGGTGTCGGGCTTCAACGTGTATCCGAACGAGATCGAGGACGTCATCGCGATGATGCCCGGCGTGCTGGAAGTCGCGGCAGTCGGCGTCCCGGACGACAAGTCCGGCGAGGCGGTGAAACTGGTCATCGTCAAGAAGGATCCGGGCCTGACCGCGGACCAGGTCAAGGCACACGCCCGGGCCAACCTGACCGGCTACAAGCAGCCCAAACACGTCGAATTCCGTGACGAATTGCCCAAAACGAACGTCGGCAAGATCCTGCGGCGCGAGTTGAGGGACCCCGGACCGGCATAAGCCCGGCGTTCGGAGGAAAGGGACCGGCCGACGGACAGGCCGGCGCCACGGGGTCGAATAACAAATTCTTCATTCGACTTAACGTTGCATAACCCGGGTGTATAGTCGACTGGCCTCGCTTGGCGAGCCAGTCGCTGTGCCCTTCCCTTCCCATCCCTGTGTCCTGCCGGAGTCCGCGCCATGTCCATCATCCAATCCTCGTCCTTCGGTGTCGATTCTTCCCTGGTGCGCCATGTGCGTGAAGAGGAAGCGGGTATCGACTGGTGCTTCATGCACGCCAACCCGACACCGATGTACCACCCCTGCTTTTCCGAGCGCCTGCTCAACGAACTCAAGCGCAGCCAGGAGGGGATCCGCCGGACCCTCGCCGCGGACCGCGACCCCCACGCCGGGATCCACCACCTGGTCCTGGCCTCCGATACCGACGTCTTCAACCTCGGCGGCGACCTCGCCCTGTTCTCGCAGATGATCCGCAACGGCAACCGCGGGCGCCTGCTCGACTACGCCAAGCTCTGCGTCGAGGTGGCCTTCAACTTCTCCCGCCTGTACGAGGATCGTGTGCACAGCATCGCCGTCGTGCAGGGCGACGCGCTCGGCGGCGGCTTCGAATCCGCGCTGTGCTGCAACACGATCATCATGGAGGAAGGCGCCGGAATGGGATTCCCCGAGGTGTTGTTCGATCTGTTCCCGGGCATGGGCGCCTACACCTTCCTCACCCGGCGAGTGCCGCCGGCGAAGGCCGAGCGGATGATGCTCGACGCCAACGTCTACGGCGCCGCCGAGCTGCTCGAAATGGGCGTGGTCGACATGGTGGTGCCCAAGGGCGAAGGCATCAACGCCGCACGCGAACTCATCCGCAAGCACAAGCGCATCGGCAACGCCCTGCGTTCGATGAACAGCGTCCGCCAGGCCTGCAGCCCCGTGAGCCTGGAGGAACTGCTGTCGGTCACCACCCAGTGGGTGGATGCGGCGATGCGCCTGAACGACCGCGGCCTGCGGACGATGGAGCGTCTGGTGCGCGCGCAGCAGAAGCGCGCGGCCAGCAGCTACGGCGAAGACCGCGTCAGCATGGTCGGTTGACCGCCCTGCCCGCGCCCGGCACGGGCCGGCGCGGGCGCTTTCCCCGGCGGAGTCAGGACGCTTCGGGTCCCGCCCCTCCGCCCCGGCCGGTATCGCCGGCCGGCTGGTTGCGCAGGATGCGCTCCACTTCGCGCTTGCTCTGCTGCACGGCCACGTGCAACTGCGTCCCGAGTTCCTCGACGAGCCGGCCGTGGTCGCGCACCAGGAATTCGTCGCTGGCGCGCATGATCTGCTGGCAGCGTTCGGCGATGACCCAGGCGCCGAGGTTCTGGGAAATTCCCTTGAGCGCGTGCGCACCGTCGCGGAAGTCGTTCCAGTCGCGCCGCCGCCCGTCGTCGCCGAGGCGGACCAGGCACGACGCAGCGTCCTTGAGGCACTGGTCGACGAAGGACACGAGGAACTCTTCCCCCAGCCCCATCTCCGCCAGTTCCTCGAGCAGTTCCGAGCGCGGGGCCGACGGCTCGACGAGATCGCCGACCGCCTTGGCTTCCTGCGGATCCACCTGCGCCTTCACCGCATCGGCGATGGTTTCCAGCAGCCGGGCCACCGCCACCGGTTTCGTCAGGAACGCCCGCGCCCCCGCGGCGCGCGCCTGCTCGGCTGCCTGGGGCGTGGCGTCGGCGCTGAGCACGATCACCGGCGTACGCGCGGTGCCCGCCTGCATGTAGCGCAGGTGCTTGATCACGTCGATCCCGCTGACCTGGGGCATGTGCATGTCGAGGATCGCCAGGTCGATGCCGCCGCCCTCGAAGCGGTCAAGCGCCTCGTCGCCGTTGGTGGCGGTCAGCACGGCGTGCCCGGCCTTTTCCAGGATCCTGACCAGGACGCGCCGATTGGCGTGCTGGTCGTCCGCGACCAGGATGCGCAGGTTGCGCACACGCGCGCGATGGCGGACGAACGGGTCGTCGAAGGCGACGACCTTGCCGCCGGCCTGCAAGCCATGCTGTTCCGCGACCTGCTCGACGCGCACCTCGAACGGAATGTCCGCCCAGAAATGACTGCCGCCGCCGGGGTTGTCGTCGAGCCCCAGTTCGCCGCCCATCAGCCGCGCCAGGGTCTGCGCGATCGTGGTGCCGAGGCCGGTGCCGCCGAACCTGCGGCTCGGCCCGGAGTCGACCTGCTCGAACGCCTGGAAGATCCGTTGCTTGTGTTCGTCGGGAATCCCGATCCCTGTGTCGCGGACCGAGAAGCGCAGGCGCGCCCCCGCCGTGCCCTCCTCCAGCAGCGACACCTGCAGCGCCACCGAACCGGTGGACGTGAACTTGATCGCGTTGTGGGTGAGGTTGAGGAGGATCTGGGTCAGGTAGGCGCCATCGCCGTGCAGGCTCGACGGAACCCGCTCGTCGGCGGCGACCGACAGCTTCAGCGACTTCGCATCGGCCTGCGGCTGCAGCATCTGCTGCACGCGCTTGAGCACGTCGGGCAGTTCGAAATCCGCGTCCTTGCGCTTGAGCTTGCCGGCCTCGATCGCCGAGATGTCGAGCACGTCGTCGACCAGGAACAGCAGGGTGTGCGCCGAGGCGTGGATGACCTCCGCGCACTCGCGCTGCTCGGCATTGAGCTTCATGTTCCGCAGCAGCTCGGACATGCCGATGATGCCGTTGAGCGGGGAACGGAACTCGTGGCTCATGCTCGCGAGGAAGCGCGACTTGGCCTCGTTGGCCCGCTTCGCCTCCTCGGTGACGCGATGCAGGTCGCGCAGCAGGGACGACAGGTACAGCGGGATCGCGAACAGACCCAGCAGCAGCCCCCCCGCGAGGAACGGCTGCTGCCACCAGTAGCTCGAGAACGCGACCACCGACAGGAACGCAAGCGAGGCCAGTACCGACGCCGAAATCAGGTAGCGGCTGCCGTAGCGCATGCCGTTGCCGATCGTGACCCACAGGATGATCACGTACAGCGGCGACAGTTCCGCCGGCTTGAGCAGCATGAGGGTCGCGAGCGTCGCGTAGTCGGTGATCATGCCGATCCAGCGGCGGACGTGCGACACGCCCGGCTTCAGCAGGATGGCGACCATGATCGCCGCGGCCACGATCGCCTCGCCCGCCATCACCGCGAGCGTGAGATCGACGTTGGTGCCCTGCTCGCCGATCTTCAGCCAACCGAGGTAGGACAGGAGCAGGGAGGCGATCACGAGCCGCACGATCGCCTGCGCGTGCTCGCTGTCCGGGCGGCCGCTCAACCGGCCCCGGACCGCATCGATCAATGCCCGCGGGCTATCCACCCGACGCCGCCTTGGGCGGTGGCGCGGCGAACCGCTGGCAGATGTCGTCGATCCGGCCGCGGTCCTTGAGCAGGGCGTCGACGCAGGCCGGGTCGAACAGCTTGCCCGACTGCTCCTCGATGTACTGCAGGGCCTCGTCGATGGTCCAGGCGCGCTTGTACGGGCGCTTGGACACCAGCGCGTCGAACACGTCGGCGACCGCGACGATGCGCGCCTCGAGCGGGATCTGGTCCCCCGCGAGCCCGTCGGGATAGCCGCTGCCGTCGTAGCGCTCCTGGTGGCGCAGCGCGATGGTGGCGCTCATCTGGATGAAGCGGTTCTGGCTGCCGGTCAGCAGTTCGTGGCCGATCCGCGGATGCTGGCGCATCTGCGCCATCTCGGCCTCGTCCAGCGGGCCGGGCTTGAGCAGCAGCGCGTCGGGGATCGCGATCTTGCCGATGTCGTGCAGCGGCGCGGCCAGCTCGATCATCCGCACCTCGTCCTCGAACAGGCCCAGGTGTTCGGCGACCATGCCCGCGATCGCCGCGAGGCGCGCCAGGTTGGCGCTGGTGCCGGCGTCGCGGTACTCGATCGCGCGGGCGAGCCGGTGCAGGGTCTCGCGCTCGCGCTCCTCGACCTCGTGCATGCTCGAGAGCAGGCGCTGCTCCAGCGACAGCGCGCGCTGCTTGATCGATTCGGACTGCTGGCGCAGTTGCAGCAGGTTGCGGCAGCGCGCGCGCAGTTCGCGCGGGCGCACCGGCTTGACCAGGAAATCGATGACGCCGGCGTCGAGCGCGGCCTGCCGGATCGGCTCGTCGCCGACCACGGTGACCAGCACGATCGGCACGTCGCGGTGCAGCAGCGGCTTGCGGAAGCGGCGGGCGAACTCCAGTCCGTCGATGACCGGCATGCGGTAGTCAAGCAGCAGCAGGTCGGGCCGGTTCTCCTCGCACCAGCGCAGCGCGAGCTGGGGATCGCCGAAGTCGAGCACGTCCAGCTCGGGACTGATGTCCTCGAGGATGTGCCGCAGCATGGTGCGTGCGGAGGTCTGGTCGTCGACGATGACGATGTTCATCTGGTCTGCAGTTCCCGGGAGGCGACCCGTCCCGCGGTCCGGGGCGGGAGCGTCGCCAGATGAGGTATTCGGAAGCAAGTCCTGTGCCCGCATCGGTTCCGTCCAGAAATGAGACCCAGCTCAATGAATCAACGAAGAGCCGGGCGTCCATGGGTCAACAATTGACCGAATGATGCCCTAAAAATTCACATTGCGCTGACAGCCGGGCAGGAGCCGCCGGCCCGCCGCGAGCGCCACGGCCGGCTTATCCGCCGGCTTCCGGACGCATGTACGGGAACAGCAGCACGTCGCGGATCGAGGCCGAATCCGTGAACAGCATCACCAGCCGGTCGATGCCGACGCCCAGGCCGCCCGTGGGCGGCAGGCCGACCTCCAGCGCGCGGATGTAGTCGGCGTCGTAGTGCATGGCCTCGTCGTCGCCGCCGTCCTTGGCCTCGACCTGGGCGCGGAAGCGCGCGGCCTGGTCCTCCGGGTCGTTCAGCTCGGAGAAGCCGTTGGCGATCTCCTTGCCGCCGATGAACAGCTCGAAGCGGTCGGTGATGCCCGGCTCGCGGTCGGACTCGCGCGCCAGCGGCGAGACCTCGACCGGGTAGTGGGTGATGAAGGTCGGCTGGATGAGCCCCTGCTCCACCGTCTTCTCGAAGATCTCCAGCAGCAGCTTGCCCCAGCCGTAACCCGGCTTGACCGGGATCTTCAGCGCGGCGCAGTGGCGCGCCAGCGCCTCGCGGTCGCGGCAGTCGGCTTCGCTGATGTGCGGGTTGAGCTCGCGCACGGCTTCCTCCAGCTTCCAGCGGCGGAAGGCGGGACCGACGTCGATGGCGTTGCCTTCCCACTGCAGCGCGGTGGTGCCAAGCGTGTCCATCGCCACGTCGCGGATCAGCGATTCGGTCAGGTCCATGACCTCCTCGTAGGCGACGTAGGCCTCGTACAGCTCCAGCATCGTGAACTCGGGGTTGTGCCGGGTGCTGACGCCTTCGTTGCGGAAGTTGCGGTTGATCTCGTAGACGCGCTCGAAGCCGCCGACGACCAGGCGCTTGAGGTAGAGCTCGGGGGCGACGCGCAGGTACAGGTCGAGGTCGAGCGCGTTGTGGTGGGTGGTGAACGGACGCGCGGTGGCGCCGCCGGCGATGTAGTGCATCATCGGCGTCTCCACTTCGAGGAAGCGGCGCGCGTCGAGCCAGCGGCGGATCGCGGCGATGATCCGCGAACGCTTGACGAAGACCTCGCGCGCCTCGGGCGTCACCACCAGGTCGACGTAGCGCTGGCGGTAGCGCTGCTCGACGTCGGACAGGCCGTGCCACTTGTCCGGCAGCGGGCGCAGCGACTTGGTCAGCAGGCGCAGGGTTTCGGCCTTGACCGACAGCTCGCCGGTCTTGGTGCGCATCAGCGTGCCCTCGACCGCGACGATGTCGCCCACGTCCCAGCCCTTGAACGCGTCGTAGGTGCCGCCCAGCGTCGCCGACTGCAGGAACAGCTGGATGCGGCCGCTGACGTCCTGGACCTGCGCGAACGCGGCCTTGCCCATCACCCGCTTGGCGAGCATGCGCCCGGCGAGCGTGACCCGGCGGCCGGTCGATTCCAGCGCCTCGCCGGTCCAGCGCTCGGCGTCGGCGTACTCGGCCTGCAGGTCGGCCGCGTAGTCGCTGCGCCTGAAATCGTTGGGAAAGGCAATGCCCTGCCCGCGCAGCGCCGACAGTTTCCCGCGCCGCTCGGCGATCAGGACGTTCTCGTCGGCGGGGGCGTTCTGCGGCTGGGTCGGGTCGGTCATGTCGGGAATCGGGAATCGGGAATCGGGAATCGGGAATCGGGAATCGGGAATCGGGACAGCCTAAATGTTTGTCATCCCGAGCGCAGCGAGGGATCTGCTTTCAGTTGCATCGATGCAGGCCGAAGCGAGATCCCTCCCCCGGATCAAGTCCGGGGTCGGGATGACAATTCAAACGGCGTCGGAACGTTTGGAACCCGCCTCAAGGCCGGCCTTCAGGCTGCCCTCGACGAATTCGTCGAGGTCGCCGTCGAGCACCTTCTGCGTGTCGCTGCGCTCGATGCCCGTGCGCAGGTCCTTGATCCGGCTCTGGTCGAGCACGTAGTTGCGGATCTGGCTGCCCCAGCCGATGTCGGACTTGGTGGCTTCCACCGCATCGCGCTCGGCGTTGCGCTTCTGGATCTCCATCTCGTACAGCTTCGCGGCCAGCATCTTCATCGCGCGGTCGCGGTTGGCGTGCTGGCTGCGCTCGGTCTGGCAGGCCACCACGATTCCGCTCGGCACGTGGGTGATGCGGACCGCGGACTCGGTCTTGTTGACGTGCTGGCCGCCGGCGCCGGACGAACGGTAGACGTCGGTCTTGAGGTCGGCCGGGTTGATCTCGATGTCGATGTTGTCGTCGACTTCCGGCGACACGAACACCGAGGTGAAGCTGGTGTGGCGTCGGTTGTCGGAATCGAACGGCGACTTGCGCACGAGCCGGTGCACGCCGGTCTCGGTCTTGAGCCAGCCGTAGGCGAACTCGCCCTCCACGCGGAAGGTCGCCGACTTGATGCCCGCCACCTCGCCGCCGCTGACTTCCAGCAGTTCGGTCTTCCAGCCGCGCGACTCGGCCCAGCGCAGGTACATGCGCAGCAGCATCTCGGCCCAGTCCTGCGCCTCGGTGCCGCCGGCGCCGGCCTGGATGTCGACGAAGGCGTTGGTGCCGTCCATCTCGCCGGAGAACATGCGCTGGAATTCCAGCTTGTCGACTTCGCCGGCATGGCGCTCGACGTCGTCGACCACGGCCTGCGCGGTCTCTTCGTCGTCCTCGGCCTCGGCCAGTTCCAGCAGTTCGCCGGCGCCAGACAGGCCCTCGGTCAGGTTGCGGATGCCGTTGACGGTCTTGTCGAGCATCGAACGCTCCCGGCCCAGCGCCTGGGCGCGTTCGGGATCGTTCCAGATGTCGGGGTTCTCGAGCTCGCGCTCTACTTCTTCGAGCCGCTCGCGCCTGGCATCGTAGTCAAAGAAACCCCCTCAGCGCATCCAGCCGGCCGGTCAGGTCGGCGATGCGCTGGCGCACGGGATTGAGTTCGATCATGTGGGGAACACCGGGCAAAAAACAGCCGGTGATTCTAGCAATTGCCGGCCGCCGGCGTGCAGGCGCGATTTCAATCGCGACGGCCTGCGCCCCGACGCGTCGCAGGGCACCTGCGCGACCGGGGTCGCTCCCCTGCAGCTGCTTCAGGACTCGCCCAGGCGATCGCGCAGTTCGCCGCGGTAGCGGCGGCTGCAGGGCAGCGCGGTGCCGTCCTTCAGGTGCACGCGCGCATCGCCGGTGTCCAGCGGCTCGATCGAGGCCAGGTGGTCGAGGTTGGCGATATAGCTGCGGTGGATGCGCAGGAATCGGGCCGGGTCGAGCCGGGCCTCGATCCCGGCAATCGTGCTGCGCAGCGGATAGTCGTGGCCGCGCACGCGCAGGTTGACGTAGTTGCCCGAGGCCTGCAGCCATTCGATGTCGTTGGCCGCGACCAGGAACTCACGGCCGAGCTTGCGCACGAGGAACCGGTCCGGCCGGTCCACCGCTTCCACCGGCGGCCCGTCGTCGGGCGCGGCCAGGAAGCTGGCCTCGCCCTGCAGGCGGCGCAGCAGCAGGCGGTAGACCTCGATGATCACGACGAAGCCGAGGTAGGTGCGCACGTCCTTGAGGTATTCGTAGCCCAGCTCGCGCGGCCAGGGCCCGAAGTCGTAGTCCGCTCCCTGCCAGCGATACGCCAGGACGCGCAGGCCAACCATGCCCGACACGTGGACCAGCGAAACCGCCACGCTCGCGACCAGGTGCAGCGGCAGGCGCCGGCGCCAGTTGTCCCAGTGCGTGGGCCAGCGCCAGGTGAGCACGGCGACCAGGGGAATGATCACGGTCCACAGCAGCGCGCTGCTCCCCTCCCAGACCGCCGGCTCCCACATCGGCACCCGGCCCGGCTCGGAGCGGTTGAGGTCGATCCAGGTGGTGACGGTGTTGCCTACGGCGTTGACGACGAGGACCGCGGCGAAGAAGCCGATCTCCACCCAGCGCCGCCAGGGGCGATAGCGTTCGTAGGCGGTTCGCACGCTGGGTTGCATGCGCGCATTCTACGGACGGGGACCGGATCGACGCCCCCGGTTCGTCCCGCGGGTCCGCGGTTCGTCCCCGGGACCGGTCGTACGATCACTTCGGGCTTGGCGCCGAGGCCGCCGCGCGGATCCTCCTCCCCGTCCACCCGAACCGGAACCTCCGCCATGCAACGCCGTTTCGACCTCGACTGGGTCCGCGTCCTCGCCTTCATGCTGCTGGTGCTCTATCACGTCGGCATGTACTACGTGACCTGGGAGTGGCACGTGAACAGCCCCTACGCCGGACCGGCGCTGCAGCCGTTCATGATGCTGACCTCGCCGTGGCGGCTGTCGCTGCTGTTCCTGGTGTCGGGCGCGGCGACCGCGTTCCTGCTGGGCAAGGCCCGGCGCGAGGCCGAGGCCCGTGGCAGTACGCCACGGTTCCTCGGCGCGAGGTCCTGGCGGCTGCTGGTTCCGCTGGTCTTCGGCATGCTCGTGGTGGTGGTGCCGCAGGCGTACTACGAGGTCGTCGAGAAGCTGCCGGGCGGCTACCACGACGGCTACCTCGCGTTCTGGGGACGCTACCTCGCCAACGACGACGGCTTCTGCCGCGGCGACGACTGCCTCGACGTGCCGACCTGGAACCACCTTTGGTTCGTCGCCTACCTGTGGGTCTACACCGTCGCGCTGTGGCTGCTGCTGAAGCTTGCGCCGCGGCGGCTGGAGGCCTTCGCCGCCAGCCTCGCCAGCGCCCTGACCTCGACCGGCGGCCTCCTGCTGTGGCCGATCCTGTTCTTCGCCGTCGCCCGGATCGCGCTGATCGGCATCTTCGACTCGACGCATGCGCTGGTCGACGACTGGTACAACCACGTCCAGTACTTCGGCATCTTCCTGCTCGGCTTCCTCGTCGCGCGCTCAAGCGCGGTCTGGGAGGCGATCCAGCGCGCGCGCTGGCCGGCGCTGGCGCTGTGGCTGGGCAGCTGGCTCGCGATCGTCGCCTACTTCGGCTACTTCACCGATATCGCCCCGCCGCAGGGACTGCGGCTGGCGATGCGCGGCGCCTGGGGCCTGAACCAGTGGTGCGCGATCGTGGCCATCCTCGGCTTCGCCCGGCAGTGGGCGCCCGGCGACAGCCCTGCCCTGCGCTACCTGTCGCAGGCGATCTTCCCGGTCTACATCCTGCACCAGACGATCACCGTGGTGCTGGCGCACAACCTCAAGCCGTTCGACCTGCCGCCGCTGCTGGAGGGGCCGCTGCTGGTGGTGCTGACCTTCGGCCTGTGCTTCGCCGGCTACGAGCTCATCCGCCGCATTCCGCCGCTGCGGCCGCTGTTCGGGCTCAGGTTCCGGGAACGTGCGCCGGCTGCCGTGCCACAGGTGGCCTGACTGACTGCGGCTGCTCTTACCTCTGCCCCGTTCCTACAGGAGCGGGCCAGGATCGAGGGCCGGCGCGAGATGCTCGACGATCAGCTGGATCGCCTGCCCGCCGCGGTAGTGGTCCGGTGCCAGCCGGTAGGCGAGACGGCAGCGCGCGGCGGGGCGCTCGCCGGTCCAGCCGCCGAAGTGGATCGCATTGATCGGCGTCGCGATGCCCTCGCCGCGCAGCACCAGCTTGAGGTGGCGCTCGCCGACGACGCGCCAGTCGGCCACGTCGAACACGCCGTCGAACAGCGGCTCGGGGAACCCTTGTCCCCACGGGCCGCCGTCGCGGAGCGCGTCGGCGTGGAAGCGGTCGAACTCGGCCGGCGACAGTTCGCCGTCGGTCACCAGTTCGGACTGCAGCAGCGCCGGATCGAGCATGTTGCGGACCGCTTCGGCGAACGCTTGCTCGAACGCGGCGAACCGCTCGCGCCGCAGGCTCAGCCCCGCCGCCATCGCGTGCCCGCCGAAGCGTTCGACCAGCCCCGGATGCCGGGCATCGACGGCCGCCAGCGCGTCGCGGACGTGCAGCCCGGGGATCGAGCGCGCGGATCCGCGCAGCTGCTCGCTGCCCGGCTCGGCCGGCGCAAACGCGACCACCGGCCGGTGCAGGCGCTCCTTGAGCTTCGAGGCGACCAGCCCGACCACGCCCGGATGCCATTCGGGATCGAACAGGCACACCGCCATCGCCGGCGCGCCCGTGCCGGGCGCCGGCACGGCGGCCAGCGCGGCTTCGGCCTCGTCGACCATCACCTGCTGCACGCCGCGACGTTCGGCGTTGATCCGGTGCAACTGCGCGGCCAGTTCGCCGGCATGCCCCGGATCGTCGGTGAGCAGGCACTCGATCCCGAGCGACATGTCCTCGAGCCGACCGGCCGCATTGAGTCGCGGCGCGACCGCGAAGCCGATGTCGGCCGCGGTCAGCGCCCCGGCCTTGCGGCCGGAGACTTCGATCAGCGCCTGCAGCCCGGCACAGCCCTGCCCGGCGCGCAGCCGCCGCAGGCCGGCGGACACCAGCGCGCGGTTGGTCGCGTCCAGCGGCACGAGGTCGGCGACGGTGCCGACCGCGACGAGATCGAGCAGCGTGGACAGATCGGGAACCGCACCTGCGAACGCGCCGGCCTCGCGCAGGTGGCGGCGCAGCGCCAGCAGCACGTAGAACAGCACGCCCACGCCGGCCAGCGCCTTGCAGGGAAAGCCGTCACCGCGCAGGTTGGGATTGACGATGGCATCGGCCGGCGGCAGCGCATCGCCCGGCAGGTGGTGGTCGGTCACCAGCACCTTCCAGCCGAGCACCTTCGCCGCGCCCACCCCCGCATGACAGGCCACCCCATGATCCACGGTCACCAATAGCTCGGGCTTCAGCCCGACAAGCTCCCCCACCAGCCCTGGCGACAACCCATACCCGTGCACCATGCGATTGGGCACCGCATGCACCACCTCGCGCGCGCCGAGCATGCGCAGCCCGCGCACGGCGAGCGCGCAGGCGGTGGCGCCATCGGCATCGAAATCGCCGACGACGAGGATGCGTGCATCGCGCGCGATCGCGTCGGACAGCAGCGCCACCGCGACGTCGAGCCCGCCCAGGGCATCCGGCGACGGCAGCTGCGCCAGCTTCGGCTGCGCCAGTACGGGATCGTCGGCGCCTCGCGCCGCGTAGATGCGCCGCAGCAGCGGCGGCACGCTGTCGGGCCACTCGCCGCGCACGTCCACGCTGCGGCGCCGGATCCGCGGCGCGGTCAAACCCCGAAGCCCGTCCGCGGACGACGCCAGAAGCGCCAGCGCTGTCCCCGCGCGAGGTCGAACGCCGCACCGTCCTCGGTGTCGATCCGCAGCACCCGGAGTTCGCCGCGCCGCAGCGCCGCCAGCGCCGGCTGCAGCCAGGCCTGTTCAAGCGCGGACAGGTCGCGCGCGCCGGTCAGGTCGAACACCGCGTCATCCTCGATCGGCTCGAACCGCGCCGGTAGCGGCCGGCGGATGCCGGCGGCCGCGGCGATCGCGGCGGCCGTGTCGTCGCCGCTGCAGAACGCCGCATGCGGCGAGCGCACGTGGTCCGGCAGCACGCCCGCGCCCCAGAACCACAGCGAGTTCACCGGCGTCCTGCCCGACTCCGCGCGCCGCGCATTCCAGGGATGGTTGTGCAGGACCACCTGCGCCTCGCTGAGCAGGCTGCGCCAGCGGCGGCCCTCGCTGCCCTCGGCCAGGTGGTCGAACAGGTCGGTGCCGAGCGCGTCGTCGGGCTCGGTGAACGCCGGGACCTTCGCCTCGCGCGGCAGCCGCAGGTACCAGCGCGCCGCCACCGGCGCGTCGATCGGGAAGCCCGCGTCGCCGAACAGCGGCCTGAGCGCGGGCAGCAGCTGCGCGGCATCCTCCGCGGTCAGCCCCAGCGTCTCGCCGAGGCCGAGCAGGCGCGCGCCGTTGATGTCGGGCTGCACCCGGCAGGGATCGGCGCGCAGCCAGGCCGCGCCGGCGGCATCGCCGGCGTCGAGCTGGCGCGTCAGCGCCGCGATCGGCCAATGGTTCGGAATCGGCTGCAGGTGCCGGAGCAACTGCGCGCGCCGCCCGTCGCCAAGGCCACCGGACGCATCCGCACGTCCAAGCGCCTGCGCCGCGGTCGCGGACAGCGCCTGCGCGCCGAAGCGGCGCGCGGCGGGCAACAGCAGCGTGGCCGAAGCGCCCGCCATCGGCCGGTCAGGCGCCGTAGCTGACGCTGACGATCTCGTACTCGCGCTCGCCGGCCGGGGCCGCGATGGTCACGCTGTCGCCCTCGTGCTTGCCGATCAGCGCGCGCGCCACCGGCGAGGAGATCGCGATCAGGCCCAGCTTGATGTCGGCCTCGAGGTCGCCGACGATCTGGTAGCGCTTCTCTTCGTCGGTCTCGACGTCGGCGATCGTCACCGTGGCGCCGAACACCACCTTGTCGCCGGCGTTCAACTTGGCGACGTCGATGATGTCGGCGTGCGACAGCTCGCCCTCGAGCTGCTTGATGCGGCCCTCGATGAAGCCCTGCTGCTCGCGCGCTGCGTGGTACTCGGCGTTTTCCTTGAGGTCGCCGTGCGCGCGCGCCTCGGCGATGGCGTTGATCACCGCCGGCCGCTTGACCGACTTGAGTTCCTCGAGTTCGGCGCGCAGCCGCTGCGCGCCGGCCATGGTCATGGGTGCTCTCATGCGGGTCTCTCAGGCGTCCTTGCGCAGTTCGTTGTGGAGTTCCTGCAGCGCCCACACCGGGCCGCTGCCGCGGTATTCCAGAGAATGCAGCAAGGCCCGGGCGCCGGCAATGGTGGTCGAGTACGTCACCCGCTGCTGCAGCGCCTCGCGCCGGATCGAGAACGAATCGGAGATCGCCTGCCGCCCCTCGGTGGTGTTGACGATGTAGGCGATCTCGCCGTTCTTGATCAGGTCGACGATGTGCGGACGGCCTTCCAGCACCTTGTTGACCTGCTCGCATTCGATGCCGTTCTCGCGCAGCCACTTCGCGGTGCCGGCGGTGGCGACGATGGCGTACCCGCGCTCGACCAGGTCGCGGGCGACCGGCAGCACGCGCTGCTTGTCCGGGTCGCGCACCGAGACGAAGGCCTTGCCCGAGGTCGGCGGCGCCTTGATGTTGGCCGCCTCCTGCGCGCGCGCGAACGCCGCGCCGAAGTTGCGGCCCACGCCCATCACCTCGCCGGTCGAGCGCATCTCGGGCCCCAGGATCGGATCGACGCCCTGGAACTTGGCGAACGGGAAGATCGCCTCCTTCACCGAGAAGTACTCCGGCACGATCTCCTTCGTCGCGCCCTGCTCGGCCAGCGTCTTGCCGGCCATGCAGCGCGCCGAGATCTTCGCCAGTGCCAGCCCGGTCGCCTTCGACACGAACGGCACCGTGCGCGAGGCGCGCGGGTTCACTTCCAGCAGGTAGATCACCGCGTCGCCGTTGTCGTGCTGCACCGCGAACTGGGTGTTCATCAGGCCGACGACGTCCAGCGCCCTGGCCAGCGCCACCACCTGCTCGCGCAGGTGCGCCTGCACTTCAACGGGCAGCGAGTACGGCGGCAGCGAGCACGATGAATCGCCCGAATGCACGCCGGCCTCCTCGATGTGCTCCATCACGCCGCCGATCAGCACGTTGCCGTCCTTGTCGGCGATGACGTCGATGTCCACTTCCACCGCGTTGTCGAGGAAGCGGTCGAGCAGCACCGGCGAATCGTTCGAGACCTTGACCGCGTCGCGCATGTAGCGCGCGAGGTCGGCGTCGGCGTGCACCACCTCCATGGCGCGGCCGCCGAGCACGTAGCTCGGGCGCACGACCAGCGGATAGCCGATCTCCTTGGCCAGCACCAGCGCCTCCTCGGCGCTGCGCGCGGTACGGTTGGGCGGCTGCTTCAGGCCGAGGCTGTCGACCAGCTTCTGGAAGCGCTCGCGGTCCTCGGCCAGGTCGATCGACTCGGGCGAGGTGCCGATGATCGGCACGCCGTTGGCCTCCAGCGCGCGCGCCAGCTTGAGCGGCGTCTGCCCGCCATACTGCACGATCACGCCCTTGGGCTTCTCCAGCTCGACGATCTCCAGCACGTCCTCGAGGGTGAGCGGCTCGAAGTACAGGCGATCGGAAGTGTCGTAGTCGGTGGAGACGGTTTCCGGGTTGCAGTTGACCATGATGGTCTCGAACCCGTCCTCGCGCAGCGCCAGCGCGGCGTGCACGCAGCAGTAGTCGAACTCGATGCCCTGGCCGATGCGGTTGGGGCCGCCGCCGAGCACGATGATCTTGTCACGGTCGGTCGGCGCGGCCTCGCACTCTTCCTCGTAGGTCGAGTACATGTAGGCGGTGGTCGTGGCGAACTCGGCGGCGCAGGAGTCCACGCGCTTGTAGACCGGCCTGACGCCGTGCGCACGGCGCAGGGCGCGGACCGCGGATTCGTCCGTGCCCACCAGCTGCGCCAGCCGCGCGTCGGAGAAGCCCATGCGCTTGAGCGCGCGCAGGCGCGGGCCGTCGAGCGCGTCGATGCCGGCGCCCGCGACCTCGCGCTCGACCTGGACGATCTCCTCGATCTGGTCGAGGAACCAGGGATCGACGAACGACAGCGAGAATACCTCCTCGACCGACAGCCCGGCGCGGAAGGCGTCGGCGAGGTAGAACAGGCGTTCCGGCCCCGGTTCCTTCACTTCGCGCCGCAGCGTGGCGAGGTCGGTCTCGTCGGACAGGTCCAGTTCCGTCGGATCGAAGCCGACCTTGCCGGTCTCCAGCCCGCGCAGCGCCTTCTGCACCGATTCCTGGAAGGTGCGGCCCATCGCCATCACCTCGCCGACCGACTTCATCTGCGTGGTCAGGCGCGCGTCGGCCTGCGGGAACTTCTCGAAGGCGAAGCGCGGGATCTTGGTGACCACGTAGTCGATCGACGGCTCGAACGAGGCCGGAGTCTTGCCGCCGGTGATCTCGTTGCGCAGCTCGTCGAGGGTGTAGCCGACGGCGAGTTTGGCCGCGACCTTGGCGATCGGGAAGCCGGTCGCCTTCGACGCCAGCGCCGAGGAGCGCGACACGCGCGGGTTCATCTCGATCACCACTACCCGCCCGGTTTCGGCGTTGATGCCGAACTGCACGTTCGAGCCGCCGGTGTCGACGCCGATCTTGCGCAGAACCGCGATCGAGGCGTCGCGCAGGCGCTGGTATTCCTTGTCGGTGAGCGTCTGCGCCGGCGCGACGGTGATGCTGTCGCCGGTGTGCACGCCCATCGGGTCGAGGTTCTCGATCGAGCAGACGATGATGCAGTTGTCCGCGGTGTCGCGGACCACCTCCATCTCGAACTCCTTCCAGCCGAGCACCGATTCCTCGACCAGCACCTCGCCGACCGGCGACAACTCGAGGCCGCGCTTGACGATGTCCTCGAACTCTTCCCTGTTGTAGGCGATGCCGCCACCGCTGCCGCCGAGGGTGAAGCTGGGGCGGATGATGGTCGGATAGCCGACGCGCGTCTGGATGTCGACCGCCTGCTCGAACGACTTCGCGACCTCGGCCTTGGGGCACTCCAGCCCGATCTCGGCCATCGCGACACGGAACAGCTCGCGGTCCTCGGCCATGCGGATGGCCTCGCGCTTGGCGCCGATCAGCTCGACGCCGTACTTCTCCAGCACGCCGTTGTCGGCCAGGTCGAGCGCGCAGTTGAGTGCGGTCTGGCCGCCCATGGTCGGCAGCAGCGCGTCGGGCTTTTCCTTGGCGATGATCTTCTCGACCGTCTGCCAGTTGATCGGCTCGATGTAGACCGCGTCGGCGCTCGAAGGGTCGGTCATGATCGTCGCCGGGTTCGAGTTCACCAGGACGACGCGGTAGCCCTCCTCGCGCAGCGCCTTGCAGGCCTGCGCGCCGGAGTAGTCGAACTCGCAGGCCTGGCCGATGACGATCGGGCCGGCGCCGATGATCAGGATGGTCTGGATGTCGGAACGCTTGGGCATGTCAGTGCTTCTCCATCGACGCCACGAAGCGGTCGAACAGCGGGGAGACGTCGTGCGGGCCGGGCGACGCTTCCGGGTGCCCCTGGAACGAGAATGCCGGCGCGTCGGTCAATTCGATGCCTTGGTTGGTGCCGTCGAACAGCGAGCGATGGGTGACGCGCACGTTGCCCGGCAGCGTGGCCTCGTCCACCGCGAAGCCGTGGTTCTGCGAGGTGATCATCACCCGGCCGCTGTCGAGGTCCTGCACCGGGTGGTTGGCGCCGTGGTGACCATGCGGCATCTTCATGGTCTTCGCGCCCGCGGCGAGGCCGAGCAGCTGGTGGCCGAGGCAGATACCGAAGGTCGGGACCTTCTTCGCGATGAACTCGCGGATCGCGGCGATCGCGTAGTCGCAGGGCTCCGGGTCGCCGGGGCCGTTGGAGAGGAACACGCCGTCGGGTTCCATCGCCAGCACTTCGGCGGCGGGCGTCTGCGCCGGCACCACGGTCAGCGCGCAGCCGCGTTCGGCGAGCATGCGCAGGATGTTGTGCTTCACGCCGTAGTCGTAGGCGACGACCTTGAACTTCGGCGGCGCGGAGACGAAGGCGTTGGCGTCGAGGTCGAGCTGGCCTTCGGACCAGGCGTAGGACTCGGCCGTGCTGACGACCTTCGCCAGGTCCATGCCCTTGAGGCCGGGGAACTTGCGCGCGGCTTCCAGCGCCTTGTCGACGTCGATCTCCCCGGCCATCAGCGCGCCGTTCTGCGCGCCGCGGTCGCGCAGCAGGCGCGTGAGCCGGCGCGTGTCGATGCCGGAGATCGCGACGATGCCGCGTGCGCGCAGCCATTCGGGCAGCGCCACCTGGCTGCGCCAGTTGCTCGGCCGGCGCGGCACGTCGCGCACGATCAGCCCGGAGGCCCAGACCTTCGTGGCCTCGTCGTCCCGGTCGGTGCAGCCGGTGTTGCCGATGTGCGGATAGGTCAGCGTCACCAGCTGGCGCGCGTACGAGGGATCGGTGAGCACTTCCTGGTAGCCGGTCATGGCGGTGTTGAACACCACCTCGCCGACCGACAGGCCGGTCGCGCCCACGGAAACGCCCTCGAACACGGTGCCGTCTTCGAGGACGAGGATTGCGGTTTGGGTCACTGGCTTCGCCTACGTGGGGTTGCAAAAAACCGCCGGAGCGGGCGGAACCGGTCCGGAGGCGTGAGGAATCAGGCGAGCGGGAATGATACCGGCACGGGGGTTGCGACGCCAGCCCGGGCGGCCCCGATTTTCCGCAGGAGCGCCTTCAGGCGCGACTCTTTTCGCCCCGATGCCCCGGACAAGCAGAGCATCGCGCCTGAAGGCGTTCCTACAGCACGTCGCGCAGGCGGTAGGCGCCGGGCGGGCGGCCCGCCAGCCGCGCCGCCGCATGCAGGGCGCCGCGGGCGAAGATGTCGCGGTTGGTTGCACGATGAACCAGTTCGATGCGTTCGCCGGCGCCGCTGAACTGGACGAGATGCTCGCCGACGATGTCGCCCGCGCGGATCGAGGCGTAGCGCGGCGTCGCCCCGTTCCGCTCCGCCGCCGCGCCCAGCGACAGCGCGGTCCCGGACGGCGCATCCTTCTTCCTGGTGTGGTGCGACTCGACGATGTCGCAGTCCCAGCCCGGCAGCGCCGCCGCGGCGCGCTCCACCAGTTCGTCGAGGATCGCGACGCCGAGGCTGAAGTTCGAGGCCCACAGCAGCGGGATGCGCGCGGACGCGGTCTCCAGCGCCTCGCGCTGCGCCCCGGACAGCCCGGTGGTGCCGGAGACGAAGGCGCTGCCCCGCTCCGCGCACAGCGCCAGCACCGGGTCGAAGGCTTCGGGCAGGCTGAAATCGATCGCGACGTCGAAGGCCGGCGCAGCCGCCAGCTCGCTGCTGGCGAAATGCGGCACGCCGTCGAGCACGCGCTGGTCGACCTTGCGCTGCACCGCGGCCACGACCTGCAGGCCGGGCCGCTCGGTGGCCAGGCGCAGCAGCGCCTGGCCCATGCGGCCGGAGGCACCGTGGATCAGCAGGCGGACGGGAGTGGTCATGGGTGCAGGCTAGAGCAGTTTCATGCCGAACGTAAACCAACGTCGTCATTCCCGCGAAAGCGGGAATCCAGGGACTTTGCCTTTGAAATCAACAGCAAAGACGCTGGATCCCCGCCTTCGCGGGGACGACGGAATGTAGTGGTTTGTGCCAAAGAGGCTCTGGTCGCGCACCCGGCGGCCGACAAGCCCGCGCCGCGCGGCGCGCGTCAGGACACCATCCGGTCCCAGAAGCCCTTCACGCCGTCGAGGAAGGTGCTGGACCTGGGCGAATGTCGGCGCGCGTTCTCGCCGGTGAACGTCGCCTCGAACTTGTCCAGCAAGTCGCGCTGCTCCTGGGTCAGGTTCACCGGGGTCTCGACCACGACCTTGCAGTACAGGTCGCCCGGCGCGCGGCTGCGCACCGACTTCACGCCCTTGTCGCGCAGGCGGAACACCTTGCCGGTCTGGGTCTCGGCAGGAATGCGGATCTCGGCCTCGCCGCCGAGCGTGGGCACGCGCACGGTGTCGCCCAGCGCCGCCTGCGAGATGCGGATCGGCACCTCGCAGTGCAGGTCGTCGCCGTCGCGCTCGAAGATGTCGTGCGGGCGCACGCGGACCTCGACGTAGAGATCGCCCGCGGGCGCGCCGGCGGGGCCGGCCTCGCCTTCGCCGGCCAGGCGGATGCGGTCGCCGCTGTCGACGCCGGCCGGGATCTTCACCGACAGCACCTTCTCTTCCTCGATCCGGCCGTTGCCGTGGCAGGTCTTGCACGGGTTGGCGATCGTCTTGCCGCGGCCGTGGCAGTGCGGGCACGGCTGCTGCATCGAGAAGATGCCGCGCTGGAAGCGCACCTGGCCACGGCCGTGGCAGGTCGAGCAGGTCTCGAGCTTGCGGTCTTCCGAGCCGGTGCCGTCGCAGTCGCCGCATTCGGCCAGGGTCGGGATCTCGATGCGCTTCTCGACGCCGGACACGGCCTCCTCGAGGTCGAGTTCCATCACGTAGCCGACGTCGGCGCCGCGGCGCGGGCCGCCGCGTCCGCCGCCGCCGCCGAAGATGTTGCCGAAGATGTCGCCGAAGATGTCGCCCATGTCGGCGCCGCCGAAGCCCGGCCCGGCGTTGCCGCCGCCCATGCCGTGCTCGAACGCGGCGTGGCCGTGCTGGTCGTACAGGCGGCGCTTGCCGCCGTCCGACAGCACCTCGTACGCCTCCTTGCACTCCTTGAAGCGCACCTCGGCCTCGTGGTCCCCGGGATTGCGGTCCGGGTGGTACTTCATCGCGCAGCGGCGATAGGCCTTCTTCAGGTCTTCTTCGCTGGCGTCGCGCGCAACGCCCAGGACTTCGTAGTAGTCGCGTTTGCTCATCGGGCGGTGATTCGTGATTCGTGATTGGTGATTCGAAAAGGCAAAGGCCGCGATCCGGCAATTCGAGACGGAAAAAGCGGAGCCGAGACCCCGCTTTTCCCGATCACGAACTACGAATCACCCATCACGACTTCTTCTCGTCGTCCTTGACCTCGGTGAACTCCGCATCGACCACGTCGTCGCCCGCCGGGGTGCCGCCGCTGGCCGCGTCCTCGGGCGCCTGCTGGCCGGCGGCGGCCGCCGCCGCGAACAGCGACTGCGCGGCCTCTTCCAGCGCCTTGGTCTTGGCCTCGATCTGGTCCTTGTCGTCGCCCTTCATCGCGGTCTCGACCTCGGCGATGGCGCCCTCGACGCGACCGATCAGGTCGCCCGGCACCTTGTCGCCGTTGTCCTTGATCGCGCTGCGCGCGGCGTGGATCAGGGCGTCGGCCTGGTTGCGGGCGCCGACCAGCTCGTGGAACTTCCTGTCCTCCTCGCGATGCGCCTCGGCATCGGCGACCATCCGCTGGATCTCGTCGTCCGACAGGCCCGAGCCGGCCTTGATCTCGACCTTCTGCTCCTTGCCGGTCTTCTTGTCCCTGGCGGTGACGTGGACGATGCCGTTGGCGTCGATGTCGAACGACACCTCGACCTGCGGCATGCCGCGCGGCGCGGCGTCGATGCCGGTGAGGTCGAAGCGGGCCAGCGACTTGTTGTAGCGGGCCTGCTCGCGCTCGCCCTGCAGCACGTGCACGGTGACCGCGGACTGGTTGTCCTCGGCGGTGGAGAAGGTCTGCGAGGCCTTGGTCGGGATGGTGGTGTTCTTCTCGATGATCTTGGTGAACACGCCGCCCAGGGTCTCGATGCCCAGGCTCAGCGGGGTCACGTCGAGCAGCAGCACGTCCTTGACGTCGCCGGCGAGCACGCCGCCCTGCACCGCCGCGCCGATGGCCACGGCTTCGTCCGGGTTGACGTCCTTCTTCGGCTCCTTGCCGAAGAACTCGGTCACCGCGGCCTGCACCTTCGGCATGCGGGTCTGGCCACCGACCAGGATCACCTCCGCGATGTCGCTGGCGCGCAGGCCGGCGTCGTTGAGCGCGACCTTGCACGGCTCGATGGTCTTCTTCACCAGGTCCTCGACGAGGGCCTCGAGCTTGGCGCGGGTCAGCTTGATGTTGAGGTGCTTCGGGCCGGAGGCGTCCGCCGTCACGTACGGCAGGTTCACCTCGGTCTGCTGCGCGCTGGACAGCTCGATCTTGGCGCGCTCGGCCGCGTCCTTCAGGCGCTGCAGGGCCAGCGGATCCTTGCGCAGGTCGATGCCCTGGTCCTTCTGGAACTCCTCGACCAGGTAGTCGATGACGCGCTTGTCGAAGTCCTCGCCGCCGAGGAAGGTGTCGCCGTTGGTGGCCAGCACCTCGAACTGCTTCTCGCCGTCGACTTCGGCGATCTCGATGATCGACACGTCGAAGGTGCCGCCGCCGAGGTCGTAGACCACGATCTTGCGGTCGCCGCCGGCCTTGTCCAGGCCGTAGGCCAGCGCCGCCGCGGTCGGCTCGTTGATGATGCGCTTGACGTCGAGGCCGGCGATGCGGCCGGCGTCCTTGGTCGCCTGGCGCTGGGAGTCGTTGAAGTAGGCCGGCACGGTGATGACCGCTTCGGTGACCTTCTCGCCCAGGTAGTCCTCGGCGGTCTTCTTCATCTTCTCGAGGATGCGCGCGGAGACTTCCTGCGCCGACAGCCTGCGGCCGTCGCTGGTGGCCACCCAGGCGTCGCCGTTGTCGTGCTCGACGATGCTGTAAGGCACCAGGTCAAGGTCCTTCTTCACTTCCGCGTCGGTGAACTTGCGGCCGATCAGGCGCTTCACCGCGTAGAAGGTGTTCTTGGGGTTGGTGACGGCCTGGCGCTTGGCGCTCGCGCCGACCAGCACTTCGCCGTCCTTGGTGTAGGCCACGATCGACGGCGTGGTGCGGTCGCCCTCGCTGTTCTCGATGACCTTGGCCTTGCCGCCGTCCATGATCGCCACGCACGAGTTGGTCGTGCCGAGGTCGATGCCGATGATCTTTGCCATTGTGGGTTCCCTCTTGAATCCGGTGTGGTGGGCGGCGGGGCCGCCGATGACGCGTATCTGGGGCTGCCGCGGCGGCGCTTCAAGCGCCCGGCGGCGGGTTTTTCAGCTTCAGTCGTGCTTGGCCACCGCGACCAGCGCCGGCCGCAGCAGCTGCTCGTTGAGCACGTAGCCCTTCTGGAACACCTGGAACACGGCGCCGGGCGCGACCTCGGCGGTCTCGACCGCGCTCATCGCGTTGTGCTTCTCGGGATCGAAGACATCGCCCGGCTCCGGCGCGACCTCGACCAGGCCGTTGTTCTCGCACACGCGCGCGAGCTCGCGCAGGGTCAGCACCACGCCGTCACGCAGCGGGTCGTCGGCCGCGGCCGTGGTGAGCGCGGCCTCGAGGCTGTCGAACACCGGCAGCAGGTCGCCCAGCAGTTGCTTGTTGGCGAAGCGGCAGGCGTTGCGCACGTCGCGCTCCAGGCGCTTGCGCTGGTTCTCGATGTCAGCGCGGTCGAGCAGCGACTGCGCGCGGAGCTGTTCCAGTTCCGCCTCGAGGACCTGGATGCGGGCCTCGGCGGTGTCGTGTTCTTCGGCCGCGGGCGCGGCGTCGGGCGTGGATTCTGCGGTCATGTCCTGTGGCTGCAATGGCGGTCGTCAGGCCGCCGACCCGCCAGCTATGGGGCCGGCGCATCCGGATTCAAGGCGGCCCCAAGCGCCTGCGCGGTGGCCTGCACCACCGGGATCACGCGGTCGTAGGCCATCCGGGTCGGGCCGATCACGCCCAGCACCCCCAGCACCTTGCCGCCCGAGGCATACGGCGCGGTCACCAGCGACACCCCCTCCAGCGGCGCCAGCCCGGTCTCCTCGCCGATGAAGATGCGCACGCCCTGCGCCCGGATCGTGCGTTCGAGCAGCTGCAGGATCTCGCGCTTGCGGGAGAAGGCCTCGAACAGCTCGCGCAGGCGGTCGAGGTCGGACAGGTCCTGGACCCCGATCAGCCGGGTCTGGCCGGCGACCAGCATGTCGTCGTCCGCGGCCGGGGCCAGCGCCTGCTCGGCCAGTTCGACGGTGTGCGAGAGCAGCGCCTCCATCTCGCTGCGCGCGGCCTGCAGCTCGCGCACCAGGGTGGCGCGGATCTCGGCCACCGGCCGGCCGGCGAAGTGCGCGTTCAGGTAGTTCGCCACCCGCTCCAGCTCGGACGCGTCGTACGGCCGTCGGGTCTGGATGATGCGGTTCTGCACGTCGTTGTCGGCGAAGACCAGGATCGCCATGACCCGCTGGCCGTCCAGCGGCACGAAGTCGATGTGGCGGAAGGCGAACTGCTCGCGCTTGGGAACCGAGACCACGCCAACGAAGTGGGTCATTGCCGAGACCAGCTCCGAGGCGCTGCCGAGCAGCGACTGGGTGCCGCCGCCGGCCGGCAGTTCGCCGCGCAGCCGCGCCAGCTCGGCGTTGGGCAGCGGCTGCACCTGCAGCAGCGAGTCGACGAAGACGCGGTAGCCCTGCGCCGTCGGCACCCGCCCGGCGGAGGTGTGCGGCGCCGACAGCAGGCCGATTTCCTCGAGGTCGGAGAGGATGTTGCGGATCGTCGCCGGGCTGACGTCGAGCCCGGCATGGCGCGCCAGGGTCTGCGAGCCGACCGGCCCGCCGTCGCGGATGTGGCGGGCGATCAGGGTGCGCAGCAGCTGCCGTGCGCGGGGATCGAGGGTGCTGCCGGGCGGTGGTGCGGCCATCTGCACGATTAGATCGCCGATCGTCCGGCGGCTGCAAGCGCCGGGCGCAGGGCGGCCGCAAGGACCGATCGCTCGCCATGCCCGGGATGACGGGAAAACGTCCAGCCCGGGGATTCCCGACAGCCATCCGGGCTACATCCGTCTCGGCGGCTGCGACCGTGCGCCCTACAATGCGCGGCCATGCTCAAGCGCCTGACCCTTCGTGATTTCGCCGTCGTCTCGGCCACCGAGCTGGAGTTCGGGCCGGGCATGACCGTGATCTCCGGCGAGACCGGCGCCGGCAAGTCGCTGCTGGTCGACGCGCTGGGCTTCCTCTCGGGCCTGCGCGCCGATGCCGGCATGGTCCGCCACGGCGCCGAACGCGCCGAACTGCACGCCGAATTCGACCCGGACGACGCCCCGGCCGCGGCGGACTGGCTGCGCGGGCAGGAATTCGACGACGACGGGGCCTGCACCCTGCGCCGCACCCTGCGCGCGGACGGCGGCTCGCGTGCCTGGATCAACGGCCGCCCGGCGACGCTGGCGCAGTTGTCGCAGCTGGCCGGCCTGCTGGTCGAGATCCACGGCCAGCACGAGCACCAGGCGCTGCTGGAGAAATCCAGCCAGCTCGCCCTGCTCGACGCCTTCGGCGGCCACGACGCGCCGCTGGCGGCGGTGCGCGCCGCCGCCGCGCAATGGAACGCGCTGCAGCGCGAGCGCGACGCGCTGTCGAAGGCCGGCGACGTGTCCGAGCGGATCGACTGGCTCGGCCACCAGCTCGCCGAACTCGAACGCGAGGAGTTGGGCGCCGAGGCGATCGAGGCGCTGGTCGTCGGCCATCGCCGGCAGGCGCACGCGGCCGGCCTGATCGCCGCCTGCGACGAGGCGCTCGCCGGCCTGTCCGGCGACGATGGCCCGTCGCTGGTCCGCCGCCTGCAGCAGTTGCGCGGCGGCCTGTCGCGCGAACGCGAGCACGAGCCGCGGCTGGACGAGGTCGACGCCATGCTCGACGCCGCTGCGATCCAGATCGACGAAGCGCTGCTGCTGCTGCAGCGCGTGCGCGACGAGCTCGACCTCGACCCGGCACAGTTCGAACTGCTGGACGCGAAGCTGGCGCGGCTGCACGAACTGGCGCGCAAGCACCGCGTCGCGCCGGAGGAACTCGCGGGATGCCGGGCCGGCTTCGCCGCCGAACTCGATGCACTGCGCGACGCCGGCACCCGCCTGCAGGCGCTGGACGGCGAGATCGCCGTCGCGGCCGCCAGCTGGCGCAGGGCCGCCGACGCGCTCGGCGACGCCCGCTCGGCCACCGCCGCCCGGCTGTCGCAGGCCACGACCGCGCTGATCGCCGAACTGGGCATGGGCGGCGGGCGCTTCGAGGTGGCGCTGGAGCCGGTCGACGGCGACCGCCCCGACCCCCAGGGCGGCGAACGCGCGGAATTCCTGGTCTCGGCCAACGCCGGCCAGCCGCCGCGGCCGCTGCGCCGCGTGGCCTCGGGCGGCGAACTCTCGCGCATCTCGCTGGCGATCGAAGTCGCCGCGCTGGGCTCGGACGCGGTGCCGACGATGGTGTTCGACGAGGTCGACTCGGGTATCGGCGGCGCGGTCGCCGAGATCGTCGGCCAGAAGCTGCGCGCGCTCGGCGCGAGCCGGCAGGTGCTGTGCGTGACCCACCTGCCGCAGGTCGCCGCGCAGGGCCACGCCCACTACCGCGTCAGCAAGGCCGACCGCGACGGCATCACCCACAGCGCCGTGCAGCGGCTCGACTCGAAACAGCGCCAGGAGGAACTGGCGCGCATGCTCGGCGGCGTCGAAGTCTCGAAGGAAGCGCGCGCCGCGGCCCGTCGCCTGCTCGCCGCGGGCGGCAACTAGGCGCGAATGCGGATTCCCTTTCGGGCCGTCATCCCGAACGAATTCGGACTGTCATCCCGAGCGAAGCGAGGGATCTGCCGTTCCTGTCGAGGACAAGCAGATATCTCCCTCCGGTCGATATGACAGCCCGACTGACCTGAAGCCCTCAGCGCTTCTTGCGCACGTACAGCACCAGCGAGTGCTCGTCGAGCACGTAGCCGTGCTCGCCGGCGATCTTGTTGAGCAGCGCCACGATCTCCGGGCTCTCGAACTCGGTGATCTGGTCGCTGACCACGTCGACCATGTGGTAGTGGTGGTCGCCGCGGTCAATCTCGTACAGCGCGTGGCCGCCCTCGAAGTTGTGCTTGACCACGAGGCCGGCCGCCTCGAACTGGGTCAGCACGCGGTACACCGTGGCCAGGCCGATCTCGTCGCCCTGCTCCAGCAGCTGCCGGTAGATGTCTTCCGCGGTCATGTGCTGGCGCGGGGTCCGCAGTTCGAGCAGTTCGAGGATCCGCATCCGCGGATGCGTCACCTTCAGCCCGGCCTTGCGCAAATCCATCGATTCCATGGGGTCTCCGTTCACAGGCGGTTTAGCGACAGCTGCCTGGATGTCGGTTGCCGTGCTCGCCGGGAGTGTATCATCGCGCCGGTTCCGCCCGTCATCGCAGGCCCCGTTCCATGCCCATTTCCCGCATCGCGCTCGCCCTCCTGATCGCCACGGCCACGGCCGGTTGCGGCATGCTCTACAAGCAGCCGATCTACCAGGGCAACCTGATCGAAAAGGACGCGATCGACCAGCTGCAGGTCGGCATGGACAAGCAGCAGGTGCTGACCCTGCTCGGTACGCCCTCGATCGCCGACCCGTTCCACCACCAGCGCTGGGACTACACCGCGACGCAGCGCACCAACCGCCGCGGCCACACGGAGGTCAAGAACATGACCCTGTGGTTCGAGAACGACTCGCTGGTGAAGTGGGACGGCGAGTACTTCGCCGAACAGGACAAGGAACTGTCCGAGCGCATGCGCCGCTTCGGCAACCTGCCCAAGGAAAAGGGCAACCAGCGGCGACGCTAGCGCCGCGTCCGTCCCGCCTGCACCTGCGCCCGGCGTCGCCGGGACTCCTTCGGGTCAGCCAGCAGCGGTTCCAGCAGCTCCAGGCGGTCGCCGTCGTGCAGCACGGTCTGCGATTGCGCTCGCTCGCCGTGGATCGCGACGCCGGCCACGCCATCGCGCGGGATGCGGGTGAGCGCCAGCGCATTGGCGACGCTCGCGCCGGGCTCGAGTTCGAGTTCCTCCGCCTCGAAGCGCTCCCGCCACGCCCGAATCACCTGCACGCGCATCGACGGGCCCTAGGCCTCGGCGTCGGCGACGCGCACGAAATCGTCGACCATGCGGTCGGCCAGCCCGCGCAGCCCCAGCGACAGCACCGGCAGCATCAGGCTGCTCTGCGGCTCGAAATCCAGCGCCAGCGAGACCTTGCTCGCGGTCTCGTCCAGCGCATGGAAGCGCCAGCGGCCCTGCAGGCGCCGGAACGGCCCGTCGCGCAGCTCCATGTCGATGTGGTGCGGCGGCGACAGGGTGTTCTCGGTGGTGAACCAGGTGCGGAAGCCGCCGATGCCCAGCTCCAGCTTGGCCAGCACCCGCTCCTCGCCCGCCTCCAGCACCTGGGCGTTCTCACACCATTCGAAGCGGCGGGGATAGGCGGCGATGTCGTTGACCAGCGCGAACATCCGGGTCACGGAATGTTCCACCAGCGCGCTGCGTTCGATCGTGGGCATGGCTCGCGTGCGTGACCGGCTTCGGGGACAATGGCGGGATGGGCAAGAAGAGCGGCAAGGATAAGGCAAACGGCGACCGGACCATCGCGCTCAACAAGCGCGCGCGCCACGACTACCACCTCGAACAGCGCTTCGAGGCGGGCATGGCGCTGCAGGGCTGGGAGCTGAAGGCGATCCGCGCCGGCCGCGCCAACATCGGCGAGAGCTACGCCATGGTGCGCGAGGGCGAGATCTTCCTGGTCGGCGCGCAGATCACGCCGCTGATCCAGGCCTCCACGCACGTGGTCGCCGATTCCAGACGCAGCCGCAAGCTGCTGCTGCACCGGCGCGAGATCGACAACCTGATCGGCCGCGTGCAGCGCGACGGCTACACCCTGGTGCCGACCGCGCTGTACTGGAAGGGCAACAAGGTCAAGGCCGAAGTGGCGCTGGCCAAGGGCAAGCAGAGCCACGACAAGCGGCAGGCCTCGAAGGACCGCGACTGGGCGCGCGACAAGCAGCGGGCGATGCGGGCGCACAACAAGTGATGCCCGGGCGGGCTGACGCGCGACGCTCGCGGTGAACGGGGCATCGCGGATGTCCGGGGAACGGGGGGCTCAGCTGATGTCGGTGACGCCCAGCTCCCGCAGCGCGCGCGCCATGCTGTCGCGGGCGTCGTCGCTGATCTTCTCGTGGTCGAGCGCGAAGCGGATCGTGGCCTCGACCAGGCCGATGTGCGTGCCGCAGTCGAAGCGCGTGCCGCGGAAGCGATAGGCGTCCACCTGGCGGTCCTGGATCAGGCTCGCGATCGCATCGGTCAGCTGGATCTCGCCGCCGGCGCCGCGGCCGGTGGTCTCGAGGTGGTCGAAGATCGCGCCCGGCAGGATGTAGCGGCCGACCACGGCCAGCGTGCTCGGCGCATCCTCCGGCTTCGGCTTCTCGACGATGCGGCGGATCGCGCCGTGGCGGTCGCGGAAGCCCTCGGTGGCGACGATACCGTAGCTGGCGGTCTGCTCCTTCGGCACGTCCTGCACGGCGATCGCGCCGACGCCGTTGGCTTCGGCGTGGTCGGCCATCTGCTTCAGCGCGCCCGCGCCGTTCCGGTTCCAGATCAGGTCGTCGGGCAGCAGGACCGCGAACGGCTCGTCGCCGATCACCGACCTCGCGCACAGCACCGCATGCCCCAGTCCCAGCGCCTCGGCCTGGGTGACGAACACCGCGCGCACGCCTTCGGGAAGTACGTTGCGCACCAGTTCCAGTTGCTGGTGCTTGCCGGATCGCTCCAGCTTCTGTTCCAGTTCGTAGGCCTTGTCGAAGTAGTCGGCCACCGCGTGCTTGTAGCGGTTGGTGACGAACACCAACGTGTCGCAGCCGGCTTCGATGGCTTCGTCAACCGCGTACTGGATCAAGGGCCGATCGACGATCGGCAGCATCTCCTTGGGCACGGTCTTGGTCGCGGGAAGGAACCTGGTTCCCAGGCCGGCGACCGGGAACACGGCCTTGCGGATACGCTTGTTCATGTCTTGCGGGCCTGTCGTGCGGGGAAGGCCACGACTGTACCGGCGGCTTCGCGCGTCGGCGTGGTGGTCGCGGGCCTGAACTCGGGCAGGGTCTCGCGCAGCAGCAGGGCGATGGTGTCGACATCGTAGGCGGCGACCGCCTCGCGAATGCGCGCCACCGCCTGCTGGATCTTCTCGCCGGAGACCGAGCGCGCTTCCGCCTGCAGGATCTTGGGGTGTACGGTGGGGCGATAGCGTTCGTCTGCGTGGAACAGCGTCTCGTGCAGCTTTTCGCCGGGGCGCAGGCCGGTGTAGACGATCGCGATGTCCCGCTCGGGCTGCTTGCCGGCGAGGCGGATCATCTGCTCGGCCAGCAGGCGGATCGGCACCGGCTCGCCCATGTCTAGGGTGTAGATCGCCTCGCGCGAGCCGATCGCGACCGACTGCATGATCAGCTGGCAGGCTTCCGGGATCGTCATGAAGTAGCGGGTGACGTCCGGATCGGTGACCGTGACCGGTCCGCCGGTGCGGATCTGCTCGCGGAACAATGGCACCACGCTGCCCGCCGAATCGAGCACGTTGCCGAAGCGCACGATCACGAAGTGAGTCGCCTCGGACTCGGCCAGCGACTGGCAGACCATCTCCGCCAGGCGCTTGGTCGCACCGAGCACGTTGACCGGATCGACCGCCTTGTCGGTGGAAATCAGCACGAAAGTGCCAACCCTGGCCGCTGCCGACTCGCGGGCCACGACCTCGGTCACCAGGACGTTGTTGCGCACGGCTTCGCGCAACTGCCCTTCCAGCACCGGGACCTGCTTGTAGGCGGCGGCGTGGAACACCGCATCCGGATTGGACTGGCCGAGCGCATGGCGGATCACGGCCGGATCGCCGCAGTCGCCGAGGATCGGCACGCACCGAATCTGCGGGAAATCGCGGCGCAGTTCGGATTCGGTCTTGATCAGCGCGAGCTCATCGATCTCGACCAGCGCGATCTGGTTCACGCCATGGCGTGCGCACTGCCGGCACAGTTCGCCGCCGATCGATCCGCCGGCGCCGGTGACCAGCACGCTGCGCCCGCCGAGCCAGTTGCGGATCGCCTTCCAGTCGGGCGTCACCGGCTTGCGGCCAAGCAGGTCCTCGATGGCGACCTCCTTCAGTTCGCCGGGCAGCGACCGCCCCTCGAGCATGTCGTCGAGCCGGGGCACGGTGCGGAACGGCAGGCCGGTGCTCTCGCAGGCGGCCACGACGCGGCGCATGGTCGCGGCATCGACCGAGGGCATCGCGATCACCAGCAGTTTCGCCGCGGTTTCTGGAGCGATCCTGCCGACATCCTCGATCCGCCCCAGCACCGGTATTCCCTGCAGGCGGCTGCCGCGCAGCTTGGCCGCGTCGTCGAGGAAGCCCACCGGGCTGTAGGCGCCGGCACGCCGCAGGTCGCGGACCAGGGTCTCGCCGGCCTGCCCGGCGCCGAGGATCAGCACGCGCAGCGCCGCCTGGTCGGTGCGTGTGGTGCGGTGATCCTTCCAGGCGCGATACAGCAGGCGCGGCATGCCCAGCATCGCGGTCAGCAGCAACGGGTACAGCAGCAGCACCGAGCGCGGCACCTGGTTGAGCCGGTTGTAGACGAACAACATCAGCATGATCGCAATCAGGCCGATCACCGATGCCTTCAGGATGTTGATCAGGTCGGGCAGGCTGGCGAAACGCCAGACCCCGCGATACAGGCCGACCTTCCAGAACACTGCCGCTTGCGCGGCCAGCACCAGCAGCATTTCGGTCGACAGTGCCGGCGTCGGCGGCACGACGGGAAGCATCGAGTGGCGGAACAGGTGCAGGCCCAGCCAGCACAGCCACACCATGCACAGATCGTGCGCGACCACGGCCACCTTGGGCAACATGGTGCTGACCCGATCCTTCCAGTTGACCATCGTCACGGCTTCCTGTCTTTAGAGGCTGTCAGATTTATCGGGCGATGCTTGCCTGCGCAGAATCATCCATGCCAGCCCCCCTGCTGCCAGGAATATCACGTACGTTGACATGATAGCGGTGGAACTCCATGAATGCATGGCAAACATGGCCAGTACGGCCACGAGGGTGGCACCGGCGTAGGCCAGCGTCACCACGGAGTGGCTGCCCGCCCGCCGCGCCCATGCCTGATAGGCATGCTGCACGTGCGGCCGCCACCAGGCCTCGCCGCGCACCATGCGCGCAAGCAGCGTCAAGGACGCGTCAAGGAGGAACGGCAGCAGCGGAAACAGCAGCAGCACGCGGCCGTCGGACCCGCGATGCATCGATACCAGCGCCAGCAGCGCGGCGAGCGCGTAGCCCAGCGCGCCGCTGCCGACGTCGCCGAGAAAGATCCGCGCCCCGGGGAAGTTGAACGGCAGGAAGCCGCAGGCCCCTGCGGCCAGCGCCAAGCCCAACCAGAACACCGGCCCCTCCCCCGCGAACAGCGCCCAGGCCGCGGCGACCAGGATCGCCTGGCTGGTGGCGATGCCGTCGATACCGTCCATGAAGTTCCAGACGTTGGTCAGCACCACTGCCGCGACGAACGCGGTGGCCATGTCCTTCCAGTCGCCGCCTTCCAGGCCCAGCGCCACCGCCAGCAGCGTGGCCGCGAACACGTGCACGCACAGGCGCAGCAGCGGCGAAAGCGGCCGGTGGTCGTCGATCCAGCCGATGCCCGCGACCAGCGCGAGGCCTGCCGCGGCCAGGGCGATCGACGGCAGGTGCCCGGGCGCGGCCACCGCCAGCGCCGCCGCGGCCAGCAGCAGGACGACGACGATCGAGACGCCGCCGCCCCTGGGCGTGGCGGCCTGGTGGCTGCGGCGCTCGCCGGGCTGGTCGATCAGCCGGCGGCGGAGCGCGTAGCGCCGTGCCATCCAGGTCGACGCGCAGCCGATCGCGAAGCCCGCCAGCAGCCAGAGGCCGGGAATCGCAAAGTGGGGCATCAGACGACCGCGTAGTTCAGCAGCGGCTTGATCGTCCCCCACTCCTTGCAGCTCGGGCACTGCCAGTGGTGGCTGCGCGCGCCGAAGCCGCAGCGGTTGCAGCGATAGCTCGGATTGCGCACCAGCAGCTGCTCGGTGATCAACCGCAGGTCCTGCAGGGTCGCGGCGAGGTTGCTGTTCTCGGCCAGGGTCAGGTCGATCAGGGCCGCCTCGCCGCGCACGGACGGGCGGTCCTTCAGCTGCTGCGCCAGGTAGCCGCGCGCCGCGGGGACGCCATCCTGCCGCTCCACCAGCCGGGTCAGCGCCAGCACCGGCGCGATGCCGCGGTAGTGTTCGCTCATCTCGGCCAGGAACTTGCGCGCGCCGGACGTGTCGCCGACGCGCTCGTAGGCGGCCAGCAGCGCCGGCAGCACCTCCGGCAGGAAGTCGGTGTCGTGGCGGGCGGCGCGTTCATAGGCGCGGATCGCGGCCGCGTCGTTGCCGGCGTCGGTTTCGAGCCGGCCTTCGAGGATGCCCGCGCGCACCGACTTCGAATCCGCGGCATAGGCGCGCGCCACGGCGGCGCGGGCGTCTTCCGCATCCCCGGACAGGCGCAGGCGATCGGCCAGTTCGCATTCGAACTGCGCGATCAGCCTGCCCATCGGCTCGCCGGTCGCGGCTTCGTAGCGGGTCGCGTTCTCGATCGCCTTGGCCCAGTCGCGCTCGGCCTCGTAGATGCCGATCAGGTGCTTGAGCGCCTGCGGCGCGCGCTGGTCGATCTTCGCAAGGTCGCTGAACACCACCTCCGCGCGGTCGAGCAGGCCCGACTTCATGTAGTCCTCGCCCAGCGCCAGCAGCGCCTGCACCTTCTGCGGGTCGCTCAGGTCGGGGCGCTGCGCCAGGCCCTGGTGCAGGCGGATCGCGCGGTCGACCTCGCCGCGGCGGCGGAACAGGTGGCCGAGCGCGAGCTGGGTCTCGAAGGTTTCCTTGTCGAGCTCGGCGATGTGCAGGAACAGCTCGATCGCCTTGTCCGGCTGCTCGTTGAGCAGGTAGTTCAGGCCGCGGAAGTAGGTGGTCGACAGCCGACTGACCTGGGTGTCGCTGTGGCGCTCGCCGCCGCGGCGCCCGATCACCCAGCCGCTCAGCGCAGCGATCGGCAGCAGCAGGAAGAACCAGAACCACTCGGTGACGAAGGCCATGGCGCTCAGACTCCCATGTCGTAGGGCGGCGGCGCGTCGGCGCGCGCGCGTTCGCGCTTGAGTTCACGGCGCAGCGGGACGACCACGCCCAGCGCCAGCATCAATCCGCCGCAGAGCACGCCGACGAGCAGCGCCGCCAGCAGCAGCACGCCGAGGCCGGCGTCGAAGCCTGCGAAACCGAGATCGAGCGTGACGTGCTGCGGGTTCAGCGCGCCGACGGCAAGGCCGAGCGCGGCGAACAGGAGGGCGATGAGGATCCGGAGCAGGCGCATGCCGCAGTAGCTTATCGCGACGCGGGCCCTTACTCCTCGACCGGCAGCGGAATCACGGCGGTGACGCGCTCGCGCAGTTCCTTGCCGGGCTTGAAATGGGGGACGTGCTTGCCGGGCAGCGCCACGGCGTCGCCGGTCTTGGGATTGCGTCCGGTGCGCGGCGGACGGAAGTGCAGCGAGAAGCTGCCGAAGCCGCGGATCTCGATCCGATCGCCGTGCGCAAGCGAGCCGGCCATCATCTCCAGCAGCGACTTGACCGCCAGATCGACGTCGTCGGCCTTCAGGTGCGCCTGGCGCTGGGTCAGGATCTCGATCAGTTCCGATTTGGTCATCGTCGACGCGCCCGTGGAAGGTCGGAAGGACGGCCCGGCATCTGCCCGGGCCGCCCGCCTGGTTCAAGCGCCCGGCCGCGAACGGCCGGGCGTCTGCGGCTTGCGCCGCAAGTCCGCTTACTCGGACTTGTTTTCCAGCTGTTCGCGCAGCAGCGCACCCAGCTTGGTGGTCCCGCTCGAAGCTTCCGCCGCGGCCTTGTTGTACTCGGCCAGGGTCTCGGCGGCCTCGGCTTCGTCCTTGGCGCGGATCGACAGCTGCAGCAGGCGGCTCTTGCGGTCCTGGCCGACGTACTTGGCCTCGATCGCATCGCCGACCTTCAGGTGCTGGCTGGCGTCGTCGACGCGGACGTCGGCGACGTCGCGCGCGGCGACATAGCCTTCCACGCCCTCGCCCAGGTCGATGGTCGCGCCCTTGGCGTCCACTTCCTTGACCGTGCCGCTGACCTTGGAGCCGCGCGGATGGCTGGCGAGGAACTGGCCGTACGGGTCCTGCTCGAGCTGCTTGACGCCCAGCGAGATGCGCTCGCGCTCCGGATCGACCGCCAGCACCACCGCTTCCATCGTGTCGCCCTTCTTGAAGTTGCGCGCGACTTCCTCGCCGGTGGAGTTCCAGCTGATGTCGGACAGGTGGATCAGGCCGTCGATGCCGCCGTCCAGGCCGATGAAGATGCCGAAGTCGGTGATCGACTTGATCTGGCCCTCGACCTTGTCGCCCTTCTTGTGGATGGCCGCGAAGGTCTCCCACGGGTTGGACGTGACCTGCTTGATGCCCAGCGAGATGCGGCGACGCTCCTCGTCGACGTCGAGCACCATCACTTCAAGCTCGTCGCCGACCTGCACCACCTTGGACGGGTTGACGTTCTTGTTGGTCCAGTCCATCTCGGACACGTGCACCAGGCCCTCGACGCCCGGCTCGATCTCGACGAACGCGCCGTAGTCGGTGACGTTGGAGACCTTGCCGAACACGCGGGTGTTGGACGGGTAGCGGCGGGCGATGTTGTCCCACGGATCCTCGCCCAGCTGCTTCAGGCCGAGGCTGACGCGGTTGCGCTCGCGGTCGTACTTGAGCACGCGCACGTCCAGCTCCTGGCCGACTTCAACCACCTCGGACGGATGGCGCACGCGCTTCCAGGCCATGTCGGTGATGTGCAGCAGGCCGTCGATGCCGCCAAGGTCGACGAACGCGCCGTAGTCGGTGAGGTTCTTGACCACGCCCTTGAGCACCGCGCCCTCGACCAGCTTCTCCATCAGCTGCTCGCGCTCTTCCGAGTGCTCGCTCTCGACCACCGCGCGGCGGGAGACGACCACGTTGTTGCGCTTGCGGTCGAGCTTGATCAGCTTGAACTCGAGTTCCTTGCCCTCGAGGTAGACGGGGTCGCGGACCGGGCGCACGTCGACCAGCGAGCCCGGCAGGAATGCGCGGACGTCCTTGATGTCGACGGTGAAACCGCCCTTCACCTTGCCACTGATGCGGCCGACGATGGTCTCGTTCTTCTCGAGCGCTTCTTCCAGCTCGTCCCAGACCATGGCGCGCTTGGCCTTCTCGCGCGACAGCACGGTCTCGCCGAAGCCGTTCTCCAGCGAGTCGAGCGCGACCTTGACGACGTCGCCCTCGGCCACGTCGATCTCGCCGGCGTCGTTACGGAACTGTTCGATCGGCACGATGCCTTCGGACTTGAGGCCGGCGTTGATCACGACGACGTCGGTGCGCACCTGGACCACGGTGCCGGTGACGATGGCGCCGGGCTTGAGCTTGGCGAGGTTGGCCTGGCTGGCTTCGAACAGTTCTGCGAATGATTCGGTCATTTCAAAATCTCGGTTGATGACACAGATCGCGCGCCCGGGGTGCGGGCCCTGCGATCCACCCGTTTGTCGGCCGGCGCGGGATTGCGTATGGCCGTGAGTGTTGTGGTGGATGAACCCGCGCGGGAACTTCCCGTGCGGAGCGGTTGTCTGCCTTGTTCGATCCCGGCGGCGGAACGTAGCACCATCCCCATCCTTACCTTCCCCTTGAAGGGGAAGGAAACGGGGGTAGCCGCGGTGGAACCGCGGCTACGGCGCTACTACCGCCAGCACGCGCCCGACGACCGCTTCGATGCCGAGGCCGGTGGTGTCGATGTGGACGGCATCAATGGCCGGCCGCAGCGGCGCCACCGTGCGGCTGGCGTCACGGGCGTCGCGGGCGAGAATCTCGCGCAGCAGACCGTCCATTGTGACGGAAACCCCCTTGTCCTTCAACTGTTTATAGCGCCTTTCGGCGCGCTCCTCCGCGCTGGCGGTCAGGAACACCTTGTACGGGGCGTCCGGGAAGATCACCGTGCCCATGTCGCGGCCGTCGGCGACCAGCCCCGGCGGCCGGCGGAACGCGCGCTGGCGGTCCTTCAGCGCTGCGCGGACCTCGGGGATGGCGGCGATCGCCGAGGCCGCGGCGCCGGCGGTCTCGGTGCGCAGCTCGTCGGTGGCGTCGTGGCCGTTGACGATGACCCGCAGGTCGCCGTCCTCCGGCTCCTGGAACCCGATCTCGGTATCGAAGGTGCAGCGCACCAGCGCGCCGGCGTCGTCCAGGTCGAGGTCGGCCCAGCCGGCGGCAACGCCGATCGCCCGGTACAGCGCGCCGGAATCGAGGTAGTGCCAGTCCAGGCGCCGGGCGACGAGGCGGCTGATGGTGCCCTTGCCGGACCCGGACGGGCCGTCGATGGTGAGGACGGGAATGGTGTCTGGCATGCGCGGAGGCAGGATCGGGAAACCGTGGATTATGTCGCAGCGCGGCATCCTTGCTCCGGTCCGTTCGACCTCCCCTCGCCCGAGGCGGCAAGCGCTTGAATCTCCGGAGAAATGCCCGCTATAATGCGCGGCTTCGTTTTCCAACACCGCTTTTCGAGGTCTGTCATGAAGGTCCTGTCCTCCCTGAAGTCGGCGAAGGCCCGTCACCGCGACTGCAAGGTCGTTCGTCGCCGCGGCAAGGTCTTCGTGATCTGCAAGTCGAATCCGCGTTTCAAGGCGCGCCAGCGCTGATCCGCGCGACCCGCCCCGGCATGCCGGGCGTTCCGGGTCCAATGCCGTACGCAGGAGGCCGCAGCGATGCGGCCTTTTTGCGTGCCCGCGCGCAGGGACCGGCGGAAGGACGCGGCCTGCGACGCCGCGCAACCCGGTTCGCCGACACAGCGCCCGGCGTGCGAATCTGATACAACGCCCGGGCCCGTTCTCCGCCCGCCGATCACAGAGGAATCCAGACCATGCGCCTGTCCGCCTGCCTCGCCCTGTCCGCGCTGCTTTGCGTCGCGGGCACCGCTTCCGCCGATACCCTGCTGGTCCAGCGCGCCCAGGCCAAGTCGCAGGTGGCCCTGCCCGCGCGCGGACAGAGCGCCGCCCAGGTCGAGGCCCGCTTCGGCGCGCCGACGCAGAAACTCGATCCGCGCGGCGGCCAGAAGCGCCAGTGGCCGACGATCAACCGCTGGGTCTATCCGGACTTCACCGTCTATTTCGAGCGCGACCGCGTCATCGACGCCGTGCTCAACCAGGCCAGCGCCTCCGAGACCGGCCCGAAGCCGGCGATCCGCTGACCCTCCGGGCGCCCACGCACCGATGACCGAAGCGACATCGCGATTCCCCGCGGAGTGGGAGCCCCAGTCCGCGATCCTGATCGCGTGGCCGAACGCCGATACCGACTGGGCCGAACGCCTGGGCGAAGTCGAGGACACCTACATCGCGCTGGTGGCGGCGATCACCCGCTTCCAGCCGGTGGTCGTCTGCGTCGCCGACGAGGACGTGGAGAGCTACGCACAGGCGCGACTGTCGTCCAACCGGATCGACATGGCGCGGGTGCGCTTCGTCGAGGTGCCCTACGACGACACCTGGCTGCGCGACTCCGGCCCGCTCAGCCTGCGCGAGGGCGACGGCTTCCGCCTGCTCGACTTCCGCTTCACCGGCTGGGGCGGCAAGTTCGACGCGAGCCTGGACGACCAGCTGGTCGAGCGCCTCCACGGAATGGGAATCTTCTCGAAGAGTTCCCGGCAATCCATTGATTTTGCTTTGGAGGGCGGCGCCATCGACACCGACGGCGCCGGCACCCTGCTGACCACCTGGCAGTGCCTGCACGAACGCCACCCGGACGCCAGCCGCGCGCAGCTGACGGACCGGCTGGCGACCTGGCTGCGGCAGGACCGCGTGCTGTGGCTCGACCACGGCTACCTCGAGGGCGACGACACCGACGCCCACGTCGACACCCTCGCCCGCTTCGCCGCGCCCGACGCGATCGTGTTCCAGGCCTGCGACGATCCGGCCGACAGCCACCACGCCGAACTGCAGGCGATGGCTGGCGAGATCGCCGCGCTGCGCACCGCCGACGGACGCCCCTACCGGCTGTTCCCGCTGCCGTGGCCGGCGCCGATCCTCGACGGCGGCCGGCGCCTGGCCGCGTCCTACGCCAACTTCCTGATCGTCAACGGCGCGGTGCTGATGCCGGCCTATGGCGACCCAGCCGACGCGAAGGCAGCCGACGTCATGCAGCAGGCCTTCCCCGACCGCGAGATCGTGCAGGTGCCCTGCCGCCCGCTGATCTGGCAGAACGGCAGCCTGCACTGCATCACCATGCAGTTGCCCGAGGGCCTCGTTCGCTGATCCAGCCCGTGCAGCCCGGGCGTCGGGGGCGTAGCCCCGATCTACGCACCGGCACGACCCCGTAGCTCGGGGCTACGCCCCCGACGCCCGGCCGTTATCCGGCCTATACAATCCCCGCCATGAAGACCAAGACCCTTCCCGTCGCCCTAGTCCAGGAACGCAACCAGGGCGACGCCGACGCCAACCTGTCGCTGATCGAGCAGCGCGTCGCCGAGGCGGCGAAGTCCGGCGCGAGGCTGGTCCTGCTGCAGGAACTGCACAACGGTCCCTATTTCTGCCAGCACGAGTCGGTCACCGAGTTCGACCTGGCCGAACCGATCCCCGGCCCGAGCACCGAGCGCCTGGGCAGGCTGGCGAAACGGCACGGCGTGGTGCTGGTCAGTTCGCTGTTCGAGCGCCGCGCCGCCGGGCTGTACCACAACACCGCGGTGGTCTTCGAAGCCGACGGCAGCGTCGCGGGCAAGTACCGCAAGATGCACATCCCTGACGACCCGGGCTTCTACGAGAAGTTCTACTTCACCCCGGGCGACCTCGGGTTCTCGCCGATCGACACTTCGGTCGGTCGCCTCGGCGTGCTGGTGTGCTGGGACCAGTGGTACCCGGAAGGCGCACGGCTGATGGCGCTGGCCGGCGCGGAACTGCTGCTGTACCCGACCGCGATCGGCTGGGACCCCGACGACGACCCCGCCGAGAAGACCCGCCAGCGTGACGCCTGGGTGCTGAGCCATCGCGGCCATGCCGTCGCCAACGGCCTGCCGGTGCTGAGCTGCAACCGCGTCGGCCACGAAGCTTCGCCGCTCGGCGCCAGCGGCATCGATTTCTGGGGCAACAGCCACGTGCTCGGCCCGCAGGGCGAATTCATCGCCGAGGCCGGCGGAGAACCGACGATCCTGCTGACCGAGGTCGACATGCAGCGCAGCGAGCATGTGCGCAGGATCTGGCCGTTCCTGCGCGACCGCCGCATCGACGCCTACGACGGCCTGCTCAAGCGCTATCTCGACTAGGGTGTTTCTGCCTCAGCCTCCCCTACAACTCGAGCACCGTCATCCCGGCGCAAGCCGGGATCCATTTTGCTTCTTCGCCCTCCCTGCACGAAGCCGGGAGGCTCGGGACGACAGTGCGCCACGTTCCGGACGACCATTCGACAGCCGGTGAAAACACCATGCCGCAGCCGCACCTGATACGCGACGCGACGGACGCCGACGTGCCGGCCATCGCGGCGATCTACTCCGACGAAGTGCGCGAGCGCGTCAATACCTACGAATACGACGTGCCCGACGCGCCCGAGATGTCGCGACGGATGCGCGCCCTGCTCGACGCCGGCTTCCCCTACCTCGTCGCCGAACGCGACGGCGCGGTCGCCGGCTATGCCTATGCCGGCAGTTTCCGCGCGCGCGAGGGCTACCGGTTCACGGTCGAGAATTCGGTCTACGTCGCGGCGTCCGCCCAGGGACACGGCGTCGGCGCAGCGCTGCTGGCCGCATTGATCCAAGCCTGCGAGGCGCGCGGCTTCCGCCAGATGATCGCGGTGATCGGGGAACCCGCGAACGTCGCGTCGATCCGGCTGCACGAGCGCTTCGGCTTCCGCCACGCCGGCACCATGGCCGGCATCGCCTGGAAGCACGGCCGCTGGCTGGATACCGTGTTCATGCAGCGCGAGCTGGGCGACGGCAGCGGATCGGATCCCGGGAACGGCGTCGGAGCGGGGACTTGAATAATACGAACGATCGTGCTTTTATGGAGGCATGCTGATGTCGCCCTCCCCCACGAAGGGTGCCACCACGCGCGAGGCCATCCTCGCGCGTTCCTATCTGCTGGCCTGCGTCAACGGGCTCGAGGGCCTCACCATCGGCGGCGTCGCCGAGCAGGTCGGCATGTCCAAGAGCGGCGTGTTCGCCCACTTCGGCTCGCGTGAGGACCTGCAGCTGGCCACCCTCGACCTCGGCGGCGAGCTGTTCATCCGCGACGTGCTGGTGCCGGCGCTGAAGGCGAAGCGCGGCCTGCCGCGGCTGCGCGCGATCTTCGCCAACTGGGCCGAATGGGTCCGCCACGAGGACGACGGCGGCTGCCTGTTCCTGGCCGCCGCCAGCGAATACGACGATCGCCCCGGTCCGATCCGCGACCGCGTGCTGCAGCAGGAAGCCGACTGGCGCGACCAGCTGGCCAAGGCCGTGCAGCTCGCGATCGACAGCGGCGAACTGGCCGCCGACACCGAGCCGGCGCAGGTCGCGTTCGAACTCTACGCGATCGCGCTGGCGGTCCATCACGACGCCGGGCTCACCGGCTACGACGACGCCGCCGCGCGCGGGTTCCGCGCGTTCGAGCGGCTGATCCGCAGCTACACCCCCTCCCCCTGAGGTAACCCGCGAGGTTTCGGTCATGGATACGTTGCGCGAAGAAAATAGCACGATCGTTCGTTCTGAAATTGACGGCCCTATCGAAGCATCCACGCCCGTCTTGCCGACGGCCCTGCCCGCCGCAGGCGCGCCCAGCCGGCCTGCGCAGGCCTCGTGGGTCGGCGGCGACGGGTGGTTCCCGCTGCTGCGCGCGAGCATGCGCGCACTGTCGCGGGTCGCTCCGCCGCTCGCGGTCGCGCTGTTCGACCGGATCTGGTTCTCGGCGCCAAGGACGCCGCCGCGCCCCGAGGCCGCGGCCTGGCTGGCGCGCGGCGAGCCGATGCCTTTCCGCGTGCACGGCCATCGCGTCAACGCCTGGTCCTGGGGCCGTGGACCGACGGTGCTGCTGGTGCACGGCTGGGGCGGCAACGCCGGGCAGATGCATGCGCTGATCGCGCAGCTGCTCGAACGCGGTCTGCGCGTCGTCGCCTTCGACGCACCCGCGCACGGCAGCTCGGATCCGAGCCGGCTCGGCGGGCGTCGGGTCAGCATGATCGAGATCGCCGACGCGCTGCGGGTGGTGGCTGCGGGCGTCGGCCCGATTGCGGGGCTGGTCGCGCATTCCGGCGGCTGCACCGCCACGGCGCTGGCGCTGCGCGACGGCTGGACCGGGCCGGAGCGGATCGCGTTCGTCGCACCCTTCGCCCTGCCTTCGGAGGCGATCGAACCGTTCGGCCGCGCGATCGGCGCCAGCCTTGCTGTGACGGCGCGCTTTCGCGCGCTCGTCGAGCATCGCTTCGCGCGGCCGTGGACGGACTTCGACATGCCCGGCCTGGCGGCGCGGCGCGCCTTGCCTCCGCTGCTGGTGGTGCACGATCGCGACGACCGCGAAGTCCCGTTCTTCCACGGACATGCGGTGGCGGAAGCATGGCCGCAGGCGCGGCTGGCCGAAACCGGCGGCCTCGGCCACCGTCGGCTGCTGCGCGATCCGTCCGTGGTCGCGGACATCGTCGCGTTCATGGCCTCCGGGCAGCCGGACCCGGGACGCGCCACGCCCGCCGACGCGCGCGCTGAACTCGACCGTGCATACGCGGCGGCCGGCCTCGACTGCGGCAAGTCGATGCCGGCCTGAACACCGCGCGGCACCCTCGCGTCGACGGCTTTCCCTGCTGCGCACGACGTTCTACCCTGTCGCCCGCTGAACCCATGACGGCGCCGCAAGGCGCCGTCTTGTCGAAGGCGACAGCCCCCCGCAAGCGGATTCCCCGTTGAACGAACACGCAGCCCCTGCCGATGCCGACTGGCGCGCGCAACCCCACGCCATCGTCGAACGCGACGGCGTGCGCTACACCCTGCTCGGCACCGCGCACGTCTCGCGCGCGAGCGTCGAGGCCGTGCATTCGGCGATCGCGGAAGGCGGATTCGATGCGGTCGCGGTGGAACTCGACGAGCAACGCCTGCGTGCGATCACCGATCCGGACGCGCTGGCCAGGCTCGACCTGGTCAAGGTGCTGCGCGAGGGCAAGACCCCGCTGTTCGCCGCCAACCTCGCGCTGGCCAGCTATCAGCGGCGGCTGGCCGAGCAGCTCGGCATCGAGCCGGGCGCGGAGCTGAAGGCCGCGGTCGAGGATGCGCGCGCGCGCGGCCTGCCGACGCACCTGATCGACCGCGACGTCGGCCTGACCTTCAGGCGCGCACTGCAGCGCCTGGGCTGGTGGCAGCGGGCCAAGCTCGGCGGCGGCATCGTCGTCGGCCTGATCGTGGACGACGAGGTCGCCGAGCACGACATCGAGAAGCTCAAGCAGGGCGACATGCTGCAGGCCAGCTTCAGCGAGTTCGCCGAGCAGACGCCGGCGCTGTACGACGCGCTGATCACCGAGCGCGACCGCTACATGGCCGCACGTCTGCGCCAGACGTCGGGCGACGCACGCGAGGTGCTGGCGGTGGTCGGCGCCGGCCACCTCGACGGGCTGGCGCGGCACCTGCGCGACGATGCCGGTGCGCCCGACGCGGTGATCCCGGAACTGGAGGCACTGAAGCCGAAGTCGAAGCTGCCGATCATGGAGATCTGCATCGGCGCGTTCCTGCTCGGCGGCTTCGCCTGGGGCTTCGCCAGCGGCGGCTTCGACGTCGGCGCCGACCTGCTGCTGTACTGGGTGCTGTGGACCGGCGGCCTCGGCGCACTGGGCTGCCTGATCGCGGGCGGCCATCCGCTGAGCATCCTCGGCGCCTTCGCGTCCTCGCCGTTCACCCCGCTGCATCCCGCGCTCGCCTCGGGCACGGTCAGCGCCCTGATCGAAGCCTGGGTACGCAAGCCCACCTACGCCGACTTCATGGCCCTGCGCGACGACGTCAACTCGGTGAAGGGCTGGTGGCGCAACCGCGTCGCACGGGTGCTGTTGAACTTCTTCCTGACTTCGCTCGGCACCGCCATCGGCGTGTGGACCGGCGGCGCGAGGATGCTGGCGCGGCTGTTCGCCTGATCAGAACAGCGTAAACGCACCATTGGCGACGTTGTGCGCCAGCACCGGCAGCAGCAAGCTGCCCGTCCGCTGCCGGAACCAGACCAGCAGCAATGCCGGACCCGCGGTCATGGCGAATGCCATCGGGTCGAACGAAAGTCCGTCGGCACGATAGAACAGCGCATGGCCAAGGCCGAAGGCGACGGTGGCGAGCAGTCCGCCGAAGCCGATCCCGGCGAACCGGCGTTTCGCGCCGGTATCGAGCGCTTCGTTCAACGCCAGTAACAGGACGCCGCGATAGAACAGCTCCTCCTCGATTCCGGGCATCGACCACTGGAACAGGATCGTGTCGATGCCCTCCCTGCCGTCTCCAAGGTGGAACGCCAGGCCGAAGAGCACGGCGACGAACAGCGCGAAGACGATCCACGCCGTGCCCGAACCGGGAGCCTGGCGCAACGTGACTCCGCAGCGCCGGAAGCCGAACCGCGGCAGCGCGGCCACCGCCAGCAGTCCCGCCGTGGCGAGCAGTTTCCCGGTCCAGTTCCAGGCGCTGTCCGGGAAGAAATCCGGGACCAGTCCGTATCCACGCAGCACCAGCGCATCGCGCAACAGCATCAGCAGCAGTGCCGCGATCAACCAGCCCGCGCGCAGGTCGCTTCGGGTCGCGTACGCCGCCAGGCATGCGAGCGCGGCGACCACGCCCATGTGGATCGCGATTTCGACAAGCGCAAGCGGCATGTTCCGGTTCCTGGAGCGGGCGGCGAGGCGAACCGCTTCCCGCCCTTGCGGGGACGGGAAGCGGCCCGGTGTTGAAACGGCCTGTCAGTCGGCGCCGGGCACCAGTGCCGGCGCCGAAGGCGCGGTCCCGCGCCCGCGCGCACGCCGCACCAGCCGCGCCGTGCCGGTGCGCAGGTCGTCTAGCAGGGCGTAGATCGTCGGCAGGAACAGCAGGCTGACCACGGTCGAGAACGCGAGCCCGCCGGCGATGGCGCGCGCCATCGGGTGGTAGGGCGGCATGCCCTGCGGGGTGTCGGTGTTGAGCGCGATCGGGACCATCGCCAGGATCGCCGTGCCCATCGTCATCAGGATCGGCCGCAGGCGTTCGCGGCTGCCTTCGACCAGCGCCTCCGTGCGCGGCATCCCGCGCCGGCGCAGGTTGTTGATGTGTTCGATCATCACGATGCCGTTGTTCACCACCACGCCCATCAGCACCAGGATGCCGATGACCGCCATGATGTTCATCTCGGTACCGGTGATCCAGAACAGCCAGTACACGCCGAAGATCGAGAACAGCACGCAGGACATGATCGCGGTCGGGAACAGCAGCGATTCGAACACCGCGGCCATGATCACCAGCATCAGCACCAGGGCGATCATGATGCTCCTGACCATCTGGTCCATGCCGTCGAAGTTGATGTTGAAGCTCAGCCCGGAGAAGGTGTAGCCATAGCCCGGCGGGAACTCCACGCCGTCGAGCGTGGTTTCGATGGCCTTGCGCGCCTCGTCCACCGGCACGTCCTTGGCGATGCCGGCCTCGATGCGCAGCATGGTCTGGCGGTTCATGCGCTGGATCGCGGTCGAGGCCGGGTTGACGTTCACGTCCACCATCGCCAGCAGCGGCACCTCGGTGCCGTTGGGCGCGCGCACCATGAACGAGGCCAGGTCCTCGGCGCTGTAGCGCTCCGAGCCGGCGAAGCGCACGTTGACCGGGATTTCCCGGTCGCCGCTGTGGAAGTCGCGCAGCGACGAGCCGCGCAGCGCCATGCCGACGAACTGCGCCACCTGCTGCGCGCTGAAGCCGTAGGCGGCCGCGCGCTCGCGGTCCACCTGCACCGACAGCTCGGAGTTGGCGTCGCCGGTGTCCACGCGCACGTCGCGCAGCTTCGGATCGCGGCCCAGCATCGGCACGATGTCGTCGGCGATTTCCTGCAGCGTCTGCGTGGAATCGCCGACCAGGCTGAAGCGGATGCCCTCTCCGTCGCTGCCCATGCCGCCGGGCCAGCCGATGCCGATCTTCGCGCGCGCCGACTGCGGCAGGCCCTTGCGCAGTTCCTCCTCGATCAGCTTGCTCTGCTCGCGGTCCTTCACCTTGAGGAACAGGCGCGTCGACGCCCAGCCCTGCTCGCTGTAGCGGCTGTAGACGCGATCGATCCGGAACTGCTCGCGGTTGGCGTTGACGAACGCCTCCACCTTCGCCACTTCCCGGCCCATCTCCTCCTTGGAGTACGCGCCCTTCCACTGGTAGAAGACGTTGATCTGGCTGGGATCGCCGTCGTCGCCGCCGCCCTGGGTGTACTTCATCGGGATGAGGCTGACCAGCGAGATCGCCAGGATGCCGGCGATCGCCCAGCCGCGGTGCTCCAGGGTCCAGCGCAGCAGGCGCGCGTAGCGCTGCTGCAGCCGGGTGATGAACGGCGACTTCAGCGCCGGCGGCGTCTTCATCCGCGCCGACAGCATCGGGATCAGGCTCACCGCGACCAGCCACGAGGCCAGCAGCGACACCGAGATCGTCACCGCCAGCTGCGCCAGATAGATGGTGATGATGTTCTTCTCGCCGAACATCATCGGCAGGAACACCACGCAGTGGCACAGGGTGCCGGCCGACAGCGCGATCGCGACGTGGCGGGTGCCGATGATCGAGGCCAGGGTCGGCTTGTCCGGGTACTTCTCGCGCTCCTGGTAGATGCTTTCGACCACCACCACGGCGTTGTCCACCAGCATGCCCACCGCCAGCAGCAGGCCCATCATCGAGATGATGTTGAGCGAGATGCCGGTGAAGTACATGAAGCCGAGCGTCATGATGAAGCAGATCGGGATCGCCGCGGTCACCATCAGCGTCGACGGCCAGTGGCGCAGGAAGGCGTAGAGCACGATCACCGACAGCAGCAGGCCGATCGCGCCGGCCTCGGCCAGCGCCAGCAGCGAGCCGGTCACCGCCTCGCCCTGGTCGTCGCTGATCTCGATGTCGATGCCGCGCATGGACGGATCGGCTTCCAGCACCTGGAGCTCGGCGCGGACCGCGCGCGAGAGGTCGACGAGATTGGCCGCGCGTTCCTTGTAGATGTCCACGCCGACGCTGGGCTTGCCCTCCATCTGCCGCACGTAGCTCATGCGCTGCGGCTGCAGGCCGACGTCGGCGATGTCGGACAGGCGCGTGCCGCGGTTGTCCACGCGCATCTCGCGCAGCGCCTGCAGTTCCTGCAGTTCGCCGCGAGGCTGCACGCGCAGGCGCTGGCCGGCCTCGGTGATCTGGCCGGCCGACACCGAGAAGTTCGCCGCCTGCAGCCGCTGCACCAGTTCGTTCAGGGCCACGCCGTGGGCGCTGAGGCGGTTGCGGTCGAGCGCGATCAGCACCTCCTGCGCGGCGACGCCTTCCACCTCCACGCGCGCCACGCCCGGCAGGCGCTCCAGTCGCTGCTTGATGCTGCGCTCGATCAGGTCCGCGCGCGCGGTCAGGTCCTCGGCGCTGCTCAGCCGCAGGCTCATCGCCTCGCGGTCGCTGGTGCTCCAGCGCTGCACGTAGTAGCGGCGGAAGTCGTCCGGCAGCTCGTCGCGGACCGCGTCGATGCGCTCGCGCGCCTCCGACGCGGCGATGGCGATGTCGCGATTCCAGTCGCCGAATTCGACCTGGATCATGCCGCCCTCGGCATTGGCGCGCGAGTTCATCGACTTGATGCCGGACATCGTCGCCAGCGCTTCCTCCACCGGCCGCACGATATTGCGCTCCACCTCTTCCGGCGTGGAGCCCGGGTACGGCAGCGAGACGAAGAAGAACGGGATCGTGGCCTCCGGCTCGGCCTCCAGCGGCAGCCGGAACGAGGCGATCAGGCCGATCGCCACCATCGACACGAACAGCATGATCGTGGTGACGGGCCGGCGGATGGACAGCTCGGTGATGTTCATCCGTCAGTCCTTCGCGACCGCGCCGCCCAGTGCGTCCTGTTCGTGCGCCAGCACCTGCGCCACCTGGGCGGCGGTGTTGCGCGCGCGACGGCCGCGTTCGGCGTAGAACTCGTCCGGCTTGCGGTCGAGCAGGTCGTACACGACCGGGATCACCAGCAGGGTCAGCAGGGTCGAGACCAGCAGGCCGCCGATCACCGTGATCGCCATCGGCGAACGCACCTCGGCGCCCTCGCCGAAGGCCAGCGCCAGCGGCAGGAAGCCGAACACCGCGCACAGCGTGGTCATCATGATCGGGCGCAGGCGCGAGCGCGCGCCCTCGACCAGCGCCTCGCGCCTGGGCACGCCCTCCTCGCGCAGCTGGTTGACCTTGTCGATCAGGATGATCGCGTTCTTCACCACCAGGCCGACCAGCAGGATCAGGCCGATGAACACCACCACCGAGATCGGCGAGCGCGTCAGCATCAGCGCCGCGACCGCGCCGACCAGGGCCAGCGGGATGGTGAACAGGATGACGAAGGGATGCAGCAGCGACTCGAACTGCGAGGCCATCACCAGATAAACCAGGAACACCGCCAGGGCGAAGGCGAACAGCAGCGAGCGGATCGACTGGTCCAGCTCCTCGCCCTGGCCGCCCATGCGCACGTCGATGTCGGTGCCCAGCGGGTTGTCGGCCACCATCTTCTGCACCTCGGCGATCGCGGTGCCGAGGTCGACGTCGCGCAGGTTGGCCGAGACGATCGCCACGCGGCGCTGATCGGCGCGGTGGATCTCGCTCGGCCCGGTGGTCGAGACCACGTCCGCCACCGAGGCCAGCTCCACCGGCGCGCCGCCGGTCGGGTTGACGATCAGGCGGCGGATGTCGTCGACCGAGGAGCGCTCGGATTCCTGCACGCGCACCAGCACGTCGATCTTGCGGTCGCGGAAGCTGTAGCGCGTGGCCACGCTGCCGCGCACCTTGTTGACCACGGCGTCGGCGATCTGGCGCGTGGTCAGGCCCAGCGCCGCGGCGCGGTCCTGGTCGAACACGACCTGGATCTCGGGGAAGCCCTGCTCCACCGTCGACTTCACGTCGGCGTAGTGCGCGTTCGCACGCAGCATGCCGGCGAGCTTGATGCCGGCGACGCGGATCGCCTCCAAGTCGTTGCCCTCGATCTCGATCTCCAGCGGCGGCGACAGCGAGAACAGTTCCGGGCGCGCAAAGTCGACCTGCGCCGAGGGATACGCCTGCAGGGTTTCGCGCAGGGTGTCGGTCAGGCGCTGCTCGTGCGAGGTGTCGGTCATCACCACCGACAGCTTGCCGATGTTCTCGCCGCTCTCGGTCGGGCTGGCGTCGAGCCGGGTGCCGGTGCCGGAGACGCCGTACAGCAAGCGCACGCCGTCCTCGTCCGCGTGCTTGCGCTGCACTTCGCGGATCAGCGCGTCGGTCTGCGCCAGCGGCGTGCCCGGCGGCAGCTTGGCGGTCATCTCGAAGCGGTCCTGCGCCAGCTGCGGGATCAGGTCGATGCCGAGGAACGGCAGCGCGGCCAGGGTCAGCGCGAAGGCCAGCGTCGCGCCGCCGAGTACCGGCCACGGCCGCGCCAGCGCCGCCGGCAGCATCCGCAGGTAGCCGGCCTCGGCGCGGTTGTAGGGCGCCATCGCCAGATCGCTGGCCTTGCGCATCACCGGACCGACGATCGCGACCAGTCCGCGCCACAGGCGCACGACCAGCCAGGCGGCACCGAAGAACGCACCGCGGATGCCCGCGCCGAGGCCGCGTCCGGTCGCCGCCACGGGCTTCTTCCAGCGGCTGTCCGGGCGCCACTGCGGATGCGGCTCTTCCTCGGGGAAGGCCAGCGGCGGCCGGCCCTTGAGCGCGCTGAGCATCGGGATCAGCGTCATCGACACCACCAGCGACACCGCGATCGCGATCGCCACCGTCAGCGCCTGGTCGCGGAACAGCTGTCCGGCGATGCCCTCGACGAACACCAGCGGCAGGAACACCGCGATCGTGGTCAGGGTCGAGGCGACCACCGCCATGAACACCTCGCGGGTGCCGGCGATCGCCGCTTCGAGGATGCCCACGCCGCGCTCGCGCGCCTTGGCGATCGATTCGAGCACCACGATCGAGTCGTCCACCACCAGGCCGGTCGCCAGCGCCAGGCCGCCGAGCGACATCAGGTTCAGGCTCAGGCCGAGCTGGCCCATGAAGAAGAAGGTGGTGATGATCGAGATCGGCAGCGACAGCGAGATGACGAAGGTGCTCCAGCCGTCGCGCAGGAACAGGAAGATGATCAGCACCGACAGCAGGCCGCCGATCACGGCGTCGACCTTGACGTCGCGGATGGCGTGGCGGATGAAGACCGACTGGTCCTCGACCACGCTCATCTCGATGTCGCGCGGCAACTGCTCGCGGATCAGCTTCAGCCGCGCCTCCAGCGCGTCGGCGGTGGCGACGGTATTGGCGTCGCCTTCCTTGTAGATCGCCAGTTCGACCGCCTCGTGGCCGGCGCTGCGGATCACCGCCTCGCGTTCCTTGTAGCCCTGGCGCACCTCGGCCACGTCCCTGAGCCGCAACGGCGAACTGCCGCCGCCGCTGCCGCCGTCGCCGCGCAGGGCCGCGATCACGTTGGGATCGCGGCTGCCGAGGATCGCGGTCATCAGCTGCCGGTTCTCGCCGGTGGACGAGGTCGCGGCGGAGCCGCCGGCGGTGGTCAGCAGCATCTCGCGCATCTGCTCAACCGTGGCGAACTGGTTGACCGTGCGCACCAGGTAGCGCTGCGAGCCTTCCTCCAGGCGACCGCCGGAAAGGTTGACGTTCTCCTGCTGCAGGCGCTGGATCACGTTGTCCAGCGACAGGCCGAGCTGCGCCAGCTTGCGCTGGTCGATGTCGACCTGGATCTCGTCCTCGAGGCCGCCGCCGACCTTCACCGCGGCCACGCCCAGGACCGGTTCGAGCTTGCGCTTGAGGTCGTCGTCGGCGTAGCGGCGGATCTCCATCAGCCGGCGGATCGCGTCGGCCTCGCTGCCGCCTTCCTGCTTCGAGGACAGCGCCAGGCGCATGATCGGCTGCGTCGACGGATTGAAGCGCAGCAGCACCGGCGGCTTGGCCTCCAGCGGCAGCTGCAGCGTTTCCATCTTGTCGCGCACGTCGAGGCCGGCCTGCTCCATGTCCGTGCCCCAGGCGAACTCCAGCACCACGTCACTCTGCCCGGTGCGCGAGATCGACTTGAGCTTGCGCAGGCCCTTGACCACGCCCAGCGCTTCTTCCGCCGGCTGCGAGATCAACGTCTCGACTTCCGTCGGCGCGGCGCCCTCGTAGTCGGTGCGCACGGTCAGCGTGGGATAGCTCAGGTCCGGCAGCAGCTCGACCTTCAGCGCCGACAGCGAGATCAGGCCGAACAGCACCAGGGTCAGCGTCATCATCGCGATGGTGACGCGGCGCCGGGTGGCGAACTCGATCAGGTCGAAGCCGCCCGTGCCCGGCGGCGGATCGTGCGGGCCCATCAGTTGCCCGCCTGCGTCGCCGCGCCATCCGTCGCGTCGGCCTTCGCCGTGGCCGCCTTGTCCTCGCCCAGCACCTGCACGGCGCTGCCGTCGCGCAGCGCGGCCTTGCCCGCGATGACCACGGCATCGCCCGACGCCAGGCCCTCGCGCACCTCGACCCAGCCACCGTCGGAATACCCCAGCGTGACGTTGATCCGCGCCGCCTTGCCGTCGCGGACCGCGTACACCGCCGGCTCGCCGCCGTCTTCGAGCAGGGCGTTGCGCGGCACCACCAGGGCGTCGGCGCGCTGGTCGTAGTTGATCGCCAGGCGGCCGAACATGCCCGGCTGCAGTTCGCCGTCGCCGGCGAACGCGGTGACCACGCGGAACGTGCCGGTGCCGGTATCGACCACCGGCGACACGCGGTCGACCGTGCCGGTGAAGCGCTTGCCCGGCAGCGCGTCGGCGGTCAGCTCCACCGCCTGCCCGGGCTTGAGCTTGGCGATCTCGCGCTCGGGCACGTTGAGCGTGGCCTCGAGCCGGCTGCTGTCGACGATGCGGAAGATCGGCGAGTTGATCTGCACGAAGTTGCCCGGCTTGATGTCGCGCGAGGCGATCACGCCCGAGATCGGCGCGACCACGTTGGTGTAGGACAGTTCGAGATTGGCAAGCCGGTTCACGGCGCGCGCGTTCTCCAGGTCGTAGCGCAGCTGGTCGAGGTCGTTGGCGCTGACCATCTGCTGCGCCTCGAGCTGCTTGGCGCGCTCGTAGTTGGCTTCGAGCTTGCGCAGCTGCGCGGAACTCTGCGCGGCCTGCAGCCGCGCGCGGTCGGCGTCCAGGCGCACCAGCACCTGCCCGGCGCGGACCTGCTGGCCTTCCTCCACCAGCACCTCCAGCGCCACGCCCGAGGTCTTGGCGACCACCTGCGATTCGGCGCGCGGCTCCAGGGTCGCGGTGTTGCCGTAGCTGGCCGCGATCGCGCGCCGCGCCACCTTCTCGACCTCCACCGCGATCGCGTCCGGCCCCTTGTCCTCCGCGGCCTTGGCCTGCGCGTCCCCCCCACCCTTGCAGCCCGCCAGCAGCAGCGCCGTCGACAGCATCGCGATGGCCAGAATCGGGCGCAGGCCCGGAAAAACACGGTTCGTGTACATGGATTCGGCGGAGCCCCTATGGTGTTGTAGCAAGGTATATCACCTGCCCTGGGAACAGCATCCGCCGAAGGTCATGGTGACTCCCGGCGGTTTCGTGTCATGGACGCGTGGAGAGATGCGGACGTGACCGATCCGGTTGCATCGCATCGCGCTCCGGACCCCTGCGCGGGCAGGGTCGAGGGCGTCGCCCGGCGCCGATCCGTTAACAGTCCGTGGAGCGCAAGCTATACTGCGCCGATTGCGCGCCGACGGATGTCGTCGCCGATTCCGATACCTCAAGCCAACCAGCCACCAGGATTGCGGAAACATTCCATGACGCGACCGTTGACGATCGCCGCCGGCCTTGCCCTTGCATGGCTGGCACTGGCCACGCTGCCGCGCAGCGCCCCGGCCCAGGACACACCGCCGCCAGCACCCGAAGCTGAAGCCGCCCCGGCCGCTCCCGCCGCCCCGGCCCAGCTGACCGGCAACGCCGACAGTGGCCGCCAGCTGACCTACACCTGCCAGGGCTGCCACGGCATCGTCGGCTACCGCAACATCTACCCGACCTACCACGTGCCGCGGATCGGCGGCCAGTCGGCGGTCTACCTCACCAATGCCCTGGCCGAGTACAAGAAGGGCACCCGCCGGCACCCGACGATGCAGGCGCAGGCGCAGAGCTTTTCCGACCAGGACATCGCCGACATCGCCGCCTTCCTGTCGGAGCTGAAGCCATGAGCCGCGCCACCGTGACCCTCCGCCTCGGCCGGCTGGCCGCCCCGCTGCTGTTCGCGCTCGCACTGGCCGCCTGCGGTGGCGGCGACCACGCCGAAGACAGCGGCGACGCCCAGGCCTCGTCCTCCGCCGGACTGCCGGAAGGCCGCATCGCCGAGGGCGAGGCGCTGGCCAACGCCAAGGGCCAGGCCACCGGCCAGTCGTGCATCGACTGCCACGGCGCCGACGGCAACGTGCCGCTGGACGAGAGCTATCCCAAGCTCGGCGGCCAGTACCGCGACTACCTCGCGCACTCGATCCAGCAGTACCGCAACGGCACCCGCGAGCACGCGCTGATGTCGCAGCAGGCGGTCAACCTGACCGACCAGCAGATCGCCGACGTGGCCGCCTACTTCGCGTCCCGGCCTTCGCAGCTGCGGGACCTGCACGGCGCGCATTGAGCTTAGCCGGAACGCAGGATGGAAAAAGCCCGCTTCGTGCGGGCTTTTTTTGTTCTTCTTCCCAAGTAAAAGCCCTGTCATTTCGACCGCAGGGAGAAATCTTCCTTTTCCCTGTGGCGGAGACGGGATTTCTCCCTGCGGTCGAAATGACAATCCGGGATTTCCGGAAGTCCCTACGGCGTCGCCGGCGGCGACTGCAGGCTCTGCTGGTCTTCCTGCAGTTCGCGCTTGAACGGCACCTCCGGCGGCTTGCGCGCCTCGGCCTCGACGTCGAGCATGTTCGGGTCGCTGATGCCGCAGGCGCCACCCAGCATCAGCATCGCGACCGTGCACTTGATGCGCTTGCCGGTGCCGGGGATCGGGATCAGCACTTCCTTGATGCTGCGCCGGACCCATTCCTCCAGCAGCGTCTCGTGCGGCACCCAGAAGCGGTCGAAGGCGGTCGGCTCGTAGCCGATCGGCGGGCGCTTGAGCCAGGTGCCCATGCGGTCGATCTTTTCGTAGTCCTCGGTGATCGTGCCCGGCGGCAGGCCGCCGCCGACGCGGCCGTCGTTGCCGGCCAGGCGCGGGCTGCCGTCGGCGTTGAACAGGCCCGAGGGGCTGCCGGCCTGGCCGCCCGGCACGTTGCGGTCCGAATCGCCCCAGTCGTCGCCGCGCCGCGGCGACGGCAGCGCGCCGGGCGCCGGATTCGACGCGGGGCCGGCGCCAGCCGTCGTCGCCGAGGCACTGGCGCCCTCGCCGCTCGCGCGGGTGCCGCCGGCCGTGGCGGTGGTCGACGGCGACCGGCCGCTGGCATCGGGCGCGCCCTGCGCATTGCTGTCGGACGAACGCTCCGACGCGCCCGCCGCCGCGGGGCCGGGATCGCGCAGTTGGATGTCGCGCTGCGCGACGGTGGGCGCGTCGCGGCGCAATTCGGGCGCCGCCGGCGCCGCGCGCGGCACGCGCATCGCGATTTCCGGCGCAGGCGCGGGGACGTTGCGTTCGACGATCTCGATCTCCGGCTGCTGCACGTCGGGCACGTTGATCTCGCGCTGCGGCAGCGGCCGGATCTGCGGCGGCGGCGTCACCGCCGGCACCTCGACCATGCGCACCTCCGGCGTCGGCGTGCGCAGTTCCGGCGTCGGCAGCGCCGGGGTCGGCGGTACGTCGATGCGCGGCGGCTCCAGGACGAAGCTCGTCTCCGGCTCCGTCGTCTCGGTGACCACGAGCGGCTGCTCCGCGACCGGCGGCGGCACCTCGTCCGGCGGAGTCTCGACCTCGGCCACGGAAGGCGGCGGCGGTGGCGGCGACGCCTCCGGCGCGCTGGCCGCGGCCGCGGCAGCCGCCGGCGCCGGGCTGGCCGCCAGTTCCGGGACCGGCTGCTCGGCCTGCTGCGCGCCGCCACCGTCGTCCTGCGGCGTGCCCTCGCCGATGAATTCGACCTGGGTGATGTTCTCGCCCAGGCGCTCGTCCTCGTCGGCATCGCCCGGGTAGCGCGCGACCATGAACAGGATCATCAGCTGCAGCCACAGCAGGTGCAGCAGGACCGACACCACCAGCGAGACCCTGCGCGTGCGCCGGTCCGGCACCGGGCGCTCGCGCCAGTCCTGGCGCCACAGCCGCACGAACGCCTGCCAACGGTTCAGCCGTTTGTAGCCCTTCGAATAGACCGGCTCGCGCGCAAGGAACACCGCCACCAGGCCTTCGAACGCAAAGGCGACGCTGCGCGCCTTCCCCCTGGCGACCGAAAACCATTCGTTCCAGCCCGGCGGGAACTCGCCCGCGGGCCGCGGCGGACGGATCGAGCGCCCCTTGCGCAGCCGCCGCTGGAGCGCTTCGATCAGTTCACTGGACGAAAACACCCGCGACGCGTTCCGTCAGTCCGCGTTGCGCGGCATGTAGGGCGCAGTGCCGGTGTCGTGGTCGGTCGCATCGCGCACCGCGGTCACGCCCGGCACCTTGTCCATCAGGCTGCGCTCGATGCCCTGCTTGAGCGTGACATCGACCATGCCGCAGCCGTGGCAGCCGCCGCCGAAACGCAGCACCACCACGCCCTCGGCGGTCACTTCCTGCAGCGACACGTGGCCGCGGTGCTGGGCGAGCTGCGGGTTGACCTCGTGCTCGATCAGCCAGCGCACGCGCTCGACCAGCGACGCCGACTCCGGCGGCGCATCGCCCTTGATCCGCGGCGCGCGGATCTGCAGCTGGCCGCCGGTGGCGCGCGATTCGTAGTCGATCTGCGCGCCGTCGAGGAACGGCGCGCTGTCGGCGTCGAGCCACAGCGTGAAGCCCTCGCAGTCGATCGCCCACTCGTCGCCGTGCAGGTCGCCCGGCTCGGCGAACTCCAGCCGCACGTCGGCCTTGGCCGTGCCCGGATGCACCGCGGCCAGGCGCACGCCCAGCCCGGGCAGCGCCTCGCGCTCGATCAGTTTGCGGAAATGTGCCTGCGCGTTGTCGGAGATCTGGATCATGGCCCTGTCCGTCTTTCGACGTATTCTAGGCCCAGCCCCGCGCCTTGCCCTCCCACCCCGCCGCGGCCGGCGCCCCCGCACACGATCCGTTCATCCGCGGCGCCGCCATACACCCTAGGAGATCCCGCCATGTCGGACCTCGTCCCCCTCGTCCAGGCCCACTGCATCCCGCGCCGCGGCGGCGAACACCGGCTGGGCGAAGCCCGCATCCGCGAGCTGCTGCCGGAGGTGCCGGGCTGGGAACTCGCCGAGAACGGCCGCGCGCTGACCAAGACCTTCCGCTTCGACGACTACTACCGCACCATGGCCTTCGTGAACGCGCTGGCCTTCATCGCCCACCGCGAGGACCACCACCCCGACCTCGGCGTGCACTACGACCGCTGCGCGGTGCGCTTCTCCACCCACGACGTCGGCGGCCTGAGCGAGAACGACTTCATCTGCGCCGCCAAGGCCGACGCGCTGGCCGGCTGAAGGCGCCGGCCCTGCAACAAACTGTCATTCCGAGCGCAGCGAGGAATCTGGCATCCGTTCGCGGGAAGCAGATTCCCCGCTGCGCTCGGAATGACAGTCGATAAGCGCTCCTGGCAGTTGCAGAATCGCGACTGTCGGTCCCGCAGCCAGTCAAAGCCGATCCAGCACCTCGACCAGCTCCGGCGCCAGCGGCGCATTGAGCACATACGGCACCCGGCCGCCGTCGAGCGCGAACTCCAGCGACGCCGCGTGCAGGAACAGCCGCTTCAGCCCGACCTGTTCGCGCAGGCGCCGGTTGACCGCGGCGTCGCCGTACTTGTCGTCGCCCACCACCGGATGGCCGATGTGCTGCGCGTGCACGCGGATCTGGTGGGTGCGGCCGGTCTCGATCCGCACCTCGCAGTAGGAATGCCCGCCCCGGCGTTCGAGCACGCGGAAATGGCTCAGCGACGGCTTGCCGGCATCGTTGACCTGCACGTGCCGCTCGCCGCCCTGGCGCAGGCCGACGTGCAGCGGCGCGTCGACGCTCATCACCCCGTCGGGCATCCGCCCGGCCAGCAGCGCGAGGTAGCGCTTGTTGATGGTCTCGCCCTTCACCGCGGGGTCCTCGCGCATCAACGCCTGCAGCTCACGCAGCGCCGACCGCTTCTTCGCCACCACCATCAGCCCCGAGGTGTCGCGGTCCAGCCGGTGCACCAGCTCCAGCGGTTCGCCCGGACGCAGGGCGCGCAGGGTCTCGATCACGCCGAAGCTGATCCCGCTGCCACCGTGGCTGGCGATCCCGGAGGGCTTGCTGATCGCCAGCAGGCGCGCGTCCTCGAACACGATGCTGGCCGCCATCGCCTCCAGCAGCCCCTTGGCGGGCGCGCCCCTGTCTCCCTGTTCGCCGAGACGGACCGGCGGGATCCGCACCTGGTCGCCCACCTCCAGCCGGGTTTCGGCCTTCGCCCGGCCGCCGTTCACCCGCACCTGGCCGCTGCGCACGATCTTGTAGACCAGCGACTTCGGCGCGCCCTTGAGCTGGCCCAGCAGGAAGTTGTCGAGCCGCTGGCCGGCGCGCTCGGCGTCCACCTGGACGATGCGGACGCCGCCGGTCGGGGCGGGCTGGGACCGGGTGTCGTTCATTGTCGGGCTTTATCTGTTACACTCGGCGGGCGAGATAAGGTGCTGATTTCGCTGGAAGATTCACGGGCCGAAAGCCCGCCTTCCGCGAGACCCGGCCAGTACGCGGCCACCGCCCTCGGGGCGGCCATGTTAGCGGCTGGAAGGCAGTCCCGGACATCGCCCGATGCCAAGGCACCGGTGCGGAACATGCCCCGCGCGGCGCGAGAGCCGGCCCGAAAGGCCAGCCCGAAGCGCCGCCGGCCCTGCAACACTTTTTGAAACAAGCGCTCCCGCGGTCCGCCGTGGTGTCGTAGCGCTGGAAACCCGGGATCGCCGCTGCGCTTGCGCGGCTGGCGGCCAACCGAAGCTCCAGGCGAAACGCCCCGGCGTTCCGCGCGCCTGCCCCCGCCCGAGAAGGACGCGGGTGCAGCGAGAAGCGCGAGGAACGCAAACATGAAGCGAATGCTCATCAACGCGACGCAGGCCGAAGAGCTGCGCGTCGCGATCGTCGACGGCCAGTCCCTGTACGACATCGACATCGAACAGCCGTCCCGCGAACAGAAGAAGTCCAACATCTACAAGGGCCGCATCACCCGGCTCGAACCGTCGCTCGAAGCGGCCTTCGTCGAATACGGCGCCGAGCGCCACGGCTTCTTGCCGCTGAAGGAAATCTCCCGCGACTACTTCCAGGCCGGCGCCGACCACCGTTCCGGCAACATCAAGGAACTCCTGCGCGAAGGCCAGGAGGTCGTGGTCCAGGTCGACAAGGAAGAGCGCGGCAACAAGGGCGCTGCCCTGACCACGTTCATCTCGCTGGCCGGCCGCTACATGGTGCTGATGCCCAACTCGCCCACCGCCGGCGGCGTCTCGCGCCGGATCGAGGGCGACGACCGCGCCGAGCTGAAGAAGGCGATGGACGCGCTGGCGATCCCCGACGACATGGGCGTGATCATCCGCACCGCCGGCGTCGGCCGCGACGCCGAAGAGCTGCAGTGGGACCTCGACTACCTGCTGAGCATCTGGAAGGCGATCGCCGAGGCCGCGCTGAGCAAGCCCTCGCCGTTCCTGATCTACCAGGAATCGCGCCTGATCACCCGCGCCCTGCGCGACTACATGCGCGCCGACATCGGCGAGATCCTGGTTGACACCCCGGAGATGTACGCCGAGGCGCGCGACTTCGTCGAGCAGGTGATGCCGCACAACCTGCGCAAGCTCAAGCACTACACCGACGACGTGCCGCTGTTCAACCGCTACCAGATCGAGTCGCAGATCGAGAGCGCCTACGAGCGCACCGTGCGCCTGCCCTCGGGCGGCGCGCTGGTGATCGACCAGACCGAGGCGCTGACCGCGATCGACGTCAACTCCGCGCGCGCCACCAAGGGCAGCGACATCGAGGAGACCGCGTTCAACACCAACCTGGAGGCGGCCGAGGAAGTCGCGCGCCAGATGCGCCTGCGCGACCTCGGCGGCCTGGTGGTGATCGACTTCATCGACATGGACTCGGGCAAGCACCAGCGCGAGGTCGAGGGCAAGCTGCAGAACGCGCTCAAGTACGACCGCGCGCGGGTGCAGCTGGGCCGGATCTCCAAGTTCGGGCTGCTGGAGATGTCGCGCCAGCGCCTGCGTGCGTCCCTGGGCGAATCCAGCCAGATCGTCTGCCCGCGCTGCGAGGGCCACGGCCGCATGCGCAGCGTCGAATCGCTGTCGCTGTCGATCATCCGCGTCGCCGAGGAGCACGCGATGAAGGACAACACCGGCCAGGTGCTGGTGCAGGCGCCGGTGGAGATCGCCAACTACCTGCTCAACGAGAAGCGCGGCGCGCTGGCCGAGATCGAGAAGCGCCACGAGGCGCCGATCGTCATCGTCGCCGACGAGCAACTGCACACGCCGCACTACGAGGTCACGCGCCTGCGCGAGAACGAGCTGGGCGAAGAAAGCAGCCGCCCCAGCTACCAGCGCGGCACGCCGCGCAAGGTCGCGACCATCAAGCTGAGCAAGGACAACCTCAACATCCCCGCGCCGGCGGTGACCAACGTGCGCCCGGCGCAGCCGGCGCCGGTGCGCGAACCGGCGCCCGAGCCCGTCGCGCAGCCGGTCGCCGCGCCCGCGCCGGTGGCGGCGCCCGTCGCCGCGACCGGTGGCCTGTTCGGCTGGTTCAAGCGGATCCTCGGCAGCGAGCCTGCCGCCGCGCCCGCCCCCGCACCGCGCAGCGCGCGCGAGCCCCAGCGCGGCGACCGCGGCACGCGCAGCGACCGCAATGCGTCGCGCCGCGACCAGCGCAATGGCAAGCCGTCGCGCCGCGATGGCAGTGCGCAGCCGTCGGCGCAGTCGCAGAAGGAGCCGCGCCAGGGCCAGCAGCCGCGCGGCCAGCAGGGCAAGCAGCAGGCGGCGCAGCCGCAGCAGAAAAAGCAGGCGCAGCCGCCGAAGCAGGCGGCGCAGAAGCCCCAGGCCCCGAAGGCGACCGAACCCGTCGAGCCCGCGGCGAAGGCGAACGTCGCCGCGACCGAGGTCGAAACGACGGCCAGTGCAGCCGTCGCGATCGAGGCCGCGCGCCCGACCGCACCCGCGCCGGAAACCACGGTGACGGATGCCACCGCCGCGGCGCAGGTCGCGACGGAAACCTCCGGCGACGCCGCGCCCACCGAAACGGCCGCCGCTGACGACGGCGCGGCCGGCGGACGCCGTCGCCGCGGACGCCGTGGCGGCCGTCGCCGTCGCCGTGGCGCGGGCGAAGCCGCCGGCCTCGCCGCCGACGCGATCACCGACGACCTGGACAACGACGCCGCCGACGACGACGAAGGCGATGCCCAGTCGCCTGCCCCCTCGTTCGCGCAGCGCACCCAGCCGGAATTCGAGTTCGACGAACCCGCCGGCCATGCGACCGACGCGACCGCGGCCTCACCGGCTCCGCAGGCCTCCGCAGAACCGGTTGCCGCGACGCAGGCCGCACCCATGCCTCAAGCCGAGCCCATCGCGGCGATGCCGCAGGCCGATGCGCCGGCGCCCGTCGAACCTGCAGTCGCTGCAGCCGCGGAAGTCGCGGAACCGTCGGCCGCGGTGATCGAGCCCGTTCCCGCGATGCCCGCTGCGGCCGTCGAATCGCCCACACCGACCGCCGAGGTGATGCCGACGGTCCAGCCGGACGCCATCGAGACGGCTGCGACAGCCCAGCCGGATGCCGTCGAGCCCGTTGCCGTCGAGGAAGACACCGCGCAGGCCGCGATCGCGCAAACCGAAGCCCCGGCCGCGGAAGCCGCCACCCTCGCCCCGCCTGAAGAAGCGGCGCCGCAGTCGCTGCAGTTGGACGTCGCGCCGGGCCTGTTCGACCGCCACGAACTTCCGCCGGTGGCGGCCGCGGCGCCCGAAGCCTCGCCGGCCGAAGAAGCCGCGGAAGCCGTCGACAGCGCCAACAGCGAAGCCGAAGATTCCGGCGACGACGGCGCGGCCACCCGCAGCGCCTGAGCGAAGGCCGGCGAAACCCGGGATCCGGCGCCACCTGGCGCCGGATCACTGGACAAGTTCAGATCGCCGATCCAGCCGCGCCTTCAGGCGCGACCCGCCGCAAGACGGCTACAGCACCTGCGACGGATCGATCAGCCCGTACTGGCTGGCCAGCCGCGCCAGCGCGATGTTGTCCTCGATCTGCAGCTTGGCGAACAGCCGCGACTTGTGCGTGTTCACGGTCTTGGCGCTGAGGCTGAGGCGCTTGGCGATCTCCTCCTGGCGCAGGCCCTGCACCAGCAGCATCGCGATCTCCAGCTCGCGCGGCGACAGCTCGTCGAACGGCGTGCCCTCGCCTCCGATCCCTGACAGCGCCAGCTTCTGCGCGATGCTGCTGGCGAGGTAGCGCTTGCCGCGCGCGACGTCGCGCACCGCCCGCAGCAGTTCGCTGGAATCGCCGCCCTTGCCCACGTAGCCCGCTGCGCCCGCCTCGATCAGCTTGCGCGGCATCGGCCCGTCCTCGAGCACCGACACCACGATCACCTTCGCGTGTCCGCCCTTGACCACGCGTTCGGTCACTTCCAGCCCGCTGACGCCGGGCAGGTGCAGGTCGCACAGCACCACGTCCGGCTGCAGCTTGCGGATCAGGGGCAGCGCGGCTTCGCCGCTGTCGGCTTCGCCCACCACCTCGATGTCGGTTTCACCCGAAAGAATCATGCGCATCCCTGCGCGCACCAGCGCATGGTCGTCGACCATGAACACCCGGATCGTCATCCTTGCCTTCCCCCCGTGCGGTTGATCCCCGGTCCCGAGGCTAGCGCCATGCGGCGTGCAGGCGCAAGCGAATGCAGGGCGACGTCGCAGGGCATGGCGCGTATCCGGGACCTGCATCGCGGATGGCGCGCGCGGCGCAAGGCGTGGACACTGGCCGCACCGAACTTGCAAGGAGACGTGGATGACGCGCGAGGACCTCGAGATCCGGCGCCTGGCGGCTGGCGACCTGGCACGGTTCCGCGCCATGCTGGCGATGATGGGCAAGGCATTCGACGACATCGGGACCTACACCGATGCGCAGCCCGACGATACCTACCTGTGCAAACTGCTGGCAGGCGACCACTTCATCGCCATCGCCGCGATCGCGGGCGACGACGTGGTCGGCGGACTTGCCGCCTACGACCTGCCGAAGTTCGAACAGGCGCGCAGCGAGGTCTACATCTACGATCTTGCCGTCGACGCGGCGCATCGCCGCAGGGGCATCGCGACCGCGCTGATCGAGGAACTGCGCGCGATTGCGCGCGAACGCGGCGCGTGGGTGATCTACGTGCAGGCCGATCCGCCCGACGCGCCCGCGGTGGCGCTGTACACGAAACTCGGCGTACGCGAGGACGTGTACCACTTCGATATCGCGGTGAAGTGAGGCTGGGAACCTGGCGGAGAGAGTGGGATTCGAACCCACGGAAGGTTTGACCCTTCGCCGGTTTTCAAGACCGGTGCCTTAAACCGCTCGGCCATCTCTCCGATTTCAAGTCGCCCCGAGCACATCCCGCAGGAGCGGCTTCAGCCGCGACACGGCGTTCGACGGAGCCTGGTGCAAGGTCGCGGCTGAAGCCGCTCCTGCAAACCGCTGACGCTAGCGCATTGTCGCATGCGCCGGCGTCTTCGCCGGCTTCTGCCGCGTGGCCGCGACGGCCGACGCGATGCCCGCTTTCGCGGCCTCGTCCTTGCCGCAGTGCCGGCAGTTGAGACTGGATTCCTCGATCAGCGGCGGCAGTCGTTCTGCCAGGAAATCGATGAACACGCGCACCGCGGGCAGCAGTCCGCGACGCGAGGCGAACACCGCGTGGGCGATGCCCTGCGGCAGGCGCCAGTCGGGCAGCACCACTTCCAGTTCGCCCCTGCGCACCGCGTCGGCGCACAGCGTTTCCGGGAGCATGGTGACGCCCAGGCCCTGCTTGGCCAGCTCCATCAGCATCGGGAAATCGAAGCCGGCCACGCGCGGCTTCAGCTCGACCCGGCGCACCTCGCCTTCGCGACCCTGCAGTTCCCAGCGCTGGCGCACCTCGTCCTCGCCCATGCTCATGGTGGTGTGGCCTTCGAGCTCTTCGGGCGTCTTCGGACGGCCGGCGCGGTCGAGGTACTTCGGGCTGGCGACCAGCAGTTCCTGTATCTGGCCGAAGCTGCGCATCACCAGGCTGCCGTCGTCGTCGAGCTTCGAACGCACGCGGATTGCCACGTCGAAGCCCTCGTTGATCACGTCCACGCGACGGTTGCTGACGTGCAGCTGCACCCGCACTTCCGGATAGCGCGCGAGGAAGTCCGGCAGCAGCTTGGGCATCAGCTGCTGCGCGATGCCGACCGGCACGCTGGCCTTGACCAGGCCGCGCGGCTCCGCGCTCAGCCGGTCGACGACCTCGCGCGCGGCGGTGGCCTCGGCCAGCATCGACAGCGCGTGGCGATGCACGCTCTGGCCGACGTCGGTGACCGCGAAGCGGCGCGTGGAGCGCTGTAGCAGGCGCACGCCGAGGTCGTTCTCGAGCTGGCTGATGCGGCGGCTCAGGCGCGACTTGGGGATGCCCAGCGCGCGCTCGGCGGCCGCGAAGCCGCCGTGGTCGACGACCATGGCGAAGTAGTAGAGATCGTTGAGGTCCTGCACCTTAACCTCCAAAATAGAACAATGCGTGACATTTGATCATGTTTATATCATAAACGCAACAATCTACAGTGTCTCCCATCCGGCGCCTGCCGGTCGAAACGGAGACATGCCATGAAACTGCTGCATCTCGATTCCAGCGTCCTCGGCGACCAGTCGGTCTCCCGGGAACTCACCGCGGCCATCGTCGCACGTTGGCAGGCACAGGTGCGTGGGCTGGAAGTCCAGTCCCGCGACCTCGCCAGCGATCCCCTGCCCCATCTGTCCGGCGCCACCCTGGCCGGAAGCGACGAACTGGACGCCGCCCGCGGCGAGGCGGTGCTGCAGCAGTTCCTCGACGCCGACGTCGTGGTGATCGGTGCGCCGATGTACAACTTCGGCATCCCGTCGTCGCTGAAGGCGTGGATCGACCGCATCGCCGTGCGCGGACGCACGTTCCGCTACACCGAGTCCGGCCCGCAGGGGCTGGCGGGCGGCAAGCGCGTGATCCTGGCCCTGGCCGCGGGCGGTCCGCACCAGGGACAGCCCAGCGACTTCGTCGAGCCGTACCTCCGGCAGGTGTTCGGATTCCTCGGCGTCACCGACATCGAAACGGTGCGCGCCGACGGCGTGGGCCTGTCGCCGGAGCATCGCGAGGCGGCGGTCGCTAACGCGCTGGCGTCGATCCCGGCGCCGCTGGCGCGGGCGGCGTGACGCGGGATCGCGCGTGCGCGAGGAATGGATGTTCCCCGTCAGGGCCGGTGATCTCGACAACCGCCTTCCAGTAGACGAAGAAAAACGCAGTCATCCCCGCGAAAGCGGGGATCCAGCGTCTTTTGCGTCAAGGTCAAAATGGATCCCCGCTTTCGCGGGGATGACGGCAACCTGCTCTGCGGCCGACGCCTGAAGCCGACTTCAGGCGATGCGCTCGATGCCACCCATGTACGGACGCAAGGCTTCCGGCACGGTGATCGAGCCGTCCGCCTGCTGGCAGTTCTCCATCACCGCGATCAGCGCGCGGCCGACGGCCACACCCGAGCCGTTGAGGGTATGCACCGGCTCGGGCTTGCCCGACTCGGGATTGCGCCAGCGCGCCTGCATGCGCCGCGCCTGGAAGTCGCCGCAGTTGGAGCAGGACGAGATCTCGCGATACGTCTGCTGCGACGGCAGCCAGACCTCGAGGTCGTAGGTCTTGCGCGCAGAGAATCCCATGTCGCCCGAGCACAGCAGCATGCGGCGATACGGCAGGCCCAGGGTTTCCAGCACCACTTCCGCGCAGCGGGTCATGCGCTCGTGCTCGTCGTCGCTTTCGTCCGGGCGCGCGATCGCCACCAGCTCCACCTTCTCGAACTGGTGCTGGCGGATCATGCCGCGCACGTCGCGGCCGCCGCTGCCGGCCTCGGAGCGGAAGCACAGCGAGTGCGCGGTCATGCGCAGCGGCAGGCGCTCGGCCTCGACGATCTCGTCGCGGACAAGGTTGGTCAGCGCGATCTCCGAGGTCGAGATCAGGTAGCGCCGATGCTCGCCCAACTGGGTGGCGAACATGTCTTCCTCGAACTTCGGCAACTGCCCGGTGCCGAACAGGCTGTCGGCGTTGACGATGACCGGGACGTTGGTCTCCTCGTAACCGTGCTCGCCCGAGTGCAGGTCGAGCATGAACTGCGCCAGCGCGCGGTGCAGGCGCGCCAGTTGCCCGCGCAGCACGGTGAAGCGCGCGCCCGAGAGCTTGGCGGCGGCGTCGCCGTCGAGCCAGCCGTGGCGGGCGCCGAGTTCGACATGATCCCTGACCTCGAAATCGAAGGCGCGCGGCGTGCCCCAGCGGCGCTGCTCGACGTTCTGCGTTTCGTCCGCGCCGGGCGGCACCGAGGCGTCGGGCAGGTTGGGCACGCCGAGCGCGATCGCGTCGAGTTCGCCGCGGATCGCGTCGAGCCGCGCCTCGCTGGCCTTGAGTTCGTCGCCGAGTCCGGCCACTTCGGCCAGCAGCGGCGCCACGTCCTCGCCCTTCGCCTTGGCCTGGCCGATCGCCTTGCTGCGGGTATTGCGCAGGTTCTGCAGTTCCTGCGTGCGCACCTGGATCTGCTTGCGCTCGGCTTCCAGCGCCTGCAGCCGTTCGACCGGCAGCTCGAAGCCGCGCGTTTCGTGTAGGCGCGCGGCCGTGTCGGCAAGGTGCTGGCGAAGCAGGATCGGATCGAGCATGGCGGGGGAAATGCGTGGAGGGAACGCGGGATTATCGCCGAGATGTCCCTGCGCTGCCGGCCGCGCAGCGCGCCTGTGCCAGAATCCGCGGACATCCCCACGCCATCGCCGCCGCATGTCCACGCCTCCGGTCTCGCCCCGCCCGCCCGCCCGGTTCACCCGTTTCCTGCCCTCGGGCCGCGCCTGGTGGCTGGTCGCCGGCGCGTTCCTGGCCGGACTGCTGCTGTTCGCGCTGGTGCTGTCGGGCAAGCGCGACGCATTCGAGTTCTATCGCGCCGACGGCGACGGCGCCACGAGCGTCGAGGGCCAGGTGTTCGAGCCCCTGCCCGCCCCCCTGCCCGCGGGCGAGGACGCGGCCAGCGGCATGGACGAGCGCCCGCCCGCGCGCACCGAGGCGCCGCGCATCGACCAGCATGCGTCCTCGCCAGGTGACACGCCGTCGCCAGCCCCCGCGACGGCCGCCCAGCCCGGCGGCGCGCCAGCCGATGCCTCCCTGCCGCGCCCGCTGTCCTCACCGCCGCCGGACTACCCCGCCGCCGCGCTGCGGGCCGGCGCGAGCGGCAACGTGGTCCTGCGCATCGAGGTCGGCGCCGATGGCAGGCCCGGTTCGGTCGAAGTGGTCGCCGGCAGCCGCAACCGCCAGCTCGACCGCGCCGCGGTCCGCGCAGTCCGGCGCTGGCGCTTCCAGCCGGCGATGCGTGACGGCGTCGCGGTCCCCGCCACCGTTCAGCAGACCATCAGTTTCGACGCGCCCCGCTGAAGGGCGCTCACCTTGCGTTGACGGATCGGCGACGCCGCCTGCACGGCGCTCGTGAAACGTTCGTGTCGTCACCCAGAACGGAGGGCAACACGATGTCCGACCCGATGCATCCATCCGAACGCGATCCCCGACCCTTGCCTGCGCAGGAAGCGGCGCCACGCCGCGGCGGCGCCAGCGCGCTGCTGTGGATCCTCCTGCTGCTGGCGATCATCGCCATCGCCTGGTATTTCCTCGGCAGGCAGGACGCCACGCAGATGCCGCCGGAGGCCGCCACGCCGATCGGCGAGACCACGGCGGTTCCCTCCGACTCGCCGGTCTCGACCGAACCCGCCGCGCGCGAGTCCACGCGGCCGGCCGCCCCCGCCAACCGCGAAGCGCGCGCCCTGAGCCAGCCCGCGCCCGAATACCCGGCCGCGGCGCAGCGCTCCGGCGTGGAGGGCACCGCCATCGTCCGCGTGGACCTGGATGCGAACGGCAGCCCCGTCGACGTCGAACTCGCGCAGAGCAGCCGCTCGCGCGACCTCGACCGCGCCGCGCTGAGCGCGGTCCGCGGCTGGACCTTCGAGCCGGCCATCCGCGACGGCAAGCCGGTCGCGTCCAGCGTGCAGGTGCCGGTGGATTTCCGGCTGGAGAGGCAGTAGGTCATCGAACTGCAGTTCGGCCGCATGGCCTGATGCAGGGGCGCGGGGCGGAAGGATCTGTCCCGCGTTTTTTTGTTCCTCTCGCAAGCAAGGGGAACAACCTGGAGCAAAGCCTGTCATTTCTGGAGCAAAGCCTGTCATTTCTGGAGCAAAGCCTGTCATTTCGACCGCAGGGAGAAATCTTCTTTCCGCGCGCTGGAGACAAGATTTCTCCCTGCGGTCGAAATGACAGTTTTCTGGGGAATGACAGTTTTCCGGGAAATGACAGTTTTCTGGCGTTCCTCTCCAGATCGCAGGGGCATGGCTTCGCTGGTCCGTTCGCAGTTGCACATGCCGGGTCGCCTCGGTGTCCCCTCGTTCGGGCGAAGAACCGCATTCTTTCCGTTCTTCGACGCAACTGCCCCCCGCCGGCGGAGGCGGGAGCAACAGGCATTCAGCCCTCGCGCAGGCCGAACCCCGCCTGTCGCGCCAGCGCGTCGAATCCGGGGAACGAGGTGGCGACGTTGGCGATGTCGCCGATCCGTACCCCGCCATCGGACAGCTGTGCGGCCACGGCGAACGACATCGCGATGCGGTGGTCGCCATGGCTGTCGATGCTGCCGCCGCGCAGTTGGCTGTCGCCGTGGATCGTGGCGCCGTCGGGCGTCTCGTCCACGCGCGCACCGAGCGCGCGCAGGCCGGTGGCCATGGTCGCGATGCGGTCGGACTCCTTGACCCGCAGTTCGGCCGCGCCGCGCACCGTGGTCGTGCCCTGCGCGCAGGCCGCGGCGACGAACAGCGCCGGGAACTCGTCGATCATGTCGGCCACGTGCGCCACCGGCACCTCGATGCCGCGCAGCGGCGCATGGCGCACGCGCAGGTCGCTGACCGGTTCGCCGCCCTGCTCGCCGGCCGGCGTTTCCTCGATATCGGCGCCCATCAGGCGCAGCACGTGCAGCAGGCCGGTGCGGCGCGGGTTCATGCCGACGCGCTGCAGCCGCACGTCCGATCCCGGCACCAGCGTCGCGGCCACGATGAAGAAGGCGGCCGACGAGAAATCCGCCGGCACCGCGATGTCGCGCGCGAGCAGGCGGTGGCCGCCCTCGAGCCGCGCGAACCCGGGCGAGAACTCGATCGGCCAGCCCAGCGCCTGCAGCATGCGCTCGGTGTAGTCGCGGGTCGGATGCGGTTCGCGCACGGTGGTGGTGCCGCGCGCGTAGAGGCCGGCGAGCAGCAGCGCGGACTTGACCTGGGCGCTGGCGACCTCGGTTTCGATGTCGATGCCCTGCAGCGCACTGCCACCGTGGATGCGCAGCGGCGGCACGCCGCCTTCGCCGGTGTCGATGCGTGCGCCCATGCGCGCCAGCGGCGCGGTGACGCGGCGCATCGGCCGCTTCGACAGCGAGGCGTCGCCGACCAGGGTGGTGTCGAACGACTGCCCCGCCAGCAGGCCGGCGAGCAGGCGCATGCCGGTGCCGGCGTTGCCGCAGTCCAGCGGGCCGTCGGGCGCGCGCAGGCCGTCGATGCCGATGCCGTGGATGATGCGGCTACCTGCCTTCGGCGCGTCGATGCGCACGCCCATGCGGCGGAAGATCGCCTCGGTCGCGCGCGCGTCCTCGCCTTCGAGGAACCCTTCGACCTGCGACACGCCGTCGGCGAGCGAAGCCAGCATGATCGCGCGGTGCGAGACCGACTTGTCGCCGGGCACCGCCAGCTCGCCGCGCAGCGGCGCGCCCTTCGATGCGATCCAGTCGATGGTCTTGCCGCTGCTCATTGCGATTCCCCGTTCGATGCTTCGGTCATGCTGTCCGTGCCGGAGCCGTTCGGCCCGGTCGACCACTCAGGGCACGGCAACCGGGTACGAACCCAGCACGTGCACGTCGCCGGCGAAGTCGTCGATCTCGGCCAGCGCATCCTTCAGCGGCGATTCGTCGACATGGCCCTCGACGTCGATGAAGAAGGCGTACTGCCACAGCGCGCCGTGCGCCGGCCGTGATTCGATCCGGTTCATGCTGATGTTGCGCCGGGCCAGCGGCTCGAGGATGCGGTAGAGCGCGCCGGGCTGGTCGCGGATCGAGACCATCAGCGAGGTGCGGTCGTTGCCCGACGGCGGGAACGAGGCCCGGCCGATGACCAGGAAGCGCGTGGTGTTGTCGCTGCGGTCCTCGATCGGCCCGGCGACCACCTGCATGCCGTAGACGTGCGCCGCATTCTCGCCGGCGATGGCCGCGGCGTCGTCGGACTTCTTGGCGCGGCGCACCGCCTCGGCGTTGCTCGACACCGCCTCCTTGTGCACGCCCGGCAGGTTGTGCCGCAGCCAGTTCTTGCACTGCGCCAGCGACATGCCGTGCGAATAGACGCGCTCGATGTCCTCGATGTGGCCGGTGCGCGAGAGCAGGTACTGGTGCACGCGCAGCTCGACCTCGCCGCAGATCTTCAGCGGCGAGGTCAGGAACATGTCGAGCGTGGACTGGATCGTGCCCTGCCCCGAGTTCTCCACCGGCACCACGCCGAAGTCAGCGTTGCCGGCGGCGACCTCGTCGAACACCTCCTCGATGCTGACCAGCGGCAGGCCCCTGGCCGAGTGCCCGAAGTGCTTCTGTACCGCCTGCTGCGAAAACGTGCCTTCCGGGCCGAGGTAGCCGATCTTCAGCGGCTCCTGCTGCGCCAGGCAGGCCGACATGATCTCGCGGAACAGCCGCACCAGCACTTCGTCCGACAGCGGGCCGTCGTTGCGGTCGACCACGCGGCGCAGCACCTGCGCCTCGCGCTCGGGGCGGTAGTAGTCGATGGCGGCGGCGAGCTTGCCCTTGGCCTTGCCGACCTGGTGCGCCCACAGCGCGCGTTCAGCGATCAGCGCCTGGATCTCGCGGTCGATGCCGTCGATCTGCGTGCGCACGGCGGCAAGGTCCGGCTTCGCCTGGCGCGCGACCGCGGCGCGGCTGCGCGCGGAGGCTTCGGCCTTCGGCGGGGGTGCGGCTTTCGCCTTGCGCTTGGGCGCGGCAGGCGACGCGCCCTTGCCGGTGGATTTCGATTTGCGGTCAGCCATGGCGCTTCTGGAACTCCTGCATGTAGTCGACCAGCGCCTGCACGCCCTCGACCGGCATCGCGTTGTAGATCGAGGCGCGCATGCCGCCGAGCACGCGATGGCCCTTCAGGCCGATCAGCCCGGCCTCGCGCGCGCCCGACAGGAAGGCCCCGTCCAGCGCCGCATCGGGCAGGAAGAACGGCACGTTCATACGCGAACGCACCTCGGGGGCGACCTCGTTGCGGTAGAACCCGCCGGAGCCGTCGATCGCGCCGTAGAGCAATGTCGATTTGACATCGCTGCGGCGGTCGAATTCGGCGGTGCCGCCCTCGTCGATCATCCAGCGCACGGTCTGGCCCAGCAGGTACCAGTTCCAGGTCGGCGGCGTGTTGAGCATCGACTCGCCCTTGAGCTGCGAGCGATAGTCGAAGATGTCCGCGCGCGGCTGGCCGGCGCGTTCGAGCAGGTCGCGGCGCACGATCACCACGCTGATGCCGACCGGCCCGAGGTTCTTCTGCGCGCCGGCGTAGATCAGCCCGTACTTCGACACCTCGATCGGCTCGGAGGCGATGCTGGAGCTGAAGTCGGCGAACAGCGGCACGTCGCCGGTGTCCGGCGGCACCTGTCCCCACGCCGGCCGGAACTCGACGCCGTGGATGGTCTCGTTGGCGGTGACGTGGACGTAGGCCGCGTCCTTCGACAGCCGCCACGACTCGCGCGCCGGAATGGTGCGGAAGCCGTCGGCCTCTCCGCTGGCGGCGACGTTGACGTCCACCGAGACCAGTTGCTTCAGTGCCGTGCGCCCCCAGTGCCCGCTGACCACGTAGTCCACGCGCTGGCCAGCGGCGGCGAAGTTCAGCGCGATCAGCGCCTGTTGCGTGGTCGCGCCGCCGGCGGGGAACAGCACCGCGTAGTCGTCGGGGATTTCGATCAGGTTGCGCAGGTCGGCTTCGGCCTGGCGGGCGAGCTCCAGGAACTCGGGGCCGCGGTGGCTGATCTCGACGATCGACGCACCGGCGTCGCCGAACTCGAGCATGTCCGCCTGTGCCTGGCGCAGGACCGTTTCGGGCAGTGCGGCGGGGCCGGGGCTGAAGTTGTAGGCGCGCGTCATCGGAGCTTCATCAATCACACGGAGGAAGCGCATTAGTATGCCGCAGCGCACCACGGTTTCCCGCGGTCGCGCAACTTTTCCTGCCCTGCGACGCTCCAATGCGCGGTATCAAAGGAAACGACCCATGTCCCTGCGCAACGTGCTCGCCATTCCCTCCTCGGCGGTTACCGATGAAACCGTGTATCGCGGCCGCCGTCGCCTGCTCGGCGCGCTGGCGACATCGACGCTGCTGCCGCTGGCCGGCTGCGCGGACGCCGAGGTCCCGCCCTCGAAAACGGTGGTGACGCCCGAACAGGCGAAGTCCGGCTTCCGCACCGACGAAGCGCTGACCCGGCTCGAGGACGTCACCGGCTACAACAACTTCTACGAGTTCGGCACCGACAAGGCCGATCCGGCGCGCGCGAAGAAGACCTTGCGCACCTCGCCGTGGAATATCGCCGTGTCCGGCGAGTGCGCAAAGCCGGGCAATCTCTCGTTCGAGGACCTGCTCAAGGGCCTGGCGCCGGAGGAACGCATCTATCGCCTGCGCTGCGTCGAAGGCTGGTCGATGGTGATCCCGTGGCTTGGCGTGCCGCTGGCCGACGTGCTCAGGCGCTTCGAGCCGACCTCGAAGGCAAAGTACGTCGCCTTCACCACCCTCGCCGATCCCGCGCAGATGCCGGGCCTGCGCTTCCGTTCGATCGACTGGCCCTACCGCGAGGGCCTGCGCATCGACGAGGCGATGCATCCGCTGGCCTTCCTCGCCACCGGCCTGTACGGCAAGCCGCTGCCGCAGCAGAACGGCGCGCCGCTGCGGCTGGTGGTGCCGTGGAAGTACGGCTTCAAGAGCATCAAGTCGATCGTGGAGATCCGCTTCACCGAGAAGCAGCCGAAGACGGCCTGGCACCAGCTGCAGCCGAAGGAATACGGCTTCTACAGCAACGTCAATCCCGAGGTCGACCACCCGCGCTGGAGCCAGAAGACCGAGCGTCGCATCGCCGGTACCGGCAACCGCCTGTTCGCCGATCGCATCCCGACGCAGAAGTTCAACGGCTATGGGGAGCAGGTGGCGGGGCTGTATGCGGGGATGGATCTGGAGAAGTGGTATTGAGGCGGGTGGATGGGTTGCTCGTTGGCCGTTGGTGATTCGTGACACTTCTCCCGCCCATTTTCCCGCCCGTCATCCCGGCGAAAGCCGGGATCCATTTTCCGCTTTCGATTGGCAGCCATGTCGGGAGGCAAGATCAAAATGGATCCCGGCTTTCGCCGGGATGACGGGTACGAGCTACCAACTACCAACCATCAACCACTCCTGCGGCATCCATGAATCGCCACATCGCGCGGAAAACGCCAGCCTCCCTCATCGTCGCCAAAACCATTGTCCACGCGCTCGCGCTGGCGCCACTGTCGCTCCTGGCCTGGAAGTTCTGGCAAGTCTTCAGCGAAACCAATATCGACGCGCTCGGCGCCGACCCGGTCGCCGCGATCGAGCACGAACTCGGCACCTGGGCACTGCGCCTGCTCCTGCTCACGCTGGCGATCACGCCGCTGCGGCAGCTGAGCGTGCAGCCGGTGCTGCTGCGCTTCCGGCGCATGCTCGGCCTGTACGCCTTCGCCTACGCCAGCCTGCACTTCGCCGCGTACCTCGTCCTCGACCTGCGCGGCTACTGGGCGCAGCTCTTCGAGGAGATCGCCAAGCGCCCCTACATCACCGTCGGCTTCGCCGCGTGGCTGCTGCTGGTGCCACTGGCGCTGACCTCGACCCAGGGCTGGATGCGGCGGCTGGGGCGCGTCTGGGGCCGCCTGCACGCGCTGGTGTACGCGATCGCGGTCCTGGCGGTGCTGCACTTCTGGTGGATCGTGAAGTCGGACTATCGCGAGCCGCTGCTCTACGCCGCGATCCTCGCCCTGCTGCTCGGCTGGCGCGCGTGGAAGCGGCTGTCGAAACGCCCGGCGCGCAGGCCGGCGTCCTCAGCCTGATCCGAACAGCAGCAGCGCCGCCAGCAGCGCTGCAATGCCCGCGGCCGCGAGCAGCAGCCAGGGCAGGCGCGACACCTGGTCGCGGCCCCTCGTCGCAACCGGTGCCTGCCTCGACAGGGGCACGTCGGCCGGCGCATCCGCCTCCGGCCCGCGCGGCTTTCGCCGCGGCGCCTCGACCACGAAGCGATGCTGGCCGTCGAACACAACCTGGTCGCCCGATTCCAGCACGGCGTCGCGCACCGCCTCGCCGTTGACCAGGCTGCCCTCGGCCGAACCGAGGTCGCGCAGCACGACCTGCTCGCCCACCAGTTCGAGCCGCGCGTGGCGGTCGGCGAAGGACGGATCGTCGATGCGGATGTCGGCCTCGGGATGGCGTCCGACCAGCCGCGGCTGCTCCAGGGTGAAGCAGCGGCCGTGGAAGCGCCCGCCGACGCCGCGCAGGACCACGCGCAGGTTGGGGGCGTCGTCGGCGACGGGATCCGCGTCGAGCCCGCGCGGCACCCGCACCGGGTGCGAGGACACCAGCCGCAGTTCGGCGCCGTCGACGTAGATCGCATCGCCCACGCGCAGCATCGCCATCCGCCGCACCTCGCGACCGTTGACGTGCACGCCGGCCGCGTCGTCGTCGACGTTCAGCCACATCCCGCGGCGATCCACGCACAGCCGCACCGCGCTCTCGCCTTCGACCAGGTCGACGACACCCGGCGCGCGGCGGCCGATCCCGTGCACGCCGATCGACAGCGGACGATCGTCCCTGTCCTGGTCGGCGAATCGCAGTCTGACGGCATCCATGGCGCGGCAATCTAGCACGCGCGGGCGCGGCGACCCGGTGCACTTGGTGAATGCCGCCCGACCGTCGCAGAATGTCGACCTCCCCGAAACGCAGGCACACCGCCCCATGTCCGGCATCGACATCCACCACGCGCATTCCCTGCCGATGGCCAAGGCCCGCAAGGCCGTCGAACAGGTCGCGAAGAAGCTGGCCGAGCGCTTCGACGTCGAATACGGCTGGGACGGCGACACCCTGAATTTCGCGCGCTCGGGCGTCGACGGCAAGATCGCGCTGGAGCCGAAGCAACTGCACGTCACCGCCAGCCTCGGTTTCCTGCTGTCGGCCATGAAGGGACCGATCGAGGCCGAGATCCGCCGGGTGCTGTCGGAGAAGTTCTGACCCCGGCTTCCGGCGGCGGCGCGCTCGTCCGCGATGCCGTCCGTCGTGCGCCCGGGCCACGCCCTGCCCTGGCGGCCGGAAGCCGCGTGGTCCGTCATCTGCTAACGTCGCGGGCCCTCCCGGCCGCCGCGACGACCCATGCCTCCTGCGCTCCGCATCCCCGCCCTGCTGGCCCTGCTGCTCCTGGCCTCCTGCCGCGGCGGCCAGGCCGATGCCGCACCCGCGGCCGAGGCCGGGGACGCGACCACGCCCGCGTCGGTCGGCGCAGTCGCCAGCGGCGCGTATCCCGACCTGTTCGCTGAGGCCGGCTACGGCGCCGACGAGGTCCAGGCCAAGGTCGACGCCGCCTTCGAGCAGCTGTTCCACGGCGACCCGGAGCAGCAGGCGCTGTACTACGAAACCGGCCGCAACGAGCACGGTCCGCTCGCCTACATCCACGACGTCCACAACGACGACGTGCGTTCGGAGGGCATGTCCTACGGGATGATGATCGCGGTGCAGCTGGACCGGAAACGCGAGTTCGACGCGATCTGGAACTGGGCGAAAACCCACATGTACCACGACAACCCGGCGCATCCGGCCCACGGCTACTTCGCCTGGTCGGTGCGGACGGACGGCACCGCGATCGACGAGATGCCGGCGCCCGACGGCGAGGAGTACTTCATCACCGCGCTCTACTTCGCCTCGGCGCGCTGGGGCGACGGCGACGGCATCTACCGCTACCGCGCGCAGGCCGACCGCCTGCTCGCCGACGTGCTGCACCGGCAGGAGATCACCGGCGCGACCAACCGCGGCACCATGACCGCGGTCAACCTGTTCGACCGCGACGCGAAGATGGTCCGCTTCACCCCGGACGTGGCGAACGCCGCGCATACCGACGCCTCCTACCACCTGCCCGCCTTCTACGAAGTCTGGGCGCGAGTGGGGCCTGACGTCGACCGTGCGTTCTGGCGCGAAGCCGCGCAGGCCAGCCGCGACTACTTCGTCGCCGCCGCGCATCCGCGCACGGCGCTGACGCCGGACTACGGCAACTTCGACGCGACGCCGTGGGCGGCGCCGTGGCGGCCGGATGCGGTCGACTTCCGCTACGACGCCTGGCGCAGCGCGATGAACTGGTCGATGGACTGGTCGTGGTGGCGGGCCGACCCGCGCCAGGTGGACCTGTCCAACCGCCTGCAGGCGTTCTTCCAGTCGCAGGGCATGGACGGCTACGCCAGCCTCTACACGCTGGAAGGCGAACCGCTCGGCGGCGGCCAGACCACGGGCCTGGTGGCGATGAACGCCGTCGCCGGCCTGGCCGCCGATCATCCGCGCCGGCTGGACTTCGTGCGCGCACTGTGGGAGCGGCCGGTGCCGGCCGGGGAGCACCGCTACTACGACGGCATGCTCTACCTGATGGCCCTGCTGCATGCGAGCGGCCGCTACCGGGCGTGGCTGCCGACCGGCACGGACGGCTGAAGCCGCTCCTGCACCCGCGCCGCACCGCCGTCGCCCTGCGTCATTCCCTCGTCAACAACATGCGCCAAGGCGTTGTCCGCACACGGATTTGGTGAGCGGCGTCACAGCGTGAAGGTGGCGTGTACGTGCTAGGCTCAGGCCTTCACGTCCCCCTTCGGCCGGGTCGCCGGCCGTTCTCCTGTCCAGCCTCGAGGAAATCACGCGACATGGCCATCTTCCCTTCGAACAACGCCGCCAAGAAGGACGCCCCGTCCTTCGCGTCCGACGCCCCGCCGGCCGCGCCGCCGCGCGAGACGCCCGCCGTGGCCGACTTCAGCCCCGGCCAGGTCGCCCCGCCGCGCGCCACCGCGCAGGTCGAGACCAAGGAATCGCTGATCGCCTCCGACCTGACCATCGAAGGCAAGATCGAAGGCAGCGGCCACGTCCGCATCGCCGGCAAGTTCAAGGGCGACGTCAACGTCCAGGGCAACCTGCGCATCGAGAACGGCGCCAGGCTCAACGGCGGGGTCAAGGCCAAGCAGGTCGTGGTCGCCGGCGAGCTCGACGGCAACATCGAATCGGCTTCCCGGGTCGAACTGCTCGACTCGGCGGTATTGACCGGCGACGTCAAGGCCGGTTCGCTGACGGTCGCCGCCGGCTCCAAGATCCGCGGCCACGTCGAATGCGGCTGGGACGCCTCGGAATCGGCGGCGCCGCGCAAGACCAACGGCAAGGGCGAGACCGCGGAGCCGCGCGAACTCGCGTCCTGAGCGCGACGTGAGCACGCCGAAGCCGGGCATGGCAGGTGCCACGCGCACCTGCCCGCACTGCAAGACCAGGATCCTCGAAAGCGCGAGCATCTGCCCCTCGTGCAAGCACTACCTGCGCTTCGACACGCCGCGCACCGGCCCGGGCGCGGCGCCGGCGAGCACGACCGCGCTCCAGGTCGAGGGCATGATCCGCCACCCTTCCGAGGGCGGCGCCTGGGAATACTCGGTGCTGCTGACCGTGCGCGACGACGAGGGCAACGAGCTTGCCCGCCACGTGGTCGGCGTCGGCGCGATGCTGGCCGGCGAGGAACGCACCTTCAACCTCTCGGTCGAAGTCACCCCGACCAACGACATGCGCAAGCCGGCCAAACGCGGCACGCGGCATTAGGGCGACGCCAGTCGCTCACCATCAGCTCGTCGCCGCGGCGCGCGCCGAGCGATTGGACAACACGAAGCCGACCACCAGCACCAGGGCGATGACGATCTGGGCGGCGATGCCCTCGACCGTCGGATACAGGCCGAGCAGTTCCACCCGCGGGCCGCCGTCGATCCAGGTGATCGGCAGGTATCCGGCCTCCTGCAGCGCCGACACCGCCTTGCCGATCAGCACCACGGCCAGGGCCGCGATCAGCAGCGAGCTGTAGCGGAAGAACTGCCCGATCGGCAGGCGGCGGCTGTAGCGCATCATCACCCAGCCGATCGCCACCAGCACCAGCGACGCCGCGACGCCGCCGGCGATCACGCTGCCCTGGCTGCCCTGGTTCCAGATCGCGGCGAAGAACAGGATCGTCTCGAAGACCTCGCGGTACACGACCACGAAGACCAGGCCGAGCAGGAAGATGCCCGAGGTCTTGCCCAGGGCATGGCTGAGCTTGTCGCGCACGTAGCGCTGCCAGGCATCGGCGTGGCTCTTGCCGTGCATCCAGATGCCGACCCAGACCAGGACCACCGCCGCCAGCAGCGAGCCGAAGCCTTCGGACAGCTCGCGGCTCGCGCCGCTGATGGTGATGACCCATGTCGCCAGCGCCCACGTCAGCACGCCCGCGCCGAGCGCGGACAGCCAGCCGCCGTGGACCCACGGCAGCATCTCGGTGCGGCCGGCCTTGCGCAGCAGCGCGATGATCGCCACGACGATCAGCAGCGCCTCCAGGCCCTCGCGCAGCAGGATGGTGAACGCGGCGATGAAGCTGGAGGCGGAAGACGTGCGGTCCTGCGCCAGCACCTGCTCGGCTTCGCCGAACAGTCCGTCGAGTTCGTCGACCTGGGCCTGCAGCACCGCGGCATCGGCGTTGCCCGCGATACCCGAGCGCACCCGCGCCATCGCCGCCTCGATCTTCACCATCAGCGGGTTGTCGCGCGCGGCGAGCAGCGGCTCGACCGGCTCGAACCCGTCCAGGTACGCCGACAGCGCCAGGTCCTTCGCCCGTTTCGCGTCGCCGTCGCGGTAGGCGGCCATGGCCTGCCTGAGCAGGCTGCGCGAGGTGGCGAGCGCGGTGTCGAGATCCTGCGCCTGCGCCGCGTCCGGATGCCGGCGCAGGTAGGCCACGATCGCCGCGGCGTCATCGGCCGATCCAAGCTCTTTCGCCAGGTCCGCGGGCGTGGTGCCGATGTAGTGCTCGAAGTCGAGCTTCGCCCGCAGCGCGGGATCGCGCTCCAGCCGCTCGCGGCCGGCCGTGACCCCGGATTCGGGATAGGCCATCGCGCCGACGTAGGTGGCCAGGGCCCAGCGGTCCTCGACCGGCAGCCCGCTGTAGCTGACCATCGAGGTGCCTTCCAGGCCCTGGTCGATCACCTGGTACAGCGCGAACACGCTGCGTTCGTCGGCGCGCTCGCGGTCGGTGAAATCGATCGGCGGCGGATCCAGGCCCGCGCTTGCCACGCCATCGCCGCCGCCGGTGTCGCCGTGGCAGCTGGCGCACAGCTGCCCGTACAGCGCTTGTCCGCGCGCGTACTGCGGCGGGCTGGTCGGCATCAGCGGGATCGGGTACGCCTGCACCAGCGAGGCCGCGAGCGCGCGCGCCTGCGCGGCGATCCGGTCGGGCGAGGCCTTGGCCGCGATCGCCTGCTGCAGCGCTTCGGCATCCTGCTTCAGCTGGCCTGACGCAGGCGTCGGCGGCAGCGCCTCAATCGAGGCGGCCGCCGTGGCCGAGAACTCCAGCATCTCGTCATATTCGAGCTGGTTGACGACCTCGCCGCCTTCCACCGCCTCGCGGTAGTCCACGGCGATGTAGTCGAGCAGGCGCCAGGTGGTGGCGACTTCGCCCTCGGAAGCATGAGCGTGGGTGCAGATCAGGGCGACGCCGAGCAGCAGCGTCGCCAGCAGGCGGCGTGGGATCATGGATACATATGAGAATGTGTCTCAATCAAGTTTACCGCACCCGGCGCGTCGTGCGTGCATCCCCTTCCGGGAACAGGGACCGAAGCTGGCCGGAGCGGATGCCCGACCCGGAGCAGGCGACCGGTGACTCCGATCCGCCGCCCCGGTGGCCCACTGCCGACAAACGCGGCGGCTATCATGCGGCCCCTGCCAGGCTTCCCGAGCACACCATGCCGGAATCGCTGTCGATCCACCGAACCGGGGCCGTGCTGCGGCTGACGCTCGACCGGGCGGACCTCCACAACGCCTTCGATGCGGACCTGATCGCGCGCCTGACCGACGCGCTGGCCGAGGCCGCCGGCGACGCCGCGGTGCGCGCCGTGGTGCTGGGCGGCGCCGGCGCCTCGTTCTCGGCCGGCGCCAACCTGAACTGGATGCGCGGCATGGCCGCCGCCAGCGAGGCCGAGAACCGCGAGGACGCCCTCGCCCTCGCCCGCCTCATGCGCACCCTGGACGAACTGCCCAAGCCGACCATCGCGCGCGTGCACGGCGCCGCGTTCGGCGGCGGCGTCGGCCTGGTCGCCTGCTGCGACATCGCCATCGGCGTGCCGGAAGCGAAGTTCGGCCTGACCGAGAGCAAGCTGGGCCTGCTGCCGGCGGTGATCTCGCCCTACGTGATCGCCGCGATCGGGCCGCGGCAGGCGCGGCGCTGGTTCGCCACCGCGGAAATCTTCGATGCGGCGCAGGCGCTGCGCATCGGGCTGCTGCACGACGTGGTCGCGGCCGACGCGCTGGACGCCGCGGTCGAGCGCCAGCTCGGGCTGCTGCTCAAGGCCGGCCCGGTGGCCGCGTCCGCCGCGAAGGCGCTGGTTCGCGAAGTCGCCGCGCAGGCCGACCGCGATGCGCTCGACGACGCCAACGCCGCGCTGATCGCGAAACTGCGCGTCTCGCCCGAAGGACAGGAAGGCCTGTCGGCCTTCCTCGGCAAACGTTCGCCGGCATGGAGTCTTGAGAAGCTTTGAAAGCCCTCCCCTTCAAGGGGGTGAGGGCGGCCTGCTTGAGCGGCACTGCCGCTCAGGCCGACCGAACGCCCGGCGCGCTGCGCCGGGCCGGACGGGTTGGGTGGGGATGGTGTTCAAGGAGGAACATCAACATGCAAGGACAAACCAACAAGAAGATCATCCAGGGAAAACTGCAGCGAAACCTGCGCAATCAACCCACGGACGCGGAACAAAGGCTCTGGCAGTATCTGCGGGGACGACAGTTGGAAGGCTGCAAGTTCCGTCGGCAACACCCGTTCGGCGACTACATCCTGGATTTCGCCTGTCTGGACAGGAAAGTCGTCGTCGAAGTCGATGGAGGGCAGCACGCTGCCAACGGTGCATACGATGCGGAGCGCACGAAGTTTCTCGAAAAGGCTGGATTCAAGGTTCTGAGGTTCTGGAACAACGAAGTATTTGAAAATACTGAGGGAGTCGTGGACGTGATTGTTGCTGCGTTGATTGAACGTGCTCTAACACCATCCCCACCCAACCCTCCCCTTGAAGGGGAGGGCTAAGAGCGATGTTCTCCAAGATCCTCATCGCCAACCGCGGCGAAATCGCCTGCCGCGTGATCCGCACCGCGCGCCGGCTCGGCATCCGCACCGTCGCGGTGTTCTCCGAGGCAGACGCCGACGCGCAGCACGTGCGCCTGGCCGACGAGGCGTCTCCCATCGGCGGGTCGCGCCCGGCCGACAGCTACCTGCGCGGCGACGCCATCCTCGAAGTCGCGAAGCAAAGCGGCGCGCAGGCGATCCATCCCGGCTACGGCTTCCTCAGCGAGAACGCGGACTTCGCCGATGCGGTCGAGGCCGCGGGCCTGGTGTTCATCGGCCCGAAGGCGGCGTCGATGCGCAAGATGGGCAGCAAGGCCGGCGCCAAGGAACTGATGCAGGCCGCCGGCGTGCCGGTGGTGCCGGGCTACACGGGCGAGGACCAGTCGCCGAACACGCTCGCGCGCGAGGCCGCGCGCATCGGCTTCCCGCTGATGATCAAGGCCGCGCACGGCGGCGGCGGCAAGGGCATGCGCGTGGTGCGCGCGCTCGAGGAGTTCATGCCCAACCTCGAGAGCTGCCAGCGCGAGGCCGCCAACGCCTTCGGCCGCGACCGGGTGCTGCTCGAGCGCTACATCGAATCGCCGCGGCACATCGAGATCCAGGTCTTCGGCGACGCGCAGGGCAACGCCATCCACCTCAACGAGCGCGAATGCTCGGCGCAGCGGCGCTACCAGAAGGTGTTCGAGGAATCGCCCTCGCCGTTCCTCACGCCGGAGCTGCGCAAGGCCATGGGCGAGGCCGCGGTGCTCGCCGCACGCGCGATCGACTACGCCAACGCCGGCACCGTGGAGTTCATCGTCGATCCCGCCGGCCACTTCTATTTCATGGAGATCAACACGCGGCTGCAGGTCGAGCACCCGGTCACCGAGCTGACCACCGGACTCGACCTGGTCGAATGGCAGCTGCGCGTGGCCGCGGGCGAGCCGCTGCCGCTGAAGCAGGAGCAGGTGCCGCAGCACGGCCACGCCATCGAGGTGCGGCTGTACGCGGAGGATCCCGAGGCCGGCTTCCTGCCCGGCTCCGGCAAGCTCGAACGACTGGACCTGCCCGAACCGTCGCAGCAGGTGCGCATCGACTCTGGCGTGGTCGAAGGCGACGTCGTGACCATCTTCTACGACCCGATGATCGCCAAGCTGATCGTGCACGACCGCGATCGACCCGCCGCCCTCGCCCGCCTGCGCGAGGCGCTGGCCCAGTGTGCGATCGAGGGCCCGAAGTCGAACATCGCCTTCCTCGAAGCGCTGGCGCGACATCCGGCCATCGTCGAGGGGCGGATCGACACCGGCTACCTCGACCGCCATCTCGACGAGTTCACCGGCCGCCACGACGCCGATCCGGACCTGCTGCTGGCCGCGGCCACCGCCTCGCTGCTGCAGCAGGAACAGGCCACGCGCGCAGCCGCCGCGCGCTCGACCGACCCGAGTTCGCCCTGGGCCATCGCCGACGGCTGGCGCCTGGGCCATGCCGGCCAGCGGCGGCTGGCGTTCCAGCATCGCGACGAGCGCATCGACCTCGTCGCGCAGGGCGACGGCGGACGCTACCGCATCGCGCACGGCAGCCGGCTGGCGGCGGTCGAGGGCGCACGGCTGTCCGGGCATGAGCTCTCCTTGCGTATCGATGGCGAGGGGCGCCGTTTCCGCGTCGCCGTCGGGCAGGACTGCATCGACGTGCACGACGGCGACCGCCGGCTGTCGCTGCAGCCGCGCGCGGTGTATCGCCACGAAGCGTCCAGCCAGGACGCGGGCGACGACCGTGTGCGCGCACCGATGCCGGGCCGCGTGGTGGCCATGCGCGTGGCCGTCGGCGACAGGGTTGAACAGGGGCAGGAGCTGGCGGTGATCGAGGCGATGAAGATGGAGCTGGCGCTGAAGGCACCGCGTGCCGGCACGATCGGCGAACTGCGCGCGCAGGCCGGCGATTTCGTCGAGGCCGATGCCGTGCTGGCCGTGCTGGAGGACTGACGTGGCCCTTCCCCCCAGCGTCCGCATCGTCGAGGTCGGCCCGCGCGACGGCCTGCAGAACGAGAAGACCCTCGTGCCCACGGCGGCGAAGATCGAACTGGTCGACCGCCTCTCCGCCACCGGCCTGCAGACCATCGAGGCCACCAGCTTCGTCAGCCCCAAGTGGGTGCCGCAGCTGGCCGATGCCGCGGAGGTCTTCTCGGGCATCGACCGGCGCCCGGGCATCGCCTACCCGGTGCTGGTGCCCAACCTGCAGGGCTACGAACGCGCGCGCGCGGTCGGCGCGGAGGAAGTGGCGGTGTTCACCGCGGCTTCCGAAGCCTTCAACCGCAAGAACACCAATGCCGGCATCGACGAATCGCTGCAGCGCTTCGCGCCGGTGCTCGAGCGCGCGCAGGTCGACGGGACGAAGGTCCGCGGCTACGTCTCCACCGTGCTCGGCTGCCCCTACCAGGGCGAGGTGCCGCTGGCCGACGTGGTGCGCGTGGCCAAGGCGCTGCACGCCATGGGCTGCTACGAGATCTCGCTCGGCGACACCATCGGCGTCGGCACGCCGGACAAGGCGCGGGCGATGCTGCGCGCGGTCGCGGCCGAGGTGCCGATGCCGGCGCTGGCGGTGCACTTCCACGACACCTGGGGCCAGGCCCTGGCCAACATCCTCGCCTGCCTCGAGGAAGGCGTGGCGGTGGTCGACAGCGCCGTCTCCGGCGCCGGTGGCTGCCCCTACGCGAAAGGCGCGAGCGGTAACGTCGCCAGCGAGGACGTGGTGTATATGCTCCACGGCATGGGCATCGACACCGGCATCGACCTCGACCGGCTCGCCGACACCGGCCGCTGGCTGGCCGGCCTGCTCGGCCGCGAAACCGGCAGCAAGGCCGGCAGGGCACTGGCGGCGGCCGGATGACGCATCGGCCGCTGCCGGACGAGGCCGCGATGCCCCCCGCCAACGACGGGACGGCGCAGATCGTGGCCTCGCTGGAAGCGGCCTGCCGCGACCTCTCCCTGCCGGCCGAGGCGCGCGACCTCTTCGCCCGCGCACGCGAGGCCCTGCGCGCCGCCAGCAGCGACGCCGAAACCGCCCGTCTGCGCTACCACGCGCTGTTCGACGCGGTACCCGACCCGGTCAGCATCCTCGACGAGACCGGCATCGTGCTCGACCTCAACAAGGCCGGCATGGCCGCCTACCGGCGGCCGCGCGAGGAGATCGTCGGCCAGCCGATCGAGGTGCTGAACCCGGACCTGCCCAAGGACCACCTGCGCCCGGTGCTCGAAACCCTCAACCGCGGCGAGACCTACGTGATCGAGGTCGCGAACATGCGCGGCGACGGCACCCGCTTCCCGGTGGAAGTGCACTCGGCCGGCTTCATGCACGACGGGCGCCGCTGCATCGTCGCGGTCGCGCGCGACCTGAGCGCTCGCCGCGCGGCGGAACTGCACTACGGCCAGCTGCTGGAGGTGCTCGACAAGGGCGTGCTGGTGCTCGACGACCACGGCCGCCTGGTGCAGACCAACGCCGCGGCGATGCGCATCCTCGGCGCTGACGAGCACCACGACTTCCAGCAGTACCTGCGCGCGGCCGACTGGGCGATGGTCGACGAAGGCGGCCGCCCGATCACCACCGGGGAACTGCCGCCGGCACAGACCCTGCGCACCGGCAAGGCCACCGAGAGCCGCGTGCTGGGGCTGTACCACCGCCCCGAACGCCGGCTGCGCTGGCTGTCGGTGAGCAGCGTCCCGCTGTTCGCGCCCGGCGGGCGCAAGCCGCTGCAGGTGCTGTCGTTCTTCAGCGACGTCACCGAGCTCAAGCGCGACAGCGCCCTGTTCGACCGCGCCCAGGCGCTGGCGCACATCGGCGGCTGGGAGTGGGAAGTCGACCGCGACGCGCTGTACATGACCGACGAGGCGCTGCGCATCCTCGGCCACGACCGCGGCGTGCAGTCGATCGGCGACCTGCTCGCCGCCCTGTGCGAAGCCGACTGCCTCCGGCTCGACGCCGCCCTGCAGCAGACCATCGCCGGCAACCGCCCGCTCGACCTCGAGGTGGAGGGCCTGCGCGCCGACGGCAGCCCGCTGTGGCTGCGGATCATCGGCGAGGCCGAGATCAACCGCTCCGAGGGCACCAGCATCACCGGCACCCTGCAGGACATCACCGAGCGCAAGCAGGAGCAGGAGACGCTGCGCGTGCGCGCCCGCACCGACCCGCTGACCGGCCTGCTCAACCGCGACGCGATGCTGTACGAGCTCGACACGCGCATGCGCGACCCGCTGCACGGCGGCATCGCCGTGCTGTACATCGACCTCGACCGCTTCAAGATGGTCAACGACGTGCTCGGCCACGCCGCCGGCGACGACCTGCTCAACGCCGCGGCGCGCCGCATCAGCCGCGCCGCCGGTACCGAAGGGCTGATCGCCCGCTTCGGCGGCGACGAGTTCCTCGTCGTCTGCAACACCCGCGACGACGACACCCGGCCCGAGCGCATCGCCAAGGCGATCCTGGAGGCATTCACCGAATCCTTCCGCTTCGAGAAGGAGGAGTTCGCGATCACCGCCAGCATCGGCATCGCCCGCGCGCCGCGCGACGGCGACCGGCCGCAGACGCTGATCCACAACGCCGACGCGGCGATGTACGACAGCAAGCGGCGCATGCGCAACGGCCTGCAGGAATTCAGCCCGGAGCTGGAGCAGTCGCAGCAGAACCGGCTGCGGGTGGAAACCCACCTGCGGCGGGCCGCCGACAACGACGAGTTCCGGCTCGTCTACCAGCCGCAGGTCGACCTGCGCCACGGCACCACGATCGCCGCCGAAGCCCTGATCCGCTGGCAGAACCACCAGCTCGGCGAAATGCGGCCCGACCATTTCATCGGCCACGCCGAGACCACCGGCGACATCGTGCGCATCGGCCGTTGGGTGCTGAACGAAGCCTGCCGCCAGGCCGCGGAATGGCGCGACGCCGGCCTCGGCATCATCCGCGTCGCGGTGAACGTGTCCTACCGCCAGTTCCTGGCGGAGGACCTCGCCGGCACCGTCCGCGAAGCCCTGCGTGAACACGGCCTTCCCGGCTCGGCGCTGGAGCTGGAATTCACCGAGCGGGTGCTGATCGAGGACGCGCCCGACACCCTGCGCACCTTCGCGGTGCTGCGCGAACTCGGAGTGATCCTGACGATCGACGACTTCGGCGAAGGCTACAGCGCGCTCAACTACCTGCGCCGGCTGCCGATCCACGGGCTCAAGCTCAGCCAGCTGTTCGTCGAGGGCGTGCCCGGCAACCATTCCGACGTCGCGGTCTGCCAGGCGGTCGCCGGCATCGCCCGCAGCCTCGGCCTCGGCCTGGTCGCCGAGGGCATCGAATCCGAGCCGCAGCGGCGCTTCATGCTGGAGCTGGGCGTGCCGGTTGGCCAGGGATTCCTGTTCGCGCCCGGCCTGCCGCCGGACGAGTTCGCGCGGCGGATGACCACCGCCCGCGTGTAGGCGCGCCTTCGGGCATCCCGTCAGCGGCCTGCACCGGGGTAAAATGCGGCGTTTTCCAGGCAGGACTTTCCATGCAAGCTTCCCAGGTCCGCGCCATCGTCACCGGCGGCGTCTCCGGCCTCGGCCTCGCCGTGGCGCAGCGCATCGTCGCCGACAACGGCAAGGTCGCCCTGTTCGACGTCAACGACGACAAGGGCGCCGCGGCGATCGCGCAGCTCGGCGACGCCAACGCCCGCTATTTCCGAACCGACGTCACCCGCGAGGACGACGTCGCCGCCAACGTCGCCGCCGCGCGCGACTTCCTCGGCGGCCTCAACGCCGCAGTCAACTGCGCCGGCATCCTCGGCGCCGGCCGCGTGCTCGGCCGCGAGGCGCCGATGCCGCTGTCGCAGTTCAGCGCCACGGTGATGGTCAACCTGGTCGGCAGCTTCAACGTCGCCAAGGCGGCGGCCGCGGCCATGCAGCACAACGACGCAGGCGACGACGGCGAACGCGGCGCGATCGTCAACACCGCCAGCGTCGCCGCCTACGAGGGCCAGATCGGCCAGGCCGCGTATTCCGCCTCGAAGGGCGGCGTGGTCGGCATGACCCTGCCGATGGCGCGCGAACTCGCCCGCTTCGGCATCCGCGTCAACACCATCGCCCCGGGCATCTTCTGGACGCCGATGGTCGACGGCATGCCGGACGAGGTGCAGCAATCGCTGTCGGCCTCGATCCCCTTCCCGTCCCGCCTCGGCAAGCCGGAGGAATTCGCCGACCTCGTCGCCTACGTCCTCGGCAACCGCTACCTCAACGGCGAGACCATCCGCCTCGACGGCGCGGTGCGGCTGGCGCCGAAATGACCGCCAAAGGCGGTCATCCCGAGCGCAGCGAGGGATCTCCGCACGGGATGCAAGATCCCTCCCTGCGGTCGGGATGACACCATAGAGGCTGCCGCCAGCTTCCCAATCACGAATCACCAATTCACGAATCACCATTCCCATGAAAGCCTACGACGTCAAGAAAGGAAACGTGGTCGAACACAACGGCACCGTCTACCAGGTGCGCGACATCGAGCGCAGCTCGCCGCAGGGCCGCGGCGGCAACGTGCGCTTCCGCTTCATCATGTACAGCGTGCCGGGCGGCAACAAGCTCGACGCGAGCTTCGACGGCGAGGACAGCCTGTCCGAGGTCGAGCTGCTGCGCCGCCAGGCCACGTACTCGTACAAGGACGGCGACGCCTTCGTGTTCCTCGACGACGAGGACTACACGCCCTACACCCTCGACGCCGACGTGGTCGGCGACGACGCCGGCTACATCACCGACGGCCTGACGGGCACCTACGTGCAGATCATCGACGAGCAGCCGGTGGCGCTGCAGCTGCCGCAGCACGTCACGCTGGAGGTGGTCGACACGCCGCCCGAGCTCAAGGGCGGCACCGCCACCAAGCGGCCGAAGCCGGCGACGCTCAGCACCGGCATCGAGATCATGGTGCCCGAGTACATCGTCAACGGCGAACGCGTGCTGGTGAACACCACCACCGGAGAATTCGGCGGCCGCGCGGATTGAATCCGGGTCTGCGTTGCGAATCCGGCCCCTCGCTCGCTTCCGGATTCGTTGTCCATCTCCAGTTCTTCACCCGCCTCCAGTTCGCCATCGATTTCCAGCCCGTCATCGACTTCCGGCCCGTCGTCGACTTCCAGTCCGTCATCGACTTCCAGCCCGTCGTCGACTTCCGGCCCGTCATCCCGGCGAAAGCCGGGATCCATCTTGATCTTGCTTTCCTTTTGCCCTTCAGCGAAAGGTGAACCGAAAAATGGATCCCGGCTTTCGCCGGGATGACGAAGGCTGAGCGTGATGCTGATGCTGATGCTGATGCCGATTCTATCGAGCGGATGCATCCAGGCTGCCGACCTGCGCACCCTGCATCGCGCGCAGGCGATCGCCCAGCAGCGCGAGGTTGGCTTCAGTGTCCTCCAGTCGCGCCCGCTGCTCCGGCGGCAGCCATTCCCGGGCCTGCCGGTACAGGTCGTCGCGCAACCCGCGCAGGCGCGCGTCGTCGCGTTCGACCGCGGCGGCCAGGCGTTCGCGCTCGTCCGCCTGCGGCAGGCCGTAGCCTTCGCCGGGCAGCAGCAGCGCCGGGCGTCCGGCGTAGGCGCCATCGGCCAGCAGTTCCCGTAGGCGTCCGGCGACCGCGTCCATTCCGTCGCCCCCACCGCGCAGGAATCGCTGCTTCAGCGCCTCGCGCGCCTGCGCCTCCCCGCGTCGCAGGGCGGCCTGCTCCAGTACCAGCAGCGCGGCCGTGGCGCGCAGGTCGCCGTTCGAGTGGAACGGCGTGCGCCGCGCGGGATCGAGCGAAAGCCAGGCCTGCGCGTCACGCGCGGGCAACGCCATCGCAGCCTCCACGACCGCGAACATGTCGTCGAAATACGCCGCCATCGATTCGAAGCGATAGCCTTCGCGCAGCGCGGCGGCGGCATCGTCCAGCACCGAGACATCGGCAATGCCCTCGCGCTGCAGCCGGCGCAGCAGGCCGGTCGGCGTGACGCTGCGCAGCTTCGCGCGCGACAGCCGCGGCACGCCGTCGTTGAGCAGCTTCCAGGTCTCGACCGCGCAGTTGTTGCCGACGAAGTAGTAGCGCCCGTCGTAGCTCCAGTGCACCTGCGCGGCGCGTTCGAGCAGGGCCGCGACCTCGCCCTGGTCCAGCCGCAGCGGGATCGATTGCAGCCCGCGCAGTTCGACCTTGGTGTACTCGTCCACCACCTGCGCCAGCGGCAGCACGAACAGGCGCGCCGGATACGAGCCGGTCTGTCCGCGCCAGCTGGACACCTGCACGTCGTCGACAAAGGCGCGGAACGAGAGCACGACGTGGTGTTCGAGATCGAGGCGGCAGTCGGGGCCGCGCGGGCGGCCGGGAGCGCACACCACCAGCCGCAGCATGGCGTGGCCCCAGCGGCTCATCGGCTGCTCGTTGGCCTCGGCGAACAGGTATTCGACCGACTGCACCCGGGCCGGATCGAGCGCCTGCAGGCGCAGGGCCGCATCGTCCTCGCCGGCGCCGACGAAAGGCAGGTCCTGCGTACAGGCCGGCGTCGGCTGCGGCGACGCGCCGAAATGCGCGACCAGATGGCGATGCAGCGCCGGACGCCGGCAGGCGTAATCGGGATCGAGCAGGAAGTGCTCGAAGTTCACCGCGAAATACTCGACCGGCGACGCCAGCTCGTAGGCGTCGGGGCTGCGGTCGCGCAAATCGTTGTGCGTCGTGCGCAGCCCGAAGCGCAAGGGACGCACCGGCCAGCCGGCGAGGTCGAGCAGGCGCGGGTCGCGCGACAGGCCGCCGTGCGGTGAGCGGTCGTAGAGGTGGGCGAGTTCGTGCAGCAGCGTTGCCAGTGCCGCACGCGCGGCGGGTTCGTCGATTCCCGCTGCGCTCCCAGGGAGATTTCTCCCTTCGGTCGAAATGACAAGTCGGGGAATCCTGTCATTTCGACCCCGGACTTGATCCGGGGGAGAAATCTCCCTCGCACTCGCGTCCCGGCGCATCCAGGCGCCGAGCAACTCCCGCTGCAGGCCGATGCGCCCGTTGCGTGCCCGCCCGTGCACCTGTGCGGGCAGGTCGTCGCGCCAGCGCAGCACGATGCTCTCGTCGAGCCGTTCGCGAAACGTTGGCGGCAGCAGGGCGAGCGCATGATCGGCCAGGTCGCGCGTCGCCGCGGCTTCATCCGCCGACAAGCCGGCGTCGTCGACTTCCAGCCGCAGCGCCGCCGGCGCCGGCGCCGCGCACGCCAGCAGACCCGCCAGCAGCCAGGCGCGGGCCGGGAATCGCATCGAGGGCCCGGTCAGCGGGCCAGGATCGCCTGCGCGAGCTGCAGGTCGCTGGCCGCGCGCGCGGCCGGGTCCTGTTCGCGCAGGTGGCGCAGCGCCGCCTCCAGCCGCGCGCCGCGGATCGCGCCGTCGCTGGCGACGAACATCGCCGCGTCGTCGCGTGCGCCCAGCACCCGTTTGTCGTCGCCGGACGTGCTGCCCGAGGACGCGGACGAGCCCGCGGAGGAAGCCCCACCCGTGGTCCCGGCGAAACTGCCGGCGTGGGTGGCGAAGCTGGCGCAGGCAAGCAGCGCGAACACCGGGGCGATGCGTTTCATCGGAGGCTTCCGTGGTCGTCGAAGGTGCAAGGGTAGCCGCTGCCCGCGGGCCGTGGCTGAACGCAGCGGCTCAGGCGTCGAACAGCTTGCCCGGATTCATCAGGCCGTCGGGATCGAGCACGCGGCGGATGCCGCGCATCAGCGCGATCTCGGCCTCGCTGCGGGTCGAGGACAGGTAGGGTTTCTTGACCAGGCCGATGCCGTGCTCGGCCGAGATGCTGCCGTCGTGGCGCTGCAGCGCCTGCGCCAGCAGCTTGGTCACGCGCTCGCAGTCGTTCACGAAATCCACCTGCGCCATGTCGTCGGGCTTGAGCACGTTGATGTGCAGGTTGCCGTCGCCGATGTGGCCGAACCAGACCACGTCGAACTGCGGGTATTCCTGCCCCAGCAGCGCCCGGGTTTCGGCGAGGAAGGCCGGCATCGCCGAGATCCGCACCGAGACGTCGTTCTTGTAGGGCACGTACTTCGCCAGGCTCTCGGTGATGCCCTCGCGCAGGCGCCACAGCTGCGCGGCCTGCGCCTCGCTCTGGCTGATCACGCCGTCGAGCACCCAGCCCTCGCCCACGCAGTGTTCGAACGCGGCCAGCGCCGCGCCCTCCTCCGCCTCGCCGGCGGCGAATTCGGTCACCACGTAGTACGGATGGGCCTCGTCGAACGGCTTCTGCGCACCGTGCGCCAGCACGTGGTACAAGGCGCGGTCGGTGAAGAACTCGAACGCCTCCAGCCGCAGCTTCGCGCGCAGTTCGGCGAACACCCGCATCAGCGCGTCGAAGTCCGCCAGCGCCAGCAGCATCACGCTGGTCGGCGGCGGCGGATCGGTCAGCCGCAGCGTCGCCTCGACGATGATGCCGAGCGTGCCCTCCGAGGCGACCGCGAGGTGCCGCAGGTCGTAGCCGCTGGAGTTCTTGACCAGCCCGCGGCCGACGTCGAGCAGTTCGCCGCGGCCGTCGACCAGCTTCAGGCCGGCCACCCACTCGCGGGTGTTGCCGTAGCGGATCACGCGGATGCCGCCGGCGTTGGTGGCGATGTTGCCGCCGATCGAGCACGAGCCGCGCGCGGCGAAGTCCACCGGATAGACCAGGCCGTGCTCCTTCGCCGCGTTGTGCACGGCTTCCAGCGCCATGCCCGCCTGCACGGTCAGCGTGCGGTCGACCGGATCGAAGCCGATGGCCTTGTTCATGCGCTCGAGGCTGACGACGAGTTCGCCGTTCGCCGCCACCGCGCCGCCGGACAACCCCGTGCGGCCGCCCGAGGGCACGATCGCCACGCCGGCCTCGCGCGCCCAGCGCACGATGGCCTGCACCTGCTCGACGGTCGCCGGCAGCGCGATCGCCAGCGGCGCGGGTGTCCAGCGCCGGGTCCAGTCGCGGCCGTAGTGCTCGAGGTCGGCGGCGTCGGTCAGCAGGCGCAGCTCGGGCAGCGTCTGCGACAGCGCGGCCAGGCGCGGGTCGGTCATCGTGGAGGCATGGCGACGAAGGGAGCGCAAGCGTGCCAGCCGCGACCGCGGGCGTCCAGCACGGGCAGCGACCGCGGACCCGGGCGCTGCGTGGGAGCGGCCTCGGTCGCGAAGACATCGGCGATCATCGCCCTGGCAGGCGATCGCGACTGAAGTCGCTCCCACAAGAAGCTTTCGTTTCCGTCGCAACCGAAACCCGCGGCAGTGTTCCGCTGATCCAGCGCCGGTGTTCCGCGCAGCGCACCGAAAACAGCGTGGTGCAGTGCGGAAAACGCGCGTCGCATCTGGCATAGTGATGGACTCCCTCCACCATCGATCCGGACAGCAGCGCGCATGACGCCCCTGAAGACCTCGTTCCCGAAGCAGGACATCCGCGTTGTACTGTTCGAGGGCATCAGCCGCAGCGCCGTCGAGGTGTTCAAGGCCGCCGGCTACGAGCAGGTGGAACTGCTGCCGAAGTCGCTGGCGGGCGACGAGCTCAAGGCGAAGATCGCCGGCGCGCACATCGTCGGCATCCGCTCGCGCACGCAGCTCACTGCCGAGGTGCTGGCCGAGGCGCGCAAGCTGATCACGATCGGCTGCTTCTGCATCGGCACCAACCAGGTCGACCTGGAGGCCGCCGAACTCGCCGGCATCCCGGTGTTCAACGCGCCCTACTCCAATACCCGCAGCGTCGCCGAACTGGTGGTGGCCGAGGCCATCCTGCTGATGCGCGGCATCCCGCAGAAGAACGCCGAATGCCATCGCGGCGGCTGGAGCAAGTCGGCGCTGGGCAGCCACGAGGTGCGCGGCAAGACCCTGGGCATCATCGGCTACGGCCACATCGGCACCCAGGTCGGCGTGCTGGCCGAATCGCTGGGCATGCACGTGCTGTTCCACGACGTCGAGGCCAAGCTCTCGCTCGGCAACGCGCGCGCCGCGGGCGATCTCGACGACCTGCTGCAGCGCTCCGACATCGTCACCCTGCACGTGCCGGAGACGCCATCCACACAACTGATGTTCGGCGCCGCCCAGATCGCGAGGATGAAGCCCGGCGCGCACCTGATCAACGCCTCGCGCGGCACCGTGGTCGACATCGACGCGCTGGCCGCGGCGCTGGAATCGGGCCACGTCGGCGGCGCCGCGGTGGACGTGTTCCCGGTCGAACCCAAGGGCAACGGCGACAGCTTCGAATCGCCGCTGGCGAAGTACGACAACGTGATCCTGACCCCGCACGTCGGCGGCAGCACGCTGGAGGCGCAGGACAACATCGGCACCGAAGTGGCCGCCAAGCTGGTGCGCTACAGCGACAACGGCGGCACGCTGTCGGCCGTGAACTTCCCCGAGGTCACCCTGCCCGAGCACGCCGGCAGCCACCGCATCCTGCACATCCACCGCAACGTGCCGGGCGTGCTGTCGCAGGTCAACGACCTGTTCTCGCGCGAGGGCGTCAACATCGACGGCCAGTTCCTGCGCACCGACCCGAAGGTCGGCTACGTGGTGATCGACGTTGCTTCGACACCGGAAATCACCGCGCGACTGCGCGCGGCGCTGAACGAGATCGAGGGGACGCTGCGGACGCGGGTGCTGTACTGACGGAGCGATGTCCCGCCGGATGCAGGCGATGAAAACGAGACTGTCATTCCGTAGGACTGTCATTCCGAACGCAGTGAGGAATCTGCTTCCAGTGCACGTCGACGCTACCGGAAAGCAGATTCCTCACTGCGTTCGGAATGACAGTTCGAGGTGAATCCAAGGAGACCCGCAATGCCCCGCACCTCTACCGCCTTCCTGTTCGACCTCGACGGCACCCTCGTCGACAGCGTCTACCAGCACGTGCTGGCCTGGAAGGAGGCGCTGGATCGCGAGGGCGTGGACCTGTCGGTCTGGCGCATCCACCGCAAGATCGGCATGAGCGGCGGGCTGTTCACCAACATCCTGCTGCGCGAGACCGGGCTCGACATCACCGAGGACCGCCTCGACCGCCTGCGCGGCTGGCACGCCGAGGCCTACAACCGCCAGGCCGCCGCCGGCGCGATCAAGCCGCTGCCGGGCGCGCGCGAGCTGCTCGCGTTCCTGAGCGACGAAGGCATCCCCTGGGCCATCGCCACCAGCGGCCGCATGGAAACCGCGGCGCCGAACATCGCCGCGCTGGGCGTCGACCCGGCGAAGGTGCCCGTGGTCACCCGCGACCAGGTACGCTACGCCAAGCCCGACCCCGACCTGTTCCTCGCCGCCGCCGACCGGCTGGGCGTCGACATCCAGCATTCGCTGGTGATCGGCGACAGCATCTGGGACATGCTCGCCGCGCAGCGTGCGCGCGCACTCGGCGTCGGCCTGCTGTCGGGCGGATACGGACTGGAGGAACTGGAGCGCTCGGGCGCGTTCCGCGTCTACGACGATCCGGCCGGCCTGCTGCGCCACGTCGACGAGGTCGCTGCGCGCCGCTGAACTCCCCACACGTGGGAGCGCCCTTGGGCGCGATTCCCGCGGCTATGGTTGTCCGCCAAACGCATCGCGCCCGAGGGCGCTCCCACGCAGCCATTTCCGCGCCATCCGGCGCAACGACATGTCCGCTTCGGCGTCCACCGCGATCGCGTCGATGTCGCGCCAGGCCAGCGCATGCGATTCCTCGCCGACCACGAACGCCTCGTCGTTGCCGGCATGGACGACATAGCGCACGTCGTAGTGCCAGTGGCCGGGCACGTCCTTGCGCTCGGGGATCCAGTGGCGGTCGAGGTCGTAGATCTCCGGATCGACGCGCAGCCCACTCAGCCCCGATTCCTCCTCCGCCTCGCGCAGCGCGACGCGCGCCAGGTCGCGGTCGCCGTCGGCATGGCCGCCGAGCTGGACCCAGATGCCGAGCTTGCGGTGATGGGTCAGCAGCACCCGCCGCCGGTCCCGCGCCACCAGCCAGGCGGATGCGGTGAAGTGCCCGGCCAGGCGTTCGCGCAGGAAGGGATCCTCCGTGTCGCCCAGCAGCGCGATGAAGGCCTCGGCCACGTCACGCTGGTCCGGGCAGCGCCGGGCGTGGGCCTCGAAGGCGTTCGCCAAGGGTTCCAGATCGTCCGGAATGTGCAAAGCTGCGCGCCTCCCGCCGTGTCCGCCATCGGACCGGCCATTGTCGTCCAACCGGCCCGCGCTTGTGCGTCGCACCCGCGTTTGGCAAGGTAGCAACGGTAACCATTCACCGGCCGACCCCACCGGCACTCCATCCACATCCAGGGAAACACTGATGTCGAAAAGTCTGTTCAGGGTCAAGCCGGTCGAGCCGGCGCCGCACGTCGATGCCGGCGAACCGGTCGAAGGCTCCCTGCAGGGCGAGACCACCCTCAAGCGCACGCTGACCGCGCGCCACCTGGTCCTGCTCGGGATCGGCGCGGTGATCGGCGCCGGCATCTTCGTGCTCACCGGCCAGGCCGCGGCCAACCACGCCGGCCCGGCGATCATGCTCAGCTTCGTGCTCGCCGGCACCGCCTGCGCGCTGGCCGGCCTGTGTTACGCCGAGTTCGCGGCAATGATGCCGGTCTCGGGAAGCGCCTATTCCTATTCCTACGCCACCCTCGGCGAGTTCGTCGCCTGGTTCATCGGCTGGTGCCTGGTGCTGGAGTACCTGTTCGCCTCCAGTACGGTCGCGGTGGGCTGGTCGGGCTACCTGATCAGTTTCGTCACCGGCACGCTCGGGCTGCCGTTCCCGGCGCAGCTCACCACCGCGCCGATCGACTGGAACGGCACCGCCTTCGTCAGCACCGGCCATCTGTTCAACCTGCCGGCGGTGCTGATCGTCGCGGCGGTCAGCGGGCTGTGCTACGTCGGCATCACCCAGTCGGCGATCGCCAACTCGATCATCGTCGCGATCAAGGTCACGGTGATCGCACTGTTCATCGGCTTCGGCGCGATGTACATCGATCCCGCCAACTGGACCCCGTTCATTCCCGAGGCGCAAGGTCCCGGCAAGTTTGGCTTCGACGGCGTGACCCGCGCCGCGGCGATCGTGTTCTTCGCCTACATCGGCTTCGACGCGGTGTCCACAGCGGCGGGCGAGGCGAAGAACCCGCAGCGCGACATGCCGATCGGCATCCTCGGTTCGCTGGCGGTCTGCACCATCATCTACATCGTGGTCTGCGCGGTGCTGACCGGCATGACCCACTACTCGCTGCTCGGCACCGCCAAGCCGGTCGCGACCGCGCTGGAGCCCTATCCCGGCCTGGCCTGGCTCAAGACCGCGGTCGAGATCGGCGCGATCGCCGGCCTGTCGTCGGTGATCCTGGTGATGCTGATGGCGCAGCCGCGCATCTTCTACTCGATGTCGCGCGACGGGCTGCTGCCGAAGCTGTTCGGCAAGGTGCACCCGAAGTACCAGACGCCGTACGTGGGCACGATCATCGTCGGCGTCGTCGCCTGCGTGCTGGCCGGCTTCATGCCGCTCAACGTGCTCGGCGAACTGGTGTCGATGGGCACCCTGCTCGCCTTCGCCACGGTCTGCGCCGGCGTGCTGGTCCTGCGCAGGACGCGCCCGGAGCTGCCGCGCCCGTTCCGCGTGCCGTTCGCGGGGGTGATCTGCCCGCTCGGCGTGGTGGCCTGCCTGTACCTGTTCTGGCAGCCGTTCACCGAGCACTGGAAGCTGCTGGTCGGCTGGACCGCGCTGGGCCTGGTGATCTACTTCGCCTACGGCTACCGCAACAGCAGGCTCAACACGCCCTGATGCATGCCTCCTTCGACGGCGCCCTCGCGGCGCCGTCGCCGTTTCGCCACCTTCCCGCTGCGAGCACACGATGACGACGGTCGAGACCGCGAAGAAGATCGGACCCGTGCTGGCGACCTTCGTGGTCGCCAACAACATGATCGGCTCGGGGTTCTTCCTGCTGCCGGCGTCGCTGGCGGAGATCGGCGGCGTCACCGCGTTCTCGTGGCTGGTGGGGACGCTGATCGCGATGGCGCTGGGCGGCGCGTTCGCGCGGCTGGCGCGGCAGTACCCGGACCTCAACTCGCCCGACGACTACGTGCGCCCGGCATTGGGCCGCGACATGGGCTTCCTCGCCACCACGCTGTACTGGATCTCGTCGTGGATGGGCAACAACGCGATCGCGGTGGCGGCGTTCGGCTACCTCGTGATCCTGCTGCCGATCGACGACAGCGGCAGCGTGCGCCTGGTCGGGCAGGTCGCGCTGATCTGGCTGATGTTCGCGCTGAACCTGCTCGGCCCGCGCTCGATCGCCCGCTTCCAGTCGATTTGCGTCATCTTCGGCCTGCTGCCGGTGGTGGCGGTGCTCGTCGCCGGCTGGGGCAGCTTCGACGCGGACATCTACCGCGAGAGCTGGAACCTGACCGGCAAGTCCGACACGGTCGCGGTGTTCAGCCAGCTGGCGCCGGTGTTCTGGGCCTTCGTCGGCCTGGAGACCGGGGCGATGGTCGCCGGCGTGGTGAAGGATCCCGACCGCAACGTGCCGATCGCGACCCTCGGCGGCATCCTGATCGCCGGCGTCGTCTACCTCGTCTCGTCGGTGCTGATGATGGGCATCGTGCCGGCGCAGGAGATGGCCGCCTCGAGCGCGCCGTTCGCGCTGGTCGCCGGCAAGATGTTCGGCCCCTGGGCGATCCCGCTGATCGCGGCCGCCGCGGCGCTGAAGGCCACCGGCACCCTCGGCGGCTGGATGCTGGTCACCGGCGAGTCGGGCGCGCGGGCCGCGCAGCGCGGCTTCCTGCCTTCGATCTTCGGCCGGCTGCGCGCGAACGGCTCCGCGGGCTGGGGGCTGTTCATCATCGCGCTGTCGATGACCGGCATCGCCGTCGTCACCGTGGCGCCCACCGTGTCCGGCCAGTTCTCCACGATCATCAACATGGTCGTGACGCTGGTGGTGATGGCCTACATCGCCGCCGGCCTGAGCCTGCTGTTCGGCACCCGCGAACGGCCCTCGACCGCGGACCGCATGCTGGGGATGCTCGCGCTGGTCGCCTGCGGCCTGCTGATCTCGTCGACCGACAACGACATCCTGATCGGCTCGCTGGTGATCGCGCTGCTGGCCTGGGCGGCGTACCGCGGCTTCGGCAACCGATACGGGGCGCCAGCGGCCTGAAATCCCTCCCGGCGCCGCAGCGCGCCGTGGGAGCGGCCTTGGCCGCGAATGCCTTCCGGCATTCCCGGTCAATGCCTTCGCGGGCGAGCCCGCTCCCACGCATGGCGATACACTTGCACCATGAGCGACGCCCTGCCCTACGACAGCCACCGCCTGCGCCACCTCGCCGGCGAGATCATCACCAACGTGCGCGAACTGTCGCAGCTCGGCTGGACGCCTGCGACCAGCAGCAACTTCTCCGAGCGCCTGGACGACCGCCACGCCGCGATCACCGTCTCCGGCCGCGACAAGGGCCGCCTGACCGAGGCCGACATCATGGTCGTCGACTTCGACGGCCAGGCCGTCGGCAGCGACCACCGCCCGTCCGCGGAGACGCTGCTGCACACCCAGCTCTACCGGCGCTTCCCCGAGGTCGGCTGCATCCTGCACACGCATTCGCGCAACCAGACGGTGGCCTCGCGGCTGTTCTCCGGCGCCGGCCACATGCGGCTGGAAGGCTACGAACTGCTCAAGGCCTTCCGCGGCAACGAGACCCACGAGACCGCGCTCGACGTCCCCGTGCTGCCCAACAGCCAGCACATGCCCACCCTCGCCGCGCAGGTCGACGCCCTGCTCGACCGCGGCCCGATGTGGGGCTACCTGATCGACGGCCACGGCCTCTACGCCTGGGGCCGCGACATGGCCGAGGCGCGCCGGCACCTGGAGGCGTTCGAGTTCCTGTTCGGCTGCGAACTGGAGCTGCGCCGGCTCACCGCCGGCCACTGAACGCCCGCCGCGTTGCACCGGCGGAACGCTCGCGTTCCGCTGCCGTTACCCCCGTTTCCGGCGCAGCTGCTAGGCTGGAACGCCCCCCGCCGCCTCACGAGCCCAGCCGCCATGAGCCGACTCCGCATCTTCTCCGACCAGGCCCCCGAGACCCCCGAATTCACCAGCCACGACGGCGACGAGATCGCACGCGAACTGGCGAAGATCGGCGTGCATTTCGAACGCTGGCAGGCGAGCCAGCCGATCGAGGCCGGCGCCACGCCCGAGCAGGTGCTGGCCGCGTACAGGGCCGACATCGACCGCATCTCCGCCGAGCGCGGCTTCACCACCGTCGACGTGATCAGCATCGCGCCGGACAACCCGAAGAAGGACGAACTGCGCGGCAAGTTCCTCGACGAGCACTTCCACAAGGAAGACGAGGTGCGCTTCTTCGTCGACGGCTCCGGCCTGTTCACCCTGCACGTGGGCGACAAGGTCTACGAGATCGAGTGCGTGAAGGACGACCTGATCGCGGTGCCCGACGGCACCACCCACTGGTTCGACATGGGGCCGGAGCCGCGCTTCGTCGCGATCCGCTTCTTCGAGCAGCCCGACGGCTGGATCGGCCACTTCACCGGCACCGACATCGCGCAGAAGTTCCCGCGCTACGAGAATCCGGCGGCGGCGGCGGTGTAGCCCCGACCTGCCGTAGGTCGGCCCCCGTATCAAGTACGGGGCAGGCTCTACGTGGCCGACGCACGCCTCCCGCGAGGTTGCGGAAAAGCGCGTCGGGGGCGTAGCCCCGACCTACGCCCCGACGCATGCCGGTCGTGCACGCATCCCCGTCGGGGAGCCATAATCCAATGCGTCTCTCCACGTGGCGCCACTGCATGCCCCCGGTCATCCTCACCGACATCGAAGGCACCACCTCCTCGATCTCCTTCGTCAAGGACGTGCTGTTCCCCTACGCGCGGCGCGAGCTGCCGCGCTTCGTGCGCGAGCACGGCCAGGAGCCGGAGGTCCGCCGCTGGCTGGACATGGTCGCGCTGGAGAACGGCGGCCTGTGTCAGGACGCGATGATCGTCGAGACCCTGCAGGGCTGGATCGACGAGGACCGCAAGCACACCGCGCTCAAGGCGCTGCAGGGCATGGTCTGGGAAGCGGGCTACGCAAGCGCCGACTTCACCGCGCCTGTGTATCCGGACGCCGCCCAGGCGCTGCGCCGCTGGCACGCGGACGGACATGCGCTCGCGGTGTATTCCTCCGGCTCGGTGCCCGCGCAGAAGCTGCTGTTCGCGCACACCGACGCCGGCGACCTGACCGGCCTGTTCTCGGGCTGGTTCGACACCGCGGTCGGCGGCAAGCGCGACGTGGCGAGCTACGCCCACATCGCCGAAGCGCTCGGCGCGGCGCCGGCCGACATCCTGTTCCTGTCCGACGTGGTCGCCGAACTCGACGCCGCGCGCGAGGCCGGCCTGCGCACCACCCTGATCGACCGGACCGACGACTATCCGCAGCCACGCACCGGCGATGCCGCGAACGGCCATCCGCGCGCGACCGGCTTCGACGGCGTCGACGCCGGGGGCTGAACCGGCGATGCGCGAGCACCGCAGTCCCGTGCCCGGCCCCGTTCGCACAGCCGGCCTGCGCTTGCTCGCCGCCGGCCTGCTGGCGTGGCTGTGGCTGTCGCCGGCGGCCGCGCAGGTTCCTGCCTGCGACGCGGACGCAGTCGCGGCCCGCGACCGCCAGCTGATCGACGCACGCCTGCAGGAGATGCCCGCGCAGCGTCCGGGCCTGCCCGACCTGTACGCGCTCGGCTTCGCCGGCGACGGCGACGAGAACGTGTTCCGCAACGAGGTGGCCTACTTCGAGGCGCTGGCGACCGCCCGCTACGGCGCCGACGGACGCACCCTGGCGCTGGTCAACCATCCCGACAGCCTGGCGCAGGCGCCGCGCCCGCTGGCCACGCTCGACAACCTGCGCCATGCGCTGGCCGGCATCGCCCGCGCCATGGACCCGGACGAAGACCTGCTGCTGCTCTACCTCGCCACCCACGGCAGCCGCCAGCACGAACTCTCGATCCGGCTCGGGGACCGCTTCGACGTCGCGCTGAAGCCTGCGCAGCTGCGCGCCGCGCTCGACGACGCCGGCATCCGCCATCGCCTGCTGATCGTGTCGGCCTGCTTTTCCGGCGGCTTCATCCCCGCGCTGGCCACGCCCGACACCCTGGTCATCGCCGCCGCGCGCCGCGACCGCCCCTCGTTCGGCTGCGGCGACAGCGCCAGCGCCACGTATTTCGGGCGCGCGCTGCTGGTCGAGGGCATGAACCGCGACGGCGGCCTGGTCGAAGCCTTCGAGTACGCGAAGCGGCAGGTGGCGCGCCGCGAAACGATGGAGGGCCATACGCCTTCCGAACCGCAGCTGTGGATCGGCGAGGACATCCGCCCGCGCCTGCAGGCCTGGGAAGACCGCCTGGTCCGCGGGCCGGCGCTGCCCTATCCGCACCCGCTGTAGCGGCGGCAAGGCGCTGCAGCTGCGAGCGATTCTCGTTCCGCCATGGAATTCCACGGCCGCCTACACTGCGCCTGCGCTGCCAGCCAGCCCTCGCCAGCCAGCGACGCGCAACGATCCGCCCGCCAGCGAACGCCCGCCAGCCGATCGACACCGAAGCCCGCGCACTGCGCGGGTTTTTGGTTTCCGGCACCTGCGTGTCGTCGATCGTGGAAGCAGATCTCTCGCTGCGCTCGAGATGACAGCCACCGGCCCTGCGGCCTGCGGGCCGGATCAATCGCCGTGGATCTTCTCGCCGCGCGCGAGCATGGCGATGAACTTCTCCACCCGGGCGCGGCGCGTCTCCGGTTTCACCGCGGTCTGCACCCGCCAGCAGAACGCATAGCGGTTGGTCCTGTCGAGCGCGTCGAAGAACGCCCTCGCCTTGCGGTTCTTCGCCAATGCCGCCGCGAGTTCTTCCGGCACCTCCATCTTCGACGCGCCGTGGTAGGCGGCGTCCCAGCGCCCATCCGCCTTCGCGGCCTCGATCTGGCGCAGGCCGCCCTCGCGCATGCGGCCGTCGGCGATCAGCTGTTCGGCCTTGGCGACATTGACTTTCGACCACAGGCTTCTCGGCTTGCGCGGCGTGAACCGCTGCAGGAAGAACTGCGCATCGAGCGACTTCTTGAGCCCGTCGATCCAGCCGTGGCACAGCGCCACGTCCAGCGCCTCGGCATAGGTGACCGAAGCGATGCCGGACTCCTTCTTCGCGATCTTCAGCCACAGCCCGGCGGCGGCCGCGTGCGCCGCCAGCCACTTCTCCCATGCCGCCGCATTGCGGAAATGGCGTACGGGCAGATCTGTCGGAAGTTCCGCCATCACGGCTCCCCGTACTCGACCAGTCCATAGGTGGTCCACGCACGGTGCTCGCCGCCCCGATCGTCGAAGGCACGAACGTCCACCCTGTATTCGCCGGCCGCCAGGTCGGTGGCCAGCGTGCCGCGCCACAGGTGCTGCGACGGCTCCGCCTCCGGCGAGCGGTCGTAGCTGCGCAGCGCGTCGGCGAGATCGTCGCGCACGTTCTCGACCAGCAGCCGCGGATCCGGTGCCAGCACGCGGGTCATCGGCGTCCACTCGCCGCCGTCGATCCGGTACTCGACGCGGCTGCCCTCGTGGCCCATGAACACGTTGGCATGGACGCCCCAGGCGGGATACGCCCCCCGGCGCAGCAGCCTCGGCGCATGCAGCGCCATCGCATCGGTGAAGGCCCGATCCCCCGCCGGCACCAGCGTCGGATGCCACGCCAGCCGGTACTCACCGTCCGCCGCGATCTCCAGGATCGCGAAGCCGCGCGGCGTGCCGTCGGCCATGGTCGACACGGGAATGCCGTCGGCATCCGCGACGCCGGACCAGAACGCGCCGCTCATCGCGCCGACGTTGTACTCGTGCAGCGGGGTCTCGCCCGTCCATCCGCTATCGGCGCCATGGAAAAACCGGCGCTGCGTGTGCCGATGGCCGCTGAGCAGCAGCACCCGCGGGAATGGCTGCAGCAGCGCGAACAGGCGCGCGCGGTCTTCTTCGCGCACGGTCGGCGGACGGCCTTTCCCGGCGGTGTCGAACCAGGGAATATGCGTCGCGACGAGCAGCAGCCTGTCGCGGTCGAGCCCGCCGAGGAAGCTTTCGAGGAAGGCGAACTGGTCCTCGCGCAGGCCGCCGACATAGCCCGGCCGCTGTCCCGGCAGGGCGACGACGTTGTCGAGCATCACGAACACCGCCTCGCGTTCCTCCCAGGCATGGGTGTCCGGTCCGAACGTGCGGCGGAACGTCGCCAGCGAGTCATGATCGTCGCGTGCGTCGGCATCGAGGTCGTGATTGCCGGCGAGGTGCAGCCACGGCACGCCGAGCGAGGCGGTGGCGCGGTTCAGCGCCGGGTACAGCGCGAGGTCGTCGTTGGCGACATCGCCCAGGGTCAGCCCGAGCGCGGCATCGCGATGCGCGGCGAGCGAACGCCCGACGATACGCGCGTAATAGTCGACTTCGCGCGCGGTGCCCGCCTGCGGATCGCTGGAAACGATGACCTTCAGCCCCGCAGCGCCCGTGTCCTTCGCGCGGAGCGCGAAGTCGCAGCTTCCGTCCGCCGCAGCATCCTCCGGATCGCGCCAGAACGCTGGCAGCCCGCCGCGATCGCCGACGATCGCGAACCCCGCCGGCTTGACGACGAACACCGCGCCGCCGGCCCGCCGCGGCAGGCCGCGCCAGGCGCCGTCGGCGTCGCTGTAAACGATTTCCCTGCCGTTGGATACGCGCACGCCCGGCAGCCCCCGCTCGCCCGGCTGGCGCACGCCGTCGCCGTCGACGTCATCGAACACCAGCCCGCCGGTGCAGGCCCAGCCTGCCGCCGGCAGCAGGAGGCAGGCCAGCAGCATTGCGCGGACGCGGCACCGGTTCGCCACGGCGACTCCCGTTTGGATACGATGTGTCCCATTATGCCGATGCTTGGCGTTTCCCTTCATGCCGACCGGGATGACAGGGACGGGGACTCGCAGATGGAATTCGCGACAGGCCGGAGAAAGCGATGACGAAGGCGTGGCGGTGCGTGCTTGCATGGCTGGTCCTGGCCCTGAGCCTGCCCGCGTCCGCGCAGTCCGTGCTCGAACTCAAGGCGCAGGCATCCGACGCGGCGCTCTCGCCGCACCTGGCCTACCACCACGACACCACGAAGAGCGACCGGCCCGAAGACGCCTGGCGTCGCGTTGCCGGCGGCGACTTCGCGCCGCTGCCCGGCGGCAAGGACGCCTTCGGCTTCCAGAGCGGCGCGTTCTGGTTCCACGCGACCATCGTCAACCGCAATCCCGGCGAGCAGCGCTGGCTGCTGGTGCAGGAATACCCGCTCAGCGACCGCCTCGACCTGTTCCTGCGCTACCCAGACGGCCGCATCGTGCAGCACGTCGGCGGCGACCACGCGCCGTTCCACGCGCGCAGCGTGCGCTACCGCCACCCCAACATCCTCGTCGACCTGCCCGTCGGCGTCCCGGTGCAGCTGCTGCTGCGCGTGGAAAGCGAAAGCTCGATGCAGGTGCCGCTGCACCTGTACACGCAGACCGCGTTCACCGAAGTCTCGCGCGACGCGCAGCTGGCCATCGGCCTGTACTACGGCATCCTGCTGGCGCTGTTCTTCTACAACCTGGTGCTGTGGATCTCGCTGCGCGACGCCAGCTATTTCTGGTACCTGTGCCACATCACCGCCTTCGGCCTGGTGCTGTTCACCCTCAACGGCCTCGGCTTCGAATACCTGTGGCCGGATTCGCCGTGGCTGGCCGACCACATGGTGCCGATCTCGATCTGCCTGGCGCTGATCGCGATGCTGCAGTTCGCGCGCACCTTCCTCGAACTGCCGCAGCGGGCGCCGCGGTTCAACGCGGGCACGATCGCGTTGATCGGGTTCTTCGTCGTGTTCGGTATCGCCTCGATCTGGCTGCCCTACCGGATCTCGACCCCGATCGCCTCGCGCGCGGTGCTCGCCGGCGTGCTCTGGATCGTGATCACCACCATCCTCGTCGTGCGCCGCGGCTACACCCCGGCGCGGCTGCTGCTGCTGGCCTGGGCGATGTTCCTGCTCGGCACCGCGATCTTCACCCTGCTCGCCTTCGGCGTGCTGCCGAAGAACTTCGCCACCGAGTACGGCGTGCAGATCGGCTCGGCGCTGGAGATGCTGCTGCTGTCGATCGCGCTCGGCTACCGCTACGCGCAGCTGCGCAACGAGAACCAGCGCATCACCACCGAGGCCAACCGCCAGCTCGAGCGCAACGTCGCCGAGCGCACGCAGGAGCTGCGACAGGCACTGGCGCAGCTCGGGGACGCGCACGAGAAGCTGCAGGACTCCAGCCGCCGCGACGCGCTCACCGGCCTGTACAACCGCAGCTACTTCCACGAGGGCTTCGACGGGCTGCTGGCCGCCTGCCGCGACGAACGGCGGCCGCTGTCGCTGTTGATGGTCGACCTCGACCACTTCAAGTCGATCAACGACCACCACGGCCACCTCGTCGGCGACGAGTGCCTGCGCTGGGCCGCGCGCCGGATCGGACGCACGCTGCGCCCGCATGACGCCCTGCTGGCGCGGTTCGGCGGCGAGGAGTTCGTGGTGGTGCTGCCCGGGCACGACCTGCGCTCGGCGGTCGCCGTGGCCGAGGACGTGCGCCGCGCGCTGGTGTCCGAACCCTGCGAATCCCAGGGCCTGCGCGTCCATGTCTCGGCCAGCATCGGCGTGCACACGGTCGCCCCCGACGCGATCGACGACATGGACGATGCCCTGGAAACCGCCGACAAGGCCCTGTATGCGGCCAAGGCCAACGGCCGCGACTGCGTGCGGACTTCGATCAGCGCGGCGTAGCTTGCGGGCTGAGGGCTGAGGGCTGAGGGCTGAGGGCTGAGGAAAAGCGTAATCGCTGTCATCCCGGGCGCAGCGAGGGATCTGCTTCCCGTCCAGTCGAACAAGATCCCTCGCTGCGCTCGGGATGACAGGCCTGCAACCGATCAGCGCCGCCGCGTGCGCAGCTTCGCCTCGACGTCTTCCAGCCCCAGCCCGCGCGCGCGCAGCAGCACCAGCAGGTGGAACAGCAGGTCGGCGCCCTCGCCCAGCAGGGCATCGTCGTCCTCGGCTACGGCCGCGAGCGCGGTCTCCACGCCCTCCTCGCCGACCTTCTGCGCGATCCGGCGCACGCCGCCGTCGAACAGCTTCGTGGTGTAGCTGCCTTGCGGCCGCTCGACGGCGCGCAGCTCGACCAGGCGCGAAAGCTCGGCCAGCGTCGAGCCGGGCGCCTCGGGGAAGCAGCTCTCGCGCTGCAGGTGGCAGGTCGATCCCTGCGGGTGCGCCAGCAGCAGCAGCGTGTCGCCGTCGCAGTCCACGTCCACCGAGACGAGATCCAGGAAATGGCCCGACGATTCGCCCTTGGTCCACAGCCGGCCCTTGCTGCGGCTGAAGAAGGTCACGCGCCGCGACGACAGCGTCGCCTGCAGCGCTTCGGCATTCATGTAGCCCAGCATCAGCACGCGCAGGGTGCGCGCGTCCTGCACGATCGCCGGCAGCAGGCCGTCGCCCTTGCGCCAGTCGAGCGCGGACAGCGCATCTCCGGCAACTGGTGGAGTCGTTTCACTCATCGCGCACCTCCACTTCTTGTTCGCGCAGGAACCGCTTCAGCCCGGGAATCCGGATCCTGCCGCTGTGGAACACGCTGGCCGCCAGCGCACCGTCGACGTCGGCCTCGCGGAACACCTCGGCGAAGTGTGCCGGTTCCCCTGCCCCGCCCGACGCCACCAGCGGCACCTTGCACAGGTTTCGGACCTCGCGCAGCTGCGCCAGGTCGTAGCCATTGCGCACGCCGTCGCTGTCCATGCAGTTGAGCACGATCTCGCCGGCGCCCAGGCGCTGCGCCTCGACCACCCAGTCGAGGGTACGCACCGACGGCGCGCGCATGCGGTCCGGATCGCCCGTGTTCGTGCGCACCCGCCATTCGCCGTCGGCTTCCCGGATCGAGTCGATGCCGACCACCACGCACTGCACGCCGAAGGCGTCGGCCAGTTCGGAGATCAGGGCCGGTCGCTCCAGCGCCGGCGAATTGATCGAGATCTTGTCCGCGCCGGCGTGCAGCACCGCACGCGCGGTCCCGACATCGCGGATGCCGCCAGCGACGCAGAACGGAATGTCGATGCTCGCCGAGACGCGCTCGACCCAGCCGCGATCGACCGATCGCTGCTGCGGACTCGCGCCGATGTCGTAGAACACCAGTTCGTCCGCGCCCTCGTCGCGATAGCGCAATGCCAGTTCGACGATGTCGCCCATGTCGACGTGGTCGCGGAAGCGCACGCCCTTGACCACGCGGCCGTCGCGCACGTCCAGGCAGGGAATGATGCGGCGCGCCAGCATCAGCGCGCCCCGTCCGCGGTGCGCCCCAGCGCCTCGGGCAGCTGCAGCCGGCCCTCGAGCAGCGAGCGTCCGAGCACGATGCCCGCGCAGCCCTGCGCCTGCGCCTGCAGCACGTCGTCGAGGTCGCGCACGCCGCCGGAGGCCTGCAGCTCCAGCCCGGGCACCGCCTCGGACAGCAGCCGGTACAGCGCCAGGTTCGGCCCGGTCATCATGCCGTCGCGGGTGATGTCGGTGCATAGCAGGTGGCGCAGGCCGTGTTCGGCATAGCGCCGGGCCATGTCCTGCAGGGTGCCGGCCGCGGTTTCCGTCCAGCCATGCACCGGCAAACGCCAGATGCCTTCTCGGTCCTGGCGGGTATCGAGCGCGACGGTGACGCGTTCGTTGCCGAAGGCGTCGATCCAGCCGCAGGCCTCGTCGGCTTCCCGCACGGCGAGCGAACCGACGACCACGCGCGACGCTCCGGCATCGAGGATGCGCTGCACGTCATCGCGCGAGCGCACGCCGCCGCCGGTCTGCACCTTGAGTCCGGTGGCGCCGGAAATGTCGCGCACCAGATCCAGCAGGGTGTAGCCGCCGGCGCGCGCCGCGTCGAGGTCGACCAGGTGCAGCCACTGCGCGCCCTGCTCCGCGTAGGCCCGCGCCAGCGCCAGCGGATCGTCGCCGTAGCGGGTTTCCTGGGCGTAGTCGCCCTGCGCGAGGCGCACGATGCGGCCGTTGCGTACGTCGATCGCGGGATAGAGGGTGAAGGCGTCGGTGGTCATGCCGGTTCCATCGTCAGGAAATTGCGCAGCAGCCGCGCGCCGGCCGCGGCGGAGCGCTCGGGATGGAACTGCGCGCCCATCACGTTGCCGCGACGCACGACGGCGGCGAACTCGCCGCCGTGGTCGGTAGAGGCGATGCAGTCGGATGTCACCGCCGCGGCGTAGCTGTGCACGAAATAGGCGTGTTCGCCGTCATCGAAACCGTCGAGCAGTCGGTCACTACCGCGCAGCCGCAGCCGCAGCCGGTTCCAGCCCATGTGCGGCACGCGGATGCCCGCGTCGGTCGGCAGGCGCCGCACCTGTCCGGGCAGCAGGCCCAGGCAGGGCGTGTCGTCCTCTTCGGAGTGCTCGAACAGCAACTGCATGCCGACGCAGACGCCGAGCAGTGGCTGGCGCAGCGTGCGCAGGGTCTCGACCAGGTCGAGTTCGCGCAGGCGCCGCATCACCGTCGCCGCGGTGCTCACGCCGGGCAGGATGACGCGGTCCGCGCCGCGGATGGCCCCGGCATCCGCGGTGAGCTGCGCTTCCACGCCGAGCCGCTGCAGCGCGTAGCGCACCGAGCCGATGTTGGCGCCGCCGGCATCGACCAGGGCCAGCCGCATCACAGCATCCCCTTGGTGCTCGGAAGTTCGGCGCCTTCGCGCCTGACTGCCATGCGCAGGGCGCGCGCGAAGGCCTTGAAGCAGGCCTCGACCTTGTGATGGTCGTTGTCGCCCTCGATCTTCAGGTTGAGGTTCAGCGCGGCCGCATCGCAGACCGAGCGGAAGAAATGCTCGACCAGTTCTGTCGGCATGTCGCCGACGCGCTCGCGTTTGAACCCGCCGTCGAACACCAGGTAGGGCCGGCCGCTGAAATCCAGCGCCGCGCTGGCCAGCGTCTCGTCCATCGGCAGGGTGAAGCCGTAGCGCGCGATGCCGCGCTTGTCGCCCAGCGCTTCGCGCAGCGCCTGTCCCAGCGCGATGCCGGTGTCCTCGATGGTGTGGTGCTCGTCGATGTGCAGGTCGCCCTCGGCGCGCACCTTCAGCGCGATGCCGCCGTGCTTGCCGATCTGGTCAAGCATGTGGTCGAAGAACGGCAGGCCGGTCGAGACCTCGGCGTCGGCGCTGCGGTCGAGATCGAGTTCGACGGTGATCCGCGTTTCCTTCGTGTTCCGCTGCACCACCGCGCGACGCGGCGCATCGGCCAGTTCGTGCGCGATGCCGGCCCAGTCCCACTCGCCGCCGAACTGCTGCGTCTTCAGCTGGAAGCCGCGGATGCCTAGGTTGTCCGCGAACTGGATATCCGTTTCGCGGTCGCCGACCATCGCCGAGTGGTCGAGGTCGATGCCGCGATCGCGCAGGTAGTGCTGCACCAGGCCCAGTCCGGGTTTGCGCGTGGGTTTGTTGTCCTGCGGCCAGCTGTCGTCGATCAACACTTCGCGGAAGACGATGCCCTGGCTTTCGAACACCTGCAGCATGAGGTTGTTCGGGCCGTCGAAGGTTTCGCGCGGATAGGCGTCCGTGCCCAGCCCATCCTGGTTGCTGACGATCACGAACTCGAAGCCGGCATCGCGCAGCTTCAGCATCGCCGGGATCACGCCGCGCACGAAGCGCAGCTTGTCGTAGGCGTCGATCTGGAAGTCGGCCGGTTCCTCGATCAGGGTGCCGTCGCGGTCGACGAAGAGGATTTTCGTGGCCATCATGCGCCTCCTGCGCGAGCGGTGGCCCCCACCCCACCCCCTCCCCCGCACGCGGGGGAGGGGCTCAGAGCGGCGAGTACGGAGAGGACACGGTGGTTCTGTTCGGGTGTGCCGATGGTGATGCGCAGGGCGTCACCGAGGCCGCGGGCGGCGCGCTGGTCGCGCACCACGATGCCGGCGGCCAAAAGCGCGCGGAATACGGCCTCGGCGTCGCCAAAGCGCACCAGCAGGAAATTGGCCTGCGACGGGTAGACGCGCAGCACGCCCGGCAGCTCGCGCAGCGCCTGCTGCAGCCGCGTGCGTTCGCGCCGGACGATCTCCACGCGCTCCGCGGTGGCCGCGCGCGCCTTCGCGGACAGGCCCGCCACGCCCAGCGCGACGCTCGGCGCCGGCAGCGGATACGGCGCCTGGCAGCGGCGCAGCACCTCGACCAGCGCCGGATCGCCGATCGCGACGCCGATGCGAGCTGCCGCCAGCGCATGCGCCTTCGACAGCGTGCGCAGCACCACCAGGTTCGCGTGCGCATCCAGCAGGGTCGTCGCCGAGGCGACTTCCGAGAACTCGCCGTAGGCCTCGTCGACGACCACGATCGCACGGCCGTCGAGCCGGCGCGCCAGCGCAGCGATGTCGTCGGGCGCGATCGCCGCGCCGCCCGGGTTCGAGGGCGAGCACAGGAACACCAGCTTCGCGCCGTGCGCGATCGCTGCTTCACCGATCGCGGCGAAATCCGGGACGAGCCCGGCGTCGGCGTCGTCCAGCAGCGGCACCTCCACCAGCGGCGCAGCCTGCAGCCGCGCGCTCACCGCGTACATGCCGAACACCGGCGGCGTGACCAGCACGGCGTCTCGACCGGGAGTGCAGGTGGCGCGGACCAGCAGGTCGATGGCTTCGTCGCTGCCGCGACCGATCAGCAGGTGCTGTGGCGCGACGCCGTACAGGTCGGCCAGCGCTTCACGCAGCGCGGCGGGCTGCGGATCGGGATAGCGACGGCACGACGCACCGTCGTCGGCCGCGTTCGCCCACGCCGATTCATTGGCGTTGAGCCAGATCTCGCCGTCCAGCGTCTCGCTGCGCGCGGAGCTGTAGCCGGCGAAACCGCGCAGGTCCTCGCGCACCAGGGCCAGTACGTCGCTCACGGCTCCCCCGAGCCGCGCCGGGGCGTGGACGCCTCCGGGGCCGCCTTGTCCAGCCGCAGGCGTACCGCGTTCGCGTGCGCTTCGAGCCCTTCGGCCTCGGCCAGCGTCACCGCGCAGCGGCCAATGCCGGCGATGCCTTCGGCGCTCGCGCCCTGCACGCTGACGAAATTCTGGAAGCTCGACACGCTCACGCCGCTGTACGCGCGCGCCGCACCGTTGGTCGGCAGCACGTGGTTGGTGCCGCTGCAGTAGTCGCCGAGCGCCTCGGGCGTGAAGTCGCCGAGGAACACCGAGCCGGCCGCCTCCACGCGATCCAGCCAGCCGCGCGGTTCGCGCAGCGCAAGGATCAGGTGCTCGGGCGCATAGGCGTTGCTGATGTCGAACGCCTCGTCCAGCGTGCCCGTGAGCACCAGGCGCGAGCGCGACAGCGCCTGTCGCGCGATCTCCGCCCGCGGCAACGCGGCCAGCTGCGCTTCGAGTTCGCGCTCCACCCGGTCCAGCAGCCCGGCGCTGTCGCTGAGCAGCAGCACCTGCGAGTCCGGTCCGTGCTCGGCCTGCGACAGCAGGTCGGCGGCGACGAAGGCCGCGTCCGCGCCCTCGTCGGCGATCACCAGCACTTCCGAAGGCCCCGCCGGCATGTCGATCGCGGCGACGCCCGCCTGCGCGACCTGCTGCTTGGCCTCGGTGACGTAGCTGTTGCCCGGCCCGAACAGCTTGGCGCAGCGCGGCACGCTGCCGGTGCCGAACGCCATCGCCGCGATCGCCTGCGCGCCGCCGAGCTTGAACACGCGGTGCACGCCGGTCATGCGCGCGGCGACCAGCACCGCCGGATCGGCGCTGCCGTCCCGGCGCGGCGGTGTGCACAGCACCACCTCGCGGCAGCCGGCGAGCTTCGCCGGCACGCCCAGCATCAGCGCGGTCGAAGGCAGCGGCGCGCTGCCGGCGGGCACGTACAGGCCCACGCGCGGGATCGCGCGCACGACGCGCTCGCAGACCACGCCCGGCGCGGTTTCGACGGCGTACGGCGCCGCCATGCCGGCGCGGTGGAAGCATTCGATGCGCGCCGCCGCATCGCGCATCGCGGCCTTCAGCGCGGCGGGAACGGCCTCTTCCGCGGCGGAGAATTCTTCGGCAGTCACCTCGAACGAGTCTGGCGCGACGCCGTCGAAACGCTCGCTGATCTCGCGCAGCGCCGCGTCGCCGCGGCCGCGCACCTCGTCGATCAATACCCTGACGGACTCGCGCGTCGTGCCCGCGACCGATTGAACCGGCCGCTGCAGGGCCGCATCGCGCGCGCCGGCGTCGAGCGATGCCCATTCGAGACGCTGCGCCAGCCGCCCGCTCACGCCAGCATCCTCTCGACCGGCAGCACCATCAGCCCGCGCGCGCCCGCGCGCTTGAGGTCCTCCAGCCGCTGCCAGGTCATCGCGCCGTGGCACAGCGCCTGCAGCGCCAGGGTGTCGGCGCCGTCGACCTGCAGCAGCGTCGGCTGTTCGGCGTCGGGCAGCAGTTCCAGCAGCGCCGGCACCTCCTTGCGCTGCGCCTGGAACATCAGCAGCCGGCTGTCCTTGAGCCGCAGCACGCCGTCCAGGCGCCGCAGCAGCATCTGCGCCAGCTCGCCGCGGATGTCGGAGAACGGCTGCAGCGGACCGGCCAGCACCGCCTCGCTCTGCATGATCGTCACCGCGGGCTTGAGCTGGTTCGCGACCAGGGTCGCGCCGCTGGAGACGAGGTCGCAGATCACGTCGGCCTGGCCCAGGCGCGGCGCGATCTCGACCGAGCCCGACAGCATCACCACGCCAGCCTCGACCTGCTGCTCGGCCAGCCACTTCGCCAGCAGGCCGGGATAGCTGGTGGCGATGCGCTTGCCCTGCAGCTGCTGCGGCCCTTCCCACTCCCAGGCGTCGGGCACGGCGATGTCGAGCCGGCAGCCGCCGAAGCCGAGCGGCCGGATCTCTTTCGACACCGCCGGCTTGCCCCCGCCGGCGCGCTCGGCCGCGAACTCCTCCAGCACGTTGCGGCCGACGATACCGTAGTCGCAGACGCCGTCGGCGAGCAGGCCGGGGATGTCGTCGTCGCGCACCAGCAGCAGGTCCACCGGCAGGGTTTCGCCGTAGCAGAACAGCTTGTCGCGGCTTTCGCGCCAGGACAGACCGCAGGAGGCCAGCAGCGCGCGCGCCGGCTCGCCGAGGCGTCCGGATTTCTGGATGGCGATGCGCAGGCGGTCGCGCGCCGCGGGAACGGCCGAGGGGCTCATCGAAGGGTCCTTCAGTGGCTCGTGGCGAGCCGGGGAAATTGGCGTTTCACCGCCGCCGCATAGCCGCCGGCGCCATGTTCGAGCGTGCGCGCGACGCGGCCGATGGTGGTCACGCTGACCAGGGTGCGCTCGTGGATCTCGCGATACGGCACGCCCTGCAGCAGCAGCGGCACCACGCGCCAGCGGTCGGCCATCGCCTCGAGTTCGGCCGGGGTGCACAGATCCTGCAGGAACGCGGCCACGTCGTCGACGCGCTCCAGCCCCGCAAGCGCCTTCGCCAGCGCCCGGAAGGAGGCGTCGACGTCGGAGTCCGGCAGGGGTTCGGTGCGCTGCTTCATGATGGCATAATGTAATAGCGCGTTATTACATTAGTCAAGCAGGTGGGAGCCTGCCTGCCCGGGAATCCCCCGTCGTTGGAAACCAAAGTCGCTGGATCCCCGCCTTCGCGGGGATGACGGCCCGTTTTTTCCCGGGATCGGATGAAGGAGCCTGGTCGCCCCCAAAAACGGGGTGAAGCATGCGGCGGCGGCGCGCCAACCGAACGAAGCAGGACCCGCTGCCGCCCGTCAGGGCTCCGCGCCTTCCCCGGCCCCGCGCCCCCGGAACAGCGTCCACGCCAGTACCACACCGCACAGCGCCCCGGCCCATTCGAGGAACACGCGCGTCCCGACGAAATCCGGATCGTGCATCTTCGACAGCGCGATCCGCGCGTACAGCGGCGACTCCAGCTTGACCACGCCCATGTAGAACAGGTTCCAGCTGTCGATGCCGGCGGCGATGACGACGGCGCTGACGCAGGCCCAGCCGATGGCGCGCGCCTCGCCCCAGCCGGTGCGCCGGCACAGCCAGCGCCAGAACGCGAAGCACAGCACGCCGACGATGACCGCGATCAAGGCCGCTTCGAATACGCCCAGCCAACCGAAGTGCAGCGGCAGGTTCATCCCCCCCTGCCCGATCAGCGGCCGATCGCCGCCAGCAGGCTGCCGTCGGCCACTAGCGCGACCGCGGCGGCGACCTCGCCGTCCAGCGCACGGTCGCGGTCGAGGAACGGGATGCGTTCGCGGATCGCGGCATGCGCGGCGGCGACCGCCTTGCCCGGATGGAACGGCTCGGCGGCGGCGAGTTCGGCGCGCAGCGCCTCCACTTCGCCGAGGAAACCTGCGCGCAGCGGGCTGCCCTCGGCCGCGCCCTGCACCTTGGCCGCAAGCGCGGCGGCATCGGCACGGTCGGCGAGGTCGCGCGCGGCGTTGATCATGTCGAGGCGGAAATCCAGCGCCTGCGCGGCGGTGTACAGCTCCAGCGCCAGCACCTTGCCCAGGTCGTCGGCCATCGCCAGCACGTGCCTCGCCTCGTTGGTGCCCATCGACACGTGGTCCTCGGCGTTGGCACTGGTCGGGATCGAATAGACGCTGGCCGGGTGCGCGCGCGTGGCGAGGTCGTTGACGATCGCCGCGGCGGTGTACTGCACGATCATGAAGCCGGACTCGGTGCCGTCCTCGTTGCCGATCAGGAACGCGGGCAGGCCGTCGCTGGTGGCCGGGTCGACCAGCTTGTTGAGCCGGCGCTCGCTGATCGAGGCCAGCACCGGGATCGCGGCCTTGACCGCGCTCATCGCCAGCGCCAGCGGCATGCCGTGGAAGTGGCCGGCGGAAATCACCTGCTCCTCGACGTGCTCGGCCTGTTTGTCGGGGAACACCAGCGGGTTGTCGGTGACCGCGTTGAGCTCGATGTCGAACACGCGCCGCGCGTGCTCCACCGCGTCGCGCACGGCGCCGTGCACCTGCGGGATGCAGCGCAGCGAGTAGCTGTCCTGCGGCTGGTGCTTCTTGCCGCCGCGGAAAGGCTTGAAGCGCGCGTAGAACTTCTCGCGGCCATGGCGCTGGTCGGCCGGCACCCAGTCCCAGCCGATGTCGAAACTCAGCCGCTGCGCCTCCGGCGTGTCCCAGCTCGACGGCAGCCACGAGCGGAACTTCGGCACCAGGTGGTAGGGAATGTCGGCCAGCGTCGAGCCTTCGAGCAGCTCGCGCAGGTGCGCGGCGGTGCGCACCTGCCCGGGGTGCGGGCGCAGCGCGTGCACCTCTTCCGCGAACGCGCCCAGGCGGCCGGCGAAGGCGTCGATGGTCATCGCCGCGGCGAGGTCGGCGGTTTCCAGCAGCCGGTCGAGCCGGTGCAGCGCCAGTACGCCGGTGGCGAGCATCTGCGCGGTGCCGTTGTTCAGCGCCAGGCCTTCCTTGTACGAGAGCGAGACCGGCGCCAGTCCGGCGGCCTTCAGCGCCTCGGCGCCCGGAATCCGCTCGCCGCCGTAGAACGCCTCGCCGCCACCGAGCAGCACGATGGCCAGGTGCGACAGCGGCGCGAGGTCGCCCGAGGCGCCGACCGAGCCCAGCGCCGGCACCACCGGCACGATGCCGGCGTTGAGCAGGTCGGTCAGCGCCTGCAGCGTCTGCACGCGGATGCCGGAATGGCCCTTGAGCAGGGTGTTGACGCGGATGCAGAGCATCGCGCGCACCACGTCGGCCGCCAGCGGTTCGCCGACGCAGACGGCGTGGGTCACGATCAGGTTGTACTGCAGTTCCTCGTGCAGCGAGCGGCCGGATTTCGCCGCGCCGGGCAGTTCGTCGCGCAGCGGATGCGCGCCGAGCAGCTTGTCGGCATTGCTGCCGAAGCCGGTGGAGACGCCATAGATCGGCTCCTCGCGCCGCACCTGCTCGGCAAGGAAGTCGGCGGCGCGCGCGACGTCGCGCAGCGCGGCCTCGTCGAGCCTGACCTTGGCGCCATGCGCGACCATCACCAACTGGTCGCGGGTGAGCGATTTGCCGTCGAGGAGAACTGGTTTCATCTGTGGGCCGCCATCATCGTTCCGATTGCACGCTCCCCGTCATTCCGAACGCAGTGAGGAATCTCTTGTTCCCGGACGCGGAAAGAAGATTCCTCACTGCTTTCGGAATGACAGGCCATGGTTCGGCGCATCGTCCAGACCTCCCGGAACTAGCCGCCGCCCTTGCCCAGCGCCCGCCACTGCTCGCGCTCGACCAGCAGCGTGCGCGCAAGATCCGCGTCGGCCACCTCGAACTGCTCGCCGCGGCGCAGGTCCTTGACCGCGACCACGCCCTTCGCCGCCTCGTCGTCGCCGCGGATCACCACGAAGCGGATGCCGGCGCGATCGGCGTACTGCATCTGCTTGCCCAGCTTGCGCGGCTCCAGCTGCGTCTCGACGTTGAGCCCGGCCGCGCGCAGCTGCTGCGACAGCCCCAGCGCATGGTCGAGTCCGGCGTCGTCGAACAGCGTCACCAGCACGTCGACCGAGCTGTCGGCGGTTTCGATCAGGCCCGCCTCGCGCAGCTGCCAGAACAGCCGCGTCAGCCCGATCGAGATGCCCACGCCCGGCAGCTTCGACTTGGTGTAGTGGCTGGCGAGGTTGTCGTAGCGCCCACCCGAGCAGATCGAGCCGATGCCCGGATGCGCGTCCAGCGTGGTCTCGTAGACGATGCCGGTGTAGTAGTCGAGCCCGCGCGCGATCGAGAGGTTGATCGCGTAGCGCGATTCCGGCACGCCGAGCGCGCGCAGCCGGTGCAGCACCTCGCGCAGTTCGGCGCGCCCTTCCTCGAACAGCGGCGTGCCGGCGCCGAGCGCGTCGAGCTTCGCCAGCGCATCGTCGTGGCCGGTCGAGCGCACGCGCGAGAACGCCATCAGCCGGTCGATCACCCCGGATGCCAGCCCGAAGCCCTCGCCCGCCAGCGTCGCGCGCACGGCCTCCTCGCCGCGCTTGTCGAGCTTGTCGACCTCGCGCAGCACCGGCACCTGCGCCTCGGCGGCGATGCCCTGGCCCTCGAAGTAGCCGCGCAGCAGCTTGCGGTGGTTGAACTGGATGGTGAAGTCGCCGATGTCGAGCGCGTCGAACACCGCGTGGATCACCGCCGGCACCTCGGCATCGTGGCGCGGAGACAGCGCGTCCTTGCCGATCACGTCGATGTCGCACTGGTAGAACTCGCGGAAGCGCCCGCGCTGGGCGCGCTCGCCGCGATACACGCGCTGCATCTGGTAGCGACGGAACGGGAACGCCAGTTCGTGCTCGTGCTCGGCCACGTAGCGCGCCAGCGGCACCGTCAGGTCGAAGCGCAGCGCCAGTTCGGGCAGGCCTTCGGACGCGCCGCTTTCGGCAAGCTTGCCCAGCGCGCCGGTGGACTGCGCGAAATACACCTGGCGCTCGGTCTCGCCGCCGGACTTGGTCAGCAGCACCTCCGACAGCTCGAACACCGGCGTCTCGACCGGCAGGAAGCCGAAGCCCTCGAAAATCCGGCGGATCGTGTCGAGCATGCGCTGGAACGCGATCTGGTCGCGCGGCAGCAGTTCCATGACGCCGGGAGGGGTTCTGGGCTTGATCATGCCTGGGCAGCGGAATCGGCGGGGAGGATTTGCGCATTCTACCCGCCTGGCGGCGTCCCCCGGCGCGCAGGCTCGCGTCGAACGCGCCGCAACGCCGCCGCTTTCACGCCATTGCGGCCTGCTTTCCTTCGCTTTCGCGACGTCGGCAGGCGCGGCCGGGGGTGGGACATTTTTTCCACCGCACGCGGCCACCCCCGGCGCTATGATGGCCTCTCGCGAGTACAGCCCGAATGTCCAGCCAGAACCTCGCCCGCTGCAGGCACCATTCACGCGCCGTCGTCCCGCTCGACTGCGCACGCTGCGCGGTGCGCGACCTCGCGGTCTGCGCGTCCCTGCCCATGCCGGAGATCGACGTGCTGGAACAGTACGCGTCGTCCGTGGAGCTGCCGGCCAACGGCGAACTCGCGCGGACGGGCCAGCCCTGCCGCCACGCCTACAGCGTCACCAGCGGCATGCTGCGGTTGGTGCGGACGCTGCCCGACGCCCGCCGCCAGGTGGTCGCCTTCGCGCTGCCGGGGCATTTCGTCGGCCTGTCGGAATCCACGCTCCATCGCCACAGCATCGAGGCAGTCGTGCCTAGCCGGGTGTGCGCGTTCGAACTGGACGGCATCCGCGACCTGCGCGAGCGCTTCCCCGGCTTCGAGCACACCCTGCTCGACCGCGCCTGCCGCGACCTCGACGACGCGCACGACGCCATGCTGCTGCTCGCCCGCCTGTCGCCGCTGGAGCGGCTGGCCAGCTTCCTGCTGCGCCTGCGCAAGCAGATGAAGGTCCGCGACGACGATCCGCGGATCGCGCTGCCAATGGGCCGCGGCGACATCGCCGACCATCTCGGCCTCACCGTCGAAACCGTCAGCCGCAGCTTCACCCGCCTGCGCGAACAGGGCGTGATCGCCCTGCCCGACCCGCAGCACGTCGAGATCCTCGACCACGACGCCCTGTCCGAGCTGGCTTCGGCGCTGCGCTACTGATCCGCCCCCATGCCGGATGCCCTATCGGGCCTCCGCGCCGCAGCCGGGCGGATGGCACCGGAATCGGCGCGCCGACGGCCTTCCGGATACCTGTCACGTCGCGCCCCCCAGATCCCCGGACGGCCGATCCCAGGACACGAAAAAACCGCCCGGAGGCGGCTTCGTCATGACCCACTGAATCGATTGGTCGGGGAGACAGGATTTGAACCTGCGACTTCTACGTCCCGAACGTAGCGCTCTACCAGGCTGAGCTACACCCCGACTTGGGCTAGCCGCCTATTTTAGGGACTCCCCATGCCTTCAGGCAAGGCCTCCCCGCGACTTCTACTCGCAGCGCGCCGCCTGGATGAGGTTGGCGGCGTCGAGGTAGACGCGAAGACGGTCGTCGCGCCGGTCGCCGCGGCTGACGCTGTCCGGCCCGACGGGATTGACCAGGCCGGCGCCGCTTTCCCTCGACAGGCGCCGCAGGGTGGCCTCGTCCGCCGGCTGGCCGACGGCCCAGCCCAGCGCGCTGTCGTCGCAGCGACCGCTGCCCTGCACCTGCGGCCCCGGCGTCGCCAGGCATCCCGCGAGCAGGAGGCTGGACGCCGGCAGCCACCAACGCGCGCCGGGAACCCGTGTCCATCGAATCGGCCTCATGGCCTTGCCCTCCGTGATCGTTCCGGCCTGCGGCTTGCATGGCGGCAACGGCCACAGGCCACCCGTTCCGCTGCAGTGATGGAGCATAACCGGCCCGGCGCTGGATGTAGGGAAATTCCTACACGCCGAAGCTGACTTGGCCGACTGCGCCGCACCGCCCGTCCGGGGACACTGTTCCCGCCCCGGCAGCCCGGCCGATGCAACTGGCAGCGGATGCCGCTCAGCAACGGAGCCAGGCCGTGACCTTGAGCAAGTCAGATGCTGGGCCGGGGCGCCTCTTTTCCCAGGAGCACGCCATGGCCGCTTCCACCCTGCGACTGATCCACAACGCCGGAGGCTGGCAACTGCTGGACGACGGCCACCCGGTGTTCTGGTTCCCGGAGCGCGACAAGGGGCTGGAGATCGCCAGGCTGATGGCCGACGCGCGCAACCTCAACCACGGCACGGCGACGACGGTCGAAGCGCAGAACGATGACGGCATCGTCGAGACCGTGGCCGCCTTCGGCTGATCGCCGGCCCTTTTCACGCACGCGGCGAAGACTGCGTCTCTCTCCAGCATCGATCGCATCGTCTGATGACCGGTTTCGCGCCGGTCTTTTTTTGTTTCACGATGACTCCAGCATCGCAATTCGCTGGACTACGCCAGGGTTAGATACAGAAGGTTTATCAACCACTTAGGCGAGTTCAACATATACCGGTGCTTTCCGAAACTTGACCCGGCTTCCGGTCGCGTGGCTCCCATGTGGCTCTTGGAATCCGCGGTTTCCGAGGAGTCATCATGGCAAGAATCAAACTCACCAAGTCCGCCGTCGATGCGGCGAAGCCCCAGGCGCAGGCCGTCGAACTGCGGGATACCGTGGTTCCCGGCTTCCTCTGCAAGATCACCCCGGCCGGCCGCAAGGTGTTCATGCTCCAGTACCGCACGAACGCCGGCGAGCGCCGCAAGCCCGCCCTGGGCCTGTACGGCGAACTGACCGTGGAACAGGCCCGCGTCATGGCGCAGGAGTGGCTGGCCGAGGTGCGCCGGGGTGGCGATCCGAGCGCCGCCAAGGCCGCCGCCCGCAAGGCACCGACCATGAAGGAGTATTGCACCACCTTCATGGAGGACTACTCCAAGCAGCGCAACAAGCCCAGCACCCAGCGCGGCTATCAGGGCGTCATCGACCGTTGCATCGTCCCGATCATGGGCAAGATGAAGGTGCAGGACGTGAAGCGCCCGGACGTGGCCGCGCTGATGAAGAAGCTGGCTCACAAGCCGGCCGAGGCCAACCGCACCTTCGGCGTGCTGCGCAAGATGTTCAATCTGGCCGAAGTTTGGGGGCTGCGCCCGGACGGGACGAATCCGTGCCGCCACGTCCCGATGTTCCCGCCCGGCAAGGAAACCCGGCTCATCGTGGACGATGAACTGGTGCGGATCTTCCGCCAGTTGGAGACGCTGGAGGCGGAAGGACTGGAGAACTACGTCATCCCTCTGGCGATCCGCTTGCAATTCGAGTTCGCCGCCCGCCGCTCCGAAATCTGCCCGCTCGAATGGGAGTGGATCGACCTGGAGAAGCGGCGCGTCGTCTGGCCCGACAGCAAGACCGGCGGCATTTCTAAGCCCATGAGCGAGGAAGCCTATCGGCTGCTGTCCACCGCGCCGCGCCGGGAGGGTTGCCCCTATGTCCTGCCGTCGCCCTACGACCCGACCCGGCACCTGACCTTTGGCGAGCACTACGGCGGCTGGAAGCGCGTGCTCAAGGCCGCCGGCGTGCCGCACGTCGGCACGCACGGCATCCGCCACCGATCGACCACCGACATTGCCAATTCAGGCGTGCCCACCAAGGTCGGCATGGCGCTGACGGGGCACAAGACCGTGGCGATGTTCATGCACTACGTCCACACCGAGGACAAGCCGGTGCGCGATGCGGCCGAACTGGTGGCCAGCCGGCGGCTGGCGATCACCGGGGCGCGCCAAACGGCGGAGGCACTGGCATGATCAAGCGCAGGACATCCATCACGTCACCCGGAGCGCCGACGGCGCTTCTGGGCGACATTCGGGCGCTGATCGAAGCGGCGCGCAAGCGTGCCGCTTCGGCGGTGAATAGCGAACTGACGATGCTCTACTGGCGCATCGGTCAGCGCATCCATACGCAGGTCTTGGAGGGCCGTCGGGCCGACTACGGCGAGGAAGTCGTGCTGACCTTGGCGGCGCAACTGGTGAGGGAATACGGCAGCAGCTTTTCGGTCAAGAATCTGCGCCGGATGGTGCAGTTCGCCGCAGCCTACCCGGACGAGCGAATTGTCGTATCACTGATACGACAATTGAGCTGGACACACTTCATCGCCCTGATTCCGCTGAAAGACCCGCTCCAGCGGGACTACTATGCGCAGATGGCGAGTGCCGAACGCTGGAGCGTGCGGACGCTGCGCGAGCGTATCGACTCGATGCTGTACGAGCGCACCGTGCTGTCCAAGAAGCCGGGCGAGACGATCGCGCAGGAACTGGCCACCCTGCGCGATGCACAGCGCATGTCGCCCGCGTTGGTCATGCGCGACCCGTACATCCTCGACTTTCTGGGGCTGCGCGATACTTGGCAGGAGGGCGACCTGGAGGCGGCCATCATCCGCGAGATGGAATCCTTCCTGCTAGAACTGGGTGCGGGCTTTTCCTTCCTCGCCCGGCAGAAGCGCATCCAGATCGACGACGAGGATTTCCACCTCGATCTGCTGTTCTACAACCGCAAGCTGCGGCGACTGGTGGCTGTGGAATTGAAGATCGGCGAGTTCAAGGCCGCCTTTAAAGGGCAGATGGAGCTTTACTTGCGCTGGCTGGACAAGCACGAACGGGAGCCGGAGGAAGCCTCGCCACTGGGCATCATCCTTTGCACCGGCAAGAAGCGCGAGCAGATCGAGTTGCTGGAACTGGACAAGTCGGGCATCCACGTTGCCGAGTACCTGACCGCATTGCCGCCGCGTGCACTGCTGGTGGAGCGATTGCAACGAGCAACGCAGAGGGCTCAACTACAGATCGAGCAACGGCAATCGAGCAGAACAGACTCTTGAATCCGGCGCTCTCGATCCCTAGCCCATTCCTCGTATTGATCTACGGAGGTATAACCTGAAAAGATGTCGCGATCGATGCCAGTACCCTCCAGTGCCGTTAGCCGCCGAATGGCTCGCACACGCGGAAAGGACAATCCGCGCGAGCGCGAATTGCGCTCGGCGTTGCATCGCCAAGGTCTAAGGTTCCGCATCCACTATGCAATTCCTGGCACGAAGAGAAGCATCGACATCGCATTCACCAAATGGCGCTTGGCGGTCTTCTGCGATGGATGCTTCTGGCACGGATGTCCCATCCACGCCACGACGCCCAAGACCAATCAGGAATGGTGGAAGGACAAGATCGCCACCAACAAAGCCCGCGACCTCGACACCGATTCAAGATTGACGAGCGCCGGATGGCAGGTACTTCGCATTTGGGAGCATGTCACCGTGGACGATGCTATTGCGCTGATACGCTCCCAATTGCAGCAGATCAGTGCACGTGAGCCTGCACGTGCCCAACGAGCGAACGAGCGATGACTTCCCCAAGCCGAACGGGCACGGCATTTCCGATCAGTCGCCCCATCTTGTTGAACTTGATCGGAGCGCCAGGCGGGGCGAATGCGTAGGACTCCGGGAACGTTTGAAGCATTGCCGCCTCTCGGAGCGAAATGGCGCGATCCTGCTCTGGATGCCCGAACCGTCCGTTGCCGTATCCAAAACATTGCGTGGTGATAGTCGGAGCGGGTCGATCCCATTCCATCCGTCCGTAGACGCTTGGATAGGTGGCGCCGGTATCCTTCCGATGACACGATGCCTGCAACTCTTCAGGCCAATCTCGCCACGTCCCTCCGGGGCGGGACACGCGAATCCTCGACAGGTTCAAAGGACTCAGAGAGGAAGCGGTGTGCAATTCGTCTTGGGGATCACGCTCGCCAGCCTTGATCGGGGGAAGTGAGCCGATAGTCTCGCGCACAGTCATCGTCCGAACCTGATCCTGCGAAAGTTCCAGACCATCGCTGCCAAGTCTCGACGCAAGCAGCACTAGACGCTTCCGAGTCTGCGGAATACCGATCGACGAGCATTCCACGACCTGCCACCACTTCTTGTAGCCGGAAAGGCTCTTGAGGAACTGTTGGAAGACCGGGTGATCCGCGAGTTGTGGGACATTCTCCATGGTCACCAGATCAGGCTTGACCTTCTTGACCAAACGGCCGAAGGAGGACACCAACGGCCACTGCGATTCATACTCGCTATTCCTTCCGCTACGGCTGTAGGTGGAGAACGGTTGGCATGGTGCACACCCCGCGAGCAATGTGAAGTCAGCGCCCTCATAGAAGGGCGCGATGTCGTCGGCTTTCAGCTTCCCGACATCGCACTCGATAAACGAGGCGGAATTGTTCGCCTCGAAGGGAAATTTGCAACTCGGGTCGATATCGATCCCTGCGGCTACCTGGATGCCGCCACGAACGAGGCCGTGAGTCAGGCCGCCCACACCGCAGAAGAGATCGACCCCCACGATTCGGGGCATATTCTTTTGGTTGCGACTCATGCAGGGCGCCTCTCCGGAAGGAGATATTCAAAGCTATCGATGTATCTGGTGAAGCAATCCACGACTTCTCTCAGGTAATTGACGGTTCTATCCTTCAGTTCGACGAGCCGTCCGACAGTGACATCTTCAGCGCACTGTGCGAACGAGATGGATCCGTGCGCGAGACGATTCCTCAGTTGCTTCACCAAAGCGAGCGGCCCCAGGTCGTCCCGGAAAGGTTGTTTGATGGCGCTATAGACGGGCTGACTCACGACCAATTGGAAGCCTAATCGCTTACTGAATGCTTCGATCTCGAAGTCGTCCCAATTGCCACCGCCTCCTTTTTCGATGTCGAAGGCGCTGATCGGCAATGAAGCCACCAGATGCTCGCAAAGGCGCAATGCACTCTCCAGTCGATTTTCCGGCGCCAATTCGACATGTGTGCGAGCAGTCACGCGCACCCACTCGCGCCTCATCGAATCGCTCAGGTCACCAGGTTTCCATTGCGCATTCTCTTTGGCAGCTTCAGAAACTGCTTCGATGCAGCGGGACATCGTTGCTTCGACAAGGTTGTACAACTGCAAGTACACGCTCGAATAGAGGATTCGTTGTTGTTGGGTGGTAATTGGATGTTCTGCGCCTGCGATCCGTGGCGGCCCTTCTTGGGCCTGGGCTTCCATGGTCGAAAGGAACTCCAGATACGCCTCGACTTCGGCCAACCGCTCTTGGAATCCGATGGCTAGGTTGCTGCTCATTCACTCACCCAGCAGTCGATTTCGCACGAAGCCTGTACGCTCCCGCAGGCGCGCGATGGCATTGGCACCGTCCGAACCAGTGACTTTCGTAAAGTCGTCACTGGTCAGCCACGGCGTTACGTCCTCAATGTCGCCGCCGACAAGGCCGGGGCGCTCGTCGAGAGCGAGGCGCGATCCCACGGCAATGGCTTCGAACCTAGCTCTGGGAGTGGCCTTTCCTTTTGGATTCCTGCGGAATCCATACGGGAACACCCGTTCGATGAAGTCGATGGCCTCCTGGAACCGCGCACGGTAACGATCGGTCAACGCCGGATCATTGGCTGCTTCGACATTCATCTTCTTGACATAGTTGAAGATGAACTCCGAGGGACGATCCTTGTACCCCTCCAATCCATCGCTATAGGCGAAGAAGCGAGCCACGAGTTCTTCATGCTCACGCTCGTCCAAATCCTTCTTGGATACAGGTGCGAGAGCAACGAACTTCGGAAGCACCGAGAGTTCGATGATGAGATCCATGAACGGGCCAGCAAGAGCACCACGGCGGACTTCTGCCATGTTGGCGATCTTGCTGCCCGTGTTGATCCGCTCGAACATGTCGAAGCGAGCCTGCTCATCGGCATGTTCGTTGAGCACGATGCCGCGTATCGAGCGATTGTTGATCTTCCTCTGACGGGATTCGGGAAGATCGGAGAACTTGAAGCCAGACAATGCCGTCAGGCTTTGCAGTTCACCGAGCCGAAGGTCGCCGAGTACGAACTCCTCGATCGATCGCAGTCGCTGCGAGCCATCCACGATCTCCAGCTTTCCATTCGGCATTTCCCAGAAGAAAAGGAATGGAATGGGAAGACCCAAGATCAGTGATTCGATGAAGCGCGATTTGCGATCGTGTTCCCAGGTGTATTCACGTTGATACGCAGGAACGACAAACTCGCCCTTGCTCATTTTGTTGGCCAAGAGTTCGACGGAATACTCCGTCAAATAGAACTCGATCCGCTTGGAAAGCTCGACGATCTGAGCTTCGGCTTGTGCGATCTCGCCCTCGGACTTGATGAGCACCAGTTCTTTCTGCTTTTTCATGTCTTCTCGTCCGGGTTCTGCTTGGCGCGCCGTCCCGATGCCTCTGCGGAGGGGTTCGTGTCATGCGTCATCCCCAATTCGACCAGTCGCCTCACGGCTTCAGGCCTTGTCGGTAGATCGTCCTGCTCTTTGCGCCAACTGTCGATGGCTTCGAGCAAAGTCGCCTGAAAGCGAGTTCCGACGAGGGTGCCCGTGGTCGTGGCGCGTGGTCTTGGCCTTGCATTCATGGGTAATTCGACCGCCATGGATGTTTTCATGTTAACACGATACCACAGTGTCGAACTTTCCACGAGGGCTACCGCAGAGCCTCATAGAGCCAACTAAGGCTTCTCGCCAATGGCGGTAGCAGCTCATCGTTGGGCAGGAAAGCTCCCCCCGCTGCATCTCCATGACTGCATGGGCGTCCCCGGCCAGAAAAATGGCCGGTCGCGCTGTCGTGCTTCGCATCGAGCCGCCTGCGGCGTCTCGCCCCTGACGGGCTTCCATCATGCCCTCGCTGCGCTCGGCTGACGCCTCCGGCCCGGCTTCCAGCTTCGGGCCTGCGCGCTTCGCTTGCCGTGCGGTCAGCACATAGCACATAGGGATGGCCGTTGCCATGTCCAGCCGTCTTCCCTGACCTCATCACCTTGTCCGCGACTGTAGCCCGCGTCCGTGTGCCGTCAAGGCGCGCAGGGCCGTGTCCTCGGCTGCGCCTGCGGGCCGCACCAACCCTGCGCTTGTTTCCTTGACGGCCCCCGTCCGCGCGCTCCTGACCGTCGCGGGCGATGAACTCAGGAAAGACGGTGGCAACAGGGCCAACCGGGTTCCTCGTGCCGACCGCACAGAACAGCCGAAAGGCTGGGCTCCGAATCTAGGAATCCGGTGTGCGGTTTGAACAGCAAACCCTCTTCGTCAGGAGAAAGACCATGCAACTCGCATCCCGTTTTGCTTCCCGTTCGCCGTCGCTGCGCAGCGACTACCCGCTGACCGATGACCAGATTCACCGCGTGGCCCCGTCCATCTTCGCGGAGGCCCCGCACGAAAGCCGTTCGCAGCGGTACGCCTATATCCCCACCGCCGCCGTGCTGGCCGAACTGCGCAAAGAGGGTTTTCAGCCGTTCATGGCGTGCCAAACCCGCGTGCGCGACGAAGGCAAGCGCGAACACACCAAGCACATGCTGCGCTTGCGCCACGCCAGCCAGATCAACGGCGCGGAAGCCAATGAAATCATCCTGCTGAACTCGCACGACGGCACCAGCAGCTACCAGATGCTGGCCGGCATGTTCCGGTTCGTGTGCAGCAATGGCCTTGTGTGCGGGGACACCGTGGCGGATGTGCGCGTGCCGCACAAAGGCGACGTGGCAGGTTCCGTCATCGAAGGCGCTTACGAAGTCTTGCAGGGCTTCGAGCGGGTGAAGGAATCCCGCGATGCCATGCGCGCGATCACGCTGGATGAAGGCGAAGCCGAAGTGTTCGCCCGCGCCGCGCTGGCCCTCAAGTACGACCCCACCGGCAACAAGCCCGCGCCCATCACCGAATCGCAAATCCTGATGCCGCGCCGGTTCGACGACCGCCGCCCGGACTTGTGGAGCGTGTTCAACCGCACCCAAGAAAACCTGACCAAAGGCGGATTGCATGGCCGCAGCGCCAATGGTCGCCGCCAGAAAACCCGCCCGGTGCAGGGCATTGATTCCGATGTGCGCCTGAACCGCGCCCTCTGGATGCTGGCCGATGGCCTGCGCCAGTTGAAAGCCTGAATCCCCACGCGGCAGGGGCAGGCAGCAGCCCTTGCCGCTTCTTTTGCTGCTGCATCCCTCACCGCAAGGAGTTATCACCATGAACGCCATCCCCCAAAGCGAAGCCCGCGCCATCCAAGTCCCCGCGCTGGAAACTGCCGACCCGACCAAGAACCTGATTCTGGTTCCGCTGTCGCGGCTGGTGTCGCGCCCGACTGGTCGCAACGTGCGCAAGACCCCACGCATGTCCATCCCCGAGCTGGCCGCGAGCATCCAGCGTGTCGGCCTGCTGCAAAACCTCATCGTCATAACCACCGCCGATGGCGAGCATTACGAAGTGGTGGCCGGTGGCCGTCGTCTTGCCGCGTTGAAGCTGCTGGCGAAGAAGCACCGCATCAGCAAAGAATGGGAAGTGCCTTGCCTGCTGGTGGCCGATGGCACCGCCCGCACGGCCAGCCTCACCGAGAACGTGCAGCGCGAAGCCATGCACCCGGCAGACCAGTTTGAAGCCTTTGCCGCGCTGGTGGCCGAAGGCCGGCCCATCGAGGACATTGCCGCCGACTTCGGCGTGTCCCCGCTGGTGGTGCAGCGCCGTCTCAAACTCGCCAACGTCTCGCCGCGCCTGCTGGCCGACTACCGGGGCGGAGCCGTCACGCTGGAACAGTTGATGGCCCTGACCATCACCGACGACCACGCCGCGCAGGAAAGCGCGTTCTACGGCGCGCCCGAATGGCAGCGTGGCGCGTCCCCGCTGCGCGAACGCCTGACCGAGCGCGAAATCGACGCTTCGCATCCGCTGGTGCGCTTTGCCGGTCTGGACGCCTACACGGCGGCGGGCGGCGGCATCCGCCGCGACCTGTTCGCCGAAGGCGATGCCGGAACCTACCTGACCGACGCCGCGCTGCTGGAAACGCTGGTGCGCAGCAAGCTGGATGCGCTGGCCGGGGACGTGCGCGCCGAGGGTTGGGCGTGGGTCGAAGCCGTGCCGCATATGAGCTACGCCGAGCGGCAGGCGTTCCAGAACGCGCCGCGCCAGCGCCGCGAACCGAACGCCCGCGAAGCCCGCCGCATCGCCTCGCTGCAAACCCGCCTCGACAAGATCGACGCCGAACTGGAAGAAGCCTACGACGCCGAGGACGAGGACAAGACCGAAGCGCTGGAACCGCGCCGCGAACAGGTTGCCGGGGAACTGCAAGCCGTGGAGGAAGCCTTGCAGGGCTACGCCCCGGATGTGCGCGCCGTGGCCGGTGCCATCGTCACCCTCGACCGCAGCGGCGAAGCCGTGATTCATTGCGGGCTGCTGCGCGAGGCAGAAGCCAAGGCGCTGCGCACGCTGGAACGCTTGCAGCAGGGTTTCGGCAGCGCGGAAGGCGAAGCAGGGAACGACGACGAAGGCGAGGACACCGAGCAGCCCAAGGCCGCGAGCCTGTCCGACCGGCTGGCGCAGCGGTTGAGCGCGCACCGCACCGCCGCGCTGCAAATCGAAGTCGCCCGCCATCCGCAAGTCGCGCTGGCCGCGCTGGTGCATGGCATGGTGCGGAGCGTCTTGCAGGACAACCACTACGGCCACGACTTGCCGCTGGGCGTGAGCCTGAAAGTGCAAGACCGGCTGGAAGGCATGGCCCCGGACTGGCCGGAATCGCCCGCCGCCGTGGCGCTGCGTGAACTGCAACAGGTGGCGGGTGAAGCCTTGCCGGAGGACAGCGCCGAACTGTTCGCCGCGCTGCTGGCGAAGCCGCAGGATGAACTGGTGCGCCTGTTGGCCGTGTGCGTGGCGTCCACGGTGGACGTGGTGACGCCCCGCGCTATGGCACAGCAGCCGGGCGCGGAACTGGCGCAGGCCGTGAGGCTGGACATGGCGGCATGGTGGAAGCCGACCGCAGACGGCTACTTCCAGCATGTACCGAAGGCCGCGATTCTGGAAGCCGTTGAGCAGTACGCCCCCGCGCACATCACCCGGCTGGCGAAGTTGAAGAAAGGCGACATTGCCAGCGAAGCCGAACGGCTGGCGAACGGTACGAGCTGGATGCCTGCTATCTTCAAGGCTGAAACGTCGGAAACCATGCGGGAGCAAGACAACGCCCCGGCGGATGCCGAAGCAATGGCGGATGAACTCACGCAGGCGCTGGCCGCTTGAACTTTGCGGAAGGTAAGCGCCTCGGCCACAACCGGGGCGCTTCGCTTTGTGCGATTCATCAAGGCGCAGGAATAACGCGGTCAGCAAGCACAGCGCCCAGGCCGTTCCGTCCTGGGCGCTGTGAAAAGCAAGTCCGGGCGCGTCGGTGTCCGCGCCCGGATTTAAAACTAGTTATTGCTGAGAATTCGGAGTGTCAGATTGCGCATTCTTTGAAGAATGATCCTCTTGTTCTCTTTGCCACCGACGACGCATCCGATTCGCTTCTCGACGCTCATGCAGCCTATCAAAACCGCTAAACACATCTACCTTTGTGCGCTTTTGCCCTTTGGCAACCGGACTCCAGTTTTCCTCAATTTTCTTGATGTGTTTGGCGATCTCAACCAATGGCTCATCTCCGAGACGACTGACTCCCTCATGGTCGAGCATACTTAAGGTATATGAATTTTTCTGACGCTGTTGGCTGGATGCATCACGCTTCCAGCTAATGTCAACTTCGTAGGTCTTGCCCTTCAGTTTTCCGAATTCAGACAAATAACTCACCATGCCTTGACCGGGTTTGAGGACACTTATTTTCTGGAATGGGATTTCGACCCGGTCTCCGCGTGCCTCCCCATTTTCTAGTGGAGGATCGAAGGCGATAGAAATGTCATATGCTGTCGCATTTCCGGTATTGTCGATGTGAATATCAAAATGCCGCATTGACCACCGATTGGGAGTGAGTGTCACGACGACATGTGGTTGAGCTGCGGCTTCAGCCATCCTTGTCGTTTCATGCGCAAGAGTCTTGGTTACGCGCCATAGAAAAAAAGTTGCGACAGCGGTAACTATCGTTCCTAGGACACCGCCAACGGCAATAACAGTATTAACCCAAGAGGGCATGCCTTCCATAAGATATCCCATAAATTATCCGGTGGCGTATCGCTTCGTGGCAGTTTAGCGTGACCCACTAAAAATTATGAGCGTGTCGGCGCAATGCCCGCCGGGCTTTCAGGCTGCGCCCCGAGCCGTCTTTGCCGCCACGGCCATTCGGCTTCAATCCCTCGCGCCTTCGCGCCTGCGGCGCTGCGCGCTGCGCTTGCGGTGAAGGCAGCGCCCCGCCGCAATGATCGGGGCTTGTGGGCCTACGCCCCGGCTTGCTGCCGCAGGTTGCACGAAAGCGTGCCGTCCTCGACCCTGGCAGTTCGTCGCATGTACGTCACGAAGGACGGTTCACCGACACGCCGCCCGGCCTTGCAATGGAGCTTCCACGCCACGCCTCAAGCAAGCGGCCGCCTGCTACGTCAGGGACGCTTTCACCTTGTCGTTGGGTGTTGTCCTTGCCCGTGCCAGGGCGCAAGCCGGTGAAGCCGTCACGCGGGAAGCCGAGTCAGCCATGTTCCTTTCGGAGCGAGTCGGCCCAAGGCGTCCTGTCTGTTTGTGAATCCTGGCGGTGGCCGGGCTTCTATGGCTGCAACCTTCCAGCGAAAACAATTTCCCCTGCGCTACGCGCATTCCTCGCGGGACAAATTCTTTTCGCTTCTAGGCGCTCCACTGCGTTGCGCCCGCAAGCGGTGCAGCCAGCCCATCCCCCGCCGGTCGGATCACAACAGGACGCGATGGGCGCGAACCCTGTTCAACCGAAAGAAGGAAATTCATCATGGCAAACATCGGCACCTTCACCGCAGAGAAAGACGGCTTCACCGGCACGTTCCGCACCCTGACCCTGAACGTCAAGGTCAAATTGATTCCCAACGACAAGGGCGACACCGAGAACGCCCCCGACTTCCGCCTTCAGGCGGCCGGCCACGACATCGGCGCAGCGTGGAAGAAGACCAGCGAAGCCGGGCGGCCCTACGTGTCCGTATCCCTCGACGATCCTTCGTTCCCGGCGACGGTCTATGCCCGCCTGATCGAGAACGAGGACGGCACGCACGACCTGATCTGGTCGCGCAGCAAGCCCAAAGCGGCCTGACGGCCTCCACGAAGCCCCGTCCACACTGCGGCGGGGCTTTCCTACGACGGAACGTCCGGCGGTTTGGGCTCACCCTGGACAACCTCAATTGTCATGGACATTGAGATTTGAGGTACACCTCCCGGCGATGGCGGCGACTGAATATCGTGCGCAGGGAAGAAGGTCGCTATATCGCGGTAGATAGCATCGATCAACTTAAACAGAGCGACGAACGACATCGTAAGACCGCGGAGTCTCATGCCGTCACCATCGTCCGATAGCGTCACGAGGATCGGGCCATCGCCGGTTTGGCCTGCGGCGATCTGAGAGTGCATGTGTTCCTGTTGCCTACGAAAATCGTTTAGGGACTGCCGCTCGTTATATAACGCGAGAACAAATGCCGATGGCATTTCTCCTTTGTCTGACAAAGCCCGGATGCACGCTACCGCTTTTTCAAGCGATGTGATGCAGTCTTCCATAGCAAATGCGAAGTCGAACACAGGCAAAAGTCGGCCTTTTGCCATCTCGGCAGAAGATCGTTGGCCTTCACTTATCTGCGCAAGTATTAACGACCGCGCATCATTGTAGTGGCGGGCCGTCTTGACAAGACAATGCACCAACCAGGAGCGCCACTTTCTTTTCTCGACTGAAACATCTGGCTCGGGCATAAATATGCTTATAAGCATGGCATGCGAGCGAAGACCTTCAATGTTCTGATGAAGCGGCGGCATGCCGCAATGTGTTGGTATGGCCATTGGGTGTTTTAACGGCCAGTTAGGCCGCGATCATGAGTTCTCTATCTTCGATGCTGCAACGATTTCCTTCAGTTCCCGCTGGACTTGAGCAAGGAGCTGATCGGCGTTGAGCGGGTCGCGTCCTACATATGCCAGCGTCAGCAGCGTGAGGGGATGCACTTCCATGACTTCGCACAGTTCGGCCAGCTTGTGGATGGTCGGGCTTTTCAGGTCGCGTTCCAGCGTGCTCATGTAGGTGCGACTGGACACGTCGGAGAACGCTTCCTGGCTCAAGCCACGCGCCTTCCTAACTGTCCGTATCGCCGCTGCCAATGAGTGTTTCGCCGTCGCCAACTTGGTTCCCCCGCAAAAACCAAGATGACAGCCCATTGCGTACCATAGGGCTACAATCTAAAGTGTTCATTCCGGCGGGCCAGCCCGCTTCCGTGCTTTTAAGGAAATCCGCATCGGCGGCTTTCCACAGAACCGGGGAACCGCATCCGTGTCTTTCCTGCCCCGCGCAATTCCGCTTCCGCGTTTCCGTGCATATACGGATTCGATGGCTTGCGCTTTCGTGCTTCCACACGAAAGCACGCATCCGCTTTGGCGCTTCCGCGTCTTGTCGGGAAAACGGCTTCGTGCATCCCCGCTTTCGTGGGAATCCCGGCCATGAACCCGCCGCTCATTACCGCCGAACAGCGCGTGCAGCTACTCGCCGTAGGCGAGGTACGCACTGCCGGCCGGCGCATCGACCCGTTGCCGGCGGTGCGCCTGTTCACTCCCGACGCGCACGCCATCTGGCTGCTGGCCGCGCTTGACCCGGACGACGGCGATACGGCCTGGGGACTGATCGACCTGGGTATCGGCCTGCCGACGTTGGGGACGGTAAAGCTGTCCGATCTGGCATCCATCGTCGGGCCGCGCCAGCAGCCGGTGATGCGTGATCTCTACTTTCTGGCAGAGCGCCCGCTGTCGGAGTACGCCCGACGGGCGCAGGAGAACGGCTCGATCACGGATTGAGCGGCCACGAAGACAGAGAAAGCCGAGCCAAGGCGAGCACATTGTGACTATTTCGGTCTTGGTCAAGACCGAATAGATCTTGCTCGGCTTTATTGCACGAAATCGGTGCGTGCCTGACCGAAACAGACATGATCTTTGGCGCGGGTTTCGGCACGGTGCCTGATGCTGACGCCAGATTTTCTGGCGTTTCAGCCGTCGCATCGAGACGATTTTCGCAATGCTTCGGAGCCAATCGGTCTTGACACCTGCCACATCAGTTCACCCCGACCCGATGACAGCTTGATGGCGATTCGATAGCTCCGTACGGCGAAATCCGTGGCGACGTTCCTGCTACACGGGAGGTTGCGTCATGGCCGAAGCGAGCGCCGAGCATTGGTATCCCACCGCCGCCTATCTCTACACACTGCACCTCGACGGCCCGGCACTGGCCTGGGAGTACCTGCGACGGAATCCCGATTACCGCCGCGACTGGCTGCGCCGTCGTCGCCGGCCGGACGCGGCGCAGGCTTGGGGCCTGCGCCTGCTGGAAGATCCCGCCCTGGATGCGCGGGACGCGCATCCGGCCTGGTTCCCCGATCACGATGCCGTGGTGCAGCTTCTTCCCGATGCCGATCCACCGCCCGAAGCCGCTGTCTTCGAATTCTGGCGCGTGCCTGGCCGCAAGCAACTGATCCACGATGGCAAGCGCTTGGTGCTGGTGTCGCACTGGCCCGGCTGCTGCCTGCGACTCGTCCTCGCACCGGGCCTGGAGGATGGCATGGCCTACCTCTACGCCATCCGCGCCTGCGCTGCGCCGTGCGCACGCTATCGTGCGCTGGCCGCTGGGCTGGATGCGCTGTCCGCCGCGACCGAGGCCACGCCTGCAGCGGCGGCCCGCTCACGGCCCACGCCTGCCGCGGTACTGGAACTCCACACCTTGCAGGCGCTCGACGCGACCCTCGCGGGCGCGTCCTTGCGCGAGGTGGCCGAAGGGCTGTTCGGCGCCGATGCCGTCGTGGCCAACTGGCACGCCGACAGCGCCTTGCGTGCCCGCGTGCGGCGGTTGGTGCGCCGGGGCTATGCGCTGATGCGTGGCGGCTACCGCCGCTTGGCACAGCTTCCGCCACCGCTGTACTAAAGGGGGGGGACGTTTCGCGTCTCCTGCAAATCGTCCCTTAGCAGGAATCCTTGCTTTCTCGAAAGTGCCTCTATCCGGCCGCGTGGTGTGGCCGGGCTTGATGGAGGTACATCCCATGCGACCCGCTCCCTTGCGGCCTGCCGCCGCTGCTGTCGCTGCGCCCGTGCAGCCCCAACGCTACCTGACCAACGACGAAGCCGCCGAATACCTGCGGCTGTCGCCGCGCACGCTGGAGAAACAGCGCGTGATCGGCGGCGGCCCGAAGTTCCGCAAGTTCGGCCGCCGCGTCATGTACTCGGTGGCCGACCTCGATGCCTGGGCCGACCAGCGCAGCTATGAGGCCACGTCCGACCCGGAATATGCCGAACGCCACGCGGGCGACTACCGTGATGGCCGCTGATCGCAGGCTCGCCGGTGGCCGTCGTCATGTCCAGCCCACGGCAAGAGCGCGAACAGCTCGACCTGTTCCGCGCCTTGCCCGGCGACATGGCGCCGCGCGACAGCCAGGACTTGATGGCGTATCCGTTCTTCTCGCTCGGGAAGTCCAAGCGGGTCAAGCCCATCGACTTCCGCGCGGGCAACGTGACGATTCGCGTGGAGGGCACGCAGGAGCACGGCATCGCCACAATTTGGGATGCGGACGTGCTGATCTGGGCGGCTTCGCAGATCGTGGAGGCGAAGGACGCGGGCCTGCGGCCGTCGCGGCTGATGCGCGCCACCCCCTACGAGATCCTGCGCTTCATCGGGCGCGGTACGTCGCTGCGCGACTACCAGCGCCTGAAAGCGGCGCTCGACCGGCTGCAATCGACCACGGTGGCCACGTCCATCCGCGAAACCACGGGAAGGCGTTTGCACCGCTTCTCGTGGATCAACGAGTGGAAGGAACTGGCCGATGCCAGCGGCACGCCGCTGGGCATCGAGTTGATCCTGCCGGACTGGTTCTATGCGGGCGTGCTCGACGCTGCCCTGGTGCTGACCATCGACCCGGCGTATTTCCGGCTGACCGGCGGCATCGAGCGGTGGCTGTACCGCCTGGTGCGCAAGCATGGCGGCAAGCAGGAATACGGCTGGCAGTTCGACTTCCGCTACCTGCACCAGAAGTCCGGCAGCACCGCCAAGCCCTACGACTTTGCCTGCGACCTGCGCACGCTTGTCGCGCGGCAGTCGCTGCCCGGCTACGTCCTGGGCATCGAGCGGATGCCGGACAACGGTATGGAACTGCTGACCTTCCGGCCCGTGCCGCAGACGGCACGGGGATAACTCCGGGAAAGCCTGTGGATGGAGTCGTGCTATCAGGCGTGCGGGGTATCGTGCTATCAGGCGTGGGACTATCGTGCTATCAGGCGTGCCGATCGGCCGCAAACCCGCGCCAGCACTGGGTCTCCTCGCCCTCTAACTTCCCTAACTTCATTTCTCTAACTTTTAGTAGGGAAACGCCACTGCGGTGGACAACCACCACGCGGCCACAAACGCGGCAGCAACAGCCCGGCTCTCCAGCATGGAGGGCCAGGCCATGATCTTCGCGTTTCTCAACCAGAAAGGCGGCGTCGGCAAGACCACGCTCGCCACCCACATCGCCGGCGAGCTGGCGCTGCGTGGTCTGCACGTCGTCCTGCTGGACGCCGACCCGCAGGGTTCATCGCTGGACTGGACGCAGCGCAGAAGCCAGCAAGGTTTGCCACGGTTGTTCAGCGCCGTGGGCCTCGCGCGCGAGACACTGCACCAGGAAGCGCCGGAGCTGGCCCGCCGCGCCGATCACGTCATCATCGACGGCCCGCCGCGCATCGCCGCCCTGGCGCGCTCCGCGCTGCTGGCGGCCGAGCGCGTGCTGATTCCTGTGCAGCCCAGCCCGTATGACCTGTGGGCCAGCGCCGAGATGGTCGCGCTGATCCGCGAAGCGCACGTATTCCGGCCTGCGCTGCGCGCGGCCTTCGTCATCAACCGGCGCGTCAGCACCACCATCATCGGCCGCGAAGCGCGGCAATCGCTGGCCGAACAGCCGCTGCCGGCACTGCGCGCCGAGGTGCGCCAGCGCATCGTCTTCGCCGACAGCGTGGCCGCTGGTCGGCTCGCCCGCGAGACGGCGCCCGACAGCGCCGCCGCACGCGAGATCGCCGTGCTCACCGATGAACTGCTGCGGTGGCCGACATGAGCGGCCCGCGCAGCAAGCGCGTCGGCATCGGCGTACGTCCACCCGCGAATCCGCACGCCGAGGCATGGATTCGCCAGGGCGATGCCGATGCGCTCAACAAAGGCGACCTTTACACGGCCCGCCTGACGCTCGACGTGACGCCCGCGCTGCGCGCGCGCATCAAGATCGCGGCCTTCGGCCGGGGCGTGACCGTGGCCGAACTGCTGCGCGGCCTGCTGGAGCGGGAGTTTCCAGAGCACCGCAGGGAGAACACGCCATGAACGCATCCGCTTTGCCTGCTGCGACCGCGCCCACGGCTGCGCCGCCGCCCGCGCTTTCGACACTCGCCGGCCAGGCCGGCAACGTGCCGCTGACGCGCGTGGCGCTGGCCTACATCGAACATCGCTTCAAGCTCTACCTGCGCTTCGGCGAACCGGCGCGCATGCTGCGGCTCGACCGCTGGCGGCGCTGCGCGGTGTTCCTGCCGCGTGCAATGTTCTGCCGCGTGCGCTGGGAAGCAAACGACTACGGCACGATCCGTTGGCAGCTCAAGGTGATGCAAGCCGCCACGCCACTGGACGACATGCAGCGCATCCCCGGTGTGCAGCCGGGCGCACGCCTGCTGCTGCACGCCGAAGGCGAAAACGCGGTGCGTGTCGTGCTGGAACGCATCGACAACATCGACGCGCAGGGTATCGCCGCCATCGACGTGTCGCCCGCGTACTGGCGCACGCTGGGCAACCGTCTGGCGGCCCGCCTGGCGCTGCCCGAATACACCGCCGAGCGGCACGCCGCCTGGCTGGCCGGGAGGGCGCTGCCATGACGGCCCGCTCCAACACCACATGCACGCACGAACCCGCGCCGCATCCTCGCTCGCGCCTGCGCGTTCGCATCGTGCTGGCGGGCTTCTCCGCTGTCGGCTTCGCTGCGCTGGCCTGGGCAGCTTTCGTGTCGCCGCTGCCGCGTCTGACCTACAACCCGTCCGACAGCGTGGCGGTCGGTTGGTATCGCATTGAACCGTTCGACCCGCGCACCGCCTCGCTGCCACGTCCGCTGTCCGTGGACAGCATCGTGCTGGTGCCGTTGCCCGACAGGGCCGCCATGCTGGCTGCGCAGCGCGGCTACCTGCCGACGCGCGTGCCGCTGCTCAAACGTGTGGGCGCGGTCGCGCCGCAACACGTTTGCATCGTCGCCGGGCAGGTACGCATCGACGGCGTGCCTGCGGCCGCCGTGCTGCCTGCCGACCGGCTGGGCCGGCCGCTGCCATCCTTGCAGCTCTGCCGCCGCCTTGAACCGGGCGAGCTGTTCCTGTTAAGCGTGACCAATCCGGCGTCGTTTGACAGCCGCTATTTCGGCCCGGTCAGCGCATCCGCCGTGATCGGCATCGCGCACCCGGTCTGGCTGGAGACACGCCCATGATGGCCGCCGATTCGCTGCACGTCGCCGTGCCTCTCATCGTGCCATCGAGCATGTCGTTCCAGTGGCTGCTGCCGTGTCGTCGCGCGTGCAGCGCGGGCGCATTCGCGCCGCGCTTCGCGCAACATCCGGCGCAGCCATCCAGCGTGCAGGCGTCTTTCCTCGAACGCGCCCGGCCTGCGGCCATTGGCGCGTTCGCCGGTGCGCTGGCTGCAAGCAGCTCAGCGCCGCCGGGCCGCCGATGCCCGGAGCGACAGCGAGGGGTAAAGGCGGAAGGCAAGACAAAAGGACGCGGCACCGGGCCGCGTCGAAAGCCAGTCTGCACATGGGGGTGGCGCGGCACGGAGCGGCTTTGCCGCCGTGCCGCGTTCGGCGCGAAGGTCGCGCCAATGCAGGCATGTCCGCGTGCTTCGCACGACAGGACACGCCAGAGCTTGCAGGGAGCGCAGCCATGACCGACCGCCGCGACGACGATTTCCGCGTGCGCCCCAGCGCCCCGAAGAACCGGGGCAAGGGCCAGGGGCAGAGCTTCGTTTCCAAGGTGCTCAAACAGGCGGGCAAAGCCAGCAGCGGCAAGTCCACGGTGCGCCGTCCGGCATCGGCGAGTGGCACCGGCCAGCGGCCCGGCTCGCGCCTGGGGCGCGGCCACACGGCAGCACGCTTCGCCGGGGCGAAGCTGACGCCTATGTCGCGGCGCGCGACCATCAAGACGCTGCTGGTGAACCACCAGCGGGCCAGCCCGCAGTCGCTCGCCAAGCACCTGCGCTACATCGAGCGCGACGGCGTGGGCCGCGACGGCGAGCCGGGCCAAGCCTACGGGCCGCAGACAGACGTGGCCGATCTCGACGCCTTCAAGGAACGCTGCGCCGACGACCGGCACCATTTCCGCTTCATCCTCTCGCCCGAGGATGGCGCGGAGCTGGAAGACCTGCGCACCTACACGCGGCACCTCATGGGCCGCATGGAGGCCGACCTGGGTACGGGCCTCGATTGGGTGGCCGTGAACCACTGGAACACCGACAACCCGCACACGCACATCGTCGTGCGCGGGCGCGACGACACCGGCAAAGACCTCATCATCGCGGGCGACTACATCGCCGATGGCTTCCGCTATCGCGCCGCCGAGCTGGCGACCGAATGGCTGGGGCCGCGCACCGAACTGGAGATCCAGCAGACCTTGCAGCGTGAGGTGGAGCAAGAGCGGTGGACGAGCCTGGATCGCACCCTCAAGCGTGAGATAGGCGAGGCCGGCGGCGATGGCCTGGTGCGCGTCGAAAGGTTCAACGCCCCCCGCTTGCAGCGCCAACGCCTGATGCTAATCGGCCGCCTGCAACACTTGCAGCGCCTGGGCCTGGCCGACGAGACGCAGCCCGGCACCTGGGCCATCCATGCCGATGCGGAAAAGACATTGCGCGCGCTGGGCGAGCGCGGCGACATCATCCGCACCGTGCAGCGGGCCATGCGCGGCGAGCCGCGCGAGCTGGCCGTGTTCGAGCCGGGGGACGATGGCCGAACCATCCTCGGCCGTGTGGCCGCGAAGGGGCTGGCCGACGAGCTGCGCGACCGGGGCTATCTGGTCATCGACGGGGTGGACGGCAAGGCCCATTACGTCGCGCTCAACGCCCGCGACGAGCTGGCGAACTACCCGAGCGGCGCCGTGGTGGAGGTGAAAGGCTCGGCCGACGTGCGCGCAGCCGACAAGAACATCGCCGCGCTGGCGAGCGATGGCCTGTACCGCACTGACCATCACCTGGCGATCGGGCAGGGCCGGGCCAAGGCCGGACGCGACCCGCAAGAAGTCGTCGCCGCCCACATCCGCCGGCTGGAGGCCCTGCGTCGGGCCGGCATTGTGGAGCGCGTTGCCGAAGGGCTATGGAAGGTGCCGGACGACCTGGCCGAGCGTGGCCGCCAGTACGACGCGCAGCGCCTGGGCGGCGTGGCCGTGGAGCTGAAATCGCACTTGCCCATCGAGCGGCAGGCCCGCGTGATCGGGGCCACGTGGCTCGACCAGCAGTTGATCGGCGGCGGCTCGGGCCTGGGCGACCTGGGCTTTGGTGGCGAGGCCAAACAGGCCATGCAACAGCGCGCCGACTTCCTGGCCGAACAGGGGCTGGCCGAGCGGCGCGGGCAGCGCGTGATCCTGGCGCGCAACCTGCTGGGCACACTGCGCAACCGGGAACTGGCACAGGCCGCGAAGGGCATTGCCGCTGAAACCGGCCTGGAGCATCGCCCGGTGGCCGACGGGCAGCGCGTGGCTGGCATCTACCGGCGCAGCGTCATGCTCGCCAGCGGGCGCTACGCGATGCTGGACGACGGCATGGGATTCAGCTTGGTGCCGTGGCGGCCGGTGATCGAGCAGCGGCTGGGGCAGCATATCGCCGCCGTGGTGCGCGGTGGCGGCGTATCTTGGGAGCTTGGACGGCAGCGCGGGCCAAGTATTTCTTGAGACCCTTCATCTACTTGTCGAACGGCCGAGCGCCTTCATCAGCCCCGGCTTCTGGCTCGCAAAGGTGCCATAGAAGACCTCATTACCGATGAGCGTGATCGGAGCCACGCGCACGCCGGTTCGTGACTTGGCTTCCGCAGAAATCTTCGGGTCGGTCAGGTCGCGTTCTTCAAACACGATGCTCTGCTGGGACAGCCACTCCTTCAGCACCCGACAGTCCGGGCAGGCTGGAGTGCTATAGATGATGATGCGCGGGGTGCTGGCTTGGTTCATGGTCGTGCCTTCACTTTCCCCGAGCGGCAAGCCAGCTCTTCATCATGGCGATCTCTCCTTCCTGCGCAGAGATAACCTCCTGAGCCAACTCGCGGACCTCCGGGTCCTTGCCGTACTGCAACGCCACCTTGGCCATGTCGATCTCGCCCTGGTGATGCGGGATCATGCCGCGCATAAAGTCCACATCGGCATCGCCGCTGAAGTCAATCATCATGTCGGCGTGCATGCGGTCATTGCCGGCACGGTAGGCGGTCGTCGAGGCGTCGCCCGAGCTGCCGGTCGCCGCCTGTTGGCCGCGTTCTCCAAGCCACTTATTCATCATGGCGATCTCGCCTTCCTGCGCAGAGATAACCTCCTCAGCCAACTTGCGGACCTCCGGGTCCTTGCCGTACTGCAACGCCACCTTGGCCATGTCGATCGCGCCCTGGTGGTGCGGGATCATGCCGCGCATGAAATCGACGTCGGCGTTGCCAGTGAACTGCGCTCCCATCCCCGCGTGCATCTGGTCGTTCACGGCGCGATACGCGGTCGTGGAAGGGCTGTCATTGGCCGAGGCGCTGGAGGGCATCGCGTGCCCTTGGTGATCTCCGCTCGCATTGGCCTGCATCACTTCACCCGACGGGACCACCTTCTTCTGAACGGCCATCAGGCCGATGGCGACCACGACGGCGCCCGCAATGAACAACAGGCTGAACTTGTTGACTCTCATGAAAAACTCCTTGAATGAGATTGATGGAGTCACTGTAGGGCTTCCCATTGTTGGAAGGTCAAGCCCCTCATTTCGCCGTTGATGCCGATGAAGACCCTCGGCGCAAGATCCAGTCCTTCACTTCCGCCGCCTACGACAACGCGCTGTCGAAGCTGCAGCGGTGGAAGCAGGTGATGTAGCGCCTGAGGCGACCGCTAGATGGAACACCTCCCGCATCGGCCCGATCAGCCCGGACCTAGCCGCACCGGCTTTCGCGCGGTCTGCCACAGCAGCGGCACCAAGATCAGCGCCAGGGCCGGGAAGATCATCCAGTTGACCGCCTGCCAGCCCGAGCTGTGCAGGATCGATCCCGCGAGGAACGACACGGCCGCCGTGGCGGCGAAGACGAAGAAATCGTTCATGCCCTGCGCCTTGCTGCGCTCGGCCGGGGTGTGGCAATCGGTGACCACCGCCGTCGCGCCGATGAAGCTGAAGTTCCAGCCGATGCCCAGCAGCGCCAGCGAGCCCCAGAAGTGGGACAGGCCGAGCCCGCCCAGGGCCACCACCCCGGAGGCGGCGAGCAGCACCATGCCCACGGCGGTCACGCGCTCCTTGCCGTAGCGCACCATCAGCCGCCCAGTGAAGAAGCTCGGCCCGAACATCGCCAGCAGGTGCCACTGGATGCCCAGGGCGGCGTTGTCCACCGAATGCCCGTGGTTGACCATCGCCACCGGCGCGGCGGTCATCACGAACGCCATCACCCCATAGGACACCACGCCCGCGGCCACGGCCAGCGCGTAGCGCGGCATCGCCAGGAGCTGCAGCACCGTGCGGCCGCTGTCGGCGGCGGCTTCGGCCGGGGTCTGGCGCGGCGTGCGCAGCATCAGCAAGATCGGCAGGGCGATCAGCGGCAGCAGCGCCTGGCTGAGGAAGCTGCCGACGTAGGGCGTGCCCGCTACCGCGTCGCGCGTGAAGATCACCAACTGCGGCCCGATGATGGCACCCGCGAGACCCCCCACCATTACCCAGGAAATCGCCTTGGCCTTGAGCGCGTCCTCGGCGGTGTCGGCGGCTGCGAAGCGGTAGCTCTGCACATACGCGCCGTAGAAGCCCGCCAGGAAGGTGCCGGCGCAGAAGATCCAGAACGAGGCCAGCATGATGCCCAGCGCGGCGATCAGGCCCGAGGCCACGCCGAAGCCGACCCCGACCACGTATCCGTTGCGGCGGCCATGGCGCCGCATGATGAACGCCGCAGGCAAGGTGCCGATGGCAAGACCCAGGCCGAACAGGCTCACGGGCAAGGTGATCCAGGCCGAGTCCTTGGCAAGCTGCTGGCCGACCAGCCCGCCCAGCGACATCACGATGGGCGCGCTGGCGCCACCGAGCGCCTGCGCGGCGGTGAGAACGCCGATGTTTCGGCGCGTGATGCTCTGGTCGGTCATGGGCGGTCTTTCTTGTTCGTTTGTCTGGCCGGAAATATTACACGCATGAATATATGTTCAGTTATCCGACCATGATTCGGCCATGCGATGCTCATGAACCGCCGCAACCTGGTCGCTCCTCGCAAATCTCCCGAGCGGCAGAAGGAACAGCCTGCCGTTCCAATGCGAGCAGGTGCTCTTTCACCCGGGTCAGTTGCGCCATGCGTTCCTCGACATAGGCGAGATGGTCCCGGACAGCCTGCGTCAGCAGCTCGGGTTCCGGGGACTCGCGATGCGTCCAGCCCAGCAAGTTGCGCATGTCATCCAGGCCGATGCCCGACGCGCGGTAGTTGCGAATCAGGTAAAGCCGCTCGACATGGGCCGGGCCATAGCGCCGGTAGTTGTTGCGGGACCGCTCGGGAGCGGGCAGCAGGCCCTCCCGTTCGTAGAACCTGATGTTCTCAGGGGGCGTGCCGGTCAAGCGCGCGAGTTCACCAATCCTCATCCAGCTCTCCGCGCGCAGCGATGGGGGACGCCACCGCTGCGCGCCGGCCCTCATCCCGGCGACCGGGCGGACTGCTGCGCCGTGGCGCCCGATTGCACCGTGTGCTCAGTCCAGCCGCCGCCCAGCGCCTTGTACAGATGGATGAGGTTGTTCAGCCGCGTCAGGCGCGTGCGCACCAGGGTCTGCTGCGTGCCGTAATGCGTGCGCTGCGCGTCGAGTACAGTGAGGTTGTCGTCCACGCCCTCCTGGAAGCGCTGCTCGGCCAGCTCGTAGGCCTTCTGGCTGGCCGCCACCAGGAGCTGCTCCGCGCGGATCTGCTCATCGAGCGTGCGCTTGCCCGCCAGGCCGTCGGCCACCTCGGCGAAGGCCGCCTGGATGGACTTCTCGTAGTTGGCGATCTCGATGCGCTTCTGTACGTGCGCCACGTCCAGGTTGGCGCGCAGCGCGCCGCCGCGGAAGATGGGCAGCGTGATCTGCGGCAGGAAGCTCCAGGCCCGCGAGCCCGAATCGAACAGGCCGTCCAGCGAAGCGCTGGCCGTGCCCGCCGAGCCCGTAAGGCTGATCGTCGGGAAGAACGCGGCCCGCGCCGCGCCGATGTTGGCGTTGGCGCCGATCAGCATCTGCTCGGCGGCGCGGATGTCCGGCCGGCGCGCGAGCAGTTCGGACGGCAGGCCGCTCGGCAGGCCGGTCGGCACGATGTCGTCCGGCAGCGCCATGGCCTCGTCAAGCTGCCGGGACAGCTCCGGCGTCAGCGGCTGGCCCAACAGCAGCACCAGCGCGTTGCGGTCCTTGGCCGCCTGCCGTGTGTAGGCGGCATGGTTGGCCTCGGCGGTGCGCAACGCGATCTCTGCGCGGCGCAGGTCGAGCTGCGTGGAGTTGCCCGCTTCCACCAGTTGGGTGGTCAGCCCGTAGGAGCGCTTCTGCGTGGCGAGGGTGTCGCTCGTCAGGCGCAGCAGTTCCTGGTCGGCACGCAGCGTGAGGTAGGCGCTGGCCACCTCGGACACCAGGCTCATCTGCGTGGCGATGCGGGTCTCGTCGAGGGCCAGGTAGGACGCCAGCGCCCGGTCGCTGAGGCTGCGGATGCGGCCCCACAGGTCCAGTTCCCAGGCGGCCGTCACCCCGGCCACGTCGTAGCGCCGGAGCACGTCGCTTTGCCCCGTGGTGCTGAGGTCGGCCGGTACGCGCTCTGACGCGCCGCGGGCGGAAACGCCCAGGTTCGGCAGCATCTCGGCACGCTGGATACGGTACAGCGCCTGAGCCGCCTCCACGTTGAGCGCGGCCTTGCGCATGTCGCGGTTGTTCTCCAGTGAAATGCCGATCAACTGCTGCAGCAGCGGGTCGCGGAAGAAGTCCCGCCAGCCGATCTCGGCCGTGATCGCGTCGTCGGGCGTCGCGGCCGCCGGTTCCACATAGGCCGCGCCCAAGGGATAAGCCGTGTCGATCGGCGCTGCGGGCCGGTCATACTTCGGTGCCATGGAGCAGCCAGTCAACGCCGCCGCGAGGGCGAGCGGCGCCAGCGTCCTGGCGGGTCGTGTGAATGCGAAAGATGTTTTCATGTCGTATGTCCTCCTGGCCGTCATGCGTGCTGGTCGGTCATGCCGACACGGGCATGGCGCGCTTCGCGGCGCAGCGCCAGCTTGCGCACCACGACGTAGAACACCGGCGTCAGCACCAGGCCGAATACCGTCACGCCCAGCATGCCGGCGAACACCGCGATGCCCATGGCGTGGCGCATCTCGGCGCCCGCACCGCTGGCCAGCACCAGCGGCACCACGCCAGCGATGAAGGCGAACGACGTCATCAGGATCGGGCGCAGCCGCAAGCGCGCGGCTTCGAGCACGGCTGCCAGCGGATCGGCCCCTTCGCTTTCCTTCGCGCGGGCGAACTCCACGATCAGGATCGCGTTCTTGGCGGCCAGGCCGATCAGCACCACGAAACCGATCTGCGTGAAGATGTTGTTGTCCCCCCCAGAGAGCCAGACGCCGGCGATCGCCGAGAGCAGCGCCATGGGTGCAATCAGCAGCACAGCGAACGGCAGCGACCAACTGTTGTACTGGGCCGCCAGGAACAGGAAGGCGAGCAGCACCGCCAGCGCGAAGATATAGATAGCAGTATTGCCAACTCGCTTTTCCTGGAAAGTCAGGTCCGTCCATTCGTAGGTCATACCGTCAGGCAGCGATTCGCTCACGATCTTCTCAATCGCGGCGGTGGCCTGGCCGGATGAGTAGCCCGGCGCTGGCCCGCCGCTGATGTCCGCCGAGGGGAAGCCGTTGTAATGCATCACCCGGTCGGGGCCGGAACTGCGCTCGATGGTCGCGAACGCGCTCAGCGGGATCATGTCGCCCGCTGCATTGCGCACCTTGAGCATGCCTATGTCCTCAGCCTGCATGCGGAACTGCGCATCGGCTTGGGCCATTACCCGGTAGGTGCGACCGAAGCGGTTGAAGTCGTTGACGTAGAGCGAGCCAAGGTTGACCTGCAGGGTGTCGAACACCTCGGTCAGCGACACGCCCTGCGACTTGGCCTTCACCCGGTCGATGTCCACCTGCAACTGCGGCGCATTGGTCTGGAAGCTGGCGAGCATGTTCGCCAGCTCGGGCGCCTGCATGGCCTTGCCCATGATCTGGCCCTGTGCTTGTGCAAGCGCCTCGGGACCCAGGCCCGCCCGGTCCTCGATCTGCAGCTTAAAGCCGCCCATAGAACCCAGGCCCGGCACCGGCGGCGGCGGGAAGATGCCGACGAAGCCGTCCGGGATCTGGCTGAACTTGCCCATGAGCTTGCCCTGGATGGCGAAGGCCGACAGCGACGGGTCCTTGCGCTCATCGAAGGGCTTGAGCATGGCGAACATCAGCGCGGTGTTCGGCTGGTTCACCGGTCCATTGACCGACAGGCCCGGGAAGGCCACCACGCTCTCGACGCCCGGCTCAGCCAGTGCGATCTTGGTCATCTCCTTGACGACCGCCTCGGTGCGATCCAGCGAGGCGCCGGTCGGAAGCTGGGCGATGCCCACGAGGTAGTACTTGTCCTGGGCGGGCACGAAGCCCGCAGGCACCTTGTGGAAGCCCAGCCAGGTCAGGCCCAGGAAGCCGACGTAGAGCAGCAGCACGATGGCGCTGCCGCGCACCGCGCGGCGCACGCCCCCGACGTAGGAATTCGAGGCGCGGTCGAAGAAGCGGTTGAAGCGGCGGAAGAAGCCGCCGAACACGCCGTCGATGATGCGCGTGACGCGATCGGGCTTGGCCGCGCCGTGGTGCGGCTTGAGCAGGATGGCGGCCAGCGCTGGCGACAGCGTAAGCGAGTTGATCGCCGACAGGATGGTCGAGAACGCGATGGTTAGCGCGAACTGGCGATAGAACTCGCCCTGCAGCCCCGACAGGAACGCCGAGGGGATGAAGACCGCTGCCAGCACCGAGGTGATGGCCAGGATCGGGCCAGTCACTTCATCCATCGCCTTGCGCGCCGCGTCCTTGGGTGATTCGCCCAGCGCTATGTGGCGCTCCACGTTCTCCACCACCACGATGGCGTCATCCACCACGATGCCGATGGACAGCACCAGTCCGAACAGCGACAGTGTGTTCAGCGAGAAACCGAACATGTGCATCACCGCGAACGTGCCGACCAGCGAGACCGGCACGGCGATCAGCGGGATGATCGACGCGCGCCAGGATTGCAGGAACAGCACCACCACGATCACCACCAGGAAGATGGCCTCCAGCAGCGTGACGGCGACGGACTGGAGCGAGGCGCGCACGAAGACCGTGGGGTCGTAGGCGATCCTATACTCAATGCCGTCGGGGAACTTAGCTTGAAGTCGGTCCATTGCCGCGCGCACCGCGCTAGACACATCCAGCGCGTTCGCGCCCGGGCTCTGGATGATCTGTATCCCCACCGCCGGCTCGCCATTGAGCAGGCTGCGCAAAGAGTAGGAATCGGCCCCCATCGAGATGCGGGCGACATCCCGCAGGCGAGTTACCTGGCCGTCGGCGCCCGTCTTCACGACGATCTCGCCGAATTGCTCCTCGCTCGACAGTCGGCCCAGAGTGTTGACCGTGACCTGGAACGCCGCCGAGGCATCCGGCTGCTGACCAACCGAACCAGCGGCAACCTGTATGTTCTGCTCGCGGATGGCGGCAACCACGTCGCTCGCGATCAGCCCACGAGCAGCGACCTTGGCGGGTTCGAGCCAGACCCGCATCGAATACTCCCCGGCGCCCCAGACTAGGACATCGCCGACGCCTGGCGTACGAGCCAGCTCATCCTTCACATGAAGTGTGGCGTAGTTGGAGACGTACAGCGGATCATATCGACCTCCAGGCGAAAGCAAATGCACCACCATGAGAACGTCCGGCGACGTTTTCTCGGTGACAACACCGATGCGCTGAACTTCAGGCGGTAGGCGCGGCAACGCCCGCGAGACCCGGTTTTGCACCTGGATCTGCGCAATGTCGGCGTTGATATGCTGCTCGAAGGAGACGGTGAGCACCATTTTCCCGTCGGTGGACATCTGAGACTGCATGTACATCATGCCTTCTACGCCGTTGATCGCCTGCTCCAGCGGTGATGCCACGGTATCGGCGATCACTTGCGGGTTGGCACCGGGATAGCTAGCGGTGACCTGCACCGTGGGAGGCGTGACCTGCGGGTATTCGCTCAGCGGCAGCTGGAAGTAGCTGATCGCGCCCGCGATCAGCATCAGCACCGACAGGACGATGGCGAAGATGGGCCGGTTGATGAAGAAGCGGGGGAAATTCATTTGCGGGCCTCCGCCGAGCCGGCCGCGCCGTCAGCCTTGGCGGGGTCCGCGCCGGCGGCCGGTGCCGCGGGCGGCTGCATGGGCACCATGCGCGGCGTGACCGCCATGCCGGGGCGCACGAGGCCCTTGATGATGATCTTCTCACCGGCCTGCAGGCTGCCGTTGATGACGCGCAGCCCGTCCACCACCGGCCCCAGTTCGATGGGCCGGTACTGGGCCTGGTTGTTCTCGCCCACGACCAGCACGTAGTTGCGCCCTTGGTCGGTGCCCACGGCCTGATCGTCGATCAGGACGGCCTCGCGCGCCGCGCCGGTGGACAGCTTGACCCGGGCGAACATGCCGGGTGCCATGCGCCCATCCGGGTTGGGCACAACGGCGCGCGCGCGGATCGTGCCGGTGCTTCGGTCAATGGTGTTGCCCACGAAGTCGAGCGCGCCCCTGTGCGGGAAACCCTTGTCCGTGGTCAGCCCGACCTGCACGGGCAGCGAGGCCTTGCCGCCGGCGCCCGCAGCGGGCCGCGAGCGGCTCACGACGTTGAGGTACGTGGCTTCGTCGATGTCGAAGTACACGTGCAGCGGGTCGATGGACACGATCGTGGTCAGCAGCGTGGCCGCGCCGGCGACACCGCCGCTGACCAGGTTGCCCTCGGTCACGAGCACGCGGTCAACGCGCCCGGCGATGGGCGCCGTGACGCGGGCGTAGGACAGATCCAGCCGCGCCGCAGCGACGGCGGCCTTGGCCGCTTGCACCTGGGCCTGGCGCGCACTGCGCGCGGAGACGGCATCGTCGTAGGTCTTGCGCGCGACAGCGCCGGTCGCCACCAGGCGCTCGGCGCGGTCGAAGTCGGCCTGGGCCTGACTGGCCAGCACCTCGGCCTGTTGCAGTTGCGCCGCAGCCGTGTCGAGCGTGACCTGGAACGGTCGGGGGTCGATCTGGAACAGCAGTTGTCCCTTGCGCACCAGGCTGCCCTCGGGGACGCTCACAGCATCGACGGCGCCGCCGACCCGCGAGCGCAGCTCGACGGTCTTGGGCGCGGCCAGGAAGCCGGTGTACTCGGCCGATGGCGCGACCGTGCGGGTGATGACCTCGGCCACGGGCACCTGCGGCGCCATCGGCGCGCCCGCCGGGGGCGCCGCGGCCTTGCCCTCGTCCTTGGCGTCGCGGGCGGCAATCGCTATGCCCCCGACGGCTGCGATGACGCCTGCCACCACAACGATTCTGATTTTTTTACGCATGGAAGTGCCCCTTTCTTGGATGCAGGACTCCGGCCCTTCCGAAGCGCTCTGCAGAAATTTGTGTGGAGGCTAGGCGTTACAACGAAGGCAAGGTCAAGCCCTTTGGGTTGCCCTAGCGGGCAGGCTGCATGGACAAGGTGGTGGGAAAACCCCGCGTCGTCGCTGTGGCCACTCCGACATCCAGCTCACGAGTGCCGTTGTGCGGTTGAACCGGTCGGTCTTGTGGGTGATTGCGAGCGCGGGAGGCTCAGGCGTCCAAGCTGCCGCCGCCCATTGCTGTGCCTGCGCGGCATCCCGGCGCCCAGGCAGGGCCCGCGATTCAGGGTGTTGCGCCCAGGCCGCATCGAGGACGTCCTTGAGGCTAACCGGCGGCGTGGGTACCGGCGCCTCGCAACCTGCCATTCGCCTGGGTGCTTGGGCCTGGTCAGTCGTCGGCTTTGTCCTCGGAAATGTGGACCGCCATGTCCTGCAGCACCTGGCTGACGTGCTGGTCCGCGATGCTGTAGAAGATGTGCTTGGCTTGGCGTTCGCCGCGCACGAGGCGCGCACCGCGCAGCAGCCGCAGGTGATGGCTGACCAGAGACTGCGACAGGTCGAGCGCTTCGGCGATGTCCCCCACGGCGACCGAGCCATGCATGCACTGCAGCAGGATCTTCAATCGCGATTGGTCGCCCAGCAGGCGGAAGGTCTCGGCCAGAACAGCGACGTCACTTTGCGACATTGCGAGGGCATCGGTCGCCGCGTCGTGGCTGGTGGTCGAGCATTGCGCGGTGTCGGCGCTGGTGGTTTTGCGGGACGTCATGGATGCAAATCCTCAAGTGGAGTGCGAGCCGGCTCGCGCGGCCTCAATGCCTGTGACCAGGAGCGGAATGGTCGTGGTCATGGCCGTGGCTGTGCCCGCCGCCATGCTTGTGATTGCCATGATCATGGCCGCTGTGGTCGTGCCCGCTGTGGTCATGACCGCTGTGATCGTGGCCGCTGTGGTCCTGACGCTCCGACGTGGGCTGCAAGCTGCAGACGTTCTCGTCGGTGCCCGAGTTCCAGTCGATCCCGACCGTGGCGTGTTCGATGCTGAATTGCTCTCGAAGCACCGCTTCGACGCGCTTGACCACGGCGCGTGCTTCCTCGTCCACGTTGGGGCGAACGTGCAGCGTGGCCATCGTGCGCCCGGAGGTGAGCTGCCACACGTGAACGTGGCTGACGGCCGCCAGGCCCGGCACGGCGCCCATCAGGCCTTGCTCCACCTTCTCCGGCGAAGCATCCTCCGGCGCGCCTTCCAGCAGGATGTGGATCGACTTGGCGAGCAGCTTCCATGCGCTGCGCAGGATCAGCGCCGCGACCAGGACCGACAGGATGGGATCGATCGGCGTCCAGCCCGTGAGGTAGATGACGATCGCAGCGACGATGGCGCCGACCGAGCCGAGCAGGTCGCCCATCACGTGCAGGATGGCCCCCTTCACGTTGACGTGATCGGTCTCTCCGCGGGTCATGATCCACAGCACGAGCACGTTCACCAGCAGGCCGAGCACGGCGACGATCATCATCGGGCCGGCCAGGATCACGGGCGGCGCCTGCAGCCGCTCCCACGCCTCGTAGGCGATCCAAGCGACGATCGCGAACAGGGTCACGGCGTTCAGGAAACCGGCGATGACCTCGAAGCGCAGGTAGCCGAAGGTGCGCTTGCTGTCGGCCGCGCGGCGGCCGAACCGGAATGCTGCGTAGGCCAGTGCGAGCGCCGCGGCGTCGGTCAGCATGTGGCCCGCGTCGGCCAGCAAGGCCAGCGAGCCCGACAGCACGCCTCCGACGGCCTCCACGACCATGAAGCCGAAGATCAGGAAAAAGGACAGCAGGACCTTGCGCTCGTTGGCGCTGGTCACGGTCGGGGTGTGGTCATGATCATGGTCGTGATCGTGACCATGGTCATGTGCGTGGGATTGGGACATGGGGCCTCGGGAAACTGGGTCTTTGACTGTGGCTCAAAATATAACACATGAACATGTTTTCATGTGAATTGTTGTACACATTTGTGTTCGCGTCTCACCACGGCCGGGATGCCGCTCCGGGCAATTGCCTTAGCCTGGCTCGGCGACCATTCCCCCCGCCTGGCAAGCAGCCGTTGATCTAACATCCAGTGGCAGTATCCCCCCTGGGGGGATATGATTTCAGCATGGAAGACATGCATAAGCACACCACCCATCCCGACCTGGTGAAGCGGCTCAAGCGCGCCGAGGGGCATCTGCGGCACGTCATCGGGATGATCGAAGGGGGAGAAACCTGCCTCGACATCGCCCGCCAGCTCGCGGCGGTGGAAAGCGCGGTGACGGCGGCCAAGCGCGTCCTGATCCACGACCACATCGACCACTGCCTGTCCCATGACGAGGACTCCGTTCTGACCGAAATGAAGGCGCTGACCAAACTGCTCTGAGGCCGTCCGATGCTCTCCGTCCTGAATAACCGCACCTACCGCCACCTGTTCACCGCCCAGGTGATCGCGCTCGTCGGCACCGGCCTGATGACGGTGGCGCTCGGCCTGCTGGCCTACGAGCTGGCCGGCGCGGATGCAGGCGCGGTGCTCGGGACGGCGCTGGCCATCAAGATGCTGGCCTACGCGGGGGTCGCGCCGGTCGCGCAGGCCTTCGCCGACCGGCTCCCGCGGCGCTCGCTGCTCGTGGCGCTGGACCTCGTGCGAGCGGCCGTCGCGCTGTGCCTGCCCTTCGTCACCGAGGTCTGGCAGATCTACCTGCTGATCTTCGTTCTGCAGGCGGCATCCGCCGGCTTCACGCCGACCTTCCAGGCCACCATCCCGGACATCCTTCCCGACGAAGAGGACTACACGAAGGCGCTGTCGCTGTCCCGGCTGGCCTACGACCTGGAAAGCCTGATTTCCCCGATGCTGGCCGCCGCGCTGCTGACCGTCATCAGCTTTCACAACCTGTTCGCGGGAACGGTGCTCGGTTTCCTCGTTTCAGCCGCTCTCGTGGTCAGCGTGCGGTTGCCCACGTCCGTCCCCGGCCCGCGCCGCGGCATCTGGGAGCGAACGACGCGCGGCACGCGCATCTACCTCGCCACGCCTCGCCTGCGGGGCCTGCTGGCGATCAGCCTGGCCGTCTCGGCGGCCGGCGCGATGGTGATCGTGAACACGGTGGTGCTCGTGAAGGCGCGTTTCGGCCTGGGCGAAGTCGAGGTGGCGTGGGCACTGGCGGCGTTCGGAGGCGGCTCGATGGTGGCCGCCTTCGTCTTGCCGTCCCTACTGGAGAAAGTAGCCGACCGACCCGCGATGCTCACCGGCGCCGCTGTCCTCGTCGTGGGCACGGCGATCGGCGCACTGCTGCCGAGCTATGCGCTGTTGCTGCCGCTGTGGCTGGTGATCGGCTTTGGCTACAGCGTGGCGCAGACGCCATCCGGCCGTCTTCTGCGCCGCTCGGCCCACGCCGAGGACCGTCCAGCGATCTTCGCGGCCCACTTCGCGCTGTCGCACGCCTGCTGGCTCATCTGCTACCCGCTGGCCGGACGCTTCGGCGCGGCCATGGGGCTGCAATCGACGTTCGTCGTCATGTCCTTGATCGGCCTAGCTGGCGTGGCGCTGGCGCTTCGGCTGTGGCCGGCCAGCGACCCGTCGGACTTGGCCCATGACCATCCGAACCTGTCGGCGGATCACCCCCACTTGCGTCAGCACGCGAACCAAGGCGGGCACCATCACGTGCTGGTCGTGGATGACTTGCACCGGATCTGGCCGAAAGGATAGGCCTCACGGGACGCGGTAAGGGCTGTTTCGCACCAAGGCTAGTCGTCGCTGTTGTCCTCAACGATGTGGATGGCCATGTCCAGCAGCACCTGGCTCACGTGCTTGTCCGCTACCTCATAGAAGATCTGCTTGGACTGGCGCGCGCCCTTGACCAGACGGGCTCCACGCAACAGTCGAAGGTGATGGCTGACCAACGACTGCGAGAGTTCGACGGCTTCCGCGATGTCGCTTACCGACGTGGACCCCTTCATGCAGCACAGCATGACCTTGAGCCGCGACGGATCGCCCAGGAGCCGGAAAGTCTCGGCCAGGATGGTCACGTCATTCTGTGACAGGGAGGCCAGATCGGTGCTTGGGCCCTTCGGTGGGGCACTGGCTGGTTTGCGTGGAGTCATCTCTCAAAAATTCCTACCCTCGAACGGCTGTTCGTGCCCTTCAGGATCAACGAGGCTGCGACCGCTTGAGCGCGCGCACAGCCCGGGACCAGGGCGAGCCTGGCGACCAAGGCCCCTCGTTTCCCCCGTGCGCCGGGCCATTTCTGAAACCTGACAGTACCCGAAAAAAGCGCTTGACCTTCCCACGATGGTAAACCCTAAGCTCCCCCATGTCGAATATCAACTATGGGAAACAACCATGAGCATGCCAATAACGAGTGATGCTCGTGCCACCGCAGCAGCGATCAGCCTACCCATCGAGGGCATGACCTGCGCGAGCTGCGTCGGCCGAGTCGAGGCCGCCCTGGCCAAGGTGCCGGGCGTGGACAGCGTGTCCGTCAATCTCGCCACCGAGCGGGCGGACATCCGCCTGGCCAGTCCTGTCGATCGCATCGCGTTGATCCAGGCGGTCGAGAAGGTCGGCTACGACGTGCCGGCTGGCACCGTCGAACTGGCGGTCGAGGGCATGACCTGCGCCTCCTGCGTGGGCCGCGTCGAGAAGGCACTCAAGGCCGTGCCCGGCGTCACCGAGGCCACGGTCAACCTCGCGACCGAGCGTGCCACCGTGCGCGGCGTGGCCGCCGTGGCGGACCTGATCGCGGCCATCGAGAAGGTCGGCTACGAGGCCAACCCGGTGGATACCGGCGCGCAGGCCGACGAGGAAGCCGCCGAGAAGAAGGACGCCGAGCGCGCCGAACTCAAGCGCGACCTGACCCTGGCCGCCGTGCTGGCGCTGCCTGTGTTCGTGCTCGAAATGGGCTCGCACATGATTCCCGGCATGCATGAGTGGGTGGCTTCCACCATCGGCATCCAGCAGAGTTGGTATCTGCAGTTCGTGCTGACCCTGCTGGTGCTCGCCATTCCGGGCTGGCGCTTCTACGAGAAGGGCTTCCCGGCGCTGTTCCGCCTGGGTCCCGACATGAACTCGCTGGTCGCGGTCGGCACGGCCGCAGCCTTCGGCTATTCGATGGTCGCCACATTCGCGCCCAGTCTGCTGCCGGCCGGCACGGTGAACGTGTACTACGAGGCGGCCGCCGTCATCGTGGCGCTGATCCTGCTGGGCCGCTTTCTTGAGGCACGGGCCAAGGGCCGCACCTCCGAGGCCATCAAGCGCCTGGTCGGCCTGCAGGCCAAGGAGGCGCACGTGCTGCGCGACGGCCGCATCGTGGACATCCCGATCAACGACGTGGCGCAGGGCGACATCGTGGAAGTGCGCCCCGGCGAGCGCGTGCCGGTCGATGGTGAAGTGACCGAGGGCCGCAGCTTCGTGGACGAGTCGATGATCACCGGCGAGCCGATTCCCGTCGAAAAGGCGGAAGGCAGCACCGTGGTCGGCGGCACCGTCAACCAGAAGGGTGCGCTGACGCTGCGTGCCACCGCCGTGGGCGGTCAGACCATGCTGGCGCAGATCATCCGCATGGTCGAGCAGGCGCAAGGTTCCAAGCTGCCGATCCAGGCCGTGGTGGACAAGGTGACACTGTGGTTCGTGCCCGCCGTCATGCTGGCCGCCGTGCTGACCTTCCTGGTCTGGCTGGTGTTCGGCCCGTCGCCCGCGCTGTCCTTCGCGCTGGTCAATGCCGTGGCGGTGCTGATCATTGCCTGCCCGTGCGCCATGGGTCTGGCGACGCCGACCTCCATCATGGTCGGCACGGGCCGGGGCGCCGAGATGGGCGTACTGTTCCGCAAGGGTGAAGCCCTGCAACTGCTCAAGGACGCCAAGGTGGTGGCCGTGGACAAGACCGGCACGCTGACCGAGGGCCGCCCGGTCCTGACCGACCTGGAGATTGCCGACGGCTTTGACCGCAACCAGGTGCTGGCGAAGGTCGCCTCTGTCGAATCGCGCTCGGAGCATCCGATCGCACGCGCCATCGTCGAGTCGGCCGTGGAAGGTGGCATCGCGCTGCCGACGATGACAGACTTCGATTCGGTCACGGGCATGGGCGTGCGCGCCACCGTGGACGGCGCGCGTGTCGAGGTCGGTGCCGATCGCTTCATGCGTGAGCTGGGGTTGGACGTGAGCGGCTTCGCTCGCACGGCCGAGCGCCTGGGCAATGAGGGCAAGTCGCCGCTGTACGCCGCGATCGACGGCCGACTGGCCGCCATCATCGCGGTGGCCGATCCGATCAAGTCCAGCACGCCCGCGGCCATTGCCGCGCTGCACCAGCTCGGCCTGAAGGTGGCGATGATCACTGGCGACAACGCGCGTACCGCGCAGGCCATCGCCAAGCAACTGGGCATCGACGAGGTGGTGGCCGAAGTGCTGCCCGAGGGCAAGGTCGAAGCCGTGCGCCGCTTAAAGGCCACCCACGGCCAGATCGCCTACGTGGGTGACGGCATCAACGATGCGCCGGCGCTGGCCGAGGCCGACGTGGGCCTGGCGATCGGCACCGGCACCGACGTGGCGGTGGAGTCGGCCGACGTGGTGCTGATGTCCGGCAACCTGCAGGGTGTGCCCAACGCCATCGCGCTGTCCAAGGCCACCATCGGCAACATCCGCCAGAACCTGTTCTGGGCGTTTGGCTACAACACGGCCCTGATCCCGGTGGCCGCTGGCGTCCTATACCCCGCATACGGTGTGCTGCTGTCGCCGATCTTCGCGGCCGGAGCGATGGCGCTGTCCAGCGTGTTCGTGCTCGGCAACGCGCTGCGCCTGCGCCGCTTCCAGCCGCCGCTGGCGGCGGATACCGCTCATTGAGAAAGGAGGAACACCATGAACATCGGTGAAGCATCCAAGGCCTCGAAGGTCTCGGCCAAGATGATCCGCTACTACGAGCAGATCGGCTTGATTCCCCCGGCCGACCGGAACGATTCGGGCTACCGCGCCTATAGCCAGGACGACGTACACCGGCTGCACTTCATCCGGCGTGCGCGCGACCTCGGCTTCTCGGTGGCCGAGATCACGGACCTGCTGGGACTGTGGAACGACAAGTCGCGCCGGAGTGCCGACGTCAAGCGCCTGGCGCAGCAGCACATCTCCGAGCTGGACCGGCGCATCGCGAGCATGTTGGAGATGGCCGAGACGCTCAAGGCGCTGATCCGGTGCTGCGCCGGCGACGAACGGCCCGACTGCCCGATCCTGCACACGCTGGAGCAACTCGATACCAGCGACGACGAGCCCGAAGCGCGCACCGGCGCCGTGCCACGGCGTGCAAGTGGCAACGCAGCGGCAAAGAAGCCGCGTGCGCACTGAGCAGCCGGGAGAGACCATGCCCAAGATCACCGTCTTGCCCCATCCTGAACTGGCGCCCGAGGGCGCCGAGCTGAACGTGCCGGTCGGCACCTCGATCTGCGAGGCGCTGCTAGACAACGGCATCGAGATCGAACATGCCTGCGACATGAGCTGTGCCTGCACGACCTGCCACTGCATCGTGCGCAAGGGATTCGATTCCCTCAACGAGGTCGAGGAGTGCGAGGACGACCTGCTTGACCGGGCCTGGGGGCTAGAGGCGCAATCGCGCCTGAGCTGCCAGGCCATCGTGGCGAACGAGGACCTGACCGTCGAGATCCCGAAGTACACGATCAACCATGCCAAGGAGAACCACTAGGACCCAGCGTGCCGCCGCGGGCGCGCCGGCCTGCGGCGGGGTTGCTCTGGCAGACGGAGGACTGACGGCGTTGCAGCCTGACGACCGCCCCGGGAGCCAGATGCCTACACCCCCTTGCACCACCGCCGGTTAGGCTGGAAATGTCGTCAAAGTCCTTCAATCCGTGATAGTCGGCGCTGCGGCCGGCCCATGAAAAGTCCCACAGGAGAAGTCCAGCATGTCTGCGCCCAAACAAGCCACGCTCTACCGGATGGTCATGCCCGGCCATACCTGCCCCTACGGGCTGAAGTCGCTCGATCTGCTCAACCGCAAGGGCTACGAGGTCGAGGACAAACACTTGGCGAGCCGCGAGCAGACGGATGCGTTCAAGAAGGAGCATGGCGTCGAGACCACGCCCCAGGTCTTCATAAACGGGCGGCGCGTGGGCGGCTACGACGACCTGCGCAAATTCTTCGGCATGTCCGTGAAGGACAAGAACGCCGTGACCTACACCCCTGTGATCGCGCTGTTCGCCATGGCGGCCGCGATGGCGCTGGCGGCGAGCTGGGCGGCCTTCGGCCAGCTCTGGAGCATTCAGGCGGCAGAGTGGTTCGTGGCCTTTGCCATGTGTCTCCTGGCGCTGCAGAAGCTCAAGGACGTGGACGGCTTCGCGACGATGTTCCTCAACTACGACCTGCTGGCCAAGCGCTGGGTTCGGTATGCCTATTTCTACCCGTTCGCGGAGGCCATCGCAGGCGTCCTGATGGTCGCGGGCGTGGGGATGTGGGTGTCGATTCCGTTGGCGCTGTTCATCGGGACCGTCGGGGCCGTGTCGGTTTTCAAGGCGGTCTATGTCGATCGCCGGGAACTCAAGTGCGCCTGTGTGGGCGGGGACAGCAACGTGCCGCTGGGCTTCGTGTCCCTGACCGAGAACCTGATGATGGTGGCGATGGCCCTGTGGATGTGGGCCAAGGTCGCCTACCTTGGGATGCACTGAGCGCCGCGCCAGGTACGGCGCAGCGCACGTGCTCGCATCGGCCGTCCTGTGTGCAGGCCGGCCACGACGCGGTGTTACTGCGCGCGCGGCGGGAAGCCAGCTTCGCTCAGGGCCGCGGCGATCTGCTCTTGCGAGGCCGAGGTCTGGACCTCGACACGGCGGGTCGGCGGGTCCGTGACGATCTTGGCGTTGGGGTCGATCGTTTGGATCGTTTTCGTAACGGTGCGGGCGCAGCCGCCGCAGGTCATGTCTTCGAGATGGAATTGCATGGAAAACTCCTTTCGGGTTGGGGTGTTTGAAGTCTGGTCCTTGCCACGGTTGGAAGGTCAAGCGCTATTTGCATCCCCGCTACACCAATCGGCCGAATGCTCATAGGGCAAGGCCGTGGTGCTCTTTACCCGATCCAGCACGAAGCTTGTCTTGCAGTCCTGCACGCTGGGGTGCTTGAGCAGCGTGTCGAGCACGAAGCGAGAGTAGTGAGCCATGTTCCTGACGACCACCCGCAGCAGATAGTCCATGTCGCCGGTCAGCGCATGGCATTCCACGACCTCCGGCCATTTCTGGACCGACGCGCGGAACACGTCCATGGGATTGCGCTTGTGCGAGTCGGAGTGCTTTTCGAGACGCACGTTCAGGTAGGCCGTGAGCGTGAGGCCGATCTTCTCCGAGCCGCTGCTCGGCCCGGTGTTCTTCGAGTTCATCGAGCGCAAGGGCAACTACCGCGAGGGCTTCGGCGAAGGTAACTTCGGTGCCTTGTTCGAGTCGATGGAGCGCGACCAGATCAACCGCGGCGCGCTGGAAATCAACCCAGCCTGATTCGGGCTTTCCCCCTGAAGGCATAGCACCTTCCGCATCTCGCGAGCCCCGGTGGGGCTCGCACTATTTTGGCAAGCGGCCTCCACGATGCCCATTGGCCCTCGTGCAGCTTGCACCATTCATCTCCTCACAATCGAACATCACCACGGCACGGTGCAGGCTTCTTTGACTAATATATGAACACATGTATAATTGTTTATTCAATATTTGGCCTCAGCTCGACTGGTGCTACAGCAGGCGTGCATCTCGTCCCCCGAATCAACATGGATCATGGAAGGACAAGACTATGGAACTTCGTCACTTGCGCTGCTTCATTGCGGTTGCTGAGGAACTCCATTTCGCCCGCGCTGCCGAGCGGCTGCACATCGAGCAGTCTCCACTGTCACGGGCCATCAAGGAACTGGAAGAAGAACTGGGCGTGATGCTGTTTGCCCGCACCACGCGCAGCACTCGGCTGACCCGTGCGGGCGAGCTGTTTCTGGAGCACGTGCGCCGCGTGCTCTCCGCCTTGGAGCAGGCACGCGATAGCGTGAAAGCGGCAGCAAACGGTTTTCATGGCCAGTTGCGCGTGGCATTGTCCGACGGCATCACGCCGTCGCGCCTTTCTGCGTTGCTCGTACTTTGCCGCCAGGAAGAACCCGAGGTCGAAATCCGGTTCTTCGAGGTGCCCCTATCGCAACAGATCAAGGGGCTGCATAGCGATCTGTATGACGTAGGGTTTGCTCAATCCGACGAAGTGGGCGACGGTATCGTCGCCACGCCCGCATGGAGCGATGCGCTGATGGTGGCCGTGCCAGCTCGGCATCCGCTTCTGGCCCACAAGCGCATCCCCTTGGATGAGTTGCTTCGCTATCCACTGGTTCTGTGCGATCCACAGGCATGTGAGGGCCATGCCAAGCAAGTTGAACGGGTGTTGCGCCGTGCGGATGTGGAGCCACTGATTGCAGAGAGGGTTTCGTCCACCGACCTGATGATGGCCCTAGTCTCGGCCGGTTTTGCGCTCGGCCTAGCAGGCAGTGCACACATTGCCGCCAGCCGTGAGCCGGGTGTAGTGGCCCGGCCGCTAGCTTCGCGCGTGTCGCCCCTCACGACCTATCTGTTGCGGCTGGACGGAGATCCGTCCGACGAGTTGGCGCGGTTTATTGAGCGCGCACAGGCCATCGAACAGCCGGAAACCCCCAGGCCCATACGAGGCCGTAATCCCGATCACCCGGAGGAACTGACGCCATGAAGAAGATCATCCCATTCTTGCTGGTTGCCGTGTTGACTGCCTGCGGCCAGTCCGATGGGCCACAGAAGTCCGCCGGTTCCGCAGCCAACATCCCGACAGTGGAAGAGCTGGCGGCCAACCCCGAACGGCTCAAGGAACTGCGCCAGCAGTGCAAGACCGACCGCCCCAAGCTGGGCGACGTGTTGTGCAACCGGGTGGCCGAGGCCACGCGCAAGCGGTTCTATGGCGACGGGGAAACGCCCTACACACCGCCGAAGGAGCCGCCTAAGTTTTGATCGTGGCCGCTTCGCCACGAATATTGGATTTCCTGACCGACACGCCGCAACGCGCCTGCGCTTGCGACGTTTTTCGTTGGCTCGCCACCGCGCTAATTCTTTCTTTTTGCTCGATCTTTCTGCTTAAAACGGTCTTTGACCGGCACTGACGCGGCACCGATCCTGACGCCTCCGGCACGTCCTTGTGCCGCTTTTTCCATGAGGAATCGGCGCAGGAGAAATCGGAGGCCAGGTCATGCAAGGGACGAACGTGCTGTTCGGTCAGATCGCCGTGGTATTCGGCATCGTGATCGCCGGAGTGTGGGGTGCCACACAATGGACAGCAGCAGCCCTTGGCTATCAAGTACGCCTTGGCTCGCCCTGGTTCGATCTTCTTGGCACGCCGATCTATCACCCGTGGAAGCTGTTTGAGTGGTGGTTTTCTTACGGCGCCTATACCCCGGAAATCTTCGACACCGGCGGAGCCATCGCTGGCAGCAGTGGCATGGTCGCCGTGGCCGTCGCCATTGCCATGTCGGTCTGGCGCTCGCGGCAGGCACGCCTTGTCACGACCTACGGATCGGCCCGCTGGGCGAACGCGCATGACATTCGCAAGGCGGGCCTCACGCAGCCAGAGGGCGTGTTCCTCGGCCAGCACGACCGCCAGTACCTGCGCCATGAGGGGCCAGAGCATGTCCTGACGTTCGCACCCACGCGCTCGGGCAAGGGCGTCGGCCTGGTGGTGCCGACGCTGCTTTCTTGGCCCGCGTCCGCCGTCATCCACGACATCAAGGGCGAGAACTGGCAGATCACCGCAGGCTGGCGCTCGCGCTTCTCGCATTGCCTGCTGTTCAACCCCACGGATGCGAAGTCGGCGGCCTACAACCCGCTGCTGGAGGTGCGGCGCGGCGCGCATGAAGTGCGCGACGTGCAGAACATCGCGGACATTCTGGTCGATCCCGAAGGCGCGCTGGAGAAGCGCAACCATTGGGAAAAGACCAGCCACGCGCTGCTGGTCGGCGCGATCCTGCATGTGCTCTACGCGGGCGAAGACAAGACGCTGCGCGGCGTCGCCAACTTCCTCAGCGACCCGGCCAGCCCGTTCGAGCTGACCTTGCATCGAATGATGACCACGCCCCACTTGGGCGAGGGGCCGCATCCGGTAGTCGCGTCGGCGGCGCGTGAAGTGCTCAACAAGTCGGACAACGAGCGTTCCGGCGTGTTAAGCACCGCCATGTCGTTCCTCGGCCTGTACCGCGATCCCACGGTGGCCGAAGTCACCTCGCGCTGTGACTGGCGCATCGCCGACCTGATCGCGGCCGAGCATCCGGTGTCGCTGTACCTGGTGGTGCCGCCTTCGGACATATCGCGCACCAAACCGCTCATCCGCCTGATCCTCAACCAGATCGGGCGACGCCTCACCGAATCGCTGGACGGCAGCGACGGCATCGAACGCCGCCACAAGCTGCTGCTGATGCTCGACGAGTTCCCGGCCCTGGGTCGGCTCGACTTCTTCGAGACAGCCTTGGCCTTCATGGCGGGCTACGGCATCCGCAGCTTCCTCATCGCGCAGTCACTCAACCAGATCGACAAGGCGTATGGACAGAACCATTCCATTCTCGACAACTGCCACGTCAGGGTGACGTTCGCCACCAACGACGAACGCACCGCCAAGCGCATTTCCGAGACGCTGGGCACTGCGACCGAGCTGCGCGCGCAACGCAACTACGCGGGCCACCGGCTCGCGCCGTGGCTGGGCCACCTCATGGTGTCGCGCCAGGAGACGGCCCGCCCGCTGCTGACGCCGGGCGAGGTGATGCAGCTTCCGCCGGACGATGCCGTAGTGATGGTGTCCAGCATGGCGCCGATCAAGGCCCGGAAGCTGCGCTACTACGCCGACGCCAATTTCAAGCAGCGCGTGCTGCCGCCGCCCGAGCTGGCGGACGGCCGGTACGCCGACGCGCCGCCACTGCGCCCCGACGACTGGAGTGGCCTGGCGATTCCTGCCGTGCCTGCCGCGCCTGCGGCCGATGCCGCCGAAGGCTTCCGGGCGTCGGCCGACGACGGCGGCCCGCGCCGTCAGCCCGAGCTAACTGAGGCCGTCGCCTACGACCCCGAGCTGGCCGCGCCCGCGGCCGACCTCGGCCTGCTCGATGACGACGACGACCTGCCGCTTCCCCTTCCTCGCCAGCTTGATCCGGCCATGCAGCGCACGGCCCGGCTGGCGTCCCTCGACCCCAACGACGGAATCGAGCTATGAGCCACTATCGCCTGAACCTCTTTATCCAGCCCGAGCACGCCCAGCGGCTCGATGAACTGGCCGCCAAGAAAGGCGTGTCCAAGTCCAGCATCGTCGCCGCTGCCTTGGCGTCCTGGCTGTCGCCGGACGCGGCCGACCAGCGCGAGGCGGCCATCGCCAAGCGCCTTGATCGCCTCTCGCGCCAGGCCGAGCGAATGGAGCGCGACCAGAGCATCGCCATCGAGACGCTGGCGCTGTTCATCCGCTACTACCTGACCGTCAGCACGCCGGTTCCCGAGGCGCACCAAGAGGCGGCCCGCGCCTTGGGCAAGGCGCGTTTCGAGCAGTTCACCGAGCAGCTTGGCCGCCACCTGATGCGTGGGCGCAGCCTGGTGCGCGACGTGGTGGAGGAATTGCATCCCGATTCGGTGCGGATGGAGGACGCGGCGGCAGCCGCCGATGCGCAGGAGCGTGCGTCATGAGCGCCGTTTCCCAATCCATGAGTGCCACGTCGCTCGACCGGCGCATCCAGATGCTGCGCACGGCAATGGGGCCGCTGATCGCCACCGCGCTCGAAGACCCCGACGTGGTGGAAATCATGCTCAACCCTGACCGCACCCTTTGGGTGGATCGCCTGTCGTCGGGCCGCGCGCCTATGGGCGTGGAGCTGCCCGAAGCCGATGGCGAGCGAATCATCCGCCTGGTCGCGGCCCACGTCGGCGCGGAGGTGCATCGCGGCCAGCCGCTGCTGTCCGCCGAACTGCCCGAAACCGGTGAACGCTTCGAGGGCATCCTGCCGCCAGCCGCGCCGGGGCCGGCCTTCGCGCTGCGCAAGCGCACCATCGGCGTGATCCCGCTGGAGCGGTACGTCGTGGACGGAATGATGACCGCCGCCCAGGCGGGCTTTTTGGTGCGCGCCGTGCGCGAGCGCCAGAACGTCCTGATCGCGGGGGCCACCAGCAGCGGCAAGACGACCTTGGCGAACGCGCTGCTGGCCGAGATAGCTGCCACGGGCGACCGCGTGCTGGTGCTCGAAGACACGGTGGAGCTGCAATGCGCGGCCCGCGACCACGTTCCGCTGCGCACGCGCTCCGGCGTGGTGTCCATGACCGAGCTGGTGCGCTCGTCCATGCGCCTGCGACCTGATCGCGTCGTCGTCGGCGAGGTACGCGGTGCCGAGGCGCTGGATCTCATCAAGGTGTGGGGCACCGGCCACCCCGGCGGCGTCGCCACGATCCACGCCGGCTCCGCGCTGGGCGCGTTGCTGCGCCTGGAGCAACTGATTCTCGAAGTGGCGGTGAATCCGCCGCGTGCGCTGATCGCCGAGGCGGTCAACGTGGTGATCCAGATCGCCGGGCGCGGACGCAAGCGCCGCATCGAGAACATCGCCCGCATCGTCGGCTTCGACGGCGTGGGCTACCAACTGGTGGACGCGCTGGAAACGCCGTTTCCCGAGCTGCCGCCGATCCCTGATGCCGCACCCGCTGCGGCGACTTCCTCGTCCCCTGACCAACCTGGAGAACTGCTATGACGCAGATGACCATTCCTGCTTTCCGTGTTTCCGTAAATCCGGCTTTGCGCCTTGCACGGCTGCGCTGCCTGGCCCGCCCTGCGGGGCGAGGGCTGCTGCTGGCCGCGCTGTTGCTGTTCCTGGCCGGCACCGCGCAGGCCGCTGGTTCCTCGATGCCCTGGGAAGGCCCGTTGCAGTCGATCTTGGAGTCGATTCAGGGGCCGGTGGCGCGCATCGTCGCGGTCATCATCATCATTGCCACGGGCCTCGCGCTCGCCTTCGGCGACACGTCGGGCGGCTTTCGCAAGCTGATCCAGATCGTGTTCGGCCTGTCCATCGCGTTCGCGGCTTCGAGCTTCTTCCTGTCGTTCTTTTCGTTCTCGGGCGGGGCTGTCGTATGAGCGGCCCGGATAGCTTCGCGGCCGGGTTCGAGGTGCCTTTGCATCGCTCGCTCACCGAGCCGATCTTGCTGGGCGGCGCACCGCGCACCGTGGCGATTGCCAACGGCACGCTGGCCGCCGCCGTCGGGCTGGGCCTGCAACTGTGGATTCCTGGCGTGGTGCTCTGGATCGTCGGCCATTCGCTGGCGGTATGGGGTGCGCGCGTCGATCCGCAGTTCATGGCCGTGTTCGCCCGGCACATCAAGCACCGCCCGCTGCTGGACGTGTGAGGGGACGCCGCCATGCTGAACCTCGCCGAATACCGCCAGCGCCCGGCCTTGCTCGCCGATTGGCTGCCGTGGGCCGGGCTCGTCGCGCCGGGTGTCGTCTTGAACAAGGACGGCAGTTTCCAGCGCACGGCCCGGTTTCGCGGGCCTGACCTCGACAGTGCCACGCAAGGCGAGCTGATCGCCACGTCGGCCCGCTTGAACAATGCGCTGCGCCGGCTGGGATCGGGCTGGGCGCTGTTCATCGAGGCCGAACGCAGCGCCGCCGCGGACTACCCGCACTCAGAGTTTCCGGAGGCGCTGTCGTGGCTGGTGGACGAAGAACGCCGCTCGGCCTTCGAGGACACCGGCCATCACTTCGAGAGCGGCTATCACTTGACGCTGGTGTACCTGCCGCCTGAAGAATCGCGCGCTCGTGCCGCCAAGATGCTCTACGAGAACACGCCGACGAATGGCGTGGACTGGCGCGAGCGGCTGCAAGCCTTCGTCGCGGAAACGGATCGGGTCTTTGACCAGCTCGATGGCGTCATGCCGGAAATTGCCTGGCTCGATGACGCGCAGACCCTGACCTACCTGCACGCGACCATCTCGACGCGACGCTATCGCGTCGGTGTGCCCGAGGTGCCTTTCCACATCGACGCGCTGCTGGCCGACTCGCCGCTGGTTGGCGGCCTGGCCCCCATGCTGGGCGACCGGCACCTGCGCGTGGTGTCGGTGCGGGGCTTTCCGACCTCGACCTGGCCGGGGATTCTGGACGACCTCAACCGCCTCGGATTTGCGTATCGCTGGAGTACGCGCTTCCTCTGCATGGACAAATCCGAGGCGGAAAAAGACCTCGCCCGCCTGCGCCGCCAGTGGTTCGCCAAGCGCAAGAACGTCATCGCGCTGCTGCGCGAAACGATCTTCCAACAGGAGTCGCCGCTGGTGGACACGGATGCCTCGAACAAGGCGACCGATGCCGATGCCGCGTTGCAGGAGCTGGGCAGTGATCAAGTCGCCTTCGGCTACCTCACCGCCACGGTGACGGTGCTCGATGCCGACCCGGCCGCAGCCGACGAGAAGCTGCGCATGGTGGAGCGCGTCATCCAGGGCCGGGGCTTCGTGACCATCTCCGAAACGCTCAATGCCGTGGATGCGTGGCTGTCCTCGCTCCCCGGCAACGCCTATGCCAACGTGCGCCAGCCGATCGTCTCGACGCTGAACCTGGCGCACATGATGCCGGTGTCGGCCGTGTGGGCCGGCCCCGAGCGCAACGCGCATCTGGACGGCCCGCCTCTCATCGTGACGCGCACCGATGGCGCCACACCGTTTCGCTTGGTCACGCACGATGGCGACGTGGGCCACATGCTGGTGGCCGGCCCGACGGGCATGGGCAAGTCAGTGCTGCTCGCCACGCTGGCGATGCAGTTCCGCCGCTACCTCGGCTCGCGCATCTTCGCGTTCGATATGGGGCGTTCGATGCGCGCCACGATCCTCGGGCTTGGCGGCGAGCACTACGACTTGGGCACGGACGGCGAAATCGCCTTCCAGCCGCTCGCCCGCATTGACCGCGAAGGCTACCGCACCTGGGCCGCCGAATGGATCGAAGGCCGTTTGCTGCATGAAGGCGTAGCAGTCGGCCCGGACGAGAAAGCCGCCATCTGGTCGGCGCTGGGCAGCTTGGCCGGTGCGCCCGTCGAGCAGCGCACGATGACCGGCCTGTCGGTGCTGCTGCAATCGAACGCGCTGCGCCAGGCGCTCGCGCCCTATGTGCTGGGCGGCGCGCACGGCAAGCTGCTGGATGCCGACCACGACCGGCTGGGCATGGCGGACGTGCAGGGTTTCGAGATGGAGGAGCTGATGCACAGCAAGGCCGCCGTCATGGCCGTGCTGCATTACCTCTTTGCGCGCTTTGACGAACGCTTTGACGGTGCGCCCACGATGCTGATCCTCGATGAAGCGTGGCTGTTCCTGGATGACCCGGTGTTTGCCGCGCGCATCCGCCAGTGGCTCAAGACGCTGCGCAAGAAAAACGTGTCGGTGATCTTCGCCACGCAGTCGCTCGCGGACATTAAGGATTCGAGCATCGCGCCCGCAATCATCGAGAGCTGCGCAAGCCGCATCTTCCTGCCGAACCCGCAGGCGACCGAGCCGCAGATTCGCACGATCTACGAGGGCTTCGGGTTGAACTCGCGCCAGATCGAGATCGTCGCCACCGCGCAACCCAAGCGCGACTACTACTACCAATCCCGCCTCGGCAACCGCCTGTTCGACCTCGACCTGGGGGCGGCGACGCTGGCCTTCGCGGGCGCTTCCACGCCGCAAGACCAGCGCGACATAGACCGCGTGCTGCTGGACGCCGGCACGCCCGGCTTCGCGGGTGCCTGGCTGCGCCATCGCGGCCTCGATTGGGCGGCTGACCTGCTGCCCTCGTTCCCCGGCCTCGCGCCGGATTCCCTCGCTGACCAACCACAGGAGATCCTGCCATGAAGAAGCGCCTTGTCGCCGCTGCCATCGCGGCCATGCTTTGCACCGCCACTGCCCATGCGCAATGGGTCGTGATCGACCCCACCAACCTCGTGCAGAACACGATGACCGCGATCCGCACGCTGGAGCAGATCAACAACCAGATTCGCCAGCTCCAGAACGAAGCGCAAATGCTGATGAACCAGGCGCGCAACCTCGCCAGCCTTCCATCCAGCGTGGTCGGCCAGTTGCGCGCCAACCTGGCGACGACCGAGCGGCTGATCGCCCAGGCCCGAGGCTTGGCCTACGACGTGACGAATCTGGATCGGGAGTTTGCCCGCCTGTACCCGGAGCAGTACGCCGCCACCGTCAGCGGCGACCAGATGTACCGCGACGCCCAGGAGCGGTGGAAGAACACGCTGGGCGGCTTGCAGACCACCATGCAGATGCAGGCGCAGGTGTCGCAGAACCTGGGCGAAGACGAAAGCGTGCTGGCCGATCTGGTCGGCAAGAGCCAGTCGGCGCAAGGCGCGTTGCAGGCGATGCAGGCCATGAACCAGTTGCTCGCCTTGCAGGCCAAGCAGTCGATCCAGTCGCAGCGGCTCCAGATCACGCAAGACCGGGCCGCCTCGCTGGAACTGGCGCGGCAGGCGGCGGCCACCGAGCGCGCCCGCGAAGTGCGGCGGCGCTTCCTCGGGGAAGGCACGCCGTACACGCCGCAGTCCGTCAACTTCTACCGCGACTGACAGGAGGCCGCCATGCGATGCGTCCTCGTCCTTGGTGCCGTGCTGCTGGCCGCTTGCGGCGAGCAGCCGGCCGACAACCTCGCCGATGCCCTGGCCGCCGATCGCGTGCGGCTCAAGGCATTGCGCGCGCAATGCGCGGCCGACCGGCAGGCCACGGGCGAGGACGCTTGCCGCGCCGCCGCCGAAGCCTTCCGGCGGCGCTTCTTTTCCGGCGAGGCCGGGCCGGATGAATACCAGACGCTGGCCGACCTGCCGCCGATCCCGCCCAGCTTCGAGGAACCGGAGGGCACGCCATGAATGACGTGACCATCATCGACCAGTTCCTCAACACCTTCGCCACCTACATCGACTCGGGTTTCGGGCTGCTGCGCGGCGAAGTGGCGTTCCTCACGGCCACGCTGATCGTCATCGACATGACGATCGCCGGGCTGTATTGGGCCATGAGCCACGCCACCGGCCAAGGCGATGACGTGATCGCCAAGCTGCTGCGCAAGGTGCTCTACGTCGGTGCCTTCGCCTACATCCTCAACAACTTCAACTGGCTGGCCAGCATCGTGTTCCGCTCGTTCGCGGGGCTGGGCATCACCGCCACCGGCTCGGCCATCACGATGGAGAACTTCTTGCAGCCGGGCCGGCTCGCCAAGACCGGCATCGACGCCGGGGCGCCGATTCTGGAGCAGATCGGCGAGATGGCGGGCTTCCCCGAGGTGTTCGCCAATCTCGATCCCATCGTGGTGATGTTCCTCGCGTGGCTGGTCGTGGTGCTGTGCTTCTTCGTGCTGGCGATCCAGCTTTTCATCACGCTGATCGAGTTCAAGCTGACCACGCTCGCCGGGTTCGTGCTGGTGCCGTTCGCGCTGTGGAACAAGACCAGCTTTCTCGCCGAGAAGGTGCTGGGCAACGTCGTGGCCGCTGGCATCAAAGTGCTGGTGCTGGCTGTGATCGTCGGCATCGGCTCGGGCCTGTTCGCGCAGTTCCAAGTCCACCCCGCCGAGCCGAACATCGACCACGCGCTGGTCATCATGCTGGCCTCGCTCACCTTGCTCGCGCTCGGGATCTTCGGCCCCGGCATCGCCACGGGCCTTGTGTCCGGCGCGCCCCAGCTCGGCGCGGGCGCGATGGCCGGTGCCGCCGTCGGCGCGGCCGGAACGGCAGTGGCTGTCGGTGCTGCCGCGACGGGCGTGGGCGGCGCGGTGGCCGCTGGCGCGCGCATGGCCCCGGCTGCCGCCAAGCTGGCCGGCAGCGGCGCGCGTGCCGCCACGTCGGCGGCTGGCAGCGCGAAGTCGGCGTTCCAGGCGGGTTCCGCTGCCGCCGGCGGCGGTGCCAAAGGCGCGATGGCGGGCTTGGGCAACGTCGCCAAGACCGGCGCGCAGTCTGCCGGACGCGCTGCCGCATCCCGCGCTTCCGCTGCCGGGCAGCGCATGGCCGCACCGTTCCGCGCGGGCTGGAACGGCGACGCTGGCGCGTCAGCCGGCCAGGCCGCCACCAGCGAAGCGCCGGCAGGCGCTGCCGCTGCACAGGCGCCCGAGCAGCCCGCTTGGGCCAAGCGGCTGCATCGCCGCCAGCAGCTCACCCACGCCGCGACCACCGCTGCCCACGCGCTGCGCGGTGGCGACGGCGGCGGCTCCGGGCAAGGCCCGAGCCTGCGCGGCTCCGACGACTGACGCGATTCACAAGGAGAACTGACCATGCGATTCAAGAAACCGCAGGTGCGCTACGCCGACACGCCGCAGCCTGCCACGCCGTACCAAACCGCCGGCCAGGTGTGGGACGACCGTATCGGCTCGGCCCGCGTCCAGGCCAAGAACTGGCGATTCATGGCCTTCGGCTGCCTCACGCTCGCGCTGCTGATGGCCGGCGGACTGGTGTGGCGCTCGGCGCAATCCATCGTCACGCCCTACGTCGTGGAGGTGGACAACGCGGGCCAGGTGCGCGCCGTGGGCGAAGCCGCCACGCCGTACCGGCCCAACGATGCGCAGACGGCGCACCACATCGCGCGCTTCGTGACGCTGGTGCGCTCGCTGTCCATCGACCCCATCGTCGTCCGCCAGAACTGGCTGGACGCCTACGACTACACGACCGACAAAGGCGCGGCCGTGCTCAACGACTACGCGCGGGTCAACGACCCGTTCGCGCGCATCGGAAAGGAGTCGGTGACGGTGCAGATCACCAGCGTCGTGCGTGCCAGCGACACGTCTTTCAACGTGCGCTGGACGGAACGCCGCTACGTCAACGGCGCTGCGGCGGGCCTGGAACGGTGGACGGCCGTGGTGTCCATCGTGCTCCAGCCGCCGCGCACCGAAGAACGCCTGCGCAAGAACCCGCTGGGCATCTACGTCAACGGCCTTTCCTGGAGCCGCGAGCTGGATTCTTCCGAAGGAGCAAAACCATGAACCTGTCTTTCCGCTTTTACGCTTTGCCGTTGATGCTTGTTGCCCTGGCGGGCTGCGCCACGCAAGGCAAGCCGCCGCCGACCATCTCGCTCGATGAGCCGGTGCCGGTGCAGGCCCAGCCGATGCCGGAGCCGCCCGCGCCCGTGGAGGTTGTGGCCGTGCCCGAGGTGCTGCCGATGCCGGCGCAGTTGATGCCGGCACCCGAGGCCGAGGACGCCAAGCCCACGCCCGAGCCGGCCGACGAGAAGGTGCGCGTTTCACGCGCCAATGCCGAGGCGCGTGTCGCGCCCACGCGCGAGGGCTACGTCAACGCGATTCAGGTGTGGCCCTTCACCGATGGCGCGCTGTATCAGGTCTATGCGGCCGTGGGCCGGGTGACGATGGTTGCCTTGCAGCCGGGCGAGGAGCTGGTGACGGTGGCCGCCGGCGATACCGTGCGCTGGATCGTGGGCGACACGTCCAGCGGCAGCGGTGCCGACTTGCGCGTCAACGTGCTGGTCAAGCCGATCCGCTCGGGCCTCAAGACCAATCTGGTCATCATCACCAGCCGGAGGACGTACCTGCTGGAACTGACTTCCACGGAAAAGACGTGGATGGCGTCGGTGTCCTGGGAGTACCCGCGCGACCGGATGCTGGCCTTGCAGCGCCAGGCGCAAGCGGCCAGCGCCGCCGCGCCGGTGGATAGCGGCCTGTCGCTGGAGAACCTGCGCTTTCGCTACGCGATCGGCGGCAGCAATCCGTCGTGGAAGCCGCTGCGCGCTTTCGACGACGGGCAGAAGGTCTATATCCAGTTCCCCGCCGGCATCGCGCAAGGCGAACTGCCGCCGCTGTTCGTGATCGGGCCGGAAGGCGACGGGCAACTGGTGAACTACCGCTTCCGTTCGCCGTACTACATCGTGGATCGCCTGTTTGGCGCGGCAGAGTTGCGCCTGGGCGGTGACAAGGGCGACGTGGTGCGGATCGAGCGCACGGATGGCGTGGCACGGAGGAACTGACCATGAGCCAGGACGATACCCCCGACCTCGCCACGCGGCAGGCAGGCAAGGTCGCGCCCGAGGCGGTGGCGCTTCGCGCCCAGCCGCGTGCCGTGACCCGGTTGAACCGGCGCACGCTGGCCGTCCTCGTCGGCGGCCTGTCGGTCGCCGTGCTCGGGGCCACGATCTGGTCATTGCAACCGCACCGGCGCGGCGCGGGCGAGCAGACCGAGCTTTACAACGTCGATCGCGTCTCGAAGTCCGAAGGGCTGGACGGCCTGCCGTCCGACTACTCGAAGCTGCCGCCGAAGGTGCCCGAGCTGGGGCCGCCACTGCCGGGCGATCTTGGCCCGGCCATCGTGAACTCGCAGCAGTCCGCCGTGGCCGCTTACGCGGCCCCCGGCCACGATCCCAACGACGCCTTGCGCAAGGAGGCGGAAGCCGCAGCGGCTTCGTCGGTGTTTTTCCGCTCGGGCGGCCAGGGCCAGGCCGCCGCCACGGCCACGGTGGCGCCGCCGGGTGTGCCTGGTGCTGCCAACACGCTCGCGGCCTTCGACCCGCTCGCGGCTGGGCCGGCCTCGGCGGCGCCCCAGCCTGCCGATCCGACAGCTGTGCAAAACCGGCAAGACCAGAAAGAGGCGTTCCTGAAAGGCGGCTCTATGGAAACCCGCAATTCCGGAAACCTGAAAATGCCGGCCTCGCCGTATCAGGTCATGGCCGGAACGGTGATTGCGGGCGCGCTGGTGACGGGCATCAAGTCGGACTTGCCAGGCGACGTGATCGCCACGGTGACGGAGCCGGTCTATGACTCGGCCACGGGCAAGTTCCTGTTGATCCCGCAGGGGTCGCGCATCCTGGGTAAATACAACAGCCAGGTCAGCTACGGGCAGAGCCGCGTGCAGGTGGTGTGGAACCGGGTCATCCTGCCCGATACGTCCTCGCTGACGCTCGACAACCTTGTCGGCACCGATCCAGCCGGCTACGCCGGCCTGGAAGACGACGTGGACTGGCATTGGAATCGCATCGTCGCGGGCGCCGTGCTGACGACGCTGCTGGGCGTAGGCGCCGAGTTGGCCGCGCCAGAGAACCGCCAGGACGGCAACCGCATCGTCATCGCGGGGCGCGACAGCGCCCAGGACAGCATCAATCAGGTGGGTCAGGAGATCACCCGGCGCAACATGGACATCCAGCCGACGCTGACCATTAGGCCGGGCCTGCCGGTTCGCGTCATCGTGAACCGGGATCTGGTGCTGCGGCCGTGCCAGCCGCTGTTCTTCAACCGGGGAGCTTCCCAATGAACACGAAGAAACTGCGGCTAGGGCCGCTGCCCAAGACCGAGAGCGTCAAGCTGACCTTTGCCTGCCCGGCCAGCTTGAAAGCCGACCTCGACCGCTACGCCGCGCTGCACGCGCAGGCGTATGGCGAGGCCGTCGATGCCGAGAAGTTGATCCCGCACATGCTGGAGGCGTTCATGGCGGGGGATCGGGGATTCAGGAAGGGCACCACGACGCGGAGCGTGCCGTCCAAGCCGACGTGATGGCCCTCGAAGCCTGCCCAGCAACATCCATCGAACGCGCAGCCCAAGGCTGCGCGTTCTTCATTCTGGATGCCGCCAAGAGCCGCCTGGGCTATGATGACAAGACAAGCCCGCCGTCCCTCGGCAATCCAGCACGACACAGTGCGATGTGGCTTTCTCTCCCAACGCTCCTATGTGGCTCCTAGCCCACGAAGCCACACCGCGCCAAAGTGGCCGAGAAAAGAGCTAACCTACTGTCCCATATACGGTTTCAAGTCCTGCGTGATTTGCACAAAGGACTTGACACCAGAACTTTTTTGGATTCTTCGCCGGTTCGGGTGGCGGACGCCCTGCGGCCGGCGATCCCGGCGGCTCCTGCGTTCAGCGCACTCCTGTCGTCCTTGCCCTCGTCCGTACCTCGTGTCCGTGTCCTTGTCCATGTCCATGTCATTTCGACCGCAGGGAGAAATACTCTTCCGGCGCGCTGGATAGGAGATTTCTCCCTGCGGTCGAAATGACAGGCCTTCTTTCCGGTTTCTCCCATCCAACTCGGGCGCCGGGACTCGCCGACTCAGCCGTGGAGATTGCGAGTCTGGCCGGCGCCACGCACGACGAAGCGCTCGACCGTCAGCGCCTCCAGGCCCATCGGGCCATAGGAATGCAGGCGCGTGGTGGAGATGCCGATCTCGGCGCCCAGGCCGAGTTCGCCGCCGTCACTGAAGCGCGAGGAGGCGTTGACCATCACCACCGCCGAACGCAGCGCCTGGACGAACTTCGCCGCGCTGGCCTCGTCGCGCGTGGCGATCACCTCGGTATGGTCGGAGCCGTGGCGGCGGATGTGGGCGATCGCGGCATCGAGGGAATCGACCACGCGCACGGCGATGACCAGGTCGAGGTACTCGGCGTCGTAGTCCTCCTCCGTCGCCGGCACCACATCCGGCACGATCGCCTGCGTCGCGGCATCGCCGCGCAGCTCCACGCCGTGCGCGCGCATCGCATCCGCGGCGCGCGGCAGGAAGGCGTCGGCGATGTCGGCGTGCACCAGCAGCGTCTCCAGCGCATTGCAGGCGCTGGGGCGCGAGACCTTGCCGTCGACCAGCAGGCGCAGGGCGAGGTCCTGGTCGGCGTCGGCGTCGACGAACAGGTGGCAGACGCCCTTGTAGTGCTTGATCACCGGCACGCGCGCGTGTTCGGCGACGAAGCGGATCAGGCCCTCCCCGCCGCGCGGGATCGCGAGGTCGACGATGTCGGTCAGCTGCAGCAGCTCCAGCATGGTTTCGCGGCGCAGGTCCTCGACCAGGGTCAGCGCGGCGGCCGGTACGCCCGCGGCTTCGAGCGCACGCTGCAGCGCGGCCGTGATCGCCAGGTTGGAGCGGATCGCCTCGCTGCCGCCGCGCAGGATCACGCCGTTGCCGGCCTTCAGGCACAGCGCCGCGGCGTCGGCGGTCACGTTCGGGCGTGCCTCGTAGATCATCGCCACCACGCCCAGCGGCGTGCGCACGCGCTCGACCTCGATGCCGTTGGGGCGGGTCTCGCGGCGCGTGATCTGGCCGACGGGATCGGGCAGCGCCGCCACCTCACGCAGCGCCGAGGCGATGCCCGACAGACGCGAGTCGTCGAGGCGCAGCCGGTCGAGCATCGCCGCCGCCACGCCCTTTTCCCTCGCCGCCTGCAGGTCCCCGGCGTTGGCGGCGAGGATGGCCGGGGCATCGGCTTCCAGCGCGTCCGCCATGGCCAGCAGCATGGCGTTCCTGGCATCGGTCGACAGCGCGGCGACCGCCTGCGCGGCGTCTCGGCATTGGAGGGCGAGTTGGCGGATGTCGGTCATTTGCGGCTAATAATTGGTAATTGGTAACTGGCAGTTGATGGAAACAGGGTGGACGGTTCGATCTCCATACCACCGAAAGCGACGGGCAACGGCAACAGCCAGCAACCATCAACCGCCAACTTTCACTACAACAGCATCAAATCGTCGCGATGCACGATCGTATCGCCATAGCTGTAGCCGAGGATGGATTCGATGTCGCGCGAATGGCGGCGCGCGACGCGACGGATGTCGGCAGCGGAATACTGGCTGACGCCGCGCGCGACGCGACGGGTGCCGCGCTCGTCGCGCAGCAGCACCTCGACCATGTCGCCGCGACGGAAATCGCCCTCGGCCGTGACCACGCCCCCCGGCAGCAGCGAGGCGCCCTTCTCCACCAGCGCATTGGCCGCGCCGGCGTCGACGACGACGCCGCCCGGCTCCGCCGGCGCGTTCTGCAGCCAGTGCTTGCGCACGGCCACGCGGCTGCGCAGCGCATGGATGCGCGTGCCGCGCAGGCGGTCCTGCGCCAGCGCTTCCAGCACGTCGGCGCGGGTGCCGTTGAACAGCACCGTCGCCACGCCCGCGGCGGAGGCGCGCTGCGCCGCTTCGAGCTTGGTGCGCATGCCGCCGGTGCCGATCGCGCTGCCGGTACCGCCTGCGGCCGAGAGCAGCGCGGGCGTGAGCTGCGGCACCACCTCCACCGGGCGCGCGTCCGGATGGCGGCGCGGATCGGCGTCGTACAGGCCGTCGATGTCGGTGGCGATGAACAGCACGTCGGCATCGACCAGCGCAGCGACGATCGCGGCGAGATTGTCGTTGTCGCCCAGCTTGAGCTCGTCGACCGAGACCGTGTCGTTCTCGTTCACCACCGGCACCGCGCGATGGCGCAGCAGCGCCGACAGCGTGGCGCGGGCGTTGAGGTAGCGGCGGCGGTTGCGCAGGTCGTCGTGGGTCAGCAGCACCTGCGCCACCTGGCGGTCGAGCAGGCCCTGCCAGAAGCCGATCAGCCGCGCCTGCCCCAGCGCGGCCAGCGCCTGGCGCTCGGCCATCTCGGCGCCGTCGTGCGGCTGCTCGCGCATGATCGCGCGGCCGGCCGCGACCGCACCCGAGGACACCACCACCACCTCGCGCCCGGCCTTGTGCGAGGCGACGACGAAACCGGCGATGGCCTGCGCGTACTCGGTCGACAGTCCGCCGCCGTTCGCGGCCAGCAGGCTGCTGCCGACCTTCAGCACGGCGCGCCGCCAGGGCGGCAGGCGCTGTTCGGAGAAGGCGTGCGTGTTCATCGGCTCAGCGCGTGTTCCACTCGTGGACGACGATGTCCGACGCGCCGTGGATCGCCAGCGGGTCGCGTTCGACGATGGCCTTCGCCGCATCGAGATCCGCCACCCCGCGCAGCAGGTAGGCGCCGCCGCTGCGGTCGCCGAAGCCGCCTGTCAGCTCCAGCAGGCCATCGGCGCGCAGCCCGTCGAGGAAGGCCAGGTGCGGCGCGACCAGGGCCTCGTCGAAACCGGGCCGCCGCATCAGCAGCACCAGGTAGCGCGTCGCCGGCGCGTTCACAGCGCCTCCCAGCGGGCCTGCAGTTCGTCGAGGCGCAGGTCCGCCGCGGCACCGGGCGAGACGCGCGCGGCGAGGCTGCCTTCCGGCGTGCGTCCCTGCCCGGCGCTGTCGGCGGACGCCGCGGCGGCCTTGTAGGCCTCGCGGAACGGCACGCCGGCGACGGCGGCTTCCACCGCCACGTCGGTGGCGTACATGCCAGAATCGATCGCCGCGCGCAGTTGCGCCTCGCGCCATTCGAGGTTGGCCAGCAGCGCCGGCAGCAGCTCCAGCGCCGCCAGGCCGCGGCCGAAGCCGTGGAAGATCGCGCCCTTGCTGGCCTGCAGGTCGCGGTGGTAGCCAGAGGGCAGCGACAGCAGCTGCTCGATCTCGGTGCGCGCCGCGGCGACACTGGCGTGCGTGGCGCGCATCAGTTCGATCACGTCGGGATTGCGCTTGTTGGGCATGATCGAGCTGCCGGTCGTGTATTGCGACGGCAGCGCGACGAAGCCGAACTCGGCGCTGGTGAACAGCGACAGGTCCCAGGCGATACGGCGCAGGTCGAGCGTGGCGCTGCCGAGCGCCTCCAGCGCGGCCAGTTCGAACTTGCCGCGGGACAGCTGGGCGTAGATCGGACTGACCTGCATGCGCGCGAAACCGAGCGCCTGCGTCGTGTGTTCGCGATCGAGCCCGAGGTTGACGCCGTAGCCGGCGGCAGTGCCCAGCGGATTGCAGTCCACCAGCTTCAGCGTGTCGGCGGCGCGGACCGCATCGTCGATGAAGGCCTCGGCCCAGCCGGCCCACCACATGCCCGCCGAGGACACCACGGCGCGCTGGATGTGGGTATAGCCGGGCAACGGAAGGTCGCGCTCGGCCCGCGCGCGGTCGAGCGCCACCCGCGCGATCTCGCGCCCCAGCCGCGCCACGCGCGCCAGCTTTTCCTTCAGCCACAGGCGCGTCGCCACCAGCACCTGGTCGTTGCGGCTGCGGCCGGTGTGGATCTTGCGACCGGCGTCGCCGAGGCGTTCGGTCAGGCGCGCCTCGATCGCGGAATGGCCGTCCTCGTAGCGCTCGTCGAGCACGAAACCGCCGGCGCGGAAGTCGTCGGCCAGCTGCGCGAGCTCGCGCTTGAGGCTGTCGAGCTCATCCCCCGAGAGGATGCCGATGCGCTGCAGGCCTTCCGCGTGCGCGGCGCTGGCCTGGATGTCGTGCAGGAAGAACTCGCGGTCGAGCAGCACGTCGTCGCCGGCGAGGAAGCGCTGGATCCCGGCGTCCACGGTCACGCCGGGCTTCTGCCACAGCAGGTCGCTCATCGGCCGTCCTCCTGCGAAAGGAATGCGTCCGCCGGAATCCCGGCCAGTTCGTCGAACCCGAATGCGAGGTTGAGATTCTGCATCGCCTGCGTCGCCGCGCCCTTGAGCAGGTTGTCGAGCGTGGACACGACCACCAGGCGCTTGCCGCCGGGCGCCACGGTGAAGCCGCCGATCTCGACGCCATGCCTGCCGGCGATCCGGCTGACCCAGGGCGCGTCGTCACCCACCCGCAGCAGCGGCTCGCCTGCGTAGCGGTCGCGGTACAGCGCCCGCACGTCCTCCACTTTCACCGGCTGCTGCAGCCACAGGTTCACGGTCATGGTGATGCCGCGGAAGTGCGGCGCCACGTGCGGCATGAACTCGACCGGCACGCCGAGGTGGCGCGACACCTCGCGCTCATGCATGTGCTCGGCCAGCGCGTACGGCATCAGGTTGTCGCGCAGCAGTTCGACGTTGTTCTTGTCCGAGGGCGTCGTGCCGGCGCCGGAATAGCCCGACACGCCGAAGCACTGCGGCGGCCCGGCCAGCCGGTCGAGCACCGGCGCGATCGCCAGTTCCATCGCGGTCGCGTAGCAGCCGGGATTGCTGATGCGCTTCGAACCTTCGTAGCGCGCCCGGGTCAGTTCCGGCAGGCCGTAGTACCAGTGCTCGTCGAAGCGATGGTCGGCCGACAGGTCGACGATCACCGTGTCCGGCTTCGCCGCATCCAGCGCCGCGACATAGGGTGCGGCCTTGCCGTTGGGCAGGGCCAGGACCACGGCGTCGGCGCCTTTCGCGGCCACCGCGTCGGCATCGAGGTTCTCGAAGCACAGATCGCCGGTGTAGGCGTCGCTGTGTCCGGCCACGCGCTGGCCGTCCAGCTCGCGCGAGGACACGAACGCCAGTTCGAACCGCGGGTGCGCGGCGACCAGCCGGATCAGCTCGCTGCCGGTATGGCCGCGGGCGCCGACGATGCCGAGGGAAACGGGGGCCTTGCTCATGGATGATCGTCCAGTCGGGACTGCAGGTGCCGGCGCACCGCCGGCCATTCCGTGTCGAGGATGGAAAACACCACGGTATCGCGCAGCGAACCGTCGGCGTGGCGCTTGTGGTTGCGCAGCACGCCATCCTGTTTCGCGCCGAGCCGGGCGATGGCCGCACGCGAGGCGTGGTTGAACCAGCTGGTCTCGAAGCCGACGCTGGCGCAGTCCAGCGTGTCGAAGGCGTGTTCCAGCAGCATCCGCTTGCATTCGGTATTGACGCCGGTGCGCTGCACGCGCGGGGCGTACCAGGTGTAGCCGAGCAGCAACCTCGGCACCTCCGGCTCCAGCCCGTAGAAGCGGGTCGTGCCGACGACATCGCCGCCGGGCTCGCGTACCGCGAAGGCCAGCACGCGGCCGGCCGCCTGCGCTTCCAGCGCGCCGTCCACGTAGGCCGCCACGCGCGCCGGCGCAGGCACGTTGGTGTACCAGAGCCGGTCGAGCCCGCTGCCCTCCACCGCGGCGCGCAGGCCGTCGGCATGCGCGGCCTGCAGCGGTTCGAGCACGGCATGGCGGCCGACGAGCCTCGGTACGCTGCGCCATGCCGACGGGAGTGCGATCGCGGCCATCGTCAGTCCAGCAGCGTCGGCGCGCGCGTGGCGCAGTGGGCCACCGCCTTCTGGATGCCGTCGAAGCCGTCCAGCCCGTACCAGAACACCTTCCACCTGTCCTGCTTGTAGCAGCCGTCGGACTCTGCGTAGTAGAAGATGTTGACCTGGTTGTTGTGGCGCGAGCGCCAGAACAGCTGCGGCGTCTCCTCGCGCATGACGTTCCAGACCGCGCGACCGAGGCCTTCGCCCTGCGCGTCGTCGAGCACCGCGAACTTGTCGAGGTAGGTCATGCCGTCGCCGTCGACGAGGATCACCGCGGCGCGGTAGTTCTCGCTGACGTAGGCGCGCAGCAGCGACGTCTTCTCGAAGTAGTCCGGCGCCAGCCGCCTGCCGAAGCTGGATTCGATCAGTTCGCGCAGGCGGTCGAGGTCGAACGCGCCCCAGTCCGTCGCGCGCACCACCTTCTCGCCGCGGCGCACCAGCGTGCCCGAGCCCTTGTGGGTGAAAAGTTCCTTGGCCAGGTCCGCCGGCCGCGTGATCGAGACCGAGGACTCCAGCGGCAGGTGGTCGAGCAGGTCCTTGATCTGCTCGATCTTGACCTTCATGCCGCCGTTGAGCCACGGCTGTTGCATCAGGTGCTCGTACTCGCTGGAGAGGTTGATCGAATCGATGAGCCTGCCGTCGGCGTCGAGCAGGCCGCCGGTGCCGGTCAGGAAGATGATCTTGTAGGGCTGCAGCACGCGCACCAGTTCGTTGGCGGCGAAATCGGCGTTGATGTTGAGGATCTGCCCGCACGCGGTCTCGCCGAGGCTGGCGATGACCGGGATCGAGCTCGCCTGCAGGCTGGCCTCGATCGGCGCAAGGTTCACGCTGCGCACCTCGCCGACCAGGCCGTAGGTGTCGCGATCGAGATAGTCGGCCTCGAACACGCCGCCGGTGATCGAGGTCGCGCGCACGCCGTTCTGCTGCAGTGCCTCGACCAGGGCGAGGTTGGACGATTGGAACACCTTGCGCACGATCGCCAGTGCCTCGGGCGAGGTCACGCGCAGGCCGTCGACGGTCTGCTTGGTGATGCCGGCGGCGGACAGCTCGGCGTCGAGCTGCGGCCCCGCACCGTGCAGCACGATCGGCGTCAGCCCCACTTCCTGCAGGAACGACAGCGACGAGGTCAGCGCCTCCAGGTCGTCGCGCAGCACCGCGCCGCCGACCTTGACCACGGCGAAGCGCTTGGCGTCGAGCTGCGAGAAGCGCTTGAGGTACTGGCTGATCTCCTTCGCGCTGGCCATGCTCGAAAGCAGGCGCACGATGGTCTGCCGGGTCTGCCTGTTGGCTTCGATGTTCATGCTGGTCCGAGGATGTTGCGGACGATGCCGCCGTAGCGTTGCAATTGGTCCAGCGACACCCACTCGTCGGCGGTGTGCGCCTGGGCGATGTCGCCGGGGCCGAAGACCAGCGCGGTCAGGCCCGCGCGCGAGAACAGCGAGGCCTCGGTCCAGAAGTCGACGGCGTTGCCGATCGGCAGGCCGAGGTCGTCGGCGAGGTCGCGCGCGGCCAGCCGCCGGTCCTCGGCGCCGGCGACGTCGCCGGCGGGCAGCGGCGGCCCGCGGAAGGTTTCCTCGTACTCGCCGAGCGCATCCGGCGCGGCGAAACCGCGGAACGCCGCGTGCAACTGGTCGATGTCGTGCGAGGGCAGCGGCCGGAAGCCGAAGCGCAGTTCCGCCGCCGGCGCGATCACGTTCGCCTTGATCCCGCCCTCGATGCGGCCGATGTTGAAGCGCAGCCCGGTCAGTCCGCCGAAGCGGCGGTGCGACTCCATGGCAATGAACTCCAGCGCACGATTGCCCCAGCGCACGGCGTGGTGCAGCGCGCTGGCGTCGACCGCACTCGCGCCGGAGGCGTGGCCGGCCTTGCCGCGGAAATCCATGCGCACCGCGCTGATGCCACGATGGGCCAGCACCGCCTCGCACTGCGTGGGCTCGGCGACGACCACGTCGCGGAAACCGTGGTCGCGGGCGAGGAAGGCGTCGATGCAGCGCGGGTCGTTGGCCTCCTCGTCGCTGCTGAACAGGAAGGCGGCGTCGCCTTGCGTGGCCTGCGCCGCGGCGATCAGGCCCGCGGCCGCGCCCTTGATGTCGCAGGCGCCGAGGCCGATGGCGCGCTCGTCCGTCACCCGCAGCCTGAGCGGATCGGCGCTCCAGTGCGGCGACGAGGGCACGGTGTCCAGGTGCACGTTGAACAGCCGCGTCGGCCCGCCGCGCACGGCGAACAGCGACACCGCGCCGGCGCCGTGGTCGGTGACCTCGACGCGGAAGTCCGGCAGCTGCGCGCGGATGTAGTCGAAGATCCCGCCGGTGGTAATCGCGCGCGGCGGGTTGCGGGTGTCGAAGGACACCAGGGCTTCGAGGTGTTGGAGGATGGTCTGCAACATGTGGTTTCTATTCCTGTCATGTCGAGCGCAGCGAGACATCTTCTCTCCGGAGGGAAAGATCCCTCACTGCGTTCGGGATGACATATCGGGTGGCCTCAGCGATTGACCTCCGCCCACAGCGTGCTGCTCATCCCGAACAGCTTGATGAAGCCCTCGGCCTCCTCCACGCCCCAGTCGGCCGACTGCGCATAGGTGGCGCCCTTGGAATGCAGCAGGTGAGGCGAACTCACCGCGACCGCATCCACGCGCCCGCCGCGGGTCTCCAGCACGACCTCGCCGTTGACCTTGGCCTGCGACGAGGCCAGGAAGGCCTCGAGGTCGGTCTTCAGCGGATCGTGGAAGAAACCCTCGTAGACCAGCTCCACCCACTTGCGCGCCACTTCCGGCTTGAAGCGGTTCTGCTGCTTGCTCAGCACCGCCTCTTCCAGCGCACGGTGCGCGGTGAGCAGTGCCACCAGGCCCGGCGCCTCGTAGACGATGCGGCCCTTCAGGCCGATCACCGTGTCGCCGGTGTACAGCCCGCGGCCGACGCCGTAGGGCGCGAACAGGCGGTTGAGCGCGGCGAGGATCTGCTCGCCCGGCAGCGACTTGCCGTCGAGCTCGACCGCCTCGCCTTCGACGAACTTCAGGCGCACGCTCAGCGGCTCGACCGGCCACGCGCTGCGCGGCGCGCACCAGCCGCGCGCGCCCTCGCCCGGCGCCTCCCACTGGTCGATTTCGCCGCCGGACATGGTCACGCCCAGCAGGTTCTCGTTGATGGTGTAGGCCTTCTGTTTGGCGCGCACGCCGAAGCCGCGCTCTTCCAGATAGGCCTGCTCGTAGGCGCGGGTCTGGGTGTGTTCCTTCTGGATCTCGCGGATCGGCGCCACGATGCGGTAGTCGCCGCTGGCCTTGGCCGCGAGGTCGAAGCGCACCTGGTCGTTGCCCATGCCCGTGCAGCCATGGGCGATGGCGTTGGTGCCCAGCTCCGCGGCGCGCTTGAGCGCGGCATCGACGATCAGGTAGCGGTCCGACACCAGCAGCGGATACTGCCCCTGGTAACCCTCGCCCGCCCACACGAACGGCTTGACGAAGCCCGACCAGATGGCCGAACCGCCGTCGACGGTGAGGTGGCTGGCCACGCCCAGCTCGGCGGCGCGCTGCTCGATGAACGCGCGCTCATCGGCGTCGACGCCGCCGGTGTCGGCGAACACCGTGTGCACGTTCCAGCCGCGCTCCTTCAGGTAGGGCACGCAGAAACTGGTGTCGAGTCCGCCGGAGAAGGCGAGAACGATGTCTTTGGAATCGGACGCAGTCATGTCGAAGTCTCGGTTTGAGCCCCCTCCCCCGCTTGCGGGGGAGGGTTGGGGTGGGGGCAAGGGACGGGGTGAAACGTTCCGGAGGCCGTTTTCCCCCATCCCGGCCTTCCCCCGCACGCAGGGGAAGGAGCAAAGCAGGAAGCGCTACCGCTGCATCAGCGCGGCCATGATCGCCTTCTGCACGTGCAGGCGGTTCTCGGCCTCGTCGATCGCGATGCAGTTGGGCGAGTCCATCACCGCATCGGTCGCCTTGACGTTGCGCCGCAGCGGCAGGCAGTGGCTGAAGACGCCGTTGTTGGTCAGCGCCATCTTGGCCTCGTCGACGATGAAGTGCTGGTACTGGTCGCGGATCGGCTTCTCCGGCGCCCAGTTGCCGAAGTACGGCAGCGCACCCCAGCTCTTGGCGTAGACCACGTCGGCGCCGGCGTAGGCGCTGTCGATGTCGTGGCTGACCTGGAACGAGCCGCCGCTTTCGGCGACGTTGTCCTGCGCCCAGCCCATGTAGCGCTCGTCGAGGATGTATTCCTCCGTCGGGCACAGCAGGGTCACATCCATGCCCAGGCGCGTGGCGATGGTCAGCGCGGAGTTCGCGACCGCGGTGTTGAGCGGCCTGGGGTGGTAGGTCCAGGTCAGCACGTACTTCTTCCCGCGCAGGTCACTGGTGCCGAAATGCTCCTGCAGCGCCAGCGCGTGCGCCAGCTCCTGGCAGGGATGGGTGATCGTCTCCATGTTGATCACCGGCACCGGCGAGTACTTCGCGAACGACTTCAGCACGATGTCCTCGCGGTCGTAGGCCCAGTCCACGAACTTCGGGAACGCGCGCACGCCGATCAGGTCGACGTAGCGTCCCAGCACCTTCGCCACCTCGGCGATGTGCTCCTCGGTGTCGCCGTCCATCACCGTGCCCAGGTCGAACTCGATCGGCCACGCGTCCTTGCCGGGCTGCAGCACCACCGCGTGGCCGCCGAGCTGGAACGCGCCCAGCTCGAAGCTGGTGCGGGTGCGCATCGACGGATTGAAGAACACCAGCGCGATCGAGCGCCCCTTGAGCGCGTCGCCGATCCTGTGCTGCTTGTACAGGGCGGCCTGCGTCAGCAGGGCGTCGAGGTCGGCGCGGCTCCAGTCCTGCGTGTTCAAGAAGTGCTTCATGACGACATCCTGGCTCGGAAATGTTGCGGAATTCGGGAGTACAGAAACGAAAAAACCCAGCCTCGGGCTGGGTTTCGGCATGACGAGGAAAACGTCCGGTCGACCCAGCTCAGGCAAAGGGGTCCGGTCGACGCGCGCGCGAGGTCATGCCCGCCGCCATGCGGGCGGAGGTCAGGATGTCGGCACGGGCAAGGGTGTTTTTCACGGCGCGCATCGTCGCATGGCGGCGCACGCACTGCAACAATCGCGCGCTCAGGGGGTTTCGGATGAAACCACCGGGGTCACCGAGACGCGCACGCGCACGCGGTTGCCCGGATCGGCGGGAAGCCGCGAGCGGTACTTCACGCCGCGGTGGACGTAGTCGACGTCGTAGGCGATCGGTCGGCGGAACTCGCGCTCCAGCGGCACCAGGCGACACTGTCCACCCGCCGACGGCGCGACCTCCTCGACCTTCGGATCGGGCGTCAGTGCGCCCTTGACCGCACCCAGGACCCGGGCGATCCCGGTCTTGTTCTCCTGCGCCTCCTCGACCGGCGTCGACGCCTCGCAGCGCTCGACCATGGTGGTCGCGCGCAGGGTCTGGTAGACGGGTTCGGCGCGCAGCACCTGGGCGTACTCGACCCGGACGTTCTCCGGCTGGCGCGCCGGCGCGGGTTCGGGATCGGGTTCCGCCTGCGCCATCGCGGGCAGCGCGAGGCACAGGGCCCAGCCGGCGAACAGCAGCCTGCACGATCGGAGGACGGGGAAAGTCGGAACTCGGGTCATTGCCGGCGCAGTGTAGGGGGCGCTGGCCGGCCCCCGGCTGAATCCCGGTGCCGTCGCGCCCCGGTGCCGGCCGTCGCGACCCCGAAGAAGCCCCGCGCACGCGGAAAATGCTGCAAGGCGCGCGACACGCTCTAGAATCGACGGTTTTCCGCCGCCGCGTGCCGATGTCCCTGCGCCTGTTCAACAGCCTCACCCGCCAGCCCGAGGCCTTCGCGCCGATCGACCCGGCCTGCCCGACGATGTACGTGTGCGGGCCGACCGTCTACAACTACGTCCACATCGGCAATGCGCGCGGGCCGGTGGTGTTCGGCGTGCTCGCGGCCCTGCTCCGCCGCCGCTACGGCGCGCTGCGCTACGCCCGCAACATCACCGACGTCGACGACAAGATCAACGCCGCGGCGCGCGAGGCCGGCGTGCCGATCGCCACGATCACCGACCGCTTCGCCGCCGCCTACCGCGAGGACATGGCGGCGCTGGGCGTGGACGGCGCATTCGCCCCCGACATCGAACCGGCGGCCACCGCCCACATCGGCGCGATGGTGGCCATGATCCAGCGCCTGATCGACAGCGGCCACGCCTACGCCGCGCAGGGCCACGTGCTGTTCGCGGTCGGCACCTTCGCCGGCTACGGCAGGCTGTCGCGGCGCGACCCGGACGAGATGCTGGCCGGCGCCCGCGTCGAGGTGGCGCCGTACAAGCGCGATCCCGGCGACTTCGTGCTGTGGAAGCCCTCGACCGACGATCTCCCCGGCTGGGACTCCCCTTGGGGCCGCGGCCGCCCCGGCTGGCACATCGAGTGCTCGGCGATGGCCGAGGCGCACCTGGGCGAGACCATCGACATCCACGCCGGCGGCGTCGACCTGCAGTTCCCGCACCACGAGAACGAGGTCGCGCAGAGCGAGTGCGCCCACGGCGGCCACATCTTCGCCCGCGTCTGGCTGCACAACGGCATGCTGACCCTGTCAGGCGCGAAGATGTCGAAGTCGCTGGGCAACATCGAAAAGATCCACGACCTGGTGCGGCAGCATCCGCCGGAGGCGCTGCGTTACGCCCTGCTCTCGGCGCACTACCGCCAGCCGCTGGACTGGTCGGACGCGCTGATCGAGCAGAGCGTGCGCACGCTCGACCGCCTGTACGGCACGCTGCGCGACCTGGCGGCCGTCGAAACGGCCCCGGTCATCCCGCAGGCGGTGGAGGACGCGCTGGACGACGACCTCAACACGCCGGCGGCGCTGGCCGAGGTCGCGCGCATCGCGGGCGAGGCGCGCAAGGCGGAGGACGCCGGGGATCGGCAGCAACTCAAGGCGGAACTGCTTGGCGCCGGGCTCGCGCTGGGCCTGCTGCAGCAGTCGCCGCAGGCCTGGTTCGCGCGCGGCGCGTCCGGGGACGACGATGCGCGCATCCGAGCGCTGATCGAGGAGCGGGCCGCGGCGAAGAAGGCGCGGGATTTCACGCGGGCGGATGCGATTCGGGACCAGTTGGCTGCGGAAGGGATTCTGCTGGAGGATACGCCGCAGGGAGTGCGGTGGAAGCGTGGGTGATTGGCTTCCGTTGGTGATCTTCCCGAAGATCAAGAGCTTCCGCCTTTGGCGGGTTCATTTCTTTTGATAAGTGTTAAAAGAAATGAACCCGGCCGCCGCAGGCGGACGGAAGCTTTTGACTCTTCAACAGACAAAACCGAAAAGCGAAAAGCCGAAAAGCCAAAGAGCGAAAAGCAAAATGGATGACCAGCGCTTCGCGCTGTTGAAAAGCGCCTCCTGCTTTCGCAGGAATGACGGTACGAGTGGGGAAAGTAATCGCGCACAACACTGAAGAAGACGGCCCGCCTTCTCAAAAGCAGCCTCGCCCCACCATCCCCGGCGACGCCATCTGCGACAATACCCCCCCGCCCCAGACAGCCCCGCCGCAACACCAGCACCGCCACAAGACGACGTGACCGACTCCCCCTTCCCCCTCGAACCCACCGCCACCGAAGCCCAGGCCGCGATCAAGGAAGAATTCGCCTTCTTCGGCGACTGGTCCGAGCGCTATCAGTACCTCATCGACCTCGGCCGCAAGCTGCCGCCGTTCCCCGAAGCATTGAAGATCGAGGAGCACCGCCTGCTCGGCTGCCAGTCGCTGGTGTGGATCGTGCCCTCCGGGGATGCCTCGCGCCTGGACTTCGCCGCGGTCAGCGACTCGGCGATCGTGTCCGGCCTGATCTTCCTCGCGCTGCGCGTGTATTCCGGACGCAGCGCGCAGGAGATCCTCGACACCGCACCGGACTACATCGCCGACATCGGCCTCGCGAAACACCTCTCGCCCACCCGCAGCAACGGCCTGGCCTCGCTGCTCGCCTTCATCCGCGACACCGCGCAGCACGCGCTGGCGTGACCGGGACTGCCGCGGGACGACCCGAGGAGAGCCGCGCGGCGCCGCTGCGCAACCGCGACTTCCGCCTGCTGATGGGCTTCCGGATCTTCACGATCCTCTCCTACCAGGGCGTCGCGGTCACGGTCGGCTGGCACGTCTACGAACTGACCCGCGACCCGTGGATGCTCGGCCTGGTCGGGCTGGCGGAAGTCCTGCCCTACTTCTGCGTCGCGCCCTTCGCCGGCTACCTCGTCGACCACCTGCCGCGTCGCCGGCTGGGCGCGTTCGCGGCCAGCTGCCTGGCGATCACGCCACTGCTGCTGGTGGCGATCGCCGCCGGCTGGACCTCGGCCGGGGTCTGGGCGATCTATGCCGCGATCGCGCTCACCGGCTGCGTGCGCGCCTTCCTCGGGCCGGTCTACAACGCCCTGTTCGCGCGCGTGCTGCCGCGCGAGCAGTACGTGCGCGGCGCCAGCCTGGGCAGCATCGTGTTCCAGGCCGGGCTGGTGACCGGGCCGGCGATCGGCGGCTTCCTCGTCGGCTGGGGCGGCAAACCGGTCGCCTACGCGGTGGCCGCGGTGTTCGCCACGTTCGCGGCGGCGGCGATGCTGCGCATGAACGTCAGCGAACCCGCGCCGCAGCTGCAGCGCGCGCCGATCTTCGCCAGCATCGCCGAAGGCGCGCGCTTCGTGTTCGGCCACCAGGTGCTGCTGGGGGCGCTGGCGCTGGACATGTTCGCGGTGATGTTCGGCGGCGCGATCTCGCTGGCGCCGGCCTTCATCCAGGAAATCCTGCACTACGGGCCGGAAGGCCTGGGCATCCTGCGCGGGGCGCCGGCGCTGGGCGCGGTGGCGATCGGCGTGTGGCTGGCGCGGCATCCGCTCGACCGCAACGCCGGCCGCATCCTGCTGGCCTCGGTGGTCGGCTTCGGCCTGTGCATGATCGGTTTCGGGCTGTCGCGGGTGTTCTGGCTGTCGGCGTGCTTCCTGCTGCTGTCGGGCGTGTGCGACGGCGTTTCGGTGGTGGTGCGTTCGACCATCATGCAGCTGGCCACGCCCGACGACATGCGCGGGCGGGTCTCGTCGATCAACGGCCTGTTCGTGGGCTCGTCGAACGAGATCGGCGCGTTCTACGCCGGCTCGATGGCGCGCCTGCTCGGGCTGGTGCCGGCGGTGGTGCTGGGCGGCTGCGTGACGATGGGCGTGGCGGCGGTCACCGCGTGGCGGGCGCCGAGGTTGCGGAGGCTTTGTTTCAGCGAACTGAAGTGAAGCCGTGATTGGTGATTGGTGATTCGTGATTGGGAAAAGCGCGAATGCGCGAGCCCTTGGCTCTTTCGAATCACCAATCACCAATCACGCCATGAAAAACCCCGCTTCCGCGGGGTTTTTCATGGACCTCAATCGCCGATCTGCTTCTGCAGGTGCTCCCAGCGCTCCTGCTCGTCGATCGTGCGTTCGGCGGTCAGGCGCGCTTCGAGGCGGTCGAGGCCGATTTCCTCGCCCGAATCGACGCTGTAGCCGTATTCGCCCGAATCCACGCGCTTGAGCGTGCTGTCGATCTTGCCGATCAGCTTGCGATAGCGATCGCGGGTGCGCAGCTCCAGCGAGTTCTCGGTTTCGCGGGTGGCGCGCTCGGCCTCGTCGCCGACGTCGCGCACTTCGTCCTTGAGGTTCTCGATGGTCTGCTTCGATTCCTCGACCAGGTCCGCGCGCCACTGCAGCAGCCGCTGGCGGAAGTACTCCAGCTGCAGCGGGCCCATGTATTCCTCGTCGGCACCGGGCTTGTAGCCGGCCGGCACGACCGGGCGCCCGCTCTCCGGGTCGGTCTCGTACGGCACGACCTTGACCTTGGCCTTCGGCGCCGGGGTGGCCGGCCTGCTCGTCACCACGGCCTTGGCCACCTTGCCCTTCGGCAGCGCGACGGGACGGGGCGCCGGGACCGGCTGCGGCCTGGGCGCGGGCGCCGGCTTCGCGGCCTTGGCCGGCGCCGCCTGCGGGGCAGGCGCGGCAGCGACCGCGGGCTTCTTCTTCGGCGCGGGCGCGGTCTTCACCGGAGCGGTCTTCACCGCCGGGGCGGCCGCCTTCTTCGCGACCGGCTTGGCCTTCCTGGCCGGCGCGGCAGCCTTGGCGACCGGCTTCTTCGCCGGCGCGGCCTTGGCGACCGTCTTTGCCGGCGCCTTCTTCGCGGGGGCCTTCTTCACGGCCTTCACGGGCGCCTTCCTGGCCGGCGCCTTTTTCGCGGCGGCAGGCTTGGCGGCCGCCTTCTTCGCGGGGGCCTTCTTTGCCGCCTTCACCGGCTTGGCCATCTTCTTGGCGGCTGGCTTGGCCGCTTTCGCGGGCTTGGCTGACTTTTTCGCGGACTTCTTGACGACCACTTGCTGCAATCCCTCTAGAGTTCCCTTGGACGGGAAAAGCGCGCTGTTATACCCTGCCCCGGCGACAGCGGCAACCGCGCCGCCGCTTTTCCGAACCGTGATCGACCGCCTCCTCATCGCCCTGCTGCGCGGCTACAAGCGCTTCATCAGCCCGCTGCTCGGCCCGCGCTGCCGGTTCGTCCCCAGTTGCTCGGAGTACGCGATGGAGGCTATCGGCCGGTTCGGGGCGATCCGCGGCGGCTGGCTGGCGATCCGCCGGGTCGGCCGCTGCCATCCCCTCCACCCGGGCGGCCTCGACCCCGTGCCCCCCGAAACCGATGGAACCCGCTGAATGTCCGACACCCTGATCATCAACGCCCGCCTCGTGAACGAGGGCCGCGAGTTCGAAGGCGACCTGCGCATCCGCGGCGACCGCATCGCCGCGATCGGCAGCGGCCTGTCCGCGCGCGATGGCGACACCGTGGTCGACGCCGCCGGCCGCCGCCTGCTGCCGGGCATGATCGACGACCAGGTGCACTTCCGCGAACCGGGCATGGAGCACAAGGCGGACATCGCCACCGAATCGGCGGCCGCGGTGGCCGGCGGGCTGACCAGCTTCATGGACATGCCCAACACCAGCCCGCCGACGCTCAACCGCGACGCGCTGGAGGACAAGTACGCCCGCGCCGCCGGTCGCGCGCGCGCCAACCACGGCTTCTACTTCGGCGCCAGCAACGACAACCTGGAGGACGTGCGCGGGATCGATCCGAAGGCGACGCCGGGCCTGAAGGTGTTCATGGGCGCGTCCACCGGCAACATGCTGGTCGACAACCCGGACACGCTCGACGGCATCTTCCGCGACACGCCGGTGCCGATCATCACCCACTGCGAGGACACGCCGATGATCGACGCGATCCTCGCCGAGTACCGCGCAAAGTACGGCGACGACATCCCTGCGCAATGCCACCCGGACATCCGCTCGCGCGAAGCCTGCATCAAGTCGACGCGGCTGGCGCTGGAGCTCGCCCGCAGGCACGACACCCGCCTGCACGTGCTGCACATCTCCACCGCCGACGAACTGGCGCTGTTCGAGCGCGGCCCGCTGGTCCGCGCCGACGGCAGCCGCAAGCGCATCACCGCCGAGACCTGCATCCACTTCCTGCGCTTCGACCGTTCCGACTACGCCCGGCTCGGCCACCAGATCAAGTGCAATCCCGCGATCAAGGACGCGTCCGACCGCGCGGCGCTGCTCAAGGCGCTGGCCGAGGACGTGATCGACGTGCTCGCCACCGACCACGCGCCGCACACCTGGGAGGAGAAGCACAACCCCTACGTGCGCGCGCCCAGCGGCCTGCCGCTGGTGCAGTACGCGCTCACCGCGGCGCTGGAGTGCGTGCACGAGGGCCACTTCACCACCGCGCAACTGGTGCAGAAGTTCGCGCACGCGCCGGCGCAGCTGTTCGACGTGAAGGAGCGCGGCTACCTGCGCGAAGGCCATTTCGCCGACCTGGTGCTGGTGGACGACACGCCGTTCACCGTGCAGCGCGGGGACGTGCTGTCCAAGTGCGGCTGGTCGCCGTTCGAGGGCACCACGTTCCGCTCGCGGATCGCCTCGACCTGGGTCAACGGCTCGCTGGCCTGGGACGGGGAGAAGCTCGTCGGCCCGCCGCGGGGCCAGCGGCTGGAGTTCAATCGTTGAAGGTGTTCCGTCGTCGTGACGACAATCCTGCCCGCCGTCATTCCAGCGCAAGCTGGAATCCATTTGGCTTTTGCCGTTGTCTTGCGGAATCGGAAGCAAAGGCAAAATGGATTCCAGCTTGCGCTGGAATGACGGCATTGGGAATGACGGCCCTCGTTTTCTTCGCGATCGCGACGGTTTCCTCGCCCCTGCCCGCCCGGGCCGGCAGTGCGGAAACCACGTCCGACCAACGCATCGTCTTCCCCGCCAGCGTGCAACAAGGCGCGATGGTGCTCGGCAAGGTGCCGCCGGGCAGCACCGTCACCTACGCCGGGCGCACGCTGCGCACCACCGGCTACGGCACCGTGGTGTTCGGCGTGGGCCGGGACGCCACCGGACCGCTGTCGGTGGCCGTCATCCGCCCCGACGGCAGCCGCGACACCGCCCGCATCGCGGTCATGCCGCGCGACTGGCCCGAGCAGCGCGTCGACGGCGTCCCGCCGGCCACCGTGGACCCGCCGCCCGCCATTGCCGAACGCATCCGCCGCGAACAGGCGCGCGTGGCCGAAGCGCGCACCCGCGACGACGCCCGTGCGGATTTCGCGCAGGCCTTCATCCGCCCGGTGGACGGCCGCATCAGCGGCCGCTTCGGCCGCGCCCGCGTCTACAACGGCAAGCCCGGCTCGCCGCATTCGGGCATGGACATCGCCGCCGCCAGCGGCACGCCGGTGAAGGCGCCGGCCGCCGGCATCGTGACCTTCGCCGCCCCGGACCTCTACCTGACCGGCGGCACCGTGCTGGTCGACCACGGCCACGGCATCAGCAGCAACTTCCTGCACCTGTCGCGGATCGACGTGAAGGTCGGCGATCGCGTCGAACAGGGGCAGGTGGTGGCGGCGGTCGGGTCGACCGGGCGGTCGACGGGGCCGCATCTGCATTGGGGGATGAGCTGGTTCGACGTGCGCATCGATCCGCAACTGGTGCTTGAGCGGGGCGAGTAGCCGAGGCGGTTTCCACGAAAGTCACCCGTCGTATGCGTGGCGGCAATCCGTGTCGTCAATATTTGGTCGCGCCTGAAGGCGCTCCTACAGGAGGCAAGCGTTATGGGAGCGCCTTCAGGCGCGACCCGGCCTCTTGTCTGTTCTTCTCCCGAATGAGGGAACAACCCGGGGAGAACCCTCTGTCATTTCGACCCCGGACTTGATCCGGGGTCGAAATGACAAGGATCTTATCCGCCGGGCCGCTGCATCAGCCGCCCCAGCAAGGCGACGCTGGGCGATGCCGCCAGGTCTTGCGGCGACACCAGCCGCGGGTTCGGCTTCGGGTCCACCGGGCCCTCGCCCGCCAGCAGCGCGTCGCTTTCCCTTGCCGCCACGGCCGCGCCTGCCCCGAGCCGGCCCAGCACGGCCTGCCGCGCGCGCTCCAGTTCCTCGTCCGACACGTCCGGCGCCGAGGCGCTGGCGATGTCCAGCCCCGCGATGTCGCTGCTCCTGAGCGCGTTGAGCTGCCGCTGAGGCGACTGCAGCGCCTGCCGGCCCCCGGGCTTGAGCAGTGGCCAGATTTCATCGAACAGCGCCTTCCAGTCGATCTCGGGAAACGGCGCGGTGCCGCGCTCGCCGACCACGATCTCCGGCGCCAGGCGACCGGCCGGCGTCGCCGCGCACTCGGCGTAGGCGCGGTACACCACTTCGCTGCAGACCATGCCGTCGGTGGCATCGGGCAGCGCGTGGTCCAGCGCCACCCGCACCAGCAGCCGCGCCCACGGATGCTCCGGCCACTTGCCGCGCACCGCCATGATCGCGCCGAGCAGCGCCAGCTGGTCGATCGGATAGGGAATGCCGAGCAGGCTCTCGGCCTTGGCCAGTACGTCGGCAAGGTCGGCGGCGTCGAGCGGCCCATCGTTCGCGCCGTGCATCCGGTAGGCGTCGATGAAGTGATAGTTCACCTGGTCGGCGATCCGCTGCGCCAGCGGATAGCGCCGCACGCCGGAAGCGGCCGCCTCGATCAGGTCGCCGCCGTCGGCGACGACGGCGGCATGGCTGTAGGGCCCGTCGCTGGCCCAGGCGATCAGGTCCGACAGCGGCCCCTCGCCCAGCATCAGCAGGATGTCGCCGGTCCGCAGATCGTCCATCGGCAAGGCCTGCGCCGGCGTCGTGTTCGCATTCTTGTCCATGATTCCTCCCTCGGTTCCCTTCAGACGACCCACAATCCTTCCGGCGCCGGCGCGGCGGTCGCGCGGTCGCGTCCTGCCGACTTGCTGGCGTACAGCGCGGCGTCCGCGCGCTCGATCAGGCTGAGCATCGATTCGCCCGGCGCGAGTTCGGCGATGCCGATGCTCAGGCTGGCGTCGATGCTGGCGTCGGCCATGGTCAGCGGACGGCTGCTGACCGAAACGCGCATGCGCTCGGCGACCGCGCAGGCCTCGTCGATGCCCATGCCCGGCAGCACGACCAGGAACTCGTCGCCGCCGTAGCGACCGATCCCGTCCCGGTTGCGCAGCAGGTTCTTCAGCCGCCACGACACGATCCGCAGGCATTGGTCGCCGATGCCGTGGCCGTGCTGATCGTTGATCGGCTTGAAATGGTCGACGTCGATGAACGCGATGGACAGGCGCGTGTCGCGCGTGCGTACCTGCTCCATCTCGCGGAACAGGCGCTCCTCGATGCCGTGCCGGTTCAGCGCCATAGTCACCGAATCGAGCTGCGCCTGGCGGCTGGCCTGGTCGCGGTCGCGCCGCAGCTGCAGCAGCTTGTCCGACAGGCCGATGGCCAGCAGCAGGCTGGCGAGCACGAAGCTTCCCGCGAGGCCCTGGCCGAGCCAGGCCGGCCCGACCCAGACGCCGAGCATCTGCAGCGCCGCCGCGATCGTGAACAGCACGAGCGCGGTCCAGGACAGCAGGACCACGCGGCCGGCCCGGTCGCCGCGGATCGACAGGACGGAACTGGCGGCCAGCAGCACCGCCGACGAGAACAGCAGGCTGCCGTTGCCGAGCACGTGGAAGATCCGCCAGTCCAGGAACAGCGAGCAGGCGGCGGTCGCGGCCGCCGCCACCGTGCCCACGGCGAGCAGCCGGCTGAAGGTCGGGAGCTTCCTCGGCAGGTCGAGATAGGCGCGCTGGAACAGGTTGCTGAAGACCACGCCGAGGCAGCCGATGACGCGATTGGCCTGCGCGCTGCTGCCGAACAGCACGTCGGCGCCCGCAACCCAGCGCAGGTCGCCGCCGATGGCCGCGAGGTAGCCGATCGCACACAGCAGCATCGCGCCGAAGTAGCCGTAGCTGCGTTCCCCGGTGCCGCCCCAGAACGCCAGCGCGAGCACGACCAGCACCGCCAGGCTGGACAGCACCACGCTCCGCCACGCGATGAAGGCGAGGTCCTGGCGATGCACGTCGTCCATCGTGTCCAGCGACACCGCCATCACCATCGTCGACCGGTGTTCGATCCGCAGCCAGACGGCCTCCCCGGCGGCAAGGCCGCGCGGCAGGTCGATCACCAGCGCACGGCTCGAATAGCGGTCGTCCGCATCCGGTCCATACAGTGCGTGTCGCGTCGGCGCCGACGCGCCGGGCACCCAGGCTTCCACGCGATACAGGAACGGGGAACGCAGGACCAGCTTCGGCGACATGGCGGGGTCGACCGCCGCCGCGGCATCGATGCGCCACCACTGAGCTTCGCGATGGACCTGCTGGATGACCGGTTGCGCAAGCGGCGGGCCCAGGCGCGCGTCATGCCGCCCCGCGAGCACGTCCCCGGCCGGCGGGTCGTCGCGCAGTTCGCGCACGCTCAGCCCGGTCGCGCCGGCGTTGGCCGCGCACAGCAGGAGCAGGCACAGCCATAGGCTGCACCCACGCATCAGGCGCCGCAGATCCCCTGTCCCCATGGTCGCGATCGTAGCCGATCGCTTTCACGGCCGGATCGTGCCGCGGTCACGTTTCAGCGCGGAGCCGAACTCACCCGGGCGACCGCGTCGTGCGCGTGCAGGCTCTCGAAGTGCGAGACCGTGGCGTCGAAGCGCTCCACGCGCGCGTCCGCGGCCAGCGCCGCCGCCACGCGGCGCGCGGCGTCCTCGCAGAACATCAGGTTGGCGGCGTTGAGCGCGGCGAAGGCCTGCTCGTCCTCGCGCTTGACCGCGGTCTGCACCGGCGTGCCGAGTGCGTCCTCGATCGCATCCACCAGTTCGGCCAGCGGCAACTGGTCGAAGGCCGGGCGCAGACGCACGATGACGTCGGCACGGCTGCGCTGCGCGTGCGGCGTGGCGGCCAGGCCGCGCTCGGAGGCCAGCCAGTCGCGCACGACGCCGGTGGACAGCGGCTTGGCGGCGGCGAAATCCGCGGCGAAGCGCTGCGCGTTGAGCTGCCGCGACAGCGCCGCCGAGGCCGGACAGGTGCTGGAGTATTCGACCGCGAACGACAGGTCGAGCGCGAGGTGGCCGTCGGCCAGCTCCGCCACCAGTTCCACCGGGTAGGTCTTCCAGCCGGCGTTGTCGCTGGCCAGGGCCGGGCGCCGCAGCATGTGTCCGTAGCGGATCACGATCCGCGCGCGGGTCGACAGGCCCTGCTGCGAGTCGATGCAGTCCTGCAGCACGCGCCGCAGCGCGGCGTGGCCGGGCGGCTCCGCGGCGAGTGCGTCCTGCAGCCGCAGGTACAGGCGCGACATGTGGATGCCGCGGGCGTCGGGATCGCGCAGATCCACGGCCACGTCGACCGAAGCCGGCACCAGGATCGGCGCGTCGCCGTCCGCGCCCGCGACCCGCACCGGCAGGGCGATGCGGTCCATGCCGACCCAGTCGAGCGCGCGCGCCGCGCGGGCGGCATCGCCGGCGACGTCGGGCAGTTCGCGGGGGGAGGAAGTGGTCACGATGCTTCGAACGGTGGGAAAACGCCGACAGTTTAACGGGAGCCCGCGCAACGGCGATGCAACGGAGCGTTGCCCTCAGCCGCCGCGCGCGGCGCGCCAGGCGGCGAACAGCAGCCGCAGCGGCGTGCGACGGGACGGCGCCGCGCCCGCCGCCAGCAGGCGCAGGCGCTCGCGGACGACGACCTGCTGCAGGCGCCGGGGGCGGGTCGGCGCAGCGGTGGACGCGTCCAGCAACCGGCGCAGGCCGGCCGCCGCCTCGCGGTCGCCCTGCGACAGCGCGCGCTCGGCGCGCAGGCCGGCGGTCGCGCCGGCGATCTGGCTGGGCTGCGGATCAGTTCCGCCGAACAGCGCCGCCTCGCAGGCCAGCAGGCTGCCGGCAAAGGCCTCCAGCGCTGCCGTGTCGTCGTCTCCCGACCCCGGCGCACGGGTGGCCGGCAGCACCGACAGCGCGCCTCCCAGCGCGTCCCAGGGCGCCTGCAGCGGCGCCAGCGCCTCGCCCAGCGGGTGGCGACGCGCGCCCTTCGCCCAGCCGCGCAGTTCCTCCTGCCACCAGGCCAGCTTCGCCAGCCCCGGGGCCGGATCGCTGCCGCTCCAGGCGGCGTCGCGCAGTTCCTGCAGCAGCGAGAACCAGGCTGCCGCCGCCGGGCGCTGCGCCGCCGGCACGAAGACCAGCAGCGCGACCCATTCCGGCCAGCGCGCGCGCCACTTGTCGACGAAACTGTCGAGCGAGTCAGAACCCGTCATCACGCCATGCTCCTCATCCCGACATTGTAGGAGCGCCTTCAGGCGCGATGCTTTTCGAAGGGCCGAGGGCCGAAGAAAGCGGGGATCGCGCCCGAAGGCGCGCCTACGGTCGCGGACGGGGCCAGGCCGAGGGATCGAGGAGATCGACGGGCTGCGCGATCATCGCGTCTCCCTGCCACGCGGCGGGATCGTCGTCGTCCAGCCGGTAGCCCCACAGCGCGACCACCGAGAGCATGCCGGCCGCACGTGCGGCGTCGATGTCGCGGCGGTCGTCGCCGACGTAGACGCAATCGGCCGGCGCGATGCCGATCACCTGCGCCGCGTGCAGCAGCGGCAGCGGATGCGGCTTGCGCTCGGACAGCGAATCACCGCCGACCAGCACGCCGCTGCGCGTGTCCCAGCCGAGCTGCGGCAGCAGATCGCGCGCCAGCGACTCGGGCTTGTTGGTGACGATGCCCCAGCGCGCGCCATCCGCCTCCAGCGCGGCCAGCATCGCCTCGACGCCGTCGAAGGGCCGGCCATGGCGGCCGAGTTCCTCGCGATAGATGCCGAGGAACTCCGGCACCAGCTCCGGCACGCGCTCGGGCGGTACGTCGGGGAACGCCGCGGACGCCATCGCGCGCGCACCGCGCGAGACGTGCGGGCGGATGCCCGCGAGCGTCATCGCCGCCCTGCCCCGCGCCACGCGCATGCGGTTGACCGTGGCCAGCATGTCCGGTGCGCTGTCGAGGAGGGTGCCGTCGAGGTCGAACAGGACGCCGCGGGGGAAGGATCGTGATTGGTGATTGGTGATTGGTGATTCGGTCATTGGTTTCTTGTCGGCTCGTCATCCCGGCGAAAGCCGGGATCCATGTGCTTCTGTCGTTATTTGCCGAAAGGCAAGATCAAGATGGATCCCGGCTTTCGCCGGGACGACGGCTCCAATTACAAATCACGAATTACGAATCACCAATCACGGCTTCACCGCACAGCCGATGTAATTCACGTCCGTCCGCGACACGATCCGCGCCGCATTCCGCCACGGCTCGTACATCAGGCCGCTCACGTCCTCCAGCTGCAGCCCGGCCGCGCGCAGCCACGCCGCCAGTTCGGAAAGCTTGATGAACTCGCTGTACCTGTGGGTGCCGGTCGGCAGCAGCCGCGCGATGTATTCGGCGCCCACGATCGCCAGCGCGAACGCCGCCGGGGTGCGGTTGAGCGTGGATACGAACAGGCGGCCGCCGGGCCTGAGCAGCGCCGCGCAGGCGCGCAGGATCGCCGCCGGGTCGGGCACGTGCTCCAGCATCTCCATGCAGGTCACGACGTCGAAGGCGCCGGGGCGCTCCGCGGCGAGGTCCTCCACTGCCTGCACGCGGTAGTCGACCTTCACTCCGGACTCCAGGCCGTGCAGCCGCGCCACCTTGACCAGGTCGGGCGCGAGGTCGATCGCGGTGACGTCGGCGCCTTCCTTCGCCATCGCCTCGCTGAGCAGGCCGCCACCGCAACCGATGTCGGCCACGGTCGCGCCCTGCAGCGGCGCGCGCGCGGCGACGTAGCCTAGCCGCGCAGGGTTCAGCGCGTGCAGCGGCTTCTGCGGGCCGTCCGGGTCCCACCAGCGGTTCGCCAGCGCGGCGAACTTGTCGAGTTCTTCCTGGCGGAAGTTGGTGCCTGGGGCGGATGCGCTGGTCATGCCGTCATATCTCGTTGAGTCGTCATTCCAGCGCAAGCTGGAATGACGGTGGAAGGGTCAGGAGGTCCGGACCGCGGCGATGCGCTCACGCCACTGGCGGGCATTGGCGACGATCCCGGCCGCATCCATGTCCACCAGCACGCGTTCGCGCAGCTTGTGGCGGCCGGCGATCCAGACGTCGCCGACCTGGTGGCGGCCGGTCGCGTAGACCAGCTGCGACACCACGTGGTGCAGCGGCTGGGTCTCCAGCGCCGACAGGTCGACGCAGGCGAGGTCGGCCTGCTTGCCGGCTTCGATCGTGCCGACGATGTGGTCGAAGCCGATTGCCTTCGCACCGCCGAGCGTCGCCGCGCGCAGCGCCGCGAACGCGTCCAGCGCGGCCGCGTCGTCGGCCACGGTCTTGGCCAGGATCGCGGCGGTGCGGGTCTCGCCGAACATGTCGAGGTCGTTGTTGCTGGCGACGCCGTCGGTGCCGATGGCGAGCGTGACGCCGGCGCGGGCCAGCGCGCAGGCCGGGCAGAACCCGGAGGCCAGCTTCAGGTTCGACTCCGGGCAGTGCACCACGCTCACGCCGCGTTCGGCGCAGAGGTGGATCTCGGCCTCGGTCAGCTGGGTCATGTGCACCGCGATCAGGCGGTCGTTGATCAGGCCGAGCCGGTCGAGACGCGCGATCGGGCGCTGGCCGTGCTCGTCGATCGACTGCGCGACTTCCTGCGCGGTCTCGTGCAGGTGCAGATGCACGGGCAGGTCGAGCTGGTCGGCGAGCATGCGCACGCGCTCGAAGTTGGCGTCGTTGACCGTGTACGGCGCGTGCGGCGCGAACGCGGTGGCGACCAGCGGATCGCCGCGCCACTGGTCGTGGACCTCGCCGGCCTTGTCGAAGTATTCGTCGTCCGATTTCGCCCATGCCGTGGGGAAATCGATCACCGGCAGGCCGATGCGGGCGCGGAAACCGTGCCTGCGATAGGTCGCGGCCTGCACGTCGGGGAAGAAGTAGTTCTCGTTGACGCAGGTCACGCCGCCGCGCAGCAGTTCGGCGATGGCCAGGGTGACGCCGTCCTCGACGAACGCAGGGCTGATCACCGCAGCCTCGATCGGCCAGATGTGCTGCTGCAGCCAGACCTTGAGCGGCAGGTCGTCGGCGACGCCGCGCAGCAGGGTCATCGGGTTGTGGGTGTGGGCGTTGACCAGGCCGGGGATCAGGGCCGCGTCGGGGCGCGAGACCGTTTCCTTCGGCGCGTAGCGGGCGCGCGCCTCGGCGATGGGCAGGACGGCGAGGATCACGCCGCCGTCCACGGCAACCGCGTGGTCTTCGAGCACCACGCCGTGCGGTTCGACCGGGACGACGAAACCGGCTTCGATCAGGAGATCGCAGGTTTGGGGGGCTTGGGGATTCGTCATCGCACCATTTTGTCATCCCTTGCGGGCGATGCGGATGACGGGGTCGCGTGTGTCGCCGTTCCGGCGCGGTTTGGCGGCGCCGGAACTGTATTCAGCCCGACGTCATCCCCGCGAAAGCGGGGATCCATGTTGATCTTCGTGCAAAGACACTGGGTCCCCGCCTTCGCGGGGATGTCGGCCTGACTGGTGAAGAACCTGGCTTGCGGTGGGCACGTCGGCCATCAGGCAAGATCCCTCGCCTGCGGCTCGGGATGACAATGTCATTTCTTCCTGTCATTCCGAGCCCGCGCAGCGGGGGAGGAATCTGCTCCTTCGGCAGGGCATCCCGACGACGGCGGCAAGATCCCTCGCCTTTGGCTCGGGATGACGCAATGGCAGCTGCGCGCTGCGCGCGCAGGCCATTGCGTCACTTCACCCGGCTGACGTACTCGCCCGAGCGGGTGTCGACCTTGATCACCTCATCCTGGCCGACGAACAGCGGCACGCGGACCACGGCCCCGGTTTCCAGCGTCGCCGGCTTGCCGCCCGTGCCGGCGGTATCGCCCTTCACGCCGGGATCGGTCTCGGTGATCAGCAATTCGACGAAATTCGGCGGGGTCACGGCGATCGGATTGCCGTTCCACAGGGTGACCACGCAGGTCTCCTCGCCCTTGAGCCACTTCTCGGCGCCGCCCATGCCGGCCTCGTCGGCCTGCACCTGCTCGAAGCTCTCCGGGTTCATGAAGTGCCAGTACTCGCCGTCGCTGTAGAGGTACTGCATGTCGGTGTCGACCACGTCCGCGGCCTCGACCGAGTCGGTCGACTTCATGGTGATTTCCTGCACCCGGCCCGACTTGATCAGGCGGTAGCGCACGCGGGTGAAGGCCTGGCCCTTGCCGGGCTTGACGTAGTCGGTCTCGGTGATGATCGCCGGTTCGTTGTTGACCAGGATCTTCTGGCCGTTCTTGACGTCGTTCATGCCCAAACTGGCCATGGGGTCTCCTGCTGGGCCGCCCGCGGGCGGCTAGAATGGTGGGAATCGAGGGTCCGGCGCCGCCGGGCCGAAGAAATCTGACCGCCAATGATACCTGCTGCCCCCGCCCGGCTGCAGCCGCAGGGCTGGCAGCAGCACTGGCGCGACGCCATCCGCGAGCCCCGCGAACTGCTGGCCCTGCTCGGCCTGGACGGCCTCGCCGGCGTGGCCGATGCCGCGGGCCCCTTCCCCCTGCGCGTGCCGCGCGGCTTCGTCGCCCGCATGCGCCGCGGCGATCCGGACGATCCGCTGCTGCGGCAGGTGCTGCCGCTGGACGAGGAGTCGCGGATCGTGCCCGGTTTCTCGCTGGACGCGGTCGGCGACGCCGGGGCGAAGGCCGGCCACGGCGTAATCCACAAGTACCGGGGCCGTGCCCTGCTGGTCGCCACCGGCAGCTGCGCGGTGCACTGCCGCTACTGCTTCCGCCGCCACTTCCCCTATGCCGAGGAGACCGCGGCCGCCAGCGGCTGGCGCGAGGCGCTGGCGGCGATCCGCGACGACGACTCGCTGCACGAGGTGATCCTCTCCGGCGGCGACCCGCTGTCACTGGCCACGCCCAAGCTCGCCGAGCTGACCGAGGCGCTGGCCGGCATCGCCCACGTCCGCCGGCTGCGCATCCACACGCGGCTGCCGGTCGTCCTGCCCGAGCGGGTCGACGACGCCCTCGCCGCATGGCTGCGCGCGCTGCCCTGGCCGGTCGCGATCGTGGTCCACGCCAACCACGCCAACGAGTTCGACGCCGCCGTCGACGCCGCCATGGCCCGCCTGCGCGCCACCGGCGCGACCCTGCTCAACCAGGCGGTGCTGCTGCGCGGGGTCAACGACACGCTCGACGCGCAGGCCGCCCTGCACGAGCGCAGCTTCGCTGCCGGCGTGCTGCCCTATTACCTGCACCAGCTCGACCGCGTCGCCGGCGCCGCCCAATTCGAAGTGCCCGACGACGAGGCGCTGGCGCTGCACGCCGCCATGCGCGCGCGGCTGCCCGGCTACCTGCTGCCGCGACTCGTGCGCGAGGTCGCAGGAGACGCATCGAAGCGTCCGCTGTGACCCCCTCGCGATGGACGACGACGCCCGGCCCGTGGCATAAACCCCGGTTCCACCGGAGGACAGCATGTCGAAAAAGCCCGACAACGCCCTGCGCCTGCTGATCGTCGACGAGCGCGTCGAGGACGCCGAAGCGCTGGTCAGCGGCCTGCGCAACGCCGGCATCGCCGTGCGCCCGGTGCGCGCAGCCACCGCCGACGAACTCACCACCGCGCTGTCGGGCCCCGCCGACCTGGTGCTGGCCGCGCTGGCCGCGCAGTCGCTGCCGTTCGAGGACACCATGCAGCTGGTCACCGGCAGCGGCAAGGACCTGCCGGTGATCGCGATCGCCGAACGCCTCGAGGAGGCGCAGTACGACGCCGTGCTGTCCGCCGGCGCGCGCGCCGTCGCCCTGCGCCACCGGCCGCAGCAGGTGCTGTCGCAGGTCCACAACGAATGGGCCGACCTGGAGGCGCGCCGCGCCCAGCGCCGCCTGGAGGCGCGCGTGCGCGAGACCGAGCGCCGCTGCGACGCGCTGATCGAATCCTCGCGCGACCCGATCGCCTACGTGCACGAGGGCATGCACATCCGCGCCAACGCCGCCTACCTGGAGATGTTCGGCTACGACAGCTTCGAGGACATCGAGGGCATGTCGCTGCTGGACATGGTCGGCCCGCAGCACGTCGAGGACTTCAAGCAGTTGCTCAAGTCGCTGGCCAAGGGCGACCCGCCGCCGCCGCGCTACGAACTGGAGGCGCGCGACCTCGAGGGCAACGCCTTCCCGGCGTCGATGGAGTTCACCCAGGCCCAGTACGAGGGCGAGACCTGCCTGCAGCTGGTGCTGCGCCGCCAGGAGTTCGACCCGGAGCTGGCGCAGGAGCTGGAGGAACTGCGCCAGCGCGACCAGGTCACCGGCCTGCTCAACCGCCCGACCTTCCTGCGCTCGCTGGAGGACGCGGTCGACGACGCCGGCCAGAACAACGGCCAGCACGGCCTGCTGATGATCGCGCCCGACCACTACCACCGCCTGCTGCAGGACATCGGCCTGGACTCGGCCGACGCGCTGCTGGCCGCGATCGGCGAGCGGCTGCAGGCGGTGCTGCAGGACAAGGCGCTGGCCGGCCGCGCGATCGGCGCCCGCTTCTCCGAGCACACCCTGGCGGTGCTGCTGCGCGGCAGCGACTACGCCGGCACCTCGGCGCTGGCCGAGCAGATCCTCGCCGCCTTCTCCGCCGACGTGTTCTCGATCGGCACGCGCTCGAGCGTCATCACCGCCAGCATCGGCGGCGTGCAGATCGGCGAGAAGATCGCCAGCGTCTCGCAGGTGCTGGCCAAGGCCACGCAGGGCGTGGAGTCGTCCAGCGACGTCGGCGGCAACCGCTTCGAGGTCTTCGACCCGGCGGCCATGGACCGCGCCGAGGAAGAGCACGTGCGCGCCTGGGTGGCGCGCCTGCGCGAAGCGCTCGACAACCAGCGCTTCGTGCTGCACTACCAGCCGATCATCAACCTGCAGGGCGACACCGGCGCGACCTACGAGGCGCTGATGCGGCTCGATCCCGGCGACGGCCAGCTGATCCTGCCCGGCAACTTCATGCAGATCGCCGAGGAGCACGCCCTGCTCGGCGAGATCGACCGCGCCGTGCTCGGGCAGGCGATCGCGGTGATCGGCCAGCGCATCCAGGCCAGCCGCCCGACCACGCTGCTGGTCAAGGTCAGCCAGGCCGCGCTCGACGACCCCGGCCTGGCCGCCTTCATCGGCGAGCAGCTGGCGGCGCACGGCGTCCCCGGTGAGTACCTCGTCCTGCAATTGCCCGAGGCCAAGGTGTTCACCCACCTCAAGGCGACCCAGGCCTTCGCCGAGGCGATCGGCCGCTACGACTCGCGCCTGGCGCTGGAGCAGTTCGGCGTCGGCCTGGATTCGTTCCAGCTGCTGGCCCACCTCAAGCCGAACATGCTCAAGATCGACCGCAGCTTCATCGAGGACCTGCCGCGCAACGAGGAGAACCAGACCCGCGTCCGCGACATCGCCAAGCGCGCGCGCGAACTCGGCATCCGCACCATCGCCGAATACGTGCAGGATGCGGCCAGCATGTCGATCCTGTTCTCGTCGGGCGTGGACTATGTGGAGGGGCACTTCCTGGCGACGTCGAGTCCGGTGATGAACTACGACTTCGAGTGAAGCCGGGAATCGGGAATCGGGAATCGGGAATCGAAAAACATGACGCTGTCATCCCGAGCGCAGCGAGGGATCTTGTTTCCGGCCTGCGGATGCCAGATCCCTCGCTGCGCTCGGGATGACAAGGCCTCGCAAGCTGCCGGATCCCCGATCCCCAAGCCATAAAAAGGCCCGCCGAAGGCGGGCCTTTCGATTGCAGCTCTGCGACCAAGATCCACTCAGGCCACCACCCCCTGCCGCAGTGTCTCCGGCTGCGCATTGCGCAACGCGGCGATGCGCTCCTCCAGCGGCGGGTGGCTCATCAGCAGCCGCTTCAGGCCGTGGCCGATGCCGCCGCTGATGCCGAACGCGGCAATCTGCTTGGGCAGCGTGTTCTGACCGTGGTTCTGCGCCAGCCGCTCCAGCGCGGCGATCATCTTCGGCTTGCCGGCCAGCGCGGCGCCGCCGGCGTCGGCGCGGAACTCGCGCTGGCGCGAGAACCACATCGCGATCATGCTCGCGAACAGGCCGAAAATCATGTCGAGCACGAACACGACGGCGAAGTAGGCGATCCCGCCCATGTCGCGCCCCATGTAGTTGCTCAGCGCGCGCGCCACCACTCGCGCCAGCACGATCACGAAGGTGTTGAGCACGCCCTGCAGCAGGGCCATGGTCACCATGTCGCCGTTGGCGACGTGGCTGACCTCATGCGCCAGCACCGCCTCGGCCTCGTCGCGGTCCATCGCCCGCAGCAGGCCGGTCGACACCGCGACCAGGGCGTTGTTGCGGTTGGCGCCGGTGGCGAAGGCGTTGATCTCGGGCGCGTCGTAGACCGCCACCTCCGGCATGCCGATGCCGGCGGCCTGCGCCTGCCGGCGCACGGTCTCGACCAGCCAGCGCTCGACCTCGTTGCGCGGCTGCTCGATCACCTGCGCGCCGCTGAAGCGCTTGGCGGTCCATTTCGACAGGAACAGCGAGATCAGGGAGCCGCCGAAGCCGAACAGCGCGGCGAAGACCAGCAGGCCGGCGAAGGTGGACGGGGTCACGCCGAAGATCGCCATGACGATGCTGACCAGGGCCAGCACCGCGAGGTTGGTGAGCAGGAACAGGGTGATGCGCTTGAACATGGTCGTGTCTTTCCTGGCGGGCGTCGTCGGGCGCCCGTCGCAGGGATCGATTATGGTTGCGCAAGGTGAAATTCAAGTCGCATGCGCCGGCATCGCCCCGCGGAGCGTGCGTCACCAGCCGTTCCATTCAGTCGCCGTCCATGCCCGATCCGTTCCCGCGCCCACCCTACCGCGGCCGCTTCGCCCCCTCGCCCACCGGCCCGCTGCATTTCGGGTCGCTGGTGGCCGCGCTGGGCAGCTGGCTGATGGCGCGCCGGGCCAAGGGCGCGTGGCTGGTGCGCGTGGAGGACCTCGATCCGCCGCGCGAGGTTCCCGGCGCGGCGCAGCGGCAGTTGCGCACGCTGGCCGCGTTCGGCCTGCACGGCGACGGCCCCGTGCTCCACCAGCGTGCGCGCGGCGCACTGTACCAGGCGGCGCTGGACCACCTGCTGGCCAGCGGCGACGCCTTCGCCTGCCACTGCAGCCGCGCCGCGCTGGCCAAAAGCGGCGGCGTCCACCGCCGCTGCGTGCCCGGCGCCCAGCGCGACGATCCCGCCATCCGCCTGCGCGTGCCCGACGGCTGCGTGATCGCCTTCGACGACGCCCTCCACGGCCGCGTCCGCCAGGACGTGGCCAACGAGGTCGGCGACTTCGTCCTGCGCCGCGCCGACGGCCCATGGGCCTACCAGCTGGCGGTGGTGGTCGACGATGCCGCCCAGGGCATCACCGACGTGGTCCGCGGCGCCGACCTGCTCGACTCCACGCCGCGGCAGATCCTGCTGCAGCAGTTGCTCGGTTTGCCGACGCCGCGCCATGCCCACCTGCCGCTGGTGCTCGACGACGCCGGCCACAAGCTGTCGAAATCCGCGGCCGCCCTGCCGGTCGACGACGACGCGCCCCTGCCCGCGCTGCGCCGCGCGTGGCAGGCCCTCGGCCAGACCGAAGCCTCGGTCGCCGCGGCGGCGGACGTGGACGCCTTCCTGTCGTCGGCCATCGCCTCCTTCGACCCCTCGCGCATTCCGCGCGCGCCGGCGCCGCTTCACGCCGCGATGCACAACGCATCCGTCGCAAACGGCGACTAGACTGTCGCCGGTGCCGCGGCAGCGGCGAAACGGAGTGGACGACATGACGACACGCGTGGCTCTGGTGACCGGCGGCACCGGTGGCATCGGCACGGCGATCTGCAAGAAGCTTGCGGACCAGGGCCACAAGGTGGCGACCAACTACCGCAGCGAGGAGAAGGCGAAGGCCTGGCAGGCGCAGATGAAGGCCGACGGCTACGACTTCGCCCTGGTCAAGGGCGACGTCACCTCGCCGGACGAGGCCGAGGCGATGGTGCGCGAGGTCGAGAAGACGCTCGGCCCCATCGACATCCTGGTCAACAACGCCGGCATCACCCGCGACGGCACCTTCCACAAGATGAGCGCCGCGCAGTGGGGCGACGTCATCAACACCAACCTCAACTCGGTGTTCAACGTCACCCGCCCGGTGATCGAGGGCATGCGCGGGCGCAAGTGGGGCCGGATCATCCAGATCAGCTCGATCAACGGCCTCAAGGGCCAGTACGGGCAGGCCAACTACGCCGCCGCCAAGGCCGGCATGCACGGCTTCACCATCTCGCTGGCGCGCGAGAACGCCAAGCTCGGCATCACCGTCAACACCGTCTCGCCCGGCTACGTCGCCACCGACATGGTGATGGCGGTACCCGAGGAAGTCCGCGCCAAGATCGCCGCCGACATTCCCACCGGGCGCCTGGGCAAGCCCGAGGAGATCGCCTACGCCGTGGCCTTCCTGGTCGACGAGCAGGCGGCGTGGATCACCGGCTCCAACCTCGACATCAACGGTGGGCACCACATGGGGTGGTGAGGCGGGCTCCCTCCCGGTCGTCATCCCGGCGAAAGCCGGGATCCATTTGCGGTTCCCGGCGCCATTGAACGGCAGGATCAGGATGGATCCCGGCTTTCGCCGGGATGACGGCAGGAAGGCTGGGGCTGCACCGCGAAAGGCCGGCATCGCCGGCCTTTTTGCTGCGCCGGTCACCGCCCGGACCCCGGCGTATGTTGCGCAGCATGTTCCGGCGACCGCCGCGGACTGCAGCCGGCCCGGCGGCGCTGCCTCCTGAACCGGCCGGCTTGCAAGCCGTGCTGCGCTGCGCCATGCTGCGCGGCACCATCACTTGAGCATTTGCTCCATGGCCGCGACGCGCATCATCAAGAAGTATCCCAACCGCCGCCTCTACGACACCGAGATCTCGAGCTACATCACGATCGAGGACGTGCGCCAGCTGATCGTCGACGGCGAGGAATTCGAGGTGCGCGACGCCAAGTCCGGCGATGACCTCACCCGCTCGGTCCTGCTGCAGATCATCGCCGAGCATGAGTCCGACGGCGAGCCGGTGCTGTCGACCCAGTTGCTCAGCCAGATCATCCGTTTCTACGGCGATTCGCTGCAGGGCTTCATGGGCAACTACCTCGAGCACTCGATGCAGGCCTTCCTGGACCAGCAGCAGCAGTTCCGGCAGCAGATGGGCGGCCTGCTGGGGCAGACGCCGTGGGCGATGATGAACCAGCTGACCGAACGCAACATGGACCTGTGGAAGGAATTCCAGAAGAACCTGATCGGCAGCGTCGGCCAGAAGCCGGACCCGGATCGCCGCGGTCGCTGACCGCCCGCGCCCGCCGCCCGCCGCAGGGGAACCGCGGCCGGCCTCCCTCCTTCTCCCGCATCCAGCCAACACCATGAGCAAACGCACGGCCGTCGTCACCGGCGGCATCGGCGGACTGGGCACGGCCATCTGCGTCGCGCTCGCCCGCGCCGGACGCAGCGTCGTCGCCGCCGACCTGGGATCGAACCCGGAGCGAGTCGCGCGCTTCGAGCACGAGGTCGACGGCCACGACATCCGCTTCGCGCCGCTCGACGTCTCCGACTTCGACGCCTGCGGCGCCTTCGTGGACGAGGTGCAGGCACGGCACGGTTCGCTCGACATCCTGGTCAACGCCGCCGGCATCACCCGCGACACCACGCTGCGCAAGATGGATCGCGTGCAGTGGGATTCGGTGATGAACGTCAACCTCGACAGCGTGTTCAACCTGTGCCGGCACGCGGTCGACGGCATGAGCGGGCGCGGCTTCGGCCGCATCGTCAACATCAGCTCGGTCAACGGCCAGACCGGCCAGTTCGGCCAGACCAACTACTCCGCGGCCAAGGCCGGCATGCACGGCTTCACGATGGCGCTGGCGCGCGAGGTGGCGCGCAAGGGCGTGACCGTCAACTCGGTGTCGCCGGGCTACTGCGAGACCGCGCTGGTCGCGGCGATCCCCGAGGACATCCGCCAGGGCATCGTCGACAAGGTGCCGGTGGGCCGGCTCGGGCAGCCGGAGGAGATCGCGCGCACCGTCGCCTTCCTCAGCGCCGACGACGCCGGCTACATCACCGGCGCCAACATCCCCGTCAACGGCGGGCTGTACATGGGGTTCTGATACCCACTCGCGTTCAATGACATGGCACGTAGGTCGGGGCTACGCCCCCGACGCCCGGCGATCGGCGGCCACGGCGTCGGCCACGTAGGGCCGACCTACGACCGCGAAGGGAGCGCCTGAAGGCGCTACAAGATGGCCACGTTCATTGCTTGCAGAACCGCTGGCGGTACTCCAGCGCCTTGGGCATCAGCGACTGCAGGTTGGCGATGCGCGTGCCCGGGTTGGGATGCGTCGAGGAGAACTCGGGCGGCGCCTGGCCACCGCTGGCCTCGCTCATGCGCTCCCACAGCGGCACCGACTCGCGCGGGTCGAAGCAGGCCGCGGCGGCGAGCATCAGTCCGACCTCGTCGGCCTGGGTCTCGTGCTTGCGCGCGTACGGCAGCAGGTAGCCGTAGCCCATCGCGGCCATGATCATCTGCTGCTGCTGCGGATCCATGCCGCTCATCGCGCCGGCCATCTGCCCCACCTGGCTCAGCTTCTGCTGCGCCATGCGTTGCGCGCCGTGCCGCAGCAGGGCATGGGCGATCTCGTGGCCCATCACCACCGCCATCGCGTTCTCGTTCTGCGCCACCGGCACCAGTCCGGTGTAGACCGCCATCTTGCCGCCGGGCAGGCAGAAGGCGTTGGCCTGCTCGGACTGGATGACATTGACCTCCCATTCGAAGCCGCGCGAGAACGTGGGCGCCGCCTGGTTGTGCTCGGCCGCCAGCGCCGCCTCGACCTCGGGCACCTTGGCGATCAGCCGCTGCGCGATGCTGCGCACCTGCTGCGCGATCTGCGAATTCGGATCGACCGGCCGCTCCTGCTGCAGGATCTCCTGGTAGGCCTGCAGGCCCAGCGACTTCTCGTCCTCGATCGACAGCGACTTGTCGATCAGCACCGACTCGCCGGTGACCGCGTCGATCGACTGGTTGGAGAAGTAGTAGTAGACGCCGTAGCCGGCGAACAGCAGCAGGATCAGGAAGCGCGGATTGATGCCGCGCCGGCGCGCGGAGGGCTGTTGCTGGCTTCCGCCGAAAGGATCGCGTCGCATCGTGTCGTTTCTCCAGGCCTTACAAATCACGCACCACGCGGAAACCGATCCGCGCATTGGTGGTATCCACCGATGCCGGGGCCCGCCACGCCGAGCGCGTCTGCGCCGGCGAACTCGCCCAGGAGCCGCCGCGGATGACCTGGTCGCGGCAGCCGGGATTGACCCAGGCCGAGCCGTCCTTCGGCGCCCGCCGGTAGCTATGGTGCCAGCAATCGGCCACCCATTCGCTGACGTTGCCATCGAGGTCGTGCAGGCCCCATGAATTGGCCGCCATGCTGCCGACCGGGGCCGGTCCCCAGTGGCCGTCGCCGTAGTCGGGGAACGCGTTCGCCCAGGTCCGGCCGGCGGGGGAACGGTCGTTCGCGCCGGTGGTGTTGGCCTGCCCCGGCGACGGCGGCCCGTCGCCCCAGGGATAGCGGCCGCTGCCGCCGGCGCGCAGCGCGTATTCGAACTCCGCCTCGCTCGGCAGGCGATAGCGCCGGCCGGTCTGCTCGGCCAGCCATTCCACGTAGGCCTGGGCGTCGCGGGCGCTGACGTGCAGCACCGGCAGGCCGTCGTCGGCCGGCACGCCGAGGTAGTCCGAATGCCAGCCGACGCCGCTGCGGCGCACGAAATTGCCGCTGCGCTCGTCGTAGACCATCGAGAAGCCGCGGCGTTCGGCGCGGGTGCGGTGCCCGGTGGCCGCGATGAAGCGGCGGAATTCGCCAACGGTGATCTCGCGGATCGACATGCCGAAGCCGCGCCCGAAGCGGATCGGATGCGCGGGCCGCTCGTAGTCGCTGGCGTCGCGTTCGCCGTCGGCCGCGCCCATGGTGAACGCGCCGTGCGGCACCACCGCCATCTGCGGGCCGCGGCCGCCGGTCTGCAGCGCGTCGGTGAACACCTGGCCGGGCGCGTACAGGCCGTAGTGCACCGCCAGGTCGATGCGCTCGCGCAGTTCGGCCGCGGCCGGGTCGCCCGGGCGCGCGATGCGCAGCATCTCCACCAGGTGGCGGCGCGCGAGATCGACGCCGCCGAACTTCGGCAGCGCCGCGATGCCGAGGTCGCGCAGTCGCGTGACGCGCGTGGCGCGCAGTTGCGCGACGCGGGCCAGCGCGTCAGTCACGGTTTCCATGCCCTCATCCGGGCGCACTTCCGCCGCGTGCGCCAGCCAGCGCTGGGCGAGCTCGAAATCCGCCGCCTGCGCCGCGTCCTCGGCGCGCCGGATCAGCGCGCTCTCGACCGCGGCCATGCCCTGCCGGGCGCGCGGCTGCCGGGGATGCAGTTCGAGCGCCTCGCGGAAGGCGGCCAGCGCGCCGCCGCCGGTTTCGCCGAGCGTGCCGGCGGCGAGCGCCTTCTCGCCGGCCTCGTTGAGCGCCCGGACGCGCTCGGCGAGGTCGAGCCGCTGCAGGAAGTCGACCACCGCCGCGTCTTCGGCATCGACCGTGCGCGCCACCGCCGCCAGCTGCGCGGCGCGCCGCAGCGCCTCGATGTCCTCGTCCGCCCCGGTGAGCGCCTCGTCGCCGCGCGCCAGCACCCGCGGCAGCGCACGCTGCAGGCCCGCTTCCGCGAACCGGGCGTGGTCGGGCAGGGTCGACAGCGCGAGATAGATCGGGATCGCGGCGTCCGCATCCTCGTGCAGGCGGCCTTCGGACAGCGCGGCCGTCGCGCGCCGGCGCAGTTCGGCCGCGTTCTCCTCCGTGGCCTCGACCGCCGGCACCGGCCAGGTCAGGCCCGCGGCGTCGCGGTCGTCGCCGCTGATGGTGACGCTGCCTTCCGCGGCGTCCGCGGACGCCGCGTCTTCCTGCGGGCGGGCGCCGTTGCCGGCGTCGCGCGTGCATGCCGCGCAGAACGCCGCGCAGAACGCCAACGCGATCCAGATTCCACGCAAGCCAGGCTCCCTCGATAGCATCCGTACCAGATTAAGCCATCGCGCCAAGGCGCGCGAAACCCGGTGGATGCGGCACTCCGCACCGCTTCAGGATTGCCACGACGACCCATGCGCCGTTAGGCTGCGGCCCCATGTCGTCATCGCCAGCGCTCTGGGTCACCGACCCCGCCCTCCTCCAGACCCATCTCGCAAACGCCGGCAAGCGCGTCGCGGTCGATACCGAATTCATCCGCGAGCGGACCTACTGGCCGCAGCTGTCGCTGGCGCAGGTCGCGATCGAGGTCCCCTCGGCCGATGCGCCGACCATCCTGCTGCTCGACATGCTCGCACCGGGCATGACCGACGCGCTCGGGCCGCTGCTGGCGGACACCTCGATCCTCAAGATCATGCACAGCGCGAGCGAGGACCTGGTCGCGTTCCAGCACGCCTGCGGCGTGGTCCCCGACCCGCTGTTCGACACCCAGATCGCCGCCGCGCTGGCCGGCGTCGGCGCGGGCCTGGGCTACCAGCGCCTGGTGCAGGACCTGCTCGGCATCGCGGTCGACAAGGGCGAGACGCGCTCGGACTGGATGAAGCGTCCGCTGTCGCCGGCGCAGCTGGCCTACGCCGCGGACGACGTGCGCCACCTGTTCGCCGTGCACGACGCGCTGGACGCGAAGCTGCGCGCGCTCGGGCGCGACGGCTGGTTCGCCGAGGACTGCGCGCGGATGGTCGACAACGCCCGCAGCGACGACGGCGAACGCTGGCCGCACCTGTCGCTGCGCAGCGCGCAGTTCCTCGACGACGACGGCCGCCGCCGCCTGCTGCGCCTGCTGCGCTGGCGCGACGTGCAGGCGCGGCGCAGCGACCGCCCGCGCAACTGGGTGCTGGACAACGAACTCGCGACCACGCTCGCGCGCGAAGCGCCGCGCGACCGCGGCGAGCTCGAACGCCTGCTCGACGCGCACCCCAGGTCCCCGCGCAAGCTCGCCGCCGCGATCTGGACCGCGCTCGACACGCCCCTGCCGGACGAGGACGACGCGCCCGCGCCGCGCACCAGCGAACGCGACCGCAAGGCCCTGCGGCGGCTGCAGGACGCGGTGTCCGCGCGCAGCGTCGAACTCGGCCTGCCCGACGGCGTGCTGGCCTCGCGCCGCTGGCTGGAGACCCTGCTCGACGGCGAGGACTGGCCGGGCGTGCTCTCGGGCTGGCGCCGCGCCGAACTCGAACCGTCGCTGTCGCCGCTGCTGGAGGTGGCTGGCGAGGCCAGCGCGACATCCGTATAATCGCCGCCTGCCGTGGGGCCATAGCTCAGCTGGGAGAGCGCGTCGTTCGCAATGACGAGGTCGGGAGTTCGATCCTCCCTGGCTCCACCACCATTCCAGAAGCCGCCTTCGGGCGGCTTTTGCTTTCAAGGGGGTTGGGGCCTGTCATCGATGCGGGCGCCCCCGCCCGACTTAATCCCGTGCGCTGACAGGGCTTCAGGCACACCTTCCCGCCTGTCGTTCGACCGAAGCCTGTCATTTCGACCGAAGGGAGAAATCTCCGCAACGCCGAAGCCCGACCGTCCTGTCGAGACCCCTCCTGCAGCTGTTTCCGGTTCGCATCCCCGGGCCGGAGATTTCTCCCTTCGGTCGAAATGACAGGTCGGATACCGGAATGACAGGTTGCGGTCCCCCGCTTCGGGACCGTGCCGCCTGATCGGGAATGACGATTCGTGTCTGGACCGGAATCGCTCTTGTCCGGACTCCGCTTCAGCTGGCGACAGGCCGGCGGCGGCTATGCTGCCGACGCTTCCCGCCCGCGACCCGCCATGCGCCTGCCCGCCCGCCTTCCCTGTCGTTCGTTTGTCGCCGGCCTGCTGCTCGCCGCACTCGCCGCCTGCGGCGGCCGTGACGCGACCCGCGCCGATCCGCCGCCCGCCCCGGCCGTCGTCGCACCCGCGCCGCAGGCTCCGCCGCTGCGCATCGGCTTCGCCCTCGGCGGCGGTGCGGCCAAGGGCTTCGCCCACATCGGTGCGATCAAGATGCTCGAGGCCAACGGCATCCGCGCCGACGTCGTCGCCGGCACCAGCGCCGGCAGCGTGGTCGGCGCGCTCTACGCCAGCGGCATGGATCCATTCCGCATGCAGGAGCGCGCGATGGCGCTGGACGAATCCACGCTGCGCGACGTGCGCCTGTTCTCCGGCGGGCTGGTACAGGGCCAGGCGCTGCAGGACTACGTCAACGGCGAAGTGGGCCGGCTGCCGATCGAGCGCATGAAGAAGCCCTTCGCCGCCGTCGCCACCCGTCTGGACACCGGCGACCGCGTGGTGTTCGTGCGCGGCAACACCGGGCAGGCGGTGCGCGCCTCGAGCAGCGTGCCGGGCGTGTTCGAGCCGGTGCGCATCGGCGAGCGCAGCTACGTCGACGGCGGCGTGGTCAGCCCGGTGCCGGTGGACGCCGCGCGCCAGCTCGGCGCCGACCTGGTCATCGCCATCGACATCTCCAGCAAGGCCGGCGGCCGCACGCCCACCGGCATGGCCGGCATCGTCAACCAGTCGATCACGATCATGGGCCAGACCCTCGGCCGGCAGGAGCTGGCGCGCGCCGACGTGGTGATCCAGCCGCAGGTCAACGAGATCGGCCCGGTCAGCTTCGAGCAGCGCAACGCCGCCATCCTCGAAGGCGAACGCGCGGCGCTGGCGGCGCTGCCGCAGATCCGCGCGAGGATCGCCGCCGTCGAGCAGGCGCGGCGCGACGAGGCGACGCAACAGGCGGCCGTCCAGGCCGCGGCGCAGGCACCGGTCGACATCGACTGCGGCGACAGCTGGGTGCGCCGGCTCAACCCGTTCGCGAAGGACAAGCCCTGCGGCTGAGTGCGCTTGATCCATGTCAAGCGCGTTGCACTCTCCCGCCCGCAAGGCAGCATCCGCGCGCCGGGATTGATCTCGATCAATGGTCGCCGCAAGGCCCGGTTCCACGATGGCTCCAGACACCACGGAGCACATCAGGAGCCTCCCATGAAACTGCTGCAGACAAGCGTACTGGCATCGGCCCTCGCGCTCGCGGCCGCCGCCGGCGCACCCTCGCCCGCGCACGCCGTCGACGCGCTCGAACTCGTCAACGCGACCCTCGACCAGGCCTCCGACCTGGCCGCCCTGCCCCGCCAGCAGGTCCAGCTCAAGCGGCCGCCGTTCGTCCACGACCACGACCAGGTCGCCAAAGGCGGGCCGAAGGTGGTGCAGTTCACCCTGCCGATTGTCGAGGAGGAAATCGTGATCGACGGCGAAGGCACGAAGATGCACGCGATGACCTTCGGCGGCTCGATCCCCGGCCCGCTGATGGTGGTGCACGAGGGCGACTACGTCGAAGTGACCCTGGTCAACCTCGCCAGCAACGCGATGCCGCACAACATCGACTTCCACGCCGCGACCGGCGCGCTCGGCGGCGGCGACCTGACCGTCATCCAGCCCGGCGAGGAAGTCACCCTGCGCTGGAAGGCCACGCGCCCGGGCACCTTCGTCTACCACTGCGCCCCGGGCGGCCCGATGACGCCGTGGCACGTGGTCGCCGGCATGCACGGCACGATCATGGTGCTGCCGCGCGACGGCCTGAAGGACGGCGACGGCAAGCCGCTGCGCTACGACCGCGCCTATTACGTCGGCGAGACCGAGTTCTACATCCCGCGCGACGCCAACGGCAACTTCAAGTCCTACGCCTCGCACGCCGAATCGCTGCCCGACACGCTCGCCGCGATGAAGGGGCTGGTGCCTTCGCACATCGTCTTCAACGGCGCCGTCGGCGCGCTGGCCGGCGACAACGCGATGACCAGCAAGGTCGGCGAGACGCTGCTGCTGGTGCACTCGCAGGCCAACCGCGATACCCGTCCGCACCTGATCGGCGGCCACGGCGACTACGTGTGGGAAGAAGGCAAGTTCAACAACGCCCCGCTCAAGGACCTCGAGACCTGGTTCATCCGCGGCGGCTCGGCGGGCGCGGCGCTGTACACCTTCCACCAGCCCGGCCTGCACGTGTACCTCAACCACAACCTGATCGAGGCGGTACTGCTCGGCGCGGCCGCGCACATCAAGGTCGACGGCGACAAGTGGAACCACGACCTGATGACGACGCCTTCGCCGGTCGGGGCGATCAAGCCGGACACCGATCTGTCGCTGCCGGTCGCGAAGTAGTCCCGTAGCATCTGCATCGCCGAAAACCGTCCCCGCGCAATGCGGGGATGGCTTTTTTTGCATCCGGATTTCAGCGATGGAGGTTCGGCGCGTGCATGCCGCGCGCCTCGCCCACACTCGAGCGGCAAGAAGGTCGATAGAGAACCGGCGCTCGCTACCCGCTCCCCGCTGTCCCGGCGATGCGTTCCAGCAGGAAGTCGATGAACACGCGCGTGCGCAACGGCATATGGCGATTGGCCGGATACAGCAGCGAGAAGGATCTTGTCCTGCCGGCATGACTCCGCATCACCTCCACCAGGACACCACGGCGCAGATCCTCCTCGACCATGAAGCGCGGCACCTGGATCAATCCGCCGCCGTGTCGCGCGAGCGTGATGGTGGCGAGCAGATCGTCCGAACAGCGCAACCCGCCCCCCGCCGGCACGTCGACATCCACGCCTTCCCGCCGGAACAGCCAAGGCACGCGCTGTCCGCTGCTCGGCAGGTCGAACTGGATGCATTCGTGTCCTGCCAGGTCTTCCAGCGTGGCGGGCGTTCCGGCGTCGGCAAGGTAGCCGGGTGCGGCGACGACCACCAGCGGATCATCCAGCAATCGACGCGCGACAAGGCCCGAGTCCGGCGGATTCCGGCCGCGCACCGCCAGGTCGAAGCCCTCTGCGACGAAATCGATGTTCCGGTTGCTCACGTGGACGTCCAGCGCCACGTCCGGATAGCGCTGCCGGAACTCCGGCAGCAGCGGCAGGATGCGCAGGTGCGCCAGGGGCGTGGGCAGGCTGATGCGGATCGTGCCCCCGGGCCGCACCTGCCGGCCGCTCAGTTCGCGCTCCGCCTCGACCAGTTGGGTCAACGCCTGCCGGCAGCGGGCGTAGTAGGCCTCGCCTTGTTCGGTCAGGCGGATCCGCCGCGTGGTGCGCGCGAACAGGCGGGTCCCGAGGCGCGACTCCAGGCGCGCGATCGTCCGGCTCACGGCGGCGGGCGTGACCCCGGCGCGCCGGGCCGCGGCGACGAAGCTGCCGTGCTCGGCCGCGAGACAGAACAGCTCCAGGGTCCCGAGCATCAGATCGTCCAGATGGCGCGACATGCATTCACTTCATGTAATGAATGAAGTTGATTATGGGCCATTTATTGACTCAGAAGTCCTGAATAGCATCGTCGGCGACCCCTTCCCGGACCCGTCCATGAAGCTCTACTACGCGCCAGGCACCTGCTCCCTCGTCCCCCACATCCTCCTGCGCGAGACGGGCACCCCGTTCTCGCTGGCCAGGGTCGACCTGAAGCGCCACCTCATCGAAGGCGAAGGCGACCTGCACGCGGTGAATCCCAAGGGGAAGGTCCCCGTCCTGGAACTGGCCGACGGGCGCCGCCTCACCGAGGGCCCGGTCATCGCCCAGTTCATTGCCGAGCGGGCCGGGGACCGCGCGCTGCTCCCGGACACCGGCGATCCGTCCCGCTACCGCGTCCTGGAGTGGCAGGCCTATATCTCCAGCGAACTGCACAAGTGTTTCAGTCCGCTGTTCAACCCGGCGCTCGACCCTGCCAGCAGGCAGGTGTTCCTGGCCGAACTGCGGCGAAAGTTCGTCTGGATCGATGCGCAACTGGCGGACCGCGGCTTCCTGCACGGTTCGCACTTCACGCTCGCCGACGCCTACCTGTTCACCGTCGCGGGCTGGTCGCGCCTTGTCGGTCCGGACCTGGCCGACCTGCGCCATCTCCAGGACTTCCTCTCCGGCATCGCCGCCAGGCCCGCGGTGCAGGAGGCCATGCGCGCCGAGGGGATGCCGGCATGAAGGCATGGACCCGCGGCAAGGTCGCGCAGCGGCTCGGCCTCGTCCGGCCGATCGTGCAGGGTCCGTTCGGCGGGGGCCTGTCCTCCGTGGACCTGGTGGTGGCGGTGTCGGAGGCCGGCGGCCTCGGATCGTTCGGTGCGCATCACCTGGATGCCGCCGGCATCGCCGGCGTGGCGGCGGCGATCCGCGCCCGGACGAACCGTCCGTTCGCCCTGAATCTCTGGCTGCCCTTCGAAGACAGCGACGATCCGCCGATCGACGACGACGCCTACGCGAACCATGCCGCACTGCTCGCGCCGTACTACGCCGAACTGGGCATCGATCCGCCGCCGCGTCCCGAACGCTTCACGCCCCGCTTCGAAGACCAGATCGAAGCCCTCCTCGACGCGCGCCCCGCCGCCTTCAGCTTCGTCTTCGGCGTGCCGCCGCCGGCGATCCTGGACCGCTGCCGAACGCTGGGGATCGCCACCATCGGAGCGGTCACCACGCCGGACGAAGCCATCGCGCTCGACCGCGCCGGCGTCGACCTGATCGTCGCCACGGGTTTCGAAGCCGGCGGTCATCGCGTCTCGTTCCTTCGCCAACCCGAGGACTGTCTGACCGGTGGCCTGTCGCTGATCCCGCAGGTCGCCGATGCGGTGCGCGCGCCGGTGATCGCTGCCGGCGGCATTGCGGACGGGCGTGGCATCCTCGCCGCGCTGTCGCTCGGCGCGCAGGCGGCGCAGATCGGCACCGCGTTCCTTGCCTGCGACGAGTCGAACGCCAGCGCGCTGCATCGCGAACGCCTGTTCGGGGACGAGGCGAAGCGCACCGGGCTGACCCGCGCCTTCAGCGGTCGCCTGGCGCGCGGACTCGTGAATCCGCTGATGACGCGGATGCGCGGCCGGGAGAACGCGCTGCCTCCCTATCCGGTGCAGAGCTGGCTGACCGGCGCCATGCGGCAGGCCGCCATCGCCCAGGGGCGCGCCGACCTGATGCCGCTGTGGGCGGGGCAATCGGCGCCGTTGCTGCGGCATCGAAGCGCGTCGGCGCTTACGGCAGCGCTGATCGATGAGGTGGAGGCGCGATTGCTGGGCGATTGAACGCTTCCCATGGAACTCGTCCCTCATCCACGCTGCCGGACGCCACCTCCGCATTGTGCAGGCGGCTTTCCCAGCAGTGTGTTCCCGCGAAGCGCTCCGCAACGTCCGGCATAGCCGGCAACAAAGGGGACCAACAAAGGCAACAGAGGGGACGGAGGGAATTAAGCGGGCTTTCCCCTTGCATCGCTCCTCATTTCACACCCCCGCAATGCCGCCGGCCGATACATTGATACCAGACTCCACCCGGCCTCTAACACGTCGCTTCGCGCACATACGCCCTTGCCAAACGTCCCAAGGCCGGTTAATTGCCTCCTTCCCCTTTGGCACGCCCTTTGGCAATCCCGCTCACCAGCCAAGCAAATAGAACACCCCGAAAGGATGGTGCGTCCTCGCTATGAAGTACATCTGTGCGAAGACCAGCAGCGCGGCGACATAGCAGACCGCGCGTGCCTGCGTCGTCCGCCCGCGGCGCAGGGCGAACACGCCGAGCACCACGTACACGACCAGCAGCGCGACCTTCACCGCCAGCCAGCCGTTGGCGTACAGCGCGCCGGGGAGGATGGTGAGCAGCATCATCGCCGCGGTCAGCAGCGCGGTGTCGATGGTGTAGCTGAGGTAGCGTACCGGCGCCGCACCGGGCCAGCGCGCGCCGGCCAGCAGCAGCGCGCCGCGCAGCGCGAACAGGCTGCCGCTGAGCAGGGCGAGGCCGATGTGGGCGTGCTTGATCTGCGGGTAGAACTCGATCATCGATTCACCGATGGTAGCCGTTGGACACCGCCCGGAACCCCCTGGACACTCCTCATCCAGGCTTGCCGTCCACGCGCGGCGACAGGTAGATCGCGCCGATCCGCAGCACCCACGGCGACAGCACCAGCAGCCAGCCGATCGCCGACAGCGCCTGCCACAGCAGCACGTCGGGCATCACCTCGGCGGCGATTCGCATCGCCGCGACCGCCTGGATGCCGACGAAGGCGAACCAGGCCAGGCCGTACATCCTCAGCGGCCGCCCGGAGTGGCCCTGCGTCACCCGGCTCACCATCGCCACCAGCAGGCTGCCGAACAGGCCGATGAACAATGCGTGCGCCGGCGCGCGGCCGAGCAGGAACTCGTCCGATCCGAGAAACACCAGGCTCTGCGCCGAGAACAGCAGGAACGTCACCGGCCACCACAGCAGGCCGACGAACAGCACCCACAGCAGCCCCGGCGCGGCGCCGCGCGGCCACCAGCGCCACAGCACGTACAGCGAGAGCGCCAGCATCGGCAGGTCCACCAGCCACAACCATCCGTAGGCGTGCAGCAGTTCCAGCACCAGGTGCGCCATCGCCAGCAGCCAGACCGCGGCCAGCACCCACATCGGCCGCCATGCGACGTAGCCGGGCACCGCGTTGCCGGCGAAGAACGGGAACATCCGGTGCGCGACGGTCAGGTACACCGGCAACAGCAGACCGAAGGTGCCGAGCTTGATCCCGCCCAGCACCCACCACGGCGAGCCGGTGGCGAGGAACAGGCCGAAACAGAGCACGCCGGCCAGCCCCAGCAGCATCGCCGCGAAGCACGAGCGCGCGTGCCAGGTGCGGCCGCGCTCGGCCAGCACCAGCCGGCCGAGGATCCACACGCCGCTGCCCCACCCCGCCAGCGTCATGAACAGGCCCACGACCAGCGCCACCTCCAGCCCCAGCGCGCCGAGCAGCATCATCGCCTGCCCGCCGAACATGCCCACGCCCACCGGCACATAGCGCCAGCGCGGCACCTCGGGCAGGCCCATCCAGCGCGGGAACACCGTCAGCAGGAAGCCGAAGAAGAAGCTGGGCAGCACCTGGTACTGCATCACGAAAGCGTGCAGCCAGCCGGGATACGTCGCCGCCTGCGGCACCTGCAGCAGCCCCGGCCAACGCTGCGCGGCCAGCCAGGCCGCCCACCATGCCATCGCCAGCAGCACGTTGCCGGCGCCGATGAAGAACATCAGCCGGTGCGGGGCGGCGGCCAGCAGGCTCGGAGAAGGCGCGGGAGCGGGCGTCGTCATGCCCGGCATCTTCGTCGAAGGGAGCGCTTCGGGCGTTGACGCAGGTCAAGTCGCGGGCGCCGCTGGCCGGAGGATTGCCGCGGCTGTTGATCGAGCACGCTCGGCGGCCTGTCGCCGCGAACGCCGTCAGGCGCTTTGCCTGTCATCCCGAGCCGCAGGCGAGGGCTCTGCCGTGCCCGCACCGTGCGGACATGGCCGGACAGGAGATTCCTCACCCGCTTCGCGGGTTCGGAATGACATGCGGGTTGGAATCGGCACCGACCCTTCCCTGTAGGAGCGGCTTCAGCCGCGACCGGACGTTCGACGCGCCCGTCGGATGGTTGCGCCTGAAGGCGCTCCTACAGTTTGTGGCGTGGATCGACGGGGGCACCGTTGCGGTCGACGACCAGGCGCACGCGGCGGTCGCCGTGGTAGAAGCTCGCGCGGTACAGGCCTTCGTCCTCGCCGGTGCCGCGTTCGCACAGGATCGAAATCCCGTGCGACTCCATCAGCCGCTGGAACTCCGCGACCTCCAGGCCCAGGCCCTGCGCCACGAAGGCGCCGTCGATCTCCACGACCGGATTGACGTCGATGTCGATGCGCTTGTTCCCGGACATCGTCCTCTCCCGTTTTTTTCGTGCCTTCGGCTACGCTCAGGGCAGGCTCTTCCCCCGCGGGCGGGGGAAGGCATGGGCGCCGGCCCCGTCAGAGGCCGGTCTCCGCCGCGGGCTCGCCCGCCGCCACCGTCCGCCGCTTCGGCACGATCCACAGCCGCAGCATGAACCAGGCCAGCGCCAGCGCGCCGACGCTGAAGATCGTGTCGCCCGGCACGCGCAGCCATACCAGCAGCTCGATCAGCGGCTGCTGCATGAACTCGGCCGACCGAGCGTACCAGTAGCCGTGCTTGAGCGCGGCGTTGAGCTGCAGCACGCCGATCGGCAGCAGGGTCAGCAGCGCCATCCCGGCCAGGCCGATGTTGAAGGCCCAGAACGAGACCTTCAGTGCGCGGTCGTTCCAGGCCACGTCCGGCTTCAGCCCGCGCAGGCAGAACAGCATCAGGCCGACGCCGAGCATGCCGTACACCCCGAACAGCGCGGTGTGCCCGTGCAGCGGCGTGAGGTTCAGGCCCTGCATGTAGTACAGCGGCAGCGGCGGGTTGATCAGGAAGCCGAACAGCCCTGCGCCGACGAGGTTCCAGAACGCGACCGCGATGAAGAACATGATCGGCCACCGGTACTTCTGCATCCACGGCGTGGCCTTGCCCAGCCTGTAGCTGTGGTAGGCCTCGAAGCCAACGTAGGCCAGCGGCACCACCTCCAGCGCCGAGAAGCTGGCGCCGATGGCGATCACCGCGGTCGGCGTGCCGGCGAAGTACAGGTGGTGCAGCGTGCCGAGCACGCCGCCGGCCATGAACACGATGGTCGCGAACAGCACCGCGATCGTCGCCGACTTCACCTGCAGCAGCCCCAGGCGGGTGAACAGGAAGGCGATCACCGCCACCGCGAACACCTCGAAGAAGCCCTCCACCCACAGGTGCACCACCCACCAGCGCCAGTACTCGACCATCGACAGGTGCGTGTGCTCGCCCCACATCAGCCCGGCGGCGTAGAAGATGCCGATCGCCACCACCGACAGGAACAGCAGGCTGACGATCGACTTCGATTCGCCGCCGCTCCGGATCGCCGGCCACAGCGCGCGCCCGACCAGGGTCAGCCACAGCATCAGGCCGATGAACAGGAACCACTGCCAGAAGCGGCCGATGTCGACGTACTCCCAGCCCTGGTGGCCGAACCAGAAGTTCTTCGCCAGCCCCAGCTTCTGCATCACCGCGAACCACTGGCCCGCGAACGAACCGACCACGATCACGATCAGGCAGACCCACAGGAAGTTCACGCCCAGCCGCTGGAACCGCGGTTCGTGCCCGGAGATCGCCGGGCCGATGTACAGGCCCATGCCCAGCCACGCGGTCGCGATCCACAGCACCGCCAGCTGCGTGTGCCAGGTACGCGTGAGCGAGTACGGCAGGATCTCCGCCAGCGCGAAGCCGTAGGCCTCCTGCCCTTCCACCTGGTAGTGCGCGGTGGTGGCGCCGAGCAGGATCTGCACCAGGAACAGCGCCATCACCACCCAGAAGTACTTCGCCGTGGCGCGCATCGAGGGCGTGACGGTGATGCCCGCCAGCGGGTCGGACTTCGGCAGCACCGGCACCATCTCGTCGCCGTGGCTGACCGCGTAGTGCCAGCCCAGCAGCGCCACGCCGGCGATCAGGAACAGCACGCTGAACACCGTCCACAGGAAGGCGCTGGGCGGCGGCGTGTTGCCGACCAGCTTGTCGGCCGGCCAGTTGGCGGTGTAGCTGATCTCCTGTCCGGGACGCTCGGTCACCGACGCCCACGCCGCCCACCAGAAGAACGCGGTCAGCGCCTCGCGGTGCTCCTGCGTGCCCACGGTGTTGTTGCGCATGGCGTAGGCTTCGCGCAGTTCCGCGGTGTCCGGTTCGTTGCCGAACAGGCTGGTGTAGTGCGCGGCCACCGACTGCATCGCCGCGACGCGGTCGGCATCGAGGGTGATCGTCTGCGAGGCCTCGTCCCAGGTGTTGGGCCGCAGCAGCGCCTGCACGCGGCTGGCGTAGGCCGCCTGCGCGGGAGCGTCGAGCTGCCTGTAGCTCTCCAGCCCGTGCTCGCGCTGCGCCCAGAGGTCGAGGATCGCCTCGGCCTCGCGGTGCAGCCAGTCCGCGCCCCAGTCGGGAGCGACGTAGGCGCCGTGGCCCCAGATCGAGCCGAGCTGCTGGCCGCCGATCGACTGCCAGACCTGGCGGCCGGTCTCGATGTCGGCGCGGGTGTAGACGACGCTGCCGTCGGTGGAGACCACCCGTTCGGGCATCGGCGGCGCCTGGCGGTGGACTTCGCTGCCCACCCAGAGCAATACGGCGAAGGAGCTGAGCAGCAGGATCGCCAATCCTGTCCAGAGCTTGCGTGTGGAGTTCATCTTGCGGGCCTCTTGCAGGGTCCGCGGCATGGTCTTGCGGGCGGGTGCGGGCGACCTTGACCTGCGTCAAGCCGAAGGCGGGCGGTGGTCGCCTGCCCTCGAACGGGTCCTTCTTCCGGGTGCTTTTTTACGGGTTTGCTGATGGGGGACTGTCGCTGACTCACCCCCACCCCAACCCTCCCCCGCTTGCGGGGGAGGGCTGGGGTGGGGGCCAACGCGCCAATGCTCCCCTTGATCCAGGTCATCGCACCGCCAATCGCGCGACATCAGCATGGTCTTGCCATGCGCCCTTACGCCATCCTGCTACTCCTGCACCTGTTCGCCGCGCTGCTGTTCGTGGGCACGGTGTTCTTCGAGGTGCTGATCCTCGACAAGGTGCGCCGGCACGTGCCGAAGAACGCCATGCACCTGGTCGAGGCCGGCATCGGCCGGCGCGCGCGCCGGATCATGCCGTGGGTGCTGCTGGTGCTCTACGGCAGCGGGATCGGCATGGCCTGGCAGTACCGGGCGGCGCTGGCGCAGCCGTTCTCCAGCGGGTTCGCGCTGATGCTGACGCTCAAGATCGCACTGGCGCTGGGCGTGGCCGGGCATTTCGCCACCGCGATGTGGCTGCAGCGGCGCGGGCGCCTGCTGGGCAGCGTGTCGCGCCGGCTGCACCTGAGCCTGTTCTGGCACATGGTGGGGATCGTGCTGCTGGCCAAGGGGATGTTCCACCTGGGCTGGTGATGCAGGGGTTTGGCGCCTCCCCTGCTTGCGTCGCGAAAAGCACCCCCTCCCCAACCCTCCCCCGCAAGCGGGGGAGGGAGCGAAAGCGGGTCAGTCGCGCAGGACGTGGTGGGCCAGTTCGTCCAGCACGGCCGGCTGCAGGATCTCCATGTCGCGGCGGTCGACCTTCAGCACGCCTTCGTCCTGCAGGCGGCGCAGGACGCGGCTGACCGTTTCCGGCGCCAGGCGCAGGTAGTTGGCGATGTCGGTGCGCGCCATCGTCAGCCGCATCCGGTTCGGCGAGAAGCCGCGCTCGGCGAAGCGGCGCGACAGCATCACCAGGAACGCGGCCAGGCGTTCGTCGGCGGTGAAGTTGCCCGACAGCAGCGAGGCCTTGCCGATGTCCTGGCTGAGCAGGTTGAACAGGTGCCGCTGCAGGCCGGGCATGCGGCTGGCGAGCGTGGCCATCATCGGGAACGAGAACCGGCACAGCGTCACCGTGTCCAGCGCCACCGCGTTGCACGGATAGCGCGAGCTGGCGATGGCGTTGAGGCCGATCACCTCGCCCGGCAGGAAGAAGCCCAGCACCTGCTCGCGGCCGCTGGCGTCGTTGACGTAGGTCTTGACCGTGCCGGCGCGCACCGCGGCGATGGCGTTGAACGGATCGCCCTCGCGGAAGACGTGGTCGCCTTCGCGGAACGGGCCGACGTGCTCGACCAGCACGTGCAGGTCGCGCAGCTGGCTCTTGTCGTAGCCCTCCGACAGGCAGGCCGCCGAGAAGGCGCAGGTGCTGCAGAAGGTGAATTCGTCACCGTCGTCCGCGATCGGTGTCCCGGACAGCACTGTCAATGGTGGCTCGCGCACGCTTGCTGTCCTGCCTGACGCTTCAGATGGTCCGGGAATAGCGCACTCCTTCCGCGGGATTCCCGAGATACCGGTCGAAGCACATGGCAATGATACGCAACAGCGCGCGCCCGCGGGGCGTGGCGCGGATCGTTCCCGGCGGGCACTGCACCAGGCCGTCGTCCTGCAGCGGGCGCAGCGCGTCCAGCGCGTCGGCGAAGTACTCGCCGAAATCGATGCCGTAGGCCTTCTCCACGCGACGTACGTCGATCTCGCCCCGGCACATCAGCTGCTGGATCAGGTCGGCGCGCAGCACGTCGTCGTTGCCCAGCATCAGGCCGCGCCAGATCGGCAGGCGCCCCGCGTCGACCGCGGCCTCCCACGACGGCAGGTCGCGGTGGTTCTGGGTGAAGCTGTCGCCGACGTGGCTGATCGCGCTCACGCCGAAGCCGACCAGGTCGGTCTGGGCGTGGGTGGTGTAGCCCATGAAATTGCGGTGCAGGCTGCCCTCGCGCTGGGCGCGGGCCAGCTCGTCGCCGGGCAGCGCGAAGTGGTCCATGCCGATGTATTCGTAGCCGGCGTCGCCCAGCCGCTGCACCGCCAGCTCCAGCAGCGCGAGCTTGCCCTCGGCGCTCGGCAGGTCCTCGTCGCGGATCTGCTTCTGCGCCTTGAACAGCCGCGGCATGTGCGCGTAGCCGTAGATCGCCAGCCGGTCGGGACGCGCGGCGATCACGGTGTCGAGCGTGCGCGCGAAGCCGGCCAGGGTCTGCTTCGGCAGGCCGTAGATCAGGTCGACGTTCACCGAGCGCATGCCGAAGCGGCGGCAGGCGTCGATGATGGCGAGGGTTTCGTCGATCCCCTGCTCGCGGTTGACCGCCTTCTGCACTTCGGGATCGAAGTCCTGCACGCCGAGGCTGGTGCGGTTGAAGCCGATCGCCGACAGCACCTCGACGTCGGCCGGGGTGACGAAGCGCGGGTCCAGCTCGATCGAGAAGTCGCGGTCCAGCGCGTGGCTGAAGCTGAACTGGCGGCCGAGGCTGCCGACCAGTTCGCCCAGCAGGCGCGGGGCGAGGAAGTTGGGGGTGCCGCCGCCCAGGTGCAGCTGCACCACTTCGCGGTCGCGGTCGAACAGCGGCGCGACCAGGGCGATCTCGCGCTGCAGGCGGTCGAGGTAGATGCGGCCCTTCGCCTCGTCGCGGGTGATGACCCGGTTGCAGCCGCAGTAGAAGCAGGGGCTCTGGCAATAGGGGATGTGCACGTACAGCGAGATCTGGCGCGGGATCGGGTCCTCGTTGCTGCGCCGGGCGATGTCGCGGAAATCGACCTCGCCGAAACCCTCGGCGAAGTTCGGCGCGGTCGGGTACGAGGTGTAGCGCGGCCCCGGCCGGTCGTAGCGGCGCAGCAGGCCGGCGTCGAAACGCCAGTTCCGCTCGGGGATGACGGGAGAGCTCGTCTGCATGGGCGGCAGTATCCGAAGGTCGTCCGGGGCCCGCCTTGACCCGGATCAAGCCGCCGGCCCGGCCCAATCCCCGCAGGAGATCGGGGCCTGCCGGATCCCCGGGATTGTGGAGCCTTGCACGAACGCCGCCCGGACCACCTTGATCCAGATCAACGACGCCCGGGGGCCGGCCGGACTACCCTTCGCGCCGATCGATACCCCCGGGGATGGCCCATGCAGCAGGCCGCGGCAACGACATACAACGACAAGGTGGTGCGCCAGTTCGCGGTGATGACCGTGGTCTGGGGCGTGGTCGGCATGCTGGTGGGCGTGGTCATCGCCGCCCAGCTGTACTGGCCGGACCTGACCCACGGCATTTCCTGGCTCAGCTACGGCCGCCTGCGCCCGCTGCACACCAATGCGGTGATCTTCGCCTTCGGCGGCTGCGCCCTGTTCGCCACCAGCCTGCACGTGGTCCAGCGCACCTGCCACGTGCGGCTGATCTCCGACAAGCTGGCGGCCTTCGTGTTCTGGGGCTGGCAGGCGGTGATCGTGGCCGCCGCGATCACCCTGCCGCTGGGCTGGACCCAGGGCAAGGAATACGCGGAGCTGGAGTGGCCGATCGACCTGCTGATCACGGTGGTCTGGGTGGCCTACGCGGTGCTGTTCCTCGGCACCATCGCGATCCGCAAGGTCAAGCACATCTACGTGGCCAACTGGTTCTACGCCGCCTACATCATCGCCATCGCCCTGCTGCACATCGTCAACAACATCTCGATCCCGTCCGGGCTGGCCAAGTCCTACCCGGTCTACAGCGGCGCCGTCGACGCGATGGTGCAGTGGTGGTACGGCCACAACGCGGTCGGCTTCCTGCTGACCGCGGGTTTCCTCGGGATGATGTACTACTTCGTGCCCAAGCAGGCCGGGCGCCCGGTGTACTCCTACCGGCTGTCGATCGTGCACTTCTGGGCGCTGATCGCGGTGTACATGTGGGCCGGCCCGCACCACCTGCAGTACACCGCGCTGCCCGACTGGGCGCAGTCGGTGGGCATGGTGTTCTCGCTGATCCTGCTGGCGCCGAGCTGGGGCGGCGCGATGAACGGCATCATGACCCTGTCGGGGGTGTGGCACAAACTGCGCACCGATCCGATCCTGAAGTTCCTCATCGTCGCGATCAGCTTCTACATGATCGCCACCTTCGAGGGGCCGATGATGTCGATCAAGACCGTCAACTCGCTGTCGCACTACACCGACTGGACGGTCGGCCACGTCCACGCCGGCGCGCTGGGCTGGGTGGCGATGATCTCGATCGGCTCGATCTACGCGCTGCTGCCGCGCCTGCTCGGCCTGCGCGAGATGTACTCGACCAAGTGGATCGACACCCACTTCTGGCTGCACACCGTCGGCGTGGTGCTGTACATCGCCTCGATGTGGATCGCCGGCGTGATGCAGGGCCTGATGTGGCGCGCCACCAACGACGACGGCACGCTGACCTACAGCTTCGTCGAAGCCCTCAACGCCACCTACCCCTACTACTTCGTGCGCCTGCTCGGCGGCGTGGTGGTGCTGGCCGGCATGCTGCTGATGGTATTGAACATGTGGAAGACCTACAGGATGGGACAGGCGGTCGCCGCCGACCAGCCGGTGCTGCCCCCCGACCCCAGCCAGGCCATCGCGCCTGCGCAGGCCCGCGCAGGAGGCCAGGCATGAGCGGGAACGGAAACCCCAACGCCCACGAGAAGGTCGAGAAGAACATCGGCCTGATGGCGGTGCTGATCGCGGTGGTGGTGTCCTTCGGCGGCCTGGCCGAGATCGTGCCGCTGATGTACCAGGCCGAGGCGATCGAGCCGCTGCCGGGCGTCAAGCCCTACCCCGCGCTCGAACTCGCCGGCCGCGACGTCTACGTCCGCGAGGGCTGCTACAACTGCCACTCGCAGATGGTGCGCACGCTGCGCTTCGAGTCCGAACGCTACGGCCACTATTCGCTGGCCGGCGAGTCGGTCTACGACCGCCCGTTCCAGTGGGGCAGCAAGCGCACCGGCCCGGACCTGGCCCGCATCGGCGGCCGCTACTCCGACGACTGGCACCGCGTGCACCTGATCAACCCGCGCGACGTGGTGCCCGAATCGAACATGCCCGCCTACCCCTGGCTGGCCGAGCGCGGCGTCGACCGCGACCAGACGCTGCGCAACATGCGCGCGCTCAAGCGGCTCGGCGACCCGTACAGCGACGAGGACCTCGCCCAGGCGCCCGAGGCGCTGGCCGGCAAGAGCGAACTCGACGCCGTGGTCGCCTACCTGCAGGGCCTGGGCCGACACGCACCCAAGGGAGGACAAGCCCGATGATCTCCGGCATCGTCACCGCGATCCTGCTGCTGTGCTTCATCGGCGGCTGGATCTGGGCCTGGAGCCCGAAGCGCAAGCGCGACTTCGACGCCGCGGCGCGACTGCCGCTGTCCGACGACGGGGAGGCGCCGTGAGCAACGCGTGGTCGTGGTACGTCATCTTCCTCGTCGTGCTCAACATCGGCGGCTGCGCCTGGCTGCTGATGTGGACCGCGCGCCGCCGCCCCGGCGACCCGAAGCCGGAAGACACCAGCCACATCTGGGATGGCGACATCACCGAATACAACAAGCCGCTGCCGAAGTGGTGGATCAACCTGTTCTACCTCACCATCCTCTTCAGCATCGGCTACCTGGTCTGGTATCCCGGCTTCGGCAACTTCGCCGGCACCAGCGGCTGGACCTCGGCCGGCGAACACGACCTCGAGAAGGCGCGCCGCGATGCGCAGCTCGAGGAAACCTTCGGCGTGTACGCCGACCGGCCCTTCGCCCAGCTGGCCGGTGACCCGGCCGCGATGGAACTGGGCCGATCGATCTTCGCCAACACCTGCGCCGCCTGCCACGGCTCGTCGGCGCAGGGCGCGCCCGGCTATCCCAACCTGACCGACGACACCTGGAACTGGGGCGGCGAGCCCGCGCAGATCCTGGCCACGGTGCTCGACGGCCGCGAGGGCGTCATGCCGCCGCTGGGCACGGTGATGCAGGGCATCGGCGGCGACGTCTCCATCACCCAGGCCGCGGCCTACGTGCGCGCGCTGCGCACGGACGACATCGAGGCCACGCTGCGCAACGACTACATGGCCGCGCGCGGCAAGAAGTACTTCGACAGCCTGTGCGTGGCCTGCCACGGCCCCGAGGGCAAGGGCAACCAGGACCTCGGCGCGCCCGACCTGACCGTGCGCAACACCCTGTACCCGAACACGCTCGACAGCATCCGCAAGACCATCGTCGACGGCCGCCACGGCAGCATGCCCGCGCACCGCGACCTGCTCGGCGAGACCCGCGCGCGGCTGGTGGCGGCCTACGTCTGGTCGCTGTCAAACTCGGGGGGGACCGAGGCCCCTCCCGGAATGCCATGACCGATTTCACCGAGCCGCGCTTCGACCACCCGCCGCGCCCGATGGCGCAGCGGGTGGGGGCGATCGCGTGGCCGAGCTTCTTCGCCGCGGGCGTGTGCACGATGGTGTTCTTCGCCTTCATCGACCCGATCGAACTGCGCGACATGACCTTCCCCGACCTGCCGCTCACGCGCGAACTCGGCTACACCCTCGGCTTCTTCATGTTCTGGCTGGCAACCGCCTCGTCGAGCCTGTTCACCTGGATCCTGCTGCGGCCGTCGAGTCGCTTCAACCGCGGACTGCCGCCGGAATGAGGCGGGCACGGCGAAGCGACGCGGCTGGTCCGGCAGCCCCTGGGACATTCTGTCGCTGTTGCCGCGGCGACCGGTCCCCATACTGATCCCGGCCGCCGACCACGGCATCTCCAGCCACACCGCGCAGCGCACGGTGGAGCCAAGCGAATGAATCCCGTCCTCCACGATCCTCCCGCCAGCACCGCCCCGCCCCCACCCGACGGTAACGGGCAATGAGTCGCGGCATCCCCATCGACGTCGTCGACGAGGGCGGCAACTCGCTCTACGTCAAGGAGCGCAAGGTCTATCCGCGCGACGTCTCCGGCCCGCTCAACCGCCTGCGCGTGGCGGCGGTGTTCTGGCTGCTGGGCATGTTCTACCTGTTCCCGTGGCTGCGCTGGGACGGCCGCCAGGCGGTGCTGTTCGACCTGCCCGCGCGCAAGTTCCACGTCTTCGGCCTGACCTTCTGGCCGCAGGACTTTTTGTTTCTCGCGCTGCTGCTGATCATCGCCGCGCTGGCACTGTTCTTCTTCACGGCACTCGCCGGCCGGCTGTTCTGCGGCTACGCCTGCCCGCAGACGGTGTGGACCGAGGTCTTCCTGTGGATGGAGCGCTGGACCGAGGGCGACCGGCCGAAGCGGATGAAGCTCGACGCCGGGCCGTGGACGCGCGAGAAGCTGCTGCGCAAGGGCGCCAAGCACGCGCTGTGGGCGGTGTTCGCGCTGTGGACCGGCTTCACCTTCGTCGGCTTCTTCACACCGATCACCGAACTCGCCGCGCGCCTGCCCTCGCTGTCCTGGGGCGGATGGGAAACCTTCTGGGTGCTGTTCTACGCGCTCGCCACCTGGGGCAACGCCGGCTTCCTGCGCGAGCAGGTGTGCAAGTACATGTGCCCCTACGCGCGCTTCCAGAGCGCGATGTTCGACCGCAACACCCTGATCATCGCCTACGACCCGATGCGCGGCGAACCGCGCGGCCCGCGCAAGCGCGGCCTGGGCAGCGTGCTCGGGCGCGCGCGCGGCCTGCTCGACATGGCCACCGCCTACGATTACGTCTTCCGCGCCGGAAAGCATCCTTCCGCGGCCACGCAGGCCGCGCACGCCACCGGCACGATCACCTGGGACGGCGAACTGGGCGAGGTGAAGCCGCTGCCGAAGTTCGCGCCCGAAGCACTGGGCGACTGCATCGACTGCACGATCTGCGTGCAGGTCTGCCCCACCGGCATCGACATCCGCAACGGCCTGCAGTACGAATGCATCGCCTGCGGCGCCTGCATCGACGCCTGCGACGAGGTGATGGCCAAGGTCGGCTATCCCAAGGGCCTGATCCGCTACTCCACCCAGAACGCGATCGACGGCAAGTCCACGCGCGTGCTGCGTCCGCGGATCTTCGTCTACGGCCTGCTGCTGCTGGGCTGCATCGTCGCCTGGGCGGTGGGCGTGGGCACCCGCAGCGACCTGATCGTCGAGGCCCTGCGCGACCGCAACGCGCTGTACCGCGAGACCGCCGACGGCGCCATCGAGAACGGCTACACGCTGAAGCTGGTCAACAAATCCGACCGCGACCGCGATTTCCGCATTTCGGTCGAATCGGCCACGCACGGCATCGAACTGCGCGACAATGACGGCCCGCTGCACGCGAAGGCCGAAGCCGTGGTCTCCGTTCCGGTCGTGCTGATCGCACGCGACGGCGTCTCCGGTCGCAAGGACATCCGCTTCATCGTCGAAAGCGACGACGGCGCGTCCCGCGAGGTCGTCGACAGCAGCTTCTTCGGACCGATGTGATGGAACAGCAGCCCCCCCGGGAAGCGCCCAAGCCCTTCTGGAAGACCGCGATGATGTGGCTGGTGATCGGCCTGCCGACGGCGTCGGTCTTCGCCAGCATGGCGCTGGTGGTCATCGCCACCCGCAGCGGCGGCGCCGACGTGGTGCGCGACGACGTGCAGCGCGTCTCGCAGATCCAGACCACCGACCTCGGCCCCGACGAACAGGCGCGCGCGCTCGGCCTGAGCGCGGTGCTGCGCGCGGACGAGGGCGTGCTGGAAGTGATCCCGGCCACCGGCGACTTCCGCCGCCAGGCGCCGCTGCGACTGGTGCTGCAGCATCCCAGCCGCACGCGGGAAGACCTCGAACTCGAACTCGCCCCCGCCGGCGCCGGCTGGCGCATCGAACAGCCGCTCGACGACGGCCATGACTGGATCGTGCAGCTGTCCCCGGCAGACGGCAAATGGCGCCTGCACGGTCGCCTGCCGAAACAGCAGCATGCGACGCGGCTTGCGCCGTCGCTGGTGCCATGAGGGGTCCGATGTCGTGTTCCGCAAGCCCGGAGGCAAGTCCGGCCGTCCCGCCTTTCCGGATGACATCAAACGTGTCATCCCGAACGAAGTGAGGGATCTGTGCGGGGTCTGTCCGAGGGCAGATCTCTCGCTACGCTCGAGATGACAGGTCAACGCCCAGCGCTGGCATGGCATGACGCTTCGGCCGCTGAGGTGGCATCCACACCCTCCTGCCACCACTGCAGCGAGCCCCTGCCGCGCGAGCCCGCGCAGCGCGCCATCGACGGCGACGGCCGCGCCTACTGCTGCGACGGCTGCGCCGCCGCCGCGCGCTGGATCCGCGACGCCAATCTGGGCGACTACTACCGCCTGCGCACGGCCGCCGCCGGCCGCGTCGGCGGCGACCACGTTGACCTGTCGGTCTGGGACCGCGAGGACGTGCTGCGCGAGCACGCGCACACGATCGAGGGCGGGCGCCGCATCACCCTGCTCAGCGACGGCATGCGCTGCGCCGCCTGCGCCTGGCTGATCCAGAAGGCGCTGGCGCGCGAGCCGGGCGTGCGCGAGGTCACCGCCAACGCCGTCACCGGCCGCATCCGCATCGACTGGGACCCGGCGCGCGCGCCGCTGTCGCAGGTCCTGCAGCGACTCGCCTCGCTCGGCTACCGCCCCTACCTGGCCGGCGGTGACGCGCGCGAGCGCGCCCGCACCGCCGAACGCAACCGCTGGCTGCTGCGCCTGGGCATCGCCGGCCTCGGCACGCTGCAGGCGATGATGCTGGCCGAGGCGCTGTACCTGGACTTCGACCACCAGATGCCGGCGGCGACGCGCGACTTCTTCCGCTGGCTCGCCTTCCTGCTGTCGACGCCCGTGGTGTTCTACTCCGGCTGGCCGTTCCTCGCCGGCATGTGGCGCGAGCTGCGCATGCGCCACGTCGGCATGGACACGCTGATCGCCACCTCGACCCTGCTCGCCTACTTCGCCAGCCTGGTCGAGACGATCCGCGGCGGCGCGCACGTCTGGTTCGACGCGGCGGTGATGTTCGTGTTCCTGCTGCTGGCGGCGCGCATGCTGGAGCAGCGCGCGCGCAACGTCGCCAGCGCCCAGGTCGACGCGCTGGCGCGCGCGCGTCCCGCGTTCGCGACCCGCGAAACCACCGACGGGGCGCGCGAATCTGTGGCGCTCGCCGACCTGCACGCGGGCGACGTCGCCTGCGTCGCGATCGCCGAATCGGTGCCGGCCGACGGCGTGCTGCTCGATGGCGAGGCCTGGCTCGAGGAATCGCTGCTGACGGGCGAGTCCGGCGCGGTGCGCAAGTCGCCGGGCGACGCGGTCTACGCCGGCACGGTGAACCGCGAGGCGCCGGCGCGCATCCGCATCACCTGCACCGGGCCCGAGACGCGCCTGTCGCAGCTGACGCGGCTGGTCGAGGAGGCGCAGTCGCACCGGCCGCGGCTGGCGCGGGTGGCGGACCGGATCGGCAGCCGCTTCGTGGTGTCGCTGCTGTTCGTCGCCGTGCTGGTCTACGCCGGCTGGCGCCTGCACGATCCCTCGCGCGCGTTCGAGGTGACGCTGGCGCTGCTGGTGATCAGCTGCCCCTGCGCGCTGTCGCTGGCGGTGCCGACCGCGCTCGCCGCCGCGCACGGTGCGCTGGCCCGCGCGGGCGTGCTGGCCACGCGCGCGGACGCGATGGAAACACTGGCCACCGCCACCGACATCGTGTTCGACAAGACCGGCACGCTCAGCGACGACCGGCCGGCGCTGGCGCAGGTCGAGGTTTTCGACGATTTCGCGCAAGCGCAAGCGCAGGCGCTGCGCATCGCCGCGGCGCTCGAACGCGACGCCAACCATCCGCTCGCGGCCGCGTTCGCGCAGGCCGGGGACGGGACGAGGGCGACCTCGGTCCTCGCCGTCGCCGGACAGGGCGTGGAAGGCGTCGTCGACGGCCGGCGCTGGCGGCTCGGCCGCGCCGAGTACGCCTGCGGCGGCGCCGACGACGGCGCGCTCTGGCTCGGCGACGGCGCGCACGCCTCCGCGCGCTTCGTGCTGCGCGAATCGATCCGCGCCGATGCCCCGGCCGCGCTGCAGGCGCTGCGCGCGCTCGGCCTGCGTGTGCACCTGTCGAGCGGCGATGCCGCCGCGCCGGTCGGCACGCTCGCGCAAGCGCTCGGCATCGCCGACGCCCACGCCCGCCAGCGTCCCGAGGACAAGCTGGCGCTGGTGCGGCGGCTGCAGTCGGAAGGCCGGATCGTGGCGATGGTCGGCGACGGCCTCAACGACGCCCCGGTGCTCGCCGGCGCCGACGTTTCGCTGGCGATGGACACCGGCGCGGCGCTGGCGCAGCGCGCGGCCGACCTGGTCATGACCGGGCCGACGCTGCTGCGGATCCCGGCCGCGGTGCGGGTGGCGCGCGCGACCCGGCGCGTCATCGGCCAAAACTTCGCCTGGGCGCTGGGCTACAACCTGCTGGCGGTGCCGCTGGCGGCCGCCGGCCTGGTCACGCCGTGGATCGCGGCGCTGGGCATGGCAGGATCGTCGCTGGTGGTCACGCTCAACGCCCTGCGACTGGCCCGGAGTCCTTCATGAGGAGCCTGCTGCTGCTCGTGCCGATCAGCCTGGTGCTGCTGGGCGTCGCGATCTGGGCCTTCGTCTGGGCGGTGCGGCGCGGCCAGTTCGACGACCTCGACACACCGGCGCTGGACATCCTCGCCGACGACGGGGACGAGGATGAGCAGCGCGAGCACGATCCGTCATCCCCGCGAAGGCGGGGACCCAGCGTCGTTGCTCCACGACAGGCCAAGACGCTGGGTCCCCGCCTTCGCGGGGATGACGATCCATATTCCGACCCTTCCGAAGCCACAACAACCACGCAGCGCTACCAGGGCGCAGGGACCCCGGATGCCGATTGACTGGCTGGTGCTGCTCGCCGCGCTGGCCAGCGGCCTGCTCGGCGGCCTGCACTGCGCCGCGATGTGCGGCGGCATCGCCACCGGGCTGTCGGCCACGGCGCCGGGCGGCGGCTGGCCGGGCGCGCTGCAGCTCAACTTCGGGCGGGTCGGCGGCTACGTGCTGGCCGGCGCGATCGTCGGCGCGTTCGGGCACGGGCTGGTGGCGCTGCTGCGCGATCCGTGGATCGGCATCGCCCTGCGTGCACTCGTCGGCGCCGCGCTGGTGGTGGTGGCGCTGCGCCTGCTCGGCGTGCGCGCCCTGCCCGGCTTCCTCGCCCGCCCCGGCGCGCGCGCCTGGGCGTGGCTGCAGCCGCTGCAGCGGCGCCTGCTGCCGGCGGACACGCCGCTGCGGCGACTGGGCATCGGCGCGCTCTGGGGCTGGCTGCCCTGCGGCCTGAGCTTCAGCCTGCTGACCGTGGCCTGGCTGCAGGCCAGCCCGCGCAACGGCGCGCTGACCATGCTCGCCTTCGGCCTCGGCACCCTGCCGGTGATGCTGCCGCTGACCTGGTCGGGCCAGCGCATGGGCCGCTGGCTGCAGCGCCCGCGGCTGAAGGCGCTGGCCGCCGGCATCGTGCTGGCCATGGGGCTGCTGACGATTGCGGCGCCGTGGCTGATGCGGGTGCCTGCGCTGCATGACTTCCTCGCTGCCCTGGGCTGTCGGCCGTTGCCCGTGTAGGGGTGGACGACGTGCTCCGCGCGGCGGGCCCAGGCCCGCCCTATTCGGCAGCGCGGTAGCGGGCCAGCAGCGTTCCGGCCACGCGCGTCGCCATCTCGTCGGCCAGCTGCTGCATCGGCGGATTCCCCAGCTCCGCGGTGGTGGCGGCGAACAGCGTCAGCCAGCGTTCAAACATCGCCGCGTCCAGCCCCGGCAGCGCGTTGTGCCGCTGCACCGGCGCCCCGCTGAACCGGCGCGTGCCGCGCAGCATCGCCGACCAGAAGTCGACCAGGGTCGCCAGATGCGCCGGCCAGTCGTCCACGTGCGCGTCGAACACCGGCCCCAGCCGCGGATCGGCGCGCACGCGCGCGTAGAATGCGTGCACCAGCCGCGTCACTTCCTCCTCGCTGCACAGGCCCGGGCCGGGCGCGGGGTCCTGTTGCGGGGATGGGGGCATGTCGACTCCGATACGATGGACGTCGATGATGCCAAACTCATCCGGATTCCTGCAGGAGGCCGTTTTCCAGGCGCGCATGGCCGCCGGGTGATCCAGATCAAGGCATCCTGCGACGCGATGTCCGATCATGGCGCCAGACCTGAAACACCTGAAACCCCCACGGAGCAAAGCATCATGAACATCCGCAAATCCCTGCTCGCCCTCGCCCTGCTCGGCTGCGCCGGCCTGGTCCAGGCCGCGCCCAACTGCACGATCAAGCTCCAGGGCGGCGACAACATGCAGTTCGACCAGAAGACGGTCACGGTCTCGGCCGCCTGCAAGAGCATCAGCCTCGAACTGCAGCACACCGGCAAGCTGCCGGTCGCTGCCATGGGGCACAACATCGTCGTCACCGCCTCCGCCGACGCCGATGCCGTCGCCAAGGACGGCATCAAGGCCGGCGCCGCCAGCGGTTATCTCCCGGCAGGCGACAAGCGCGTCCTGGGCGCGACGAAGATGATCGGCGGCGGCGAGAGCGCGACGGCCTCCATCCCCGGTGGCGCGCTCAAGGCCGGCGGCGAGTACAGCTTCTTCTGCTCCTTCCCCGGCCACTCGGCGCTGATGCGCGGCAAGGTGGTGGTGGCGCCCTGAGCGGACGCCCGGCACGGATCCGGCGCGGCTTCGGCCGCGCCCCCGGGAGACGGACACTTCGTCGGACGGCGGGTCGCGCCTGAAGGCGCTCCGGGAATTCCCGACGCCGGGAGTCTGCCCGCGGACAGGTGCTTTGGCATGTCCGGGCGGTCATGCGAAAATCGGGGTTTCCGCCCCCGTAGCTCAGCTGGATAGAGCGTCCCCCTCCTAAGGGGAAGGTCGTGCGTTCGAATCGCGCCGGGGGCGCCACCCATGCAGAGCCGCCGCGCCTGGCCGCCCCCGCGGCCGCCGCGGCGTACAGGAGTACGCACCGCCATGACCCACCCCGTCCTCACCGCCCTCGGCCTCGGCGCGAACGAATCCGGCACCTACCTCGGCAGCGGCGAATGGTCGAAGACCGCCGACGCCGGCGTGATCGAGCCGGTCAATCCCACCACCGGCGAGGTGCTGGGCCGCGTCCAGGCATCGAGCCGGGCCGACTACGACCTGATCGTCGAGCGCGCGCAGGCCGCGTTCAAGGTCTGGCGCAGCACGCCCGCGCCGCGCCGCGGCGAGGCGATCCGCCTGTGCGCCGACGCGCTGCGCACGCACAAGGACGCGCTGGGTTCGCTGGTGGCGCTGGAGATGGGCAAGTCCAAGCCCGAGGGCGACGGCGAGGTGCAGGAGATGATCGACATCGGCGAATTCGCCGTCGGCCTCTCGCGCCAGCTCTATGGCCTGACCATGCATTCCGAACGCCCCGGCCACCGCATGTACGAACAGTGGCACCCGCTGGGCCTGGTCGGCATCATCAGCGCGTTCAACTTCCCGGTCGCGGTCTGGGCCTGGAACAGCTTCATCGCCGCGGTCTGCGGTGACATCTCGATCTGGAAGCCCTCGCCCAAGACCCCGCTGTCGGCGATCGCCTCGATGAAGATCTGCAACGAGGCCCTGCGCAAGGCCGGCTTCCCCGACATCTTCTTCCTGTTCAACGACGCCGGCACCGAACTGGCGCAGGAATTCGTCGACGACCGGCGCATCGCCCTGGTCAGCTTCACCGGTTCGACCAGGGTGGGCCGCACGGTCGGCGAACGCGTCGCGCGGCGCATGGGCCGCAGCCTGCTGGAGCTCGGCGGCAACAACGCGATCATCGTCGACCCCAGCGCGGACCTGAAGCTCGCGATCCCGGCGATCGTGTTCGGCGCGGTCGGCACCGCCGGCCAGCGCTGCACCACCACGCGCCGCCTGTTCGTGCACGAGTCGATCCACGACGACGTGCTGGGCAAGCTGGTCACCGCCTACAAACAGGTCGAAAAGAAGATCGGCGATCCCACCGACCCGGCCAACCTGATGGGCCCGCTCAACAGCCGCGACGCGGTCGATGCCTACCTCGACGCGGTCGCGAAGGCGAAGGCGGCCGGCGGCACCGTCGAGACCGGCGGCGCCGCGCTCGACGACCGCAAGGGCAACTTCGTGCTGCCGACCATCGTCACCGGCCTGTCCAACGACGCCGAGGTGGTGCAGACCGAGACTTTCGCGCCGATCCTGTACGTAATGAAGTACCGCGAGCTGGACGAGGCCATCGACCAGCAGAACGCCGTGCCGCAGGGCCTGTCCTCGGCGATCTTCACCACCGACCTCAAGGCGGCCGAGGCCTTCCTGGCCGCGACCGGCTCGGACTGCGGCATCGCCAACGTCAACATGGGCACCTCGGGCGCCGAGATCGGCGGCGCCTTCGGCGGCGAGAAGGAGACCGGCGGCGGCCGCGAATCGGGTTCGGATGCGTGGCGGGCCTACATGCGCCGGCAGACCAACACCGTCAACTACTCGGACGCACTGCCGCTGGCGCAGGGCATCAAGTTCGACCTCTGACGGCGGCTTCCTCCGCAGGCCATGCAAAGCGGGCATCACGCGACGCGATATGCGATGCTGCAACGCGTCAGCGGCGCCTGGCGCGCGGACCTGCTGGCCGTCGACCACGCCCCTGCGCCGGCCGCACGCCTGGCGCAGGATCGCGGGCGCGGGGAACGGGTCGAAGCGCTGCGCCACGGACGCCTTCCGGGATGAGCCCGGACCACCCGCATCGAACGCCCGCCGCCGAGACCCGCCCATGAATCTCCCGCCCCGCCAGACCAGCGCCCTCGCAATCACCAGCCTCATCTCCGGCATCCTTGGCTGGACCCTCGTGCCGTGGATCGGCAGCATCGTCGCGATCGTCACCGGGCACATGGCGCGCGGCGAGATCCGGCGCGCACCGGACCGATTCGAGGGCGACGGCCTGGCGCTCGCCGGCCTGATCCTGGGCTACGCCATGCTCGCGCTGAGCCTGGTCGGCATCGTCGTGCTGCTCCTGTTCTTCGGTGGCCTGGTCTGGCTGGGGTTCAACGCCTGAGATGTACGGCCTCGCACGCCCCCTGCTGTTCGCGCTGGAAGCCGAGCGGGCGCACGCGCTCGGACTGCGCTCGCTCGATGCCGTCCGGCGCCTCGGCCTGGTGCCCCTGCTGGGCGGTCGGGCCCAGCCGTTCCCGACCCGAGTCCTCGGGCTGACCTTCCCCAACCCCGTCGGTCTCGCCGCCGGCCTCGACAAGAACGGCGCCCACGTCGATGCCCTGTTCGCGCTCGGCTTCGGCTTCGTCGAGATCGGCACGGTCACCCCGCGCGCGCAGCCGGGCAACCCGCAGCCGCGCATGTTCCGGCTGCCGCGCCATCGCGCGCTGATCAACCGGCTCGGTTTCAACAACGAGGGCGTCGACGCGCTGGTGGCCAACGTCGGGCGCGCACACAGGCGCACCGGCCCGCTCGGCATCAACATCGGCAAGAACAAGGACACGCCCAACGAATCTGCCGACCGCGACTACCTGCACTGCCTGGAGCGCGTCTACCCGCTGGCGGACTACGTGACGGTCAACATCTCCTCGCCCAACACCGCCGGCCTGCGCGAACTGCAGGAGGAGCAGGCGCTGCGGCGCCTGGTCGGCACGCTGCGCGAGGCGCAGGAGCGGCTGGGCGCGAAACACGGCAAGCGCGTGCCGATGCTGGTCAAGATCGCGCCGGACCTGTCCGACGACGACGTGCACGCCGCCGCGCGCGTGCTGAGCGACCTGCAGGTCGACGGCGTGATCGCCACCAACACCACGGTCTCGCGCATCAGCGTGCAGGACGATCCGAGCTCGCGCGAGACCGGCGGCCTGTCCGGCGAGCCGCTGATGAACAAGTCCACCGCGGTGCTGCGGATGCTGCGCACGCGCATGCCCGAGGCGATCCCGCTGGTGGGCGTCGGCGGCATCCTCTCCGGCGCCGACGCGGTGAAGAAGATGGCGGCCGGCGCCTCGCTGGTGCAGGTCTACACCGGCCTGATCTACCGCGGGCCGAGCCTGATCGGGGAATGCGTGGAAGCCATCCGCCGGCGCAAGGAAGCGCCGAGCCGGGGCAACCTGCCGAGCCTGTGAGCATCTGATGAGCGTCGCCTGCCGCGTGTCCCGTGACGCCGACCTGCGCGCGCGCAACACCTTCGGGGTGGCCGCACGCGCGCCGGTGCTGGTCGAAGTCGACGATGCCTCCGGCCTCGCCGAAGTCTTCGCGCGGCACGTGCCCGCAGGCCTTCCGCCGCTGGTGCTCGGCGGCGGCAGCAACCTGCTGTTCGCGGGCGATCCGGCCGGCGTGGTGCTGTCGCTGCAGGCCGCCGGCATGCGCATCACCGCGGACGACGGCACGCACGCGATCGTCCGCGCCGACGCCGGCGCCCACTGGCACGCCTTCGTGCGCTGGACGCTCGACCAGGGCCTGTCGGGCCTGGAGAACCTCGCGCTGATCCCGGGCACGGTCGGCGCGGCGCCGATCCAGAACATCGGCGCCTACGGCGTCGAAGTGCAGGAGTTCGTCCACCTCGTCGAAGCCTTCGAGCCGGCCAGCGGCGACCGCCTGCGGCTCGCGCGTGCGGATTGCGCCTTTGCCTACCGCGACAGCCTGTTCAAGCGCGAAACCGACCGCTTCATCGTCACCGCGGTCGAGTTCCGCCTGCCGCGCGAAGCCGCGGTGCGCATCGACTATGCCGGCGTGCGCGAGGCGCTGGCGGCGGACGGCATCGAGTCGCCGACGCCGATGCAGGTCTTCGAGGCCGTGTGCACCATCCGCCGCCGCAAGCTGCCCGACCCGGCCGCGATCGGCAACGCCGGCAGCTTCTTCAAGAATCCGATCGTGGCGACCGCCCGGGCCGATGCGCTCGCCAGCGCACATCCGCAGCTGCCGCAGTTCCACACCGGCGACGAGGCCACCCGCAAGCTCTCGGCGGCCTGGCTGATCGACGCCTGCGGCTGGAAGGGCCATCGCGACGGCGATGCCGGCGTGTCGGCGCAGCACGCGCTGGTCCTGGTCAACCACGGCGGGGCCACCGGCGCGCAGCTGCTGGCGCTGGCGCGGCGGATCGCCGCTTCGGTGCGGGAGCGCTTCGGCGTGGCACTCGAGCCGGAGCCGCGGATCGTCGGCGAACGATGGTGAGCGGGGCGACGCCACTGCGATGGCCGACCTCCGTGTACGGCCGCGCCGCGCTGCTGATGCTGGGTAGCACGCTGTCGTTCGCGATGATGGCGCTGGCCATCCGCTTCGCCACCGCCACGATCCCGACCACCGAGATCGCCTTCTTCCGCAACCTCTTCGGCCTGGCCGCGCTGCTGCCGCTGATCCTGCGCCGCGGCGCCGCCCTGCCGCGCACGCGCCACCTCGGGCGCTACTTCGTGCGCACGACCATCGGCCTGGCCTCGATGCTGTGCGGCTTCTGGGCCGTGGGCCACCTGCCGCTGGCGCAGGCGGTGTCGCTGTCTTACGCCACGCCGCTGTTCGTCACCATCGGCGCGGTGCTGTGGCTGGGCGAGAAGGTGCGCATCCGTCGCTGGATGGCGGTGGCGGCGGGCTTCGCCGGCGTGCTGGTGATCCTGCGGCCGGGCACCGGCTTCACGCCGGGCATGATCGTGGCCCTGATGGGCGCGCTGTTCGCGGGCATCGTCGCGATCCAGATCAAGCAGCTCTCGCGCTTCGACGCGCCGGACACGGTCGTGTTCTACACCTACGCGTTCTGGGTGCCGATGTCGCTGCTGCCGGCGCTGTTCCAGTGGACCTGGCCTGGCCCGACCGCCTGGCTGTGGCTGGTCGCGACCGGCGTGATGGGTACCTTCGGCCAATTGCTGTGGACGCGGGCGATCGCGCTCGGCGAAGTCTCGGCGCTGCAGCCGATCAGCTTCGTGCAGTTGCCCGTGCTGGTGGCGCTGGGCTGGTGGCTGTTCGGCGAGACGATCGACGCCTGGACCATGCTCGGCGCCGCGATCGTGCTCGGCGCCAACGGCTACATCGCGCACCGCGAGGCGACGCTGCAGCGGCGCGCGGCGACGCAGGCGCCGCTGGAGGCGGCCAAGCCGGGCGAATAGCGGTCCGTAGGTCGGGGCTACGCCCCCGACGCATGCCCTTTCTCGCGAGCGCAGGAAGCAAACCATGTCATTTCGACCGCAGGGAGAAATCTCGTCTCCGGCGCAGGGGAAAGGAAGATTTCTCCCTGCGGTCGAAATGACAGGCTTTTTTGTCCCGGGGTTGCCTGCTCATTTGGGAGAAGAGTGAATACACTGGGTCCCCGCCTTCGCGGGGATGACGGAGCGCGGTAAACCTCAGCGGGCTTCCGTGCGCGAACGGATCGCGCCGGCCAGGTTGGCGAGCGGTTCGTCCAGGGTGTCGGGGTCCGCGGCCAGCAGTGGCGCGAGGTCACTCTGCCACCAGCGCTCGGCCTCGCCGTCCCGGCCGGCCTGCCGGCAGGCCTCGACCAGTTCCCAGACCGTTCGCAGCGTTTCGTGGTGCCGCTCGCCGAGCACGCGCTGGCGCACCTCCACCGCCTCGCGGAACGTGGCGAGGCCTTCCGCATGGCGACCGCTCCTGACCAGGGTGTCCGCGCGTATCGACAGCACCGCCCGATGCAGCGGGTGCCTCTCTCCCAGCGTCTCGAGCACCTGCGGGGCCGCGTCCTGCAGCAGCTCCAGCGCTTCCCCGTAGCGTCCCGCCCAGCGCAGCGTGCTGGCGTGGTTGACGACGATCGACAGCGTATCGGGATGGCGTTCGCCCAGCCGCCGGCTGCGCGTTTCGATCACCTGCTGCTCCAGCGGCAGCGCGCCCGCAAAGTCGTCCAGTCGTGCGTGCGTGGTCGCCAGGTTGAGGCGGGTGCGGACGGTCTCGGGGTGCTCACGGCCGAGCACGCGTTCGCGCGCTTCCAGCACGGACTGCAGCAGCGGGAGCGCTTTTTCGGCCTGGTGGGCGTCGGCGTACATCGTGCCCAGGGTGGCGCGCGCGGCCAGGCTGCGCGGGTGTTCGTTGCCGTAGCGGGCCACCGTGGCCTGCGCCACCTGTTCCTGCAGCTGCACCGCCTCGGACCTGCGCCCGGACTGCATGCGCAGCACCGCGAGGTTGCGCTGCGCGTCCAGGGTGTCGTCGTGCCGCGGGCCGAGCTGTCGCAGGCGCGACGCGACCACCTTCTCCTGGTTGCCGGCGGCGGCGTCGAATTCGCCCATCTGCCGCTGCGACGCCGCCAGCGCGCCGCGCGCGGAGGCCACGGCCGGATCGTCCTCGCCGTATCGTTCGAGCAGTCCATCCAGCAGCGACTGGCGCGTCGCGCGCGCGGCCTGCAGGTCGCCGCGCGCGTACACGATCTCGGCCTGCGCCAACTCCAGCCCGACCCGGGTCGGATCGTTCGCCGGCAGTCGTGTCAGCTCCGGCAGGCTGCGCCGCAGCGCCGCTTCGGCGGCGTCGTACTCGGCCGAGGCCACCAGCGCGCCGACCTGCGCCCGGCGCGCGCGCAGGGTTTCGGGCGCGGCTTCGCCGAGCGCCGCGCCGCGGTAGTCGGCGACGCTGGCGAAGGTCCGCGCCGCCTTCGCGTCCAGCCCGAGCACCGACTGCACGCGCGCCACCGATTCGCGCAGTTCGGCGGCCAGCTGCGGATCGTCGGCGAAATCGCGGTCCAACGCCGCCTCCGCGCCCGACAGCAGGCCGTAGTCGACCAGTCCGCGCGCGATGTCGGTGGTGTCGGCGCGGGCCAGCAGGGCGCGGAAGTCGTCGCCCTGGTCCGGCGCGGCGGCGCCCACCTGCTGCTCCAGTGCCTCGCCCATGCGCGCGCCGAGCACCTGCATGTCCAGTGATTCGAGCATCGACTGCTGGAAATCCACGACCTTCTTCAATTCACTGCTGCGCTGCTCGGCCACCCGGCGCTGCTCGCGCGCCTGCATCAGCCCGTGCAGCGACAGCGCCAGCCCGCCGACCAGCGCCGCCAGCGCGACCGCCGCCGCCGCCAGTCCGGCGCGATGCCGGCGTGCGAACTTGCGCCACGCGTAGCGCCGCGACGCGGGCACGGCGAGCACCGTGCGGCCGTCGAGGAAGCGGCGCAGGTCGTCGGCCAGCGCCGCAGCCGACGGGTAGCGGTCGGCGCGGTCGTGCTGCATGGCCTTCAGCACCACCCAGTCCAGCTCGCCGCGCAACACGCGCCGCATCGCCGCCAGCGGTTGGCCCTGCCGGCCGGCGACGCGGTCCGCTTCGCCCGGCGGCAGGGTGTCCAGTTGTTCGGACGGGCGACGCAGGGTGCGGCTGTCCGCAGTGACGGTTTCACCGGCGAGCTTCGGCCGCTGTCCGGTCAGCAATTCGCACAGGACCACGCCCAGCGAGTACACGTCGCTGCGCGTGTCGACCAGCGACTGGTCGCCGGCGGCCTGCTCCGGGCTCATGTAGTCCGGCGTGCCCGCGACCTCGTGCGTGCCGGCCAGAGTCGACGCGGTGGCGATGCCGAAGTCGATGATCTTCGGCAGCGCGCGGCCGTCCACCTCCTCCACCAGCAGGTTGCCCGGCTTGAGGTCGCGATGGATCACGCCCTTCTGGTGCGCGTGCTGCACGCCTTCGCAGGCCTGGACGAACAGTTCGATGCGGCGCGCGAGCGGCAGCGCGTTGTCCTCGCAGTAGCGGGTGATCGTCTGCCCGTCGATGAATTCCATCGCGAAGAACGGGTGCCCGTCCTCGGTGGTGTCGGCGTCGTAGATCTGCGCGATCGCCGGATGCCGCATCTGCGCCAGCACCTGGCGCTCGATCTCGAAATGGGCCTTGCGCCGCGCATCCAGCGTCCGCGCGCGCAGCAGCTTGAGCGCGACCGTGCGCCGCACCGGTTCGAGCTGCTGCGCGCGGTACACCTCGCCCATGCCGCCGCGGCCAAGCAGCGACTCGACGCGGTAGCGGCCCAGCCGCGTGCCGGCGGGCAAGGCCGCGCCGTTCGCAGGCGATGCGCCCGGCGAACGCGTGGACAGCAGCTCGGTGCTGTCCGGATCCTGGTGATCGATCGGCATCGTCATGGCGCCCCCCGTCGGCCACGTCGCGCCGGCCATCCTAGCGGAAACGGCTCACCGCTTCGGTGACCGGGTACACTCATCGGTTGCCATGTCCACGCCCGACGATCCATCCGGCATCACCCAGCGCACCCTGCTCAGCGGCGGGCCGCTGCGTCCCGGCCCGCGTTCGGCCTGCGTGGTGGTGATCCACGGCGAAGGCCTCGGCCGCCGCGCCGACATCGGCGCCGCGCCGGTGCTGGTCGGACGCTCGCAGGAAGCCGACCTGGTCATCGCCCACAAGAGCGTCTCGCGCGAGCACTGCCGCATCTGGCTCGACGGCGACGCCTACCGCATCCTCGACCTCGGCGCGACCAACCGCACGCGGCTCAACGATGCGCCGATCGAGGACGCGACGCTGGCCGACGGCGACCACGTCGTGGTCGGGGAAAGCATCCTCAAGTTCATCGGCCAGACCAGCGTCGAGGCGCGCTACCACGAGGAGATCTACCAGCTCGCCACGCACGACGCGCTGACCGAGCTGTACAACCGCCGCCACTTCATGGAGATGCTCGACAAGGAGATCGCGCGCGCCCTGCGCCACCGGCGCAACCTCGCCCTGTGCATCGTCGACGTCGACCTGTTCAAGCCGGTCAACGACACCTTCGGCCACATCGCAGGCGATGAGGTGCTGCGCCTGATCGCGGCGATCGTCCGCGAGCACGTGCGCGGCGACGACATCGCCTCGCGCATCGGCGGCGAGGAGTTCGCGGTGCTGCTGCCCGAATGCGATGCCGAGGCGGCGAAGTCCTTCGCCGAGCGCCTGCGCGCCGCGATCGCGGACGCCCGCTTCGCGCCGGGCGGATCGCCGCGGCGGATCACCGTCAGCGTCGGCGTCGCCTCGCTCGCGGTGCCCGAAGGCAACCGCTCCGCGCTGCTGGCCGCCGCCGACGCCGCGCTGTACCGCGCCAAGCACGAGGGGCGCGACCGGGTCTGCGTGGCGCCCTGAACAGGAATTCGTCGCGCCCCCGAAGTGCAAAGAACCGTCATCCCCGCAAAGGCGGGGACCCAGCGTCTTTCTCGGCAACCTCAAATGGTGCCCGTCTTGCCACAGCCGTCTCTGCGGCCTCTGCGGCAAAGACGCTGGATCCCCGCCTTCGCGGGGATGACGGAGAGGGAACGGCAAGGCCGTGGCCCCTACCCTGCCGGCCGCGCCCCGTCCCGCATCACCAGCAGCCACGCGCCCACCGTCCAGATCGACGCCGCCGCCCATCCTGCGAGGATGTCGGACGGGTAATGCACGCCGAGGTACACCCGCGACAGTCCCACCATCGGCACGAACACCGTCATCGCCGCGACCACCCACCCGCGCGCACGCGTCGGCCACGCCAGCAGCACCAGCACCAGGGCCAGGGTCATCGAACCCATCGCGTGGCCGCTGGGGAAGCTGTAGCTGGTCTCCGGCGCGATCGATTCCCACAGGCCCGGGCGCTCGCGCGCGAACAGTTGCTTGGTGGCGATGTTGAGCAGCCCCGAGCCACCGGTCGCCACCGCCGCGAACAGGCCCTCGCGCCAGCGCCGCAGCGCCAGCGCGACCAGCACCAGGCCGACGTCGACCGGCACCACGCCCCGCGCGTAGCCGATCTGCGAGAAGAACAGGAACACGCGATCGAAGCCCTCGCCCGCCATCGCGCGCGCGAACAGCAGGATCGGCTCGTCGAATGGAATCGCCTCGGCCTCGTGCACCTCGTCGGCCAGCTCCATGAACGCCCACATCGGCAGCAGCACGCCGATGAACAGCAGGACCAGCTTCCAGCCGTGCCGGCGCGCGAGGCTGCCGCAGGCATCGACGGCGTCACGCCGCCAGCCGGCCTCAGGCATCCGCGCCGCGGCCGTAGGTGCGATGCACGTAGTCGTCGACTAGGGCGACGAACTCGTGGGCGATGTTCTCGCCGCGCAGGGTCACCGCCTTCTCGCCGTCGATGAACACCGGCGCCGACGGCGCCTCGCCGGTACCCGGCAGCGAGATGCCGATGTTGGCGTGGCGCGATTCGCCGGGACCGTTGACCACGCAGCCCATCACCGCGAGGGTCATGTTCTCCGCGCCCGGATGCGTGATCTTCCATTCCGGCATCCGCTCGCGCACGTGCTCCTGCACCACCTTCGCCAGTTCCTGGAAGAACTCGGACGTGGTGCGGCCGCAGCCCGGGCAGGCGGTGACCATCGGCGTGAACGCGCGCAGGCCCATGGTCTGCAGCAGCTCCTGCGCAACCACGACTTCCTTGGTGCGCGGTGCACCGGGGTCGGGCGTGAGCGAGATGCGGATGGTGTCGCCGATGCCTTCCTGCAGCAGCACGCCGAGCGCGGCGCAGGAGGCGACGATGCCCTTGCTGCCGATGCCGGCTTCGGTCAGGCCCAGGTGCAGGGCGAAATCCGAACGCATCGCGAGGTCGCGGTAGACCGCGATCAGCTCCTGCACGCCGCTGACCTTCGCACTGAGCACGATCTTCTCGCGCGCCAGGCCGAGTTCGACCGCACGCTCGGCCGAATCGATGGCGGAGCGGATCAGCGCCTCGCGCAGCACGCGGCCGGCGTCCCAAGGCTCGGCGCGCTGCGCGTTCTCGTCCATCAGCGCCGCCGCCAGCGACTGGTCCAGCGATCCCCAGTTGGCGCCGATGCGCACCGGCTTGTCGTAGCGGATCGCGAACTCGATCAGCTGCGCGAACTGCGTGTCGCGCTTCTTGCCGAAGCCGACGTTGCCGGGGTTGATGCGGTACTTGGCCAGCGCCTGCGCGCAGGCCGGCTCGCGCTCCAGCAGCTGGTGGCCGTTGTAGTGGAAGTCGCCGATGATCGGCACCTCGATGCCCTGCATCGCCAGGCGCTCGACGATGCGCGGCACCGCGGCGGCGGACTCGGGGTTGTTGACCGTGATCCGCACCAGCTCCGAGCCGGCGCGCCACAGCTCGCCCACCTGCTTCGCGGTGGACGCGACGTCGGCAGTGTCGGTGTTGGTCATCGACTGCACCACCACCGGCGCATCGCCGCCGACCGCGACGCCGCCGATGCGCACCTGGCGCGTGGACCGGCGCGGCAGCGGGCCGAACGCGGGCGCCTCCGGATCGGCGTGGCAGGGCGGCAACGGCTGCGGCTGGGCGGACATGGCGGCATTTTACCCGCGAACCGGTGACGCCCGCCCGCACGGCCGCGCTCCCGCTGAACGGCCTGCAACGGTCCGTTTCGATCGCGCGCGCCCGGAGCCCCCGCGCCATCGCCAGAATGGGCCGCTTCCTTTCCCCACCCGATCTTACCCGTCCCCGGCCATCATCCCGCCCCGGTCGTCATCCCGGCGAAAGCCGGGATCCATTTGGCTGTTGCTGTTCCCGTTGAGCCGAGAATCAAAATGGATCCCGGCTTTCGCCGGGATGACGAACAAGTCCGATCACAATCGAAGTGCCCCATGCCCGCCACCACCGCCGACATCGAAACCCCCGAAGCCTCCCGACTGATCAAGCGCCTGTGCACCCACTGGGCGCACAAGCTGGCGGTGACCTTCGATGACGCCAGCGCGACCGTCCCGTTCGACGCCACCACCACGGCCTGGCTTCGCGCGGACGATCGCCAGCTGCACGTGCGGGTCGAGGCCGCCGACGCGGCGACCGTCGAACGCTTCCAGGGCGTCGTCGAGAGCCATCTGCAGCGCATGGCGCGCGCGGGCGAACTCGTCGTCCACTGGCGCGACGCCGGGACCGGCAGCGCGGCGTGATGGGCCCGTGACGCCGCGACGGCTATCCTGCCCGCCATGACCGACGCAGTCACCGGCGAAATCCTGACGCCCAGCCAGCTGAACACGCTGGCCCGCAGCCTGCTGGAAGACACCTTCCCGCTGGTGTTCGTCGAGGGCGAGCTGGGCAACGTCTCGCGCCCGGCCTCGGGCCACCTCTACTTCACCCTGAAGGACGCGCGCGCGCAGGTGCGCTGCGCACTGTTCAAGCCCAAGAGCCAGTGGCTGGGGTTCCAGCCGCGCGAAGGCATGAAGGTACTCGCGCGCGGACGCCTGACGCTGTACGAGGCGCGCGGCGACTACCAGCTGATCCTCGACTCGCTGGAGGAAGCCGGCGAAGGCGCGCTGCGCCGCGCGTTCGAGCAGCTCAAGGCCAAGCTGCAGGCCGAGGGCGTGTTCGATGCCGCGCGCAAGCGTTCGCTGCCGGATTACGTGCGCCGGCTCGCCGTCATCACCTCGCCCTCGGGCGCCGCGGTGCGCGACGTGCTGAGCGTGCTGTCGCGCCGCTTCCCGCTGGTCGAGGTCGAGATCCTGCCGGTGCCGGTGCAGGGCGAGGCGGCCGCCGCGCAGATCACGGCGATGCTGCGACGCGCCGGCGACAGCGGCCGCTACGACACGATCCTGCTCGCGCGCGGCGGCGGTTCGCTGGAAGACCTGTGGGCCTTCAACGACGAGACGCTGGCGCGGACCATCGCCGCCTCACCGGTGCCGGTGGTATCGGCGATCGGCCACGAGACCGACTTCAGCCTGTCCGACTTCGCCGCCGACCTGCGCGCGCCGACGCCGTCGGCCGCGGCCGAACTGCTGGTGCCGGACGGGCGCGACCTGTCGACCCGGCTTGCGGGCCTGCAGCGCCGCCTGTCCGCGCTGCAGGCCAACCACCTGCGCCAGCTCGCGCAGCGCAGCGACCGCGCCGCCCTGCGCCTGAACGCGCTGCGCCCGCAGGCGCGGCTGCAGGCCTACGCACAACGCCGCGACGACGCGCTGAGGCGCCTGCGCTCGGCCTGGCAACTGCGTCTGCAGCAGCACGCCGCCACCCTGCGCCACGCGCATGCCGTCCTCCAGGCCACGCGCCCGCAGCGCCGGCTGCAGGCCCTGCACGAGCGCCTCGCAGTCCTGCGCCCGCGCCCGCAGGCGGCGATCGCTCGACGCCTGCAGCGCGACGCCCTGCACCTGCGCGGGCTTGCGCGCTCGCTGGAGGCGGTCAGCCCGCTGGCGACGATCGGACGCGGCTACAGCATCCTGCAGCGCGACGACGGCCGCGTCGTGCGCAGCACGCGCGATGTCGCCGCGGGCGATCCGGTGTCGGCGCGCCTCGTCGACGGCCAATTGCAACTGCGGGTGGAGGCGATCGATGACGCGACGAAGCGACGTGCGGAAGACTGAACCCGCGCGCGGAACGGCGCCCGCGCGCCCTGCATGGGAGATGGACCCGCAATGACCAAGGCCTCCGATCTGTTCATCCAGGCGCTGGAAGCCGAAGGCGTCGACCACGTGTTCGGCATTCCCGGCGAGGAAACCCTGGCCCTGCTGGAATCGCTGCGCAACTCGCGCATCCGCCTCGTGCTGACGCGGCACGAGCAGGCCGCCGGCTTCATGGCCGCGACCTGGGGCCGGCTCACCGGCCGCACCGGCGTCTGCCTCGCCACCCTCGGCCCGGGCGCGACCAACCTCGTCACCGCCGCGGCCTACGCCCAGCTCGGCGCGATGCCGATGCTGATGATCACCGGGCAGAAGCCGGTCCGCAGCAGCCGCCAGGGGCATTTCCAGATCGTCGACGTGGTCGACATGATGCGGCCGCTGACCAAGTACACCCGCCAGCTGGTGTCGGCCGACGGCATCCCCGCGCAGGTGCGCGAAGCGATCCGCCGCTCGCAGGAGGAGCGGCCCGGCGCCACCCACCTGGAACTGCCGCAGGACATCGCCGGCGACGACACCGAAGCCATCGTGCTGCCGCCCACCTACTCGCGCCGCCCGCTCGCCGAACACAAGGCGGTCGCCGCCGCGGCCGATGCGATCCGCGCCGCGCGCCACCCGCTGCTGATGATCGGCGCCGGCGCCAACCGCAAGACCACGTCGAAGATGCTGCGCGCCTTCGTCAACAGGCTGGGCATCCCGTTCTTCAGCACGCAGATGGGCAAGGGCGTGCTGGACGAATCGGGACCGCTGTGGCTCGGCACCGCGGCGCTGTCGGACGGGGATTTCGTGCACCGCGCGATCGACGCCGCCGACTGCATCGTCAACATCGGCCACGACGTGATCGAGAAGCCGCCGTTCTCGATGCACCGCGGCCGGCGCACGGTGGTCCACGTCAACTACTCGCCGGCGGTGGTCGACCAGGTGTACTTCCCGCAGATCGAAGTGGTCGGCGACATCGCCAACTCGGTCTGGCAGCTGGCCGAGCTGCTGGAACCGCAGCCGCACTGGGACTTCGCCTTCTTCGACCGCGTGCGCGAGGCGCTGTGCGCGAACGTGCGCGAACTCGGCGAGGATGCGCGTTTCCCGATGGCGGTCCCGCGGCTGGTGGCGGAACTGTCGCGGGCGCTGTCGCCGCAGGACATCGCCTGCCTCGACAACGGCCTGTTCAAGCTCTGGTTCGCGCGCCACGCCCGCTGCCGCCTGCCCAACACCCTGCTGCTCGACAACGCGCTGGCGACGATGGGCGCCGGGCTGCCGTCGGCGATCGCCGCGGCGATGGTGCATCCCGACCGCAAGATCGTCGCGGTCTGCGGCGACGGCGGCTTCATGATGAATTCGCAGGAACTCGAGACCGCGGTGCGCCTCGGGCTCGACCTGGTCGTGCTGGTGCTGCGCGACGATGCCTACGGCATGATCAAGTGGAAGCAGGCGCACGACGGCTACGCCAGTTTCGGCATGGACTACGGCAACCCGGATTTCGTCCGCTACGCCGCGAGCTACGGCGCGCGCGGGCATCGCGCCGGTTCGATCGACGACTTCGCCGCACTGCTGCGGCAGGCGCTGGACGCGCCGGGGGTCGACCTGATCGAACTCCCCGTCGACTACGGCCGCGACGACGACCTGCTCAACCGCGAGATCGGCGAGCGCGCCGCGGCGGTGCGTTGACCGGCGCGCACCGCACGACGATCGCCGCCCTTCCCTTCCCCGCCATTCCCCAGGAGCCAATGCATGGCACGCAGCAAGAAGAAACCCAACGCATCGGGCCTTGCGCGACGGTATCCCTGTTACCTCGCCAACGAGCCGATACAGCCCAACGCCGACCTCGAGGTGCTGGACAAGTACAGCGGCAAGGTCGCCACGCGCACCGCCTTCGTCGGCGCCGGCGTGGTGCGCAAGGCGATCGTCGCCGCGCACAGGGCGCGCGGGGCGATGGCAGCCTTCCCGCCCGACAAACGTCGCGACGTGCTCGAACACTGCGTCCGCCGCTTCCGGGAGCGTTTCGACGAACTCGCGCTGGCGCTGTGCATCGAGGCCGGCAAGCCGATCCGCGACGCGCGCGGCGAAGTCGAGCGCCTGATCGACACCTTCCGCATCGCCGCCGGCGAAGCGACGCGGGTCGAGGGCGGGGCCGTCGAACTGCAGCTCTCCGCGCGCACCCGCGGCTACCGCGGCCTGGTCAAACGCGTGCCGATCGGCGTGTGCAGCTTCATCACCCCGTTCAACTTCCCGCTGAACCTGGTCGCGCACAAGGTTGCGCCGGCGATCGCGGCCGGCTGTCCCTTCGTGCTCAAGCCGGCGGCGAAGACCCCGGTCGGCGCGCTGATCATCGGCGGGATCCTCGCCGAGACCGACCTGCCCAAAGGCGCGTTCTCGATCCTCGCCTGCAGCAACGAAGACGCCGCCGCGCTGACCGAGGACGAGCGCATCGCCCTGCTCAGCTTCACCGGCGGTCTCGTCGGCTGGGAGCTGAAGGCGCGCGCCGGCCGCAAGAAGGTCACGCTGGAACTCGGCGGCAACGCCGCCTGCATCGTCGACGCCGATCCCGGCGCGCCGATCGACCACATCGTCGACCGGCTGGTGTTCGGCGCCTACTACCAGTCCGGCCAGAGCTGCATCAGCGTGCAGCACATCCTCGTGCACCGCGACCTGTATGAACGCGTGCGCAAGAAGCTCAGGGCGCGCGTCGGCGCGCTGGCGATGGGCGATCCGCGCGACGAGAAGACCTTCATCGGCCCGGTGATCGACGAGGCGGCGGCCAAGCGCATCGAGTCCTGGATCGCCGCCGCGCGCAAGGGCGGCGCCAAGCGCCTCGCCGGCGGCGAGCGCGTGGGCAACATGCTGCCGGCGACGCTGATGGAAAAGGTGCCGCGCGAGAGCGACCTGTACCGCCAGGAGGTCTTCGGCCCGGTCGCCTGCCTGCAGCCGTTCGACGATTTCGAATCGGCGCTCGACACCGTCAACGCCAGCGACTTCGGCCTGCAGGCCGGCGTGTTCACCGGCAACCTCGCGCACGCGATGCGCGCCTGGGACCGGCTGGAGGTCGGCGGCGTGGTCGTCGGCGACGTGCCGAGCTTCCGCGTCGACAACATGCCCTACGGCGGCGTGAAGCAGTCGGGACTCGGCCGCGAAGGCGTGAAGTACGCGATCGAGGACATGACCGAACCGCGGCTGCTGGTGATCCGCGACCAGCCGGCGGCCTGAGCGCATGTGCCTGGTCGCGCTCGCATGGCGCAAGCATCCGCGCTGGCCGCTGGCGCTGATCGCCAACCGCGACGAACTCCACGCGCGGCCCTCGGCCCCGGCGGGGTTCGATCCGGACGCGCCGTCGGTCTACGGCGGACGCGACCTCGTGCAGGGCGGCGGCTGGCTGCAGGCGTCCACGCGCGGGCGCCTGGCCGCGGTCACCAACGTCCGCGCCGGCCTGACGGCCGAGGCGGCGGCGCGGTCGCGCGGCTGGCTGGTGCGCGATTTCGTGCGCGGCGACCTGCCCGCCGGGGACTTCAGCGCGTCGCTGGCGCGGACGGCCAGCGAACACGGGCGATTCAACCTGCTGGTCTGGGACGGCGATGCGCTGGCCTTCGCGGGCAACCATCCCGCGTTTGCCGCGCGTCCGGTCGAACCCGGCCTGCATGCGATGTCGAACGGCGCCTTCGACGCCACCTGGCCGAAAAGCACGCGGGCGACGCGTGCGCTGGCCGCCTGGCTGGAATCTCCGGCGGCCGAGGTTGCGGACGAGGCGCTGCCGTCCGCGATCGAACCGCTGCTCGCCGCCCTGCGCGACACCACCCGCGCCGACGACGCCGACCTGCCCGACACCGGCGTCGGACTGGTGCTGGAACGCGCGCTGTCGCCGCCGTTCGTGCTCGATGCGCGCTACGGCACGCGCTGCAGCAGCGTGGTCCTGGCCGGACCCGGTGGCCTGCTGTTCGCGGAACGCCGGTTCGATGCCGAAGGCAATGCCGTCGGCACCTCGTGCGTGCAACTGCCGATCACGGGCGTTGCAATGCCTGGACGCTGAAAGTGTCGGGGCGTAGCCCCGACCTATCCTGTTACCGGTCTATTCCTGGTGCGGCGCGGCGGACTGTTCCGTGCAGGGCACCGGTGCGTCGTTCTCCAGCAGTTGCTGCCAACCGTTGGCGTCGCGCAGCGCAATGCTGCCGTTGATGCAGGCTTCGGGAGCACCGTCGCGCTTTGCGGCAATCGCACCGGGCAGGACCGGCGGCGCTTCTTCTGTCGTGCGGGAACCCGTCTGCGTCGACGCAGGCGATGCGGGCGGCTCCTGCATGCTCTCAACCTCCGGTGTCGCGACAGCTCGCGCGGCCGGCTGCATCTGCGCGTCCTGCACCGCGTCCGCCTCAACCGCCTCAGGTCGGGCCGAAGCCGCGCGATCGGCCTCGACCACGCTCGCCGTGGCCTCATCGCGACGATCGTCGCCGAACACGGCGTCGACCGCGCGCTGGACCCATCCCGCCACGAGGACGCCGACGACGATCGCCAGCGTCACCGGCAGGAAGAACGACCACGGGGCGACATCATCGCGGATTCCGCTGCGGCTCATGCCCTTCTCCAGACGACAATCGCAAGTGGCGCGCCACTGCACGCACTCGCCAAGTGTCGGGCAAGCCTGCGCCATCGCATGCCGCGATGGCAAGCAACACGGAATTCATGCAGTTGCGCCGCATTGCGCATGATCGCCATGCGTATCGAGGCGTATCCACCTCATTTCCGGTGGCTGCCATGACCCGCAAAGCAGAAGGCCCAGTCTCCCGGTTTGACCCGGTCGGCTGAGCCTTCCTTTTGTCGAAGCGATTGCTTCGGGCTTTCGCCTTCCGCTTTTTCTTCGACGGGGACAGCCTATCGCAGTTGCTGTTATCTGATTGTAAAAATTCGCGACCGTTCGTCGGCCGGGCGATGTCGCGTCGCGTTCACGCCGGCCACGGCCACCAGCCGCGGCCCGTGTGCGCATAGCGATCGGCCGCGCGCTCGAAGCGGTTGCGCACGCTGACGCCGCCGCACAGCAGGTACAGCGGCAGGAACAGCGGGCCGAGCACCATGTACTGGTAGACGTGCGCGCGCTCGTGGTCGCCGAGCATGATCTCCGGTTCCTCGCACAGGCCGGCACGATGCGCGTAGGTCACGCAGTTCGCATCGAGCGTGTCGCCGGTGTGCAGGATCACGTTGCCCAGCGTCAGCGCCCCGCCCGGCCCCCAGGGCCAGCGATGGAACACGATCGCGCACTCGCGCCGGTTCAGGTGCGCGTGCGCGCCGAACGCAAGCCCTGCCGCGCCCGCGAGCAGGCCGAGCAGCGAATTCGGCAGCGTCCACGCGATTCCGAGCAGCATCGCCGCCACGCGCAGCGGGCGCGACCGGCGCGCGGACGCCGCGGCCTCGATCAATCGTTGCCTTCCGGCACCAGCAGCCACAGCACCAGGTAGACCAGGATGCCGGGGAACGCCGCTGACAGCACCGAGACCACCACGTACAGGATCCGCAGCAGGGTCGGGCTCCAGCCGAAGCGGTGCGCGATCCCGCCGACGACGCCGGCCAGCACGCGGTCGTGGATCGAACGGGTCAACCCGGATGGCTTGGCGGCTGTCTGGCTCATGGCGGCGATCCCCCGTGGGTGCGACCGCAGTCTAGCTCGGCGGTTGTGAAGGATTCGCTTGCCGCGGGCGCCGCGGTTCGCGCCCGACTCCGTTCAGCCTGCCCGCACCGCCAGCCAGTCGTGGATCGCGGTCGGCACTTCCTTCTGCGCACGGCCGGACACGTAGATGCCGATGTGCCCGCCGCGGAACGACAGCTCGGAGTAGTCGTCGCTGCCGACCACGCCCTTGAGCGCGCGCGACGCGTCCGGCGGCACCAGGTGGTCCTGCTCGGCGTAGATGTTCAGCACCGGCATGTCGACGAAGCCCAGCTCCACTTCGCGCCCGCCGATGTCGATGCCGCCGTTGATGAAGCCGTTGCCCTGGTAGAACTGCTTGATGAACTGGCGGAAGGCCTCGCCGGCCTGGTCGGGCGAATCGAAGATCCACTTCTCCATGCGCAGGAAGTCCTCGATCGCCTTGCGATCGTCGAGGATGTCGACCAGGCCCACGTACTTCTGCACGAACAGCCGCCACGGCTTCAGCGTCAGGTAGCACATGTTCATCATGTCCGCCGGCACGTTGCCCAGCGTGTCGACGAACAGGTCGACGTCCATCTCGCGGGTCCAGTTCGACAGCATGTTGTCGTCGGTGTGGAAATCGACCGGCGTGACCATCGTGATCAGGTTGCGGACCTTGCCCGGGTTCAGCGCCGCGTAGCACAGCGAGAACGCGCCGCCCTGGCAGATGCCGAGCAGGTTGATCGATTCGAGCGCGTGCGCGCGGCGCAGGTGGTCCACCGCGCCGCCGAGGAAGCGCTCGATGTAGTCCTCCAGCGTCAGGAAGCGGTCGGAGCGGTCCGGGTAGCCCCAGTCGATGATGTAGACGTCCTCGCCGCGCTCCAGCAGCCCCTTCACGATTGAGCGGTCCGCCTGCAGGTCGACCATGTACGGTCGGTTGACCAGCGCGTAGCTGATCAGCAGCGGCACCTTCGCGGTCGGTGTGCGCTCGCCGCGGAAGCGGTACAGCGCCACCTTGCCGTCGCGCCAGACTTCCTCCTTCGCGGTCGCGCCGTAGTCGTAGTCGCCGACCTCGCGCAGCGTCTGCAGGCCCGCGCCCAGCTTCTGCTGGAAGCGCATCGCCTCCTCGGCCGTGCGTTCGATGGAGATGTTCAGCGGTCCGGTCATGTCAGCGTCCTTCCTTCTTCGACCGCGCCGCATCGTCCGGCGGCAGGGGTGCGACCGGCATCGGGATCGCGCTCGAGAAACCGTTGGTGGGGGCGCGACGGCTGGCAACGCTCGGCCGTGCCGCGACCTTGCGTGCTGCGCGCTTCGCCGCTGCCGGTTTCTTCGATGGCGCGGGCTTGGGCTTCGCGGCGGCCGCCGGCTTGCGGGCGGCTTCGGCGCGCTTGGGCGCCGGGGCCTCGGGCGGCTTGCCCGCCGACGCTCGCGGCGGCGCGGCCTCGGCGGCATCGCGCATGCGGCGCAGGGCGCGCTCGAGTTCCACGATCTTGCGGTGCGCGGCGTCGACCTCGGTGCGCGTGGGCATGCCCAGCAGCGCGCTCGCCTGCTCCACCTCGCGCTGCACGCCGGCGCGCAGCCGCATCTGCGCGTCGACCAGCTTGCCGTAGACTTCGCGGAATTCCTTCGACAGCGCGATCTCCGCGTACGCCTCCTCCGCCGCGTCGATCCACAGGTCGAACAGCGCGCGCGGCGATTCGATCTGCCGGCCCGGTTCCTCGCGTTCGACCAGCTTGTCCTCGAAGATCTCGAACGCCGACTGCGAGGCCTTCAGCATCAGCGCGCCGTAGGCGTTGTTGCACTCCTGGTACTCCACCTGCGCCTGCGCCAGCGCCTGCAGCCGCTCCTGGTGCTCGCGGCCGACGCCGAAGGCCGGCAGCTTCAGCCAGGACATGCCCTCGCCGCGCATCGCGTCGAGCCAGGGCGACGCGTCCTCGACCCACTGGTCGAGCCCCTGCAGGCCGTGGCCGCGCATCGAGCGGAACATTTCCGGGAACGGGTTCATGCCGGCCGCGCCCAGCGCCTGCTTCCAGGCGGCGGCGACGTCACGGGCGCTGTTGTCGCGCCCCGCGAACTGCGCGGCCACCTGCTGCATGTGCCCGTACCAGTCGCGCGCCTGCACGTTGAACCGGCCCAGCGCCTCGTTCACGCCCTCGCGGCCGCCGTGCGCATAGCGCGTCCACCAGTCGATGGCGTCCTGCCAGGCATGCATGCCCGGCTGCCCGCCGCCCGGCGCCGCGCCGCGCATCGCATCGCCCCAGGCGCCCCAGTACTGCCGGGCGAGCCGCTCGAAATCCGCCATCGATCCGTTTGCCATGCCTGTCTCCGCGTTGCGCCACGATCATAGCAACCGCAGGCGTCGATCCAGTGGCGGATCGATGCGACAGGATGTCCAATCCGGCCCGTGGCCGGGTGGACGCCGCGAATCCCGCCCCGTGCCGCCGCCCGCGCGGCCCGGCGGCTTCAGAGTTTCGGAATGCGGACGGTCTTGCTGATCATCAGCGAACCCGACAGCGCGTACACCAGCACCAGCGGATGCAACTGCCAGGGGCCGAGCTGCCACTGGCCGAACCAGATCGCGTCGCCGATGGCACCCTGCCACGCGGCCACGGCCAGCAGCACCACGATCAGCAGACTGGTCGGGATCGGTGTGCCTTCGAAATACTTCACCTTGTCGCCGCCGTCGGCCAGGGTCTCGGCGGTGACGTTGTAGCGCGCCAGCCGGCTGACCCCGCAGCCGACGAAATAGCTCAACACGACCCAGTCCCAGCCGCCCTGCAGGCCGCAGGCGTAGCCGAGCGCGGCCGGGGCGAGGCCGAACGAGATCACGTCGGCCAGCGAATCGAGCTCGCGGCCGAGGGTCGAGGCGACCTTGCGCCAGCGCGCGATGCGCCCGTCGAGTGCATCGAACACGAAGGCCAGCGGGATCAGGGCCATGCCCACCAGCAGGTCGCGGACGACGCCGTCCTGCAGGAAGCGCATCGCCGCGAACACCGCGCCGGTGCCGCAGAAGGCGTTGGCCAGCGTGAACCAGTCGGCCAGCTGGAAATCGCGCAGCATCGAGAAGTGGCGGGGTCTGGACATGGCGATCTCGCGGAAACCGGCCCCCAGAGTGCCAAATCCTGCCCTGCTCCTGCAAAACTCCCTCCCCCGCTTGCGGGGGAGGGTTGGGGTGGGGGCGCTCTTCGTGGCGAAAGCTCGGCGCCGTGCGCCTCGCCCCCCATCCCAACCTTCCACCCGTAAAGGGCGCAATGCCCCGCAAGCGGGGGAAGGAGCAGATCGTCGTCGCCCTTACGCCAGCGACGTCAGGGAATCGCGAGATGCGCCCGCGTCAGCGCCGCGCCTGGCCCGCGCGGCGTGGTCGCGATGACGGCGTCGGCCGGCAGCGCGCCGGCGCCATCCAGGTGCGCCGACACACGATCCAGCGCCTCGTACACATACGGCAGCAGCGGCACGTAGCGCGCGGCGTAGTCCGGCAGGCCGAGGAAGCCGTCGAAATGCTGCGCGTTGCGCACCTGCCAATAGCGCACGTCACGTCCGGCCGCGCGGGCCGCGGCCACGTAGGGCGCGCTGCTGAAGGCCATCGGCACCAGGCCGTCGTCGGTGCCGTGCACCACCACCACCGGCAGGCCCGCGCGCGGCGGCGCGGCGCGGGTGGCGGCGATGCCGGCCTGCACGCGCTTCGCGTCCTCGCCGTCGCCGTCGTTGAGCGCGCGCAGGCACTGCAGGCCCGGCAGCGTGGCGTCGGGCAAGGCCACCGGCGTGCCGAGCATGCCCACGCCCGCGCCCGGCGGGATGCCGCTGGCATCGCTCCACCATGCCGCCTGCTCCGCCGGCGTCGCCGCGCGCGCCTGGAAATCCGCGTTCTGCGCGGAGAACGCGAACTCGCAGGGATGCTCGTCCACGCCATAGCGGCCATAGGCCGAGGCATAGGTGACCGCGACCGCACGCCACAGGTCGAAGCCGGTGGAGAGCACGCCGGCGCGAATCGCACCCTCGCTCCAGCCGTTGGCCAGCATGCGGTCAAAGGCCGACTTCGCCTGCGCCGCGGGATCGCCGCCCTCGACCAGTCCAGCCGCCTGCAGCGAGCCGCAGCGCAGCGTCCACAGCGCCTCGACCTGCGCCCGCAACGGCGGCTGCGGCAGGTCCTGCAGGTGCAGCTGCGCGCAGGGCATCAGCAGCGCCGCCTCGGTGGTGTAGTCGTACAGCGAGCGACCGCCATGGCCGTCGACGAACACGTTCGGCTCGCCCGCCACCACCGCGTCCAGCCAGTCGCCGTCGAGTTCGGCCGCGCGCAGCACCGCGCCGCCGCCGTTGGAAATGCCGACCGCGATCACGCGGGTATTGGCGAAAGTGAACGGCGCCGCATCCGGCAGGGCTTCGCCCAGCGCCTGCAGCGCGAACTCGGCCGCCTGCTTCACGTGGCGGCCCCAGTCGGCCTCGGGATTGTCCTTCGAATGCGCGTGCTTGAAGGCAACGCCAGACGCGTTGACCGGCGCATCGGGGATGAAGGCCAGGTCGCCGGCGTCGAGCGCGCCGCGCGTGCCGTCGGCGCGCACGCCGGACTGGGCTTCGAGATCGAAGTAGTCGGTGCCGGCGCCCTTGTCGGTATAGGCCACGGCGCAGCCCTTCGGCAGGCCCCAGGCGCCGGCCACGGCGATCGAGCCGTAGATGCCGCGCGAGCCCGAGGATGCGGTGACCACCACGCAGCGTTTGCTTGCATCGAATGCGTCCGGCAGTTGCAGCATCACGCGGTGCGGAGAGGCCGCGCCGGGCACTTTCGCGTAGGCATGGAACTCGCGGCCGGGGACCGCGGCGAGGCTGCCGAACAGTTCGCCGTAGCCGCCGCCCGGGGCCAGGTCGGCGATGCCGCGCCAGTTGCTCCAGAGCGCGCGGCGACGCAGTTCCGCCGCGGTCGGCTGCGCCGGATCGGCGAACGCCGGCGGCGCCATCGCGCGCAGGCCGTCGAGGCCGAGGCCGCCGGTCAGCAGGTCGTCCTGGCCGCGGTGCTCGCTGCTGCGCTGTGCCGTGAACACGGTCGCCTCCGCCGATTGGGTGCGCGGCCCGGTCGCGCAGGCCACGAGTCCAGCCGCAAGCGCGGCCGCGCACAATGTTCCGATCATCGATGAGGTGGTCATGCCGGCACGGTAGCAGCCACGACCGCGGGCTTCATCGTACTTTGGTACCACGCGCGCGGGAAACGCGCCTGCTACCGTTTCCGGCGACCTCGGCTTCCCCGCCTCACGCATGAACGACCGCTTCCTCGAAGGCCGCACCGCGCTGGTGACCGGCAGCACCTCCGGCATCGGCCTGGCCATCGCCCGCACGCTGGCCGCGCACGGCGCGCGCGTGGCCGTCAACGGCCTCGGCACGCCGGGGCAGATCGACGATGCCGTCGCCTCGGCCCGCGACGCCGGCGCGCCCGACGCCCGCCACTTCGACGCCGACCTGCGCGATCCGGCGCAGATCGAGGCGATGCTGGCCGACGTCGCGGCGTGGTCGCAGGCGTCCGGCGGCGGCGTCGACGTGCTGGTCAACAACGCCGGCATCCAGCACGCGGTGCCGCTGGCCGAGATGCCGGTCGCGAAGTGGAACGACATCCTCGCCATCAACCTCAGCGCCACCTTCCACACCATGCGGCTGGCGATGCCGGGCATGGCTGCGCGCGGCTACGGGCGCGTGGTGAACATCGCCTCGGTGCACGGCCTCGTCGCATCGAAGGACAAGGCGCCCTACGTCGCCAGCAAGTTCGGCATCGTCGGCCTGTCCAGGGTCGCCGCGCTGGAATACGCCGCGGCCGGCAGCCGCGACAGCGGCGGCGTCACCGTCAACTGCATCTGCCCGGGCTGGGTGGAGACACCGCTGATCGAGCCGCAGATCGAGGCGCGCCGCAACGGCGGCAGCCGCGACGACGGCGTGCGCGCGCTGCTGTCGGAAAAGCAGCCCAGCCTGCGCATGTCGCTGCCCGAGGACATCGGCGCGATGGCCGCCTGGCTGTGCCGGCGCGAGGCGCACAACGTGACCGGCACGGCGATGCCGATCGACGGTGGCTGGACGGCGCAATGACCACCGCCGGCCCCATTGCCGCGGCGACCTCCTGCGTTCGCGGGAACAGCCCCGGGCCCGGGTGAACGTGCATGCCATCGCGAGCGCCGTGCCAACGCCATCGCCTGCGCAGGACGCACGCGGTAGGCTTCCCGGCATGCCCACCCTGCTGATCGCCGACGACCACCCGCTGTTCCGCGCCGCGCTGCGCGGGGCCGCCGCCGAGGCGGCCGCGGACGTGGCCACCTGCGAGGCCGAATCGCTCGACGGCGTGCTGGCGCTGCTGGAATCGCGCAACGACATCGACCTGGTCCTGCTCGACCTGCACATGCCCGGCAACCACGGCCTCGCCGGCCTCGCCGCGATCCGCGCCCAGCATCCGGCCGTCGCCGTCGTGCTGGTCTCGGCCAACGAGGATCCGCACACCGTGCGCCGCGCGCTCGACCACGGCGCCGCCGGCTACATCCCCAAGAGCGCCGGCCTGGACGACATGCGCGAGGCGATCCGCACCGTGCTCGCCTGCGAACAGTGGCTGCCGCCCGCGCTGCGCGGCGCGGTCACCCGCGCGCAATCCTCCCCCGCCGACGCCGACCTTGCCGCGCGCCTGGCCAGCCTCACCCCGCAGCAGTTCCGCGTCCTGACCCTGGTCGCCGAAGGCCTGCTCAACAAGCAGATCGCCGACCGCCTCGACATCCAGGAGCGCACGGTCAAGGCGCACCTGTCGGTGATCTTCGAGAAGCTCGGCGCCCGCAACCGCACCCAGGCCAGCGTGATCCTGCGCGAACTCGAGATCGGGGATCCGAGCCGGCAGGCGGCGGATTGATCCGGTCCGGGTCCGCCTGCAGCGCACGCACCGCGTCCCGGGGCGTCCGTCGGAGCGGATTTCGCCGATGGAGTCGCCGATCCGCGGACTCCGTCAGGTTTCTCCGGGAACCCTTTCGCGCGACGGGACTCCCACTTCACCGGTACCAGGTGAGACCGGAGATGCCGATGTCGACTTCCCCGCCCTTCGCCCACCGCTGGCTGGCGATCTGTGCCCTCCTCCGGGCGCTGCTGCCCCGGACCCGCGAGCGCGGACGATGCCTCGCGCCCGATCCACCAACTGCGGGTCTACGAGGTCTTCGACGACACCCGCGAGGCCTTCCACGACCGCTTCCGCGACCACGCTGCGCGGATCATGCCGAAATACGGCTTCGAGATCGTCGCGATCCGGGACAGCCACGGCGACGATGGCCGGCCGCAGTTCGTCTACCTGCTGGAATGGCCGGACGAACCGGCGATGCGCGAGGGCTGGGAGAAGTTCATGGCCGACGAGGAGTGGGCGGAGATCAAGCGCGTCACCGCGCGCGAGCACGGCCGCTTCGTCGGTGACATCGACGAGCGTGTGCTGTCGCCGGCGGACTACTCGCCACGGATGTCCTTCCTGCGGGACTGAGCGGCGCCGGGGAGCCGGCAGCGACGCTCCCGCCATCGCCCCGCCGCGCACGGCGAACCGTGCCGGATCCGCGGCGAAGCGAGTCCATGGCGCGCCCTTCGGCAGTAGCATGTCCCGGTTGCACCCGGATGCCACGTCGATGTCCATCGCCCTGTCCCGCCCGCTGGAGATGCCGCGCCAGCATCTGTTCTGGCTGCTGCACATCGGCGGCTGGACGGCCTACTTCGGGCAGGGCTACCTGTCGGCCATCGCCCATGGCAAGCCGTCCGGCTACTGGGTGGTGCCGCTGACGGCCGCGACCACCGGCGCGCTGTTCACCCTGGGGCTGCGTTTCCTGCTGCGCCTGTGCTGGGGCCTGCCGCCGAAGCGGCTGCTGCTGTTGATGGTGCTGCCGATCCTCGCGAGCTCGGCGCTGATGGATTTCCTCACGCGCGAGGCGCTGGTGGAGTTCTGCGACACCTGCAAGCCGACCAACCGCATGGCGTTCGTCGCCTATTCCCTCGGCTACATCTACGTGCTGCTGGCCTGGGTCGGCCTGTACTTCGGCATCAAGTACTACCGGCAGCTGCAAAACGAAACCGAACGCACGCTGGCCGCACGCAGCATCGCCCACCAGGCGCAGCTGAAAATGCTGCGCTACCAGCTCAACCCGCACTTCCTGTTCAACACGCTCAACGCGATCTCCACGCTGATCCTCGATCGCGACAACGGCACCGCCAACCGCATGGTCCAGGGACTGTCGGCGTTCCTGCGGCACTCCCTGGACAACGACCCGATGCAGCGCGTCACCCTGCGCCAGGAACTGGACGCGCTGACGCTGTACCTGGACATCGAGAAGATCCGCTTCGCCGAACGCCTGCGGGTCGAAACCGGCATCGACGAGGACTGCTGGCGCGCGCTGCTGCCCAGCCTGCTGCTGCAGCCGCTGGTCGAGAACGCGATCAAGTATGCGGTCGCCAAACAGGTGGCCGGCGGCCTGCTGAGGATCCAGGCGCGCCGCGAGGACGCGCAGCTGGTGCTGACGGTCGCCGACGACGGCCCAGGCTGCAGCTGCCTCGAGGGCGACCGCCTGCCCCCCGGCAAGGGCGTGGGCCTGCGCAACACGCGCGAGCGGCTCGCCGTGCTGTACGGCGATGCCGGTTCGTTCTCGGTCCGCAACCGCGAGCCCGGCATCGAGGTCACGCTGCGGCTGCCGTTCGAGACCTCGCAGGGCGCCGGGGACTGACGCCGTGGCGACGGCACCGCAGGCAGGAGCCGGCAGGGCCGCGTGCGCGCGGCTGCGCGCGGTGATCGTCGACGACGAGCCGCTGGCGCGGCGCGGGCTGGAGATCCGGCTGCAGGCGCATCCGGACGTGGAGATCGTCGGACAGTACGGCGATGGCGCGTCGGCGATCGCCGCGCTGCGCGCCGACCGCCCTGACCTGATGTTCCTCGACGTGCAGATGCCGGGTGTCGACGGCTTCGAGACGCTGCGCCGCATCCCCTCGAACGAGATGCCGCTGGTCGTGTTCGTGACCGCGTTCGACCACTACGCGATCCGCGCCTTCGAGGCTTCCGCCGCGGACTACCTGCTCAAGCCGGTCGAAGACAGTCGCCTTGCGCAGGCATTGTCGAAGGTGCGCAAGGCGCGCGCCCAGCGCGACGCCGGCACGCACTGCGAGCACCTGCTGGAACTGCTCGGCGAACTGAGCGGCAAGCCGCCGCTGCGGCTCGACGAGGCACTCCGCCCCGATGCCATCGAGCAGCTGCGGCGCGACGACAAGCTCGCGGTGCGCGACGGCCAGCGCACCGTGCGCGTGGACCTGCGCAGCATCCGCTGGATCGACGCCGCGGGCGACTACATGTGCATCCACGTCGACGGCAACGGCGGCGGCGACACCCTGATCCTGCGCGCGACCATGCGCGAGATGGAGCAGCAGCTCGACCCGGCGCGCTTCCCGCGCATCCACCGTTCGACCATCGTCAACGCCGCGCGCGTGGTCGAACTGCGCCCGCACAGCAACGGCGAAAGCTTCCTGCGGCTGGACTGCGGCCAGGAGCTGAAGCTCTCGCGCAGCCATCGGGACAAGCTCGCGATCCTGCTCTGAGCTTGCCGCGGCATCGCTTCGCCGCAGCCTGGCAACGCTTCGCCGCAACCCCGTCGCCGGCATGACTTCCGGGCCATCGCCCGCGCGCCGTTCGCGCGCATCGTGCGCCCCGCCGACCCTCCGCGTGGACGCCGATGAAGCTGACCGAATCCTCCCTGCGCAACCCCGCCGCCGTCGCGGTGGCCGTCGCGCTGGTCTGCGCGTTCGGCCTGCTCAGCCTCGGCAAGCTGCCGCTGCAGCTGTTTCCCGACATCGAGCGCCCGCAGATGTCGATCCAGACCGGCTGGCGCGCCGCGTCGCCGCAGGAAATGGAGTCGGAGATCGTCGAACCGATCGAGACCGTGCTGCAGGGACTGCCCGGCCTGGAGGAGATCGCCTCCAACGTCAACGCCGGCAACAGCTGGATCAACCTCACCTTCGCGGTCGGCAGCGACATGGACGCGATGCTGGTGGAAGTGCTGGCGCGGATGAACCGCCTGCCGCCGCTGCCGCGCGACGCCACGCCGCCGGTCGTGCAGGCCGGCGCGGACAACGCCAACAATTCGCTCACCTACTTCTTCGTGCAGAAACTGCCCGGCACGCCCGGCAGCATCCTCGACTACCGCCAGCTGATCGAGGACCGCGTGGTCCCGCGCATCACCTCGGTGGAAGGCGTGGCCGGCGTGGCCGTCAATGGCGGCGCGGCGGAGGAGCTGACCATCACCCTCGACCTCGCGCGCGCCGCCGCGCTGGACATCCGCATCCCGGACGTCGCGGCGGTCGCAGCGCGCGCCACCGACGTCTCCGGCGGCATCGTCGAGGCCGGTCGCCGCGAGTACGTGCTGCGTTTCGCCGGGCGCTATTCGCCCGAGGCGATGGGCGAACTGATCCTGGCCTGGCGCGACGGCCGCCCGGTGCGGCTCGCCGACGTCGCCACGGTCGAGGTGAAGCGGCCGGAGCAGCGCTTCTTTTCCTACCAGAACGGCAATCCCGCGATCGGGCTGCGCATCCTGCGCACCAACGACGCCAACGTGCTCGCGACGCTGGAAGAGGTCAAGCGCGTGGTCGCCGATCTGCGCGAGCAGGAACTCGAGCCGCTCGGCCTCGACATCGCCCAGAGTTTCGACGCCTCGGTGTTCATCAACCGCGCGATCGGGCTGCTGTCGGGCAGCCTGTTCGCGGGTGTGCTGCTGGCGGTCGGCTGCCTGTGGTGGTTCCTGCGCGACGTGCGCGCCACCGTCCTGATCGCCTGCGCCATCCCGATCTCGCTGCTGGCGACTTTCATCGTGCTGCAGCTCACCGGCCGCAGCCTCAACGTGATCTCGCTGGCGGGCCTGGCCTTCGCCGTCGGCATGGTGATGGACGCTGCGGTGGTGGTGGCCGAGAACATCGTGCGCCTGCGCGAGCACGGCGTGCCCGCAGCGCGCGCGGCGCTCGAGGGCACGCGCCAGGTCGGCGGCGCGCTGGTCGCGTCCACGCTGACCACGATCGCGGTGTTCCTGCCGGTGGTCTTCATGGAGGACGTGGAGGGCCAGCTGTTCGCGGACCTGGCGCTGACGATCTCCATCGCCGTCGGCATCTCGCTGCTGGTGGCGATGAGCGTGCTCCCGGCGGCGGCGGGCAACTGGCTGCGCTCGCGGCCGCGCGAGCAGCGCCGCCACCGCTACTGGACGGACATCGGCGACTGGGCGCTGCGCACCACCCGCACCCGTCGCCGGCAGCTGGCGTGGGTCGGCGCGCTGGTGCTCGCGCCGGCGCTGCTGGCAGCGCTGCTGATGCCGCAGATCGACTACCTGCCGCCGGTCAAGCGCGCCGCGGTCGACGCATTCTTCACCTTCCCGCCGGGGATGAGTCCCGAGCGCGTCAACCGCGAGGTCGCGCCGGTGCTGATGGAGCGCATGCGCCCGTACATGGAAGGCGGGAAGCAGCCCCGACTCAGCAACTGGTACCTCAACCTGTGGCCGGGAGGCGGCACGCTGGGCGCGCGGGTGGTCGATCCGGACGCGATCGGCGAACTGGAACGCATCGTCCGCGACGAGGTCGTGGTCGGTTTCCCGGACACGCGCGCCTTCGCCAGCGAGGGCGAACTGTTCGGCGGCTTCGGCGGCTCGGCGCGCGCGATCGCCATCCATCTCCAGCACGGCGACGGCGATGCGCTGGCGCGCGCCGCGGAAGCGGGCCGTCGCGCGCTGGCCGAACGCTTCGCCGGCGCCAACGTCCAGGCCTGGCCGAACGCGGATGCCGGCACGCCGGAACTGCGGATCAGCCCGGACGATCGCCGGCTGGCGGAAGCCGGCTGGCAGCGCAGCGACCTGGGCACGGTCGTGCGCGCACTCGGCGACGGCCAGTGGCTGGGCGAGCATTTCGACGGCGACCGCCGGCTGCCGATCATCCTGCGCAGTGCACGCGACGCCGCCGATCCGTTCGAGGCCGCGCCACTGGCGACGCCGCGCGGCGGCGTGCTGAGCCTGGGCGAACTGGCGCAGGTCCGCACCGTCATCGCGCCCAACCAGTTGCGCCGCATCGACCGCCGCCGCACGGTCACGCTGACCGTGGATCCGCCGGCGGCAATGTCGCTGGAGGAGGCGCTGCGCATCGTCGACGGCGAAATCGTGCCGGCGCTGCGCGCCGAACTGCCCGCGGACGCCGCGGTGCGCGTCTCCGGCAGCGCCGACCGCCTGGACCAGGTGGTCGGCAGCATGGGCGCGAACTTCGCCATGGCCCTGCTGGTGCTGTTCATGCTGATGGCGGCGATGTTCCGTTCGCTGCGCGACAGCCTGTTCGTCATGGCGACGCTGCCGCTGGCCGTGCTCGGCGGCGTCGTCGGCCTGCGCGTGCTCGACCTCGCGGCCGGCCAGACGCTGGACCTGCTGTCGATGATCGGCTTCATCCTGCTGATGGGCATGGTCATCAACAACGCGATCCTGCTGGTCGCGCAAGCGCGCGAGGCGCAGTCCGCCGGCGCATCGCTGGACGATGCCCTGCGACAGGCGCTCGACCAGCGCCTGCGCCCGATCCTGATCGCGGCGCTGACCGGCGTGCTCGGCGCGCTGCCGATGGCGATCAACCCTGGCCCCGGCGCGGTGATCTATCGCGGCCTCGCGGCCGTGTCCGTCGGCGGCGTCGCGCTCAGCCTGGTGTTCACCGTGGTGCTGGTGCCCGCGCTGATGCGCCTGGGCGACGCCCGCAGCCGCAGCCGCGAGACCGCCATCGATCCCCTCGTCCAGGCCACCGCCTGAACCCGCTCCCGGAGAACGACATGCGTCCCCTGCAAGCCTCCCTGATCGCGACCGCCCTGGTCGGCGCCCTGCTCCTGTCGCAGCTGAAGATCGATGCCGACGCCGGCGCGCCGGCCAAGCCGGAGGCGCCGCCCGCGACGGTCAGCGTCGCGCCCGCCGTCGGCACCGAATTCCTCCCCTGGCACTGGTCCCCGGGCAGCGTCGTCAGCCGGAGCGACTCGCGCGTCTCCGGCGACGCAGCCGGGCTGGTGGTGCGGATCGCCGAGGTGGGCGACGAGGTGCGCGCCGGCCAAGCCATCGCCGTGCTCGACGACACCGCGCTGCGGCTCGAGGAACGCGAGAGCCGGGCCGTGGTCGCACGCGTGCAGGCGCAGCTGGAACTGGCGCAGGCGCAGGAGCGCCGCTTCGCCACGCTCTCGGCGCAGCGCAGCGTCGCCCGCGCGCAGTACGAGCAGCAGCGGGCCGATCGCGACGTGCTGGCGCAGGACCTCGCGCAGGCGCGCGCGCAACTCGCACGCACGAGCCACCAGCGCGAGCGGATGGTGGTGCGCGCGCCGTTCGACGGCATCATCGCCGAACGCCTGGTGCAGCCGGGCGAATACCTGCAGCCGGGCGAAGCGGTCGCGCGTCTGGTCGACACGGCCGCGCGCGAAGTCCGCACGCACGCGCCGGTGGCGCTGGCGCAGCACGTCGCACCGGGCGCCGCCGTCCGCATCCGCTCCGGCGGAACCGAACGCGAGGCGGTCGTGACCGCACTGGTGCCGGTCGGAGACGAGGCCTCGCGCCAGCTCGAACTGCGCGTCGCCATCGACCAGGACACCCTGCCCGTCGGCACCGCGGTGACCGTCGGCATGCCCGGTGCGCAAACGCGCGCGGTGGTGGCGGTGCCGCGCGATGCGCTGGTGCTGCGTCGCGAGGGCGATTTCGTGGTGCGCGTGGACGCCGCCGACCGGGCCGAACGCCTGCCGGTGCAGGCCGGCGACGAGTTCGACGGCATGGTCGAGGTGACCGGCGGCATCGCGCCGGGCGATCGCCTGGTCGTGCGCGGCGCGGAGCGCGTCGAGCCGGGACAGGCGCTGAGCATCCAGCCGCTCACGGAACCCCTGGCCATGCGCTGACGTTCCCTGGGCTGCGCCCCGCCCCGCCTGCGGTCAGATCCTGGACACGCTCCAGGACACCATCCTGCCGTCGCGATACGGCATCACGCCGTGGAAGGCGCGCGGGTCGTCGTCGAACACCAGCGGCAGGAAGTGGCGGTCGCCGTCCCACAGCGGCAGGTCGAGGATGCGGTCGACGTCGACCCACTCCAGCGTGCCTTCCGGGTTCGAGGCGAACGGCGTGCCGTCGTAGCCGGTGACCACGAACACGAAGCCCAGCCAGTCCTCGCCGTGCTTGCCGAAGCCGGGCCAGCTGATGGTGCCGCGCAGCGCCATCGCCCCGCAGGTGATGCCGGCTTCCTCGAGGATCTCGCGGCGCATGCCGGCGACCACGTCCTCGTCCGGCTCGAGCTTGCCGCCGAGGCCGTTGTACTTGCCTAGGTGATGGTCGCCGGGGCGCGCGTTGCGGTGGATCATCAGGACCCGGCGGCGGTCCGGCGACAGCACGTAGCCGAGGGTGGCGACGATGGGGGTGTAGGGCATCGGGCAGTGCAGGTGCGGGAAACGCACATTCTAGGCGAGGGGGTCGCCGCTCGCGGGGCCGTGTGCATTCCGCCGCCCCCGGCTGTCATTTCGACCGAAGGGAGAAATCTGCTTCTTGTTCCAGCCGGGAAGACAAGCAGATTTCTCCCTTCGGTCGAAATGACAGCGTGAAAGGTCGCCGGACGAGGCGCGGCGGAACGATTGCCGGCTAGAGCCGGCTCGCCAGCATCCGGTCCAGCACCGACTTCAGCGCCAGCGGGCGCACCGGCTTCTGCAGCAGGGACAGGTCGTGTTCGAGCGCGGCTCGGCGCACGTCGCCGCTGTCGTCGGCGCTGAGGATCAGGGTCGGGCGCTCGCCGAACGCCGCCGACAGCCGCGCGTGCAGCGCGACGCCGGTGTCGCCGTCGTCGAGGTGGTAGTCGAACAGCCACAGCGCGGCCGGCGCGCGCCGCAGGATCGCTTCGGCGCCGGCGCCGTCGGCCGCCGCTTCGACCTCGCAGCCCCAGCCTTCCAGCAGCACGCGCAGGGCCGCGAGCGCGCCGGGATCGTTGTCGACCAGCAGCAGGCGCGTGCCCGCGAGCACGGGCTTGCCGCCGCCGGCGACCGGTCGCGCCTGCACTGCCGCGCGCGGCAGCCGCAGCGAGAACACGGTTCCGCAGCCCGGCCGGCTGCGCAAGCCGAGCGGCGCCGACATCAGCCGCGCGATGCGATCCGCGATCGCCAGCCCCAGGCCAAGGCCCTGCCCCGGCACGCCGTCGCCGCGCCGGAACTCCTCGAAGATCAGCGCCTGCTGCGAGGGATCGATGCCGGGGCCGGTGTCGTGCACCTCGATGCGCAGGCCGTCGCCGTCGCGGCGCACGCCCAGCAGCACGCCGCCGGTCCGGGTATAGCGCACCGCATTGGCGAGGAAGTTCTGCAGCACGCGCCGCAGCAACTGCGGGTCGCCGTGCGCCCAGGCCATGGTCGGCACGTGGCGGAACGCCAGCCCCTGTTCCGTGGCCAGCGCGCGGAACTCCGAAGCCAGCGGATCGAGCACCTCGGCCAGCGGGAAATCGCGTGGCTGCGGCACCAGCCCGCCCGCCTCCAGCCGCGACATGTCGAACAGGCCGGTCAGCAGGTCGGTGGTCGAATCCAGCGCGCCGCGCACCTGCTGCAGCGCCGGCCGGCGCGCGTCGTCGAGCTGCCTGGCCAGCGAGTCGGTGAACAGCTGCGCGGCGTGCAGCGGCTGCAGCAGGTCGTGGCCGACCGCGGCGAGGAAGCGGCTCTTGGCGTCGTTCGCGCGCTCGGCCTCGCGCCGCGCCTGGTCGAGGCTGTCGGTGCGCTCGGCGACGCGATGCTCCAGGGTTTCGTTGCTGCGCTTGAGTTCGGCCTCGGTGTCGCGGAACGCGGTGACGTCGGTGAAGGTGGCGACGAAGCCGCCGCTGGGCATCGGATTGCCGCGGATTTCGACCACGGTGCCGTCCGGGAACCGGCGCTCGGTCACGTAGGGCGTGCCTGCGCGCATGTGCCGCAGCCGTCGGTCCGCTTCGCGATCGATGTCGACCGGGCCGACCAGCCCGCCGCGCAGGTTGTGCCGCAGCAGCCGCTCCACCGGCAGGCCGACGCGCAGCAGCTCCGGCGGATAATCGAACAGTTCGGCGTAGCGCCGGTTCCAGGCGACCAGGCGCAGTTCGCTGTCGACCACGCTGATGCCCTGGCTCATGTTCTCGAGCGCGGCCTCCAGCAGGCGCTGGTTGAAGCGCAGGTCCTGCGAGGCCTCGCCGACGATCGCGGCGACGGTGTCGAGGTCCGGCCCGGCGTCGCGGCGCGCGGCGTCGAGCAGCAGGCGCGCCGAGGCGCTGCCCAGCACCGCGGCCAGTTCGCGCTCCAGGCCCAGTTCGGTGGCCGCCGGAACCGGCCCGTTCGCGGGCGCGCCGCGCAGCAGTTCGTCGACGCGCTGCGCCGGCAGGAAGCGGCGGCCGGCGTTGCGCAGCGTACGCAGGTCCGAACCCCGCGCCTCGCTGCGATGCGGCGTGCTGCGCAGCCCCGCCGCCAGCAGGGTGACCGCGGTGCCGACGAACAGGCTCACGCCGACGGCGCGACCGAGCCGGCTCCAGCCGGTCAGGCCGAACAGGGATTCCGGCGCCAGCCACGACTGGCCCCACGGCCCTGACTGCAGCCACGCCTGCCCGGGTTCGAGCATCGGCGGCAGCGTCACCCAGGCCCAGGCGCCGAAGCCCGCCAGCACGCCCAGCACCGCCGCGCGCGCCGGCGTCTGCGGCCGCCACACCGCGAACGCCAGCGCCGGCGCCAGCGTCGCCAGCGCCGAGAACGACACCGCGCCGACGTCGGCCAGCGCCTCGTTGCCGCCGACCAGCCGGCTGTAGGCCCAGCCCAGCAGCATGATCGCGACGATGCCGCCGCGGCGCAGCGCCAGCAGCGCGCCGCGATGGTCGTCGGCCTGCCCGCGCGACCACGCGCCACGCAGCAGGCCCGGCGCGAACCAGTGGTTGCCGATCATCAGGCTCAGCGTCAGCGTGCTGACGATGACCATGCCGGTGGCCGCACTGAGGCCGCCGAGGAACACCAGCAGCGCGATGCCGTCGTTGCCGGCGGCCAGCGGCAGCGCCAGCGCATACATGTCCGAGGGCACGCGATCGCCGAGCAGCGCCGCGCCCGCGCGCGCCAGCGGCAGCCCGGGGATCGCGATCAGCAGCAGGTACAGCGGGAACAGCCAGCGCGCGGTGCGGACGTCGCGGTCGTCGCGGCACTCGACCACGCCGACATGGAACTGGTGCGGCATGATGAACATCGCCAGCGCGCCCAGCAGCACCAGCGGCATGAAGCCGCCGGCGGAGGTCGCCACGGGCGGTGGCGCATCGATCGTCGGCAGTCCCTTCAGCCCGAACCAGACGAACGCGCCCAGCGCCAGCATCGCCACCAGCTTGAACAGCGACTCGAACGCGATCGCCAGCACCAGCCCCGGGTTGTGCTCGGTGGCGCTGGCGCGGCGGGTGCCGAACAGCATCGCGAACAGCGCCATCGCCAGCGCCACGTAGAACGCGCCGTCGCGCCACGGCGGCGGCGGCGCGTCGCCCGCGTGCACGGCGCCGGCGGTCAGCGTGGCGAAGCTCTGGGTGATCGCCTGCAGCTGCAGCGCGATGTACGGGATCAGCCCGAGCGCGGCGACCAGGGTCACCGTCGCCGCCAGCCACGGATCCTTGCCCAACCGCGTGGCGATCAGGTCCGCCAGCGAGGTCGCGTTGCTCTCGCGCGCCAGCCGCACCAGCCGGATCATGAAGAACACCGCCAGGGCGTAGAACGCGATCGCGCCGACGAAGGTCGGCGGCAGCGGCCAGCCGTAGCGCGCGGCCTGGGTGACCGTGCCGTAGAAGGTCCACGAGGTGCAGTGCACCGCCAGCGACAGCGCGTAGACGTGGCGCCAGTGGCGCGCCAGCACGCCGGAGTGGCGCTCGGCGTAGACCGCGGTGGCGAACAGCAGCGCCAGCCACAGCGCGGCCGCCGCGACGACGGCGCCGATGCTCAGCATCGCGGCCGGCCCTGCCCTTGCGCGATCATGTCGCCGGTCGCTGCTGCGTCGTCATCTGCGGGAGCATAGGGAACCACCGGACGACTGTCATGCATCCTGCGCTGCGTCCCGGCTTTGCCCGGGAACGAAACAGCATGGGGTCGTCATCCCCGCGAAGGCGGGGACCCAGTGTCTTTGCGTTCCGTCGGGTTGAAGACGCTGGATCCCCGCCTTCGCGGGGATGACGAAGTTTTTTGCCCAGCAACCGCGAAAAAACGCGACGGGCTGCGGACGAATCCGCGGCCCGGCTGCGGGGGCGGCCGGCGGCCGCCCCGACTGGAACCCCGCTCAGAAATCGTAGCGGGCGGTGAGGCTGTACTGGCGAGGCGGGCCGTAGAAGCCGGTCAGGATGCCCAGCGCGGCGATGTTGTAGCCGGTGGTGCGGTATTCCTTGTCGGCCAGGTTGGTGCCCTGCAGCGAGAACGACCAGGCGTCGTTCATGCGCCAGATCACGCCGGCGTTGACCAGCCCGTAGCCGTCCTGCTTGATGTCCTCGGACAGGTCGGTGGTCGGGTAGACCTCGCTCTGGTAGGCGTAGCTGACGCGGGCCGAGAGGTTGCCGCCGTTGGCCAGGTCGGTGCGCCATTCGACGTTCACCGCGCCCGAGAATTCCGGCGCGTTGGTGAACACCTGGCTGTCGGCGACGTTCGTGCCCGCGCTGATGAACTCGTCGTACTTGGCGTCGAGCCACGCGAGGTTGCCGCTGATCAGCCAGTGTTCGGTCGGCAGCCACTGGTATTCCACCTCGACGCCGTTCACCGTGCCCTTGCCGGCGTTGGTGAAGTCGCCGAGGAAGGCATCGTCGACGCCATCGCCGTTCGAATCGTATCCGGTGAACACCGACAGCTGGATGTCGTCGTACTTGTTGTGGAACGCGGCGAGGTTCAGGAACAGGCGCTGGTCCAGCAGGCCCAGCTTGGCGCCGATCTCGAAGCTGTCGACCGACTCGTCGTCGAACGGCAGCAGCGTGTGCGGCACCGCGCTGTTGGCGCGGATGTTGTAGCCGCCCGACTTGAAGCCGCGCGAGGCCAGGCCGTAGACCAGCACGTCGTCGTTCACCTGGTAGCCCAGCGAGATCTTCGGCGAGACGTTGCTGAAGTTGACGGTCTTGTCGAAATCCGCCGGGACGGCGATCACCGTGTCGAAGTCCGCGCTCGAATACGCGCGGTTCAGCACGACCGCGTGCTTGTCCTCGTCGGTGTAGCGCGCGCCGAGATCGAGCTTGAACCTGTCGGTCAGGTCGATCGTCCAGTCGGTGTAGAGCGACAGGCTTTCGGTGTAGACCGTGCCGCGGGTGTCGCCGAACGAGGCATTCAGGAAGTTGTTCAGCACCTGCCCGCCGGCCTCGCCGTCGAAGGCGTAGAGGCCGACCACGCCGCGCACGCGCCCGCCGGCGTCGTAGTTGACCTGGAACTCGTTGCTGACCTGTTCGTCGCTGTAGAACGCGAGCACGTCGACGATGCGGTTGGGCAGCATGTCGAAGTCGATGTTGGTCTCGGTGTCGGACTCGCGCTTGGCGACCACGTACTTCAGCGCCCAGTCCTCGTTCACGCGCCAGTTGACGGTCGCGGACATGCCGAGCATCGAGGTGTCGTTGACGTTGGGCATGCCGCTGCGGATGTCGTAGCGGTTGTCCAGCGGCTGCTGGCCGAAGCCGCGGCCCGGGTCGATGACGTAGTCCAGCGGGTTGGGGGCGAGCATCTTGCCGCCGCGCACGCCGGACTGGTCGTCCATCCAGTCGATCGCGAACTGGATGTCGAGGTCGTCGTTGACGTAGGCGCCGAGCTGGGCGCGCGCGGCCAGGATCTCCTTGTCGCTGACCTGCTGGCCGCTGTGCAGGTTCTCGCCGTAGCCGTCGCGGTTGAGGCTGGCCACCGACACCCGGGCGCGCAGCGCCTCGCTGCCGCCGATCGGCCCGCCGATCGCGGCCTTCACGTCAAGCTGGCTGTGGTTGCCGACCGTGACCGAGGCGAAGCCGTCGGTCTGCTTCGGCAGGCCGCGCGAGATGTACTTGATCGCGCCGCCGATGGTGTTCTTGCCGTACAGCGTGCCCTGCGGGCCGCGCAGCACTTCGATCCGCTCGACGTCGAACACGTCGAGCAGCGCGCCCTGCGGGCGGGCGATGTAGACGTCGTCGAGGTAGATGCCCACGCCCGGGTCCACACCCCACAGCGGATCGGCCTGGCCGATGCCGCGGATGTAGGCGGTCACCGTGCTGCTGGAACCGCGCGCCGCGTACACCGTCAGGTTCGGCACCTGGGCGCCGAGGTCGCCGAGGTCCTGGACGTTGAGCTTCTCCAGCGTTTCGGGGGTGAACGCCGTCACCGCCACCGGCACCTCCTGCAGCGTCTCCTCGCGCTTGCGCGCGGTGACCGTGATCGTGTCGAGGCTGGTCGTGCTGGACGGATTCGCCGGCGCCGGCTCGGACGCGTCCTGCGCGAACGCGGCGGGCGCGGCCATGCCCAGGGCGATGGCCAGGCTCAGGCTGCTGTATTTCAGGTTGCGGTGCTTCATCGACGGCCCCTCCCACGGGATGCATGGCGCGTGGCCGGCTGGCCACATGGCGAGGGAGGTTAAGGAGTCGTCAAACCGGGTGGCATCGTACCTTCGGACAATGGGCCGCCGCCGCCGCCGTCCGGACACTGTCCGCCGGTTTCGGGCGCCGACGCGCCGAAGGGCTCGTGAATGGATTTCCTGATCGTCCTGGCGGCGCTGTGCTTCCTGATGTTCGTCGCCTACCGCGGCTACAGCGTGATCCTGTTCGCACCGATCGCGGCCCTGGGCGCGGTGCTGCTGACCGATGCCTCGCTGGTGGCGCCGATGTTCACCGGCCTGTTCATGGACAAGATGGTCGGCTTCCTGAAGCTGTACTTCCCGGTGTTCCTGCTGGGCGCGGTGTTCGGCAAGCTGATCGAGATCTCCGGCTTCTCCAAGTCGATCGTCGCCGCCACCATCCGCGTGGTCGGCGCGCAGCGGGCGATGCTGGCGATCGTGCTGGTCTGCGCACTGCTGACCTACGGCGGCGTGTCGCTGTTCGTGGTGGTGTTCGCGGTGTATCCGTTCGCGGCCGAGCTGTTCCGCCAGGGCAACATCCCCAAGCGCCTGATCCCCGGCACGATCGCGCTGGGCGCCTTCACCTTCACCATGGACGCCCTGCCCGGCACGCCGCAGATCCAGAACATCATCCCGACCGCGTTCTTCGGCACCAATGCCTGGGCCGCGCCGGTGCTGGGCACGATCGGCGGCGTGTTCATCCTGGTCGTCGGCATGAGCTACCTCGAATGGCGCCGGCGCGTCGCGCAGCGCGCCGGCGAAGGCTACGGCGACCCGGCGACCCTGCTCAACGAACCCGCGCCCTTCGCCGGCGACCGGCTGGCGAACCCGCTGGTGTCGCTGCTGCCGCTGGTGCTGGTCGGCGTGAGCAACCTGCTGTTCACGCGCTGGATCCCGAAGGCCTACGGCGCGACCCACGAGTTCGTGCCGGCGGTGGTCGGCAACGCCGCGCCGGTGGTGCAGGAGGTGCCGAAGATCGCCGCGATCTGGGCGGTCCAGGGTGCGCTGCTGGTCGGCATCGCCACGATCCTCGTGTTCGCCTGGAAGCCGGTGTTCGCGAGCTTCGCCGAAGGCACGAAGAGCGCCATCGGCGGCGCCCTGCTCGCCTCGATGAACACCGCGTCCGAGTACGGCTTCGGCGCGGTGATCGCGGCGCTGCCGGGCTTCCTGATCGTCGCCAACGCGCTGGGCGCGATCCCGAACCCGCTGGTCAACGAGGCGGTGACCGTCACCGCGCTGGCCGGCATCACCGGCTCGGCCTCCGGCGGCATGAGCATCGCGCTGGCGGCGATGGCCGACACCTTCATCGCCAACGCGGAAGCCGCGGGCATCCCGATGGACGTGCTGCACCGCGTCGCCTCGATGGCCTCGGGCGGCATGGACACCCTGCCCCACAACGGCGCGGTCATCACCCTGCTCGCGGTCACCGGCCTGACCCACCGCCAGTCCTACAAGGACGTCTTCGCGATCACCCTGATCAAGACCGCGGCGGTGTTCGTGATCATCGGCGTGTTCTACGCGACCGGGCTGGTCTGAGGGCGGCAGGTTCCCGGAGGGTTCGGCTGCCCCCGAAGCCCCGGCATCGTCATCCCCGCGAAGGCGGGGACCCAGTGTCTTTCCCCTGAAGCCAGAAGGGATCCCCGCCTCCGCGGAGATGACGGCCGTGCGGCACATCACCCGCGGCCACGCCCGCGTTTCCCCATACGCCACCGTGCGTATTGACCAACGCTCGCGGACTTTGGATTGTGGGCGCGGTCACATCCCCGCCCGACGCCAGCCCGATACTCTCTCCCGCAGGGGACCACCCAGGATATCGCCATGCACCCAGGCCTTTCCCAGGCGGAGCGCGCCATGCTCGACCGCGCGCAGCGCCAGCGGTACAAGCTTGCCCGCGCGCCGCGCTTCCAGCCGCTGCCGAAAGACCACCAGGCCGCCGCGAGCGGGCCACTGCCCGAGAAGTCGTCCCAGCGGCGACTGCTGACGCTGGCCAAGCCGCCGTTCGCGGTGCGGGTCCTCAACAACCTCAGCTACGGCGCGACGCCGGCATCGATCGCCGAGTTCAACGCGCTGGGCAGCAGCGACCTCGCGCGCCTGACCGCCTGGGTCGACCGGCAGCTCGATCCTTCCACGATCGACGACGGCGCCGTCGCCACCCGGCTCGCCGACGCCGAATACTCCACGCTCGACAAGACGCTCCAACAGCAATGGTCCGAGCACGTGCGCGCCGACGTCGAATGGGCGGTGCGCATGCGTCCGGGCTGGGAAGTCCAGCGCGCGGCCCTGGTGCGCGCGGTCTTCTCGAAACGGCAGCTGTTCGAGGTCGTCAACACGTTCTGGCACGACCACTTCAACGTGATGCTGAGTGACTACGACTGCTGCCCGGTCTACGTCCACTACGATCGCGACGTGATCCGGGCCAACGCGTTAGGCAACTTCCGCACCATGCTCGAGGCGGTCGCCAGGAGCACGGCGATGATGACCTATCTCGACAACAAGTCGAACCGCCGCTCCGGCCCGAACGAGAACTTCGCGCGCGAGCTGCTGGAACTGCACACCTTCGGTGCGGAGAACTACCTGGGCTTCATGGACCCCTTCGACGTCCCGCCCTGCCCGGAGGATCCCGGCTATCCGATCGGCTACACCGACATCGACGTCTACGAGACCGCCGCCGCGTTCACCGGCTGGACGATCAACAACAACCACTGGGAGTTCACCCACGCCGACAAGGACAACGGCGCCTTCTACTACCACTCCGACTGGCACGACTCGGGGCCCAAGTTCGTCCTCGGCACCTTCATCTATCCCGAGCGCCCGGCGCTGCAGGACGGCCGCGACATCCTCGACCGCATCGCCAGCCACCCGCGCGTGGCGAAGTTCATCTGCAGGAAGCTGATCCGCCGCTTCTTCACCGACGATCCGCCGCAGGACCTGGTCGACAGCGCCGCCGCGATCTTCCGCGCGAACTGGCGGGCACCCGACCAGATCAAGCGCACCCTGCGCCACATCCTGCTCTCCGACGTCGCCCAGCACACCTGGGGCCGAAAGAACCGGCGTCCGTTCGAGGCCGTCGCCGCGGCGCTGCGCGCGCTCGGCAGCGAATGGACCTACCGGCTCAACGAAAACCGCAGCGACGACCTCAACTGGCGCCTGGGCTTCACCGGCCACCAGCCCTACGACTGGCCGGCGCCGAACGGCTATCCCGACATCGCCACGGCGTGGTCCGGCGCCAGCAGCTACGGCATGACCTGGAAGATCTTGAACTGGATCACCGAGACCAACAACGTCGCCGGCGACGGCAAGCTGCTGCCGATCCTCGACATCACCCGGGCCGGCGTTCCCGTCGCACAGTGGACGGCCAACAGGCTGGTCGACTTCTGGTGCAGGCGCATCCTCGGCTATCTGCCCAAGTCCTCGCGCGTCACCGTGCTGCGCAACTTCCTGGCGCAGAACGGCGATCCCGCGACCTACGTCATCGAGGACACCAACACCTGGTCGCAGAACGACTTCAAGCGCCACTACAACCACGAGCGGATCCGCAGCATGGTCTCGCTGATCCTGATGTCTCCCGAATTCCTGAGCCGTTGAGGACGAGATCATGAAGAGGATCGAACTCGATCGCCGCGAATTCCTCAAGGGCTGCTGCGCCACCGCTGCGGTCGGCGCCGTCGGCCCGTCGCTGTTCTTCGGCAGCGCCGCGCACGCCGCGGCCAACAGCTACGACACCATCGTCCACGTCTTCCTGCGCGGCGGCATCGACGGGCTCAACCTCGTCCTGCCGGTGTCCGGGAACGACCGCAGCTTCTACGAGCAGGCGCGCCCGGACATCCGGGTCCCGGTCAGCGGCGACAACGCCGCCCTGCCGCTGACCCTGTCGAACGGGTCCGCGACCGGCTTCGGCCTGCACTCGGGCGCGAGCGGCCTGCGCGACATCTGGGTCGACGGCAAGCTGGCGATCGTGCACTGCTGCGGCATGCAGACCACGGTCACGCGCAGCCATTTCGACGCCCAGCAGTACCTCGATTTCGGCACGCCGGGCAGCAAGGGCAACGGCACCGGCTGGCTCGCGCGGGCCTGGAACACGCAGCCCGGCGCCTCGCCGTCGGTGGTGATGCCGGCGCTGGCGGTGAACAGCCGCATGCCGGCGAACCTGCTCGGCGCCACCCAGGCGCTGACGATGGGCAGCCCGAACGACTTCGTGCTCAACAACGGCTCCTGGGCCTGGCAGATGGCGCGCGATGGCTCGCCCGTGGGCTTCAAGGGCGTCAACGAGACGCTCGCCAGCATGTGGCAGGGCAACGTCGGCATCGAGCACAGCGGCCGCGCCGCGGATGCCGCGCTGCGCACGGTGGCAAGGCAGCCCTATACGGGCACCCTGCCCTCGGGGTGGCCAACGACGACCTTCGCCCGCCAGCTGTGGACGGTCGCCCAGTCGATCCGTTTCGACCTCGGCCTGCGCTACGCCGCGGTCGATGTCGGCGGCTGGGACACGCACGAAAGCCAGGGCAACGGCGGCGGCGGCTACTACCGCGACCGGATCGCGGAACTGTCCCAGGCGCTCGCCGCCTTCTACGCCGATCTCACCGCCGGCGGCGAGATGGCGCGCGTGACCGTGGTGGTGCAGTCCGAGTTCGGCCGTCGCGTGCGCGAGAACGGCAGCGGCGGCACCGACCACGGCTACGGCAATCCGCTGCTGGTCCTCGGCGGCCCGGTGAACGGGCGGCGCTTCTACGGCAGCTGGCTGGGACTGAACCCGGAGATCCTGTCGCCCTACTTCGGCGACGTGCCGGTGACCACGGACTTCCGCCGCGTGATCACCGAACTGCTGCAGGCGCGCATGGGACACACCCGCACCGCCGAGGTGTTTCCCGGATACACCGGCTACAGCGCGCTCGGCATGTTCACCGCCGCCGGCGCCACGGCGCAGGCCCAGCCCGCGCAGCAGGCCGCGGCGCAGGCGCCGGTCAGCAATATCCGTACACAGTCGGCACCGGCGGCGACGGCGAGCGCCGGCAACGTGATCCCGGACGCACCGATCCGGCGCCAGCGCGGCACGGTGCGGATGCCTGCCAGGATCTCGCAGCCGCTGCTGCGGCTGCGGCTGAAGCTGTTCCGGCTGATGCAGCAGCACAGTCTGTAGCCGGGGGGGCGTCCCGGGGGCGCCCCGCTCGCGAAGACCCAAAAGAAAACGGGCCGAAGCCCGTTTCCTTCAAAGCAACCGACAGCGTCGCGCGAATCACTCCGCGGCCACGCCCTCGCCTTCCTCGACGGCCTTCATCGACAGGCGGATGCGGCCCTGCTTGTCGACTTCCAGCACCTTGACCTTGACCACGTCGCCTTCCTTGAGCTTGTCGCCGACGCGCTCGACGCGCTCGTTGGAGATCTGCGAGACGTGCACCAGGCCGTCCTTGCCCGGCAGGATGGTGACGAACGCGCCGAAGTCCATGATCTTGGCGACCTTGCCCTCGTAGATCCGGCCCGGCTCGACGTCGGACGTGATCTGCTCGATGCGGTCCTTCGCGGCCTGCGCCGCGGCGGCGTTGATCGAGGCGATGACGATGGTGCCGTCGTCCTGGATGTCGATCTGGGTGCCGGTTTCCTTGGTGATCGCCTGGATCGTCGAGCCGCCCTTGCCGATCACCTCGCGGATCTTGTCGGGGTGGATCTTGATCGTCAGCAGGCGCGGCGCGTACTCGCTCAGCTCGGTGCGCGCGACGGACAGCGCGTTGCTCATCTCATTGAGGATGTGCAGGCGGCCCTGCTTGGCCTGGGCCAGCGCGACCTTCATGATCTCCTCGGTGATGCCCTGGATCTTGATGTCCATCTGCAGCGCCGAGATGCCGTTGGTGGTGCCGGCGACCTTGAAGTCCATGTCGCCGAGGTGATCCTCGTCGCCGAGGATGTCCGACAGCACGACGAAGTCGTCGCCTTCCTTGACCAGGCCCATCGCGATGCCGGCGACCGGCGCCTTGATCGGCACGCCCGCGTCCATCAGCGCCAGCGAGGAGCCGCAGACCGAGGCCATCGACGAGGAACCGTTCGACTCGGTGATCTCCGACACGACGCGGATCGTGTACGGGAACTCCTCCATCGTCGGCATCACCGCCAGCACGCCGCGCTTGGCGAGGCGGCCGTGGCCGATCTCGCGGCGCTTCGGGCCCATCATGCGGCCGGCTTCACCCACCGAGTACGGGGGGAAGTTGTAGTGGAACAGGAAGTGTTCCTTGTACTCGCCGGCGACGGCGTCGATGATCTGGCCGTCGCGCGCGGTGCCCAGCGTGACCGCCACGATCGCCTGCGTCTCGCCGCGGGTGAACAGCGACGAGCCGTGCACGCGCGGCAGGATGCCGACCTTCGAGGCGATCGGGCGCACGGTGTCGAGCGCGCGGCCGTCGATGCGGACCTTGGTCTTGAGGACCGAGTTGCGCATCGTCTGGTATTCCTGCTCGCCGAATTCCTTCGACAGTTCGCCGCTGGACCAGGCATTGGCCTCGGCCTGCGGCGCCAGCGCTTCGAGGATCGCCTTCTTGACGGTCGAGATGGCGTCCTTGCGCTCGAGCTTGTCGCGCACCTGGAAGGCGCTGGCCAGCTGCTCGCCGACGGCGGTGCGGATGGCGGAAATCAGGCCTTCGTTGGCGGCCGGCGGCTGCCAGTCCCACTTCGGCTTGCCGGCTTCGGCAACCAGTTCGTTGATCGCGGCGATCGCGACCTGCATCTGCTGGTGGCCGAACATCACCGCGCCCAGCATCACGTCCTCGGACAGCTCGCGCGCCTCGGACTCGACCATCAGCACGGCGGCGGCGGTACCGGCGACCACCAGCTCCAGGTCCGAATCCTTCAGCTCGCTGACGGTCGGGTTGAGCAGGTACTGGCCGTCCTTGTAGCCGACCTTCGCCGCGCCGATCGGGCCGTCGAACGGCGCGCCCGACAGCGACAGCGCGGCGGAGGCGCCAATCAGCGCGAGGATGTCGCCGTCGACCTCGGGGTTCATCGACATCACGGTGGCGATGATCTGCACTTCGTTGCGGAAGCCGTCGGGGAACAGCGGGCGGATCGGGCGGTCGATCAGGCGCGAGATCAGCGTCTCCTTCTCGGTCGCGCGGCCTTCACGCTTGAAGAAGCCGCCCGGGATGCGGCCGCCGGCGTAGAACTTTTCCTGGTAGTCCACGGTCAGCGGGAAGAAGTCCTGCCCTTCGCGCGCGGTCTTGTTGGCCACCGCGCTCACGAGCAGGACGGTGCCTTCGCACGACACCATCACGGCGCCGCCTGCCTGGCGCGCGATCTCGCCGGTCTCGAGGGTCACGGCCTGGTTGCCGTACTGGAAGGTCTTGGTCACTTTTGCCACGTTGGAGGTCCTTGGGTCTGGATCGATGAACCGGACGGGGCCCATGCCCCGGACGGGTGGCCACGTGCGCATGGCCTTGCATTGCTTGCGGTGGGATGGGCTTCGTCTGCCCCGGGTGCGGCAGCGGACACCGCCACGCCCCAAAAACGAAGCCGCGGCGCATCGCTGCGCCGCGGCGGTGGTTCAGCTTATCGACGCAGGCCGAGTTTCTCGATCAGGGCCTTGTAACGCTCCGCGTCCTTCCGGTGCAGGTAGTCGAGCAGGCTGCGGCGGCGGTTGACCATCTGCAGCAGGCCGCGCCGGCTGTGGTGATCCTTCTTGTGCGTCTTGAAGTGTTCGGTCAGGTGCACGATGCGCGCGGTGAGCAGGGCCACCTGGACTTCCGGCGAGCCGGTGTCGTTGGCGCCGCGTGCGTGTTCTTCGATGATCTTGCTGTTGTCGATGGACATGGTTGCCTCGTAGTCGCGAAACCCGCAGATTCCGTCGCCGCGTCGTCGACGCAGGCGGCGTACCGCACGGTTCGTCATGGATGGTCGGGAAGGTCCGGAGCGGACGCCCCCGGGGGAACGAACGGAAGTGCTTGAAAAAGCCGCGGAATTGTAGCCCCTTCCGGGGTCACGGACAAGGTCGGCGCGCGGCATCGGCCTGGGCGCAGGCCCAGCTGAACAACCGCTGCGGCCGCAGGCGACCCTCGGCCACCTCGCCCAGCCCCAGCGCCCGCCCGTCGGGCCCGAACACCGCGACGCGGCCCGGCGGATGGAAGGCCCCGTCCACCGCCTGCCCCCGGCCCAGGCGCCGGGCCTGGGCCTCGTCGAGTTCGACCGGCGGCCACGAGGCCATGCCCCGCTCCAGCGGCAGCAGGCAGGCCAGCAGGCTGCGGTCGCCGCGTTCGGCCAGCGCCTGCAGTTCCTCCAGCGTCCACATCTTCGGATCGCGGAACGGATCCACCCACAGCCGCCGCAGTTCGGCGACATGGGCGCCGCAGCCCAGCGCCTCGCCGAGGTCGCGCACCAGCGCGCGCACGTAGGTGCCCGAGCCGCATTCGACGTGCAGGCGCAGCTGCGGCGGCACACCGTGCAGGTCGTCGAGCAGGTCGGCGGCCGACTGCAGGGCGAATTCGTGCACGTCAATCTCGCGCTCGTCGACCTCCACCACCTCGCCGCGGCGCGCCTTGGCGTACAGCGGCTCGCCGCCGCGCTTGAGCGCGGAGTAGATCGGCGGGCGCTGGCGGATGCGGCCGCTGAGCGCGCGCAGCGCCTCGTCGATGCGCGGAATGCGCAGCGGCGGCACCGGCCGCTCGCGCAGCGGCTGGCCTTCGGCGTCATCGGTATCGGTGACGATGCCCAGCCGCGCCACGGTGTCGTAGGCCTTGCGCGCGCCGAGCAGCCCGCCGGCGATCTTGGTCGCCTCGCCGAAGCAGACCGGCAGCAGGCCGGTGGCCAGCGGATCGAGGCTGCCGGTGTGCCCGCCCTTCTCCGCGCGGAACAGGTGGCGCACCCGCTGCAGCGCCTGGTTCGAACTCAGCCCGCGCGGTTTGTCGAGCAGCACGATGCCATCGAGCTTCCTGAACTTCGTGCGCGGGCGTGCGGTCATCGCCGGGATTGTATAGGGCGGGGCTGGCCCCGCCTCCATCGATCGCGTCCGGGCGGCGGGCCGAGGTCCGCCCTATGGGTTGTCCAGGTCGGGCAGATCGCGGAGCAGGTTGTCGATGCGCTCGCCGCGGTCGACCGAGTCGTCGTAGTGGAAATGCAACTCGGGCACGTGCCGCATCTTCACCGCGCGCGCGAGGCGGAAGCGGATCTCCGGCGCCACCGCCTTCAGCCCCTTCATCGCCTCGGCGGCGCGCTCGGCCTGCAGCGCGGTGACGAACACCTTGGCATGCGCCATGTCGCGCGTCACCTCGACGTCGGACACGCTGACCGACGGCAGCCCGTGCTCGGCCACCGCCGCGCGCACGAGCGTGCCCAGCTCGCGGCGGAGCTGGGCGGAGACGCGGTCGGTTCGGTGGAAGGATTTGGTGGACACGTGATTGGTGGTTGGTATTCGTGATTGGTGATTCGAAAAATCTTTCCGATCCCGTGGTTCGCAACTGGACCCGTGATCCGCTTTCACGAATCACCAATCACCAATTCACGAATCACGGCGGACGCCTACAGCGTCCGCTGCACCTCGATGCGCTCGAAGCACTCGATCTGGTCGCCCGGCTGCACGTCGTTGTAGGCCTTCACGCCGATGCCGCACTCGGTGCCGTTGCGCACTTCGTCGACGTTCTCCTTGAAGCGGCGCAGCGATTCCAGCTCGCCCTCGAAGACCACCGTGTTGTCGCGCAGCACGCGGATCGGCTTGGCGCGCTTGACCACGCCCTCGACCACCATGCAGCCGGCGACCGCGCCGAACTTCGAGCTGCGGAACACGTCGCGGACCTCGGCGATGCCGATGATCTCCTCGCGGATCTCCACGCCCAGCAGGCCCGAAGCCACCTGCTTCACCTGGTCGATCACGTCGTAGATGATCGAGAAGTAGCGCAGGTCCAGGCCGTTGCCCTCGATCACCTTGCGCGCGGAGGCGTCGGCGCGGACGTTGAAGCCGATGATCGTGGCCTTCGCGGTCGCGGCGGCGTTGGCGTCGGACTCGGTGATGCCGCCGACGCCCGAGACGATCACGTGGATGCGGATCTGCTCGTTCGACAGCGCGGTGAGCGCCTGCCGCAGCGCCTCCACCGAACCCTGCACGTCGGCCTTGATGACCAGGTTGAGCTGCTGCTGCGCCTCTCCCTGGCCCATCTGGGCCATGATGTCCTCCATGCGGTTGCCGGCCTGCGCGACCAGGCGCGACTCGCGCCGCTTGGCCTCGCGCTGCTGCGCGACGTCCTTGGCCAGGCGCTCGTCCTCGACCACGACGAAGTCGTCGCCGGCATCGGGCACGCCCGACAGGCCCAGCACCTGCACCGGGATCGACGGGCCCGCCGACTGCACCTGCGAACCGGTTTCGTCGAACAGCGCGCGCACGCGGCCGTACTGCACGCCGCACACGAGGTAGTCGCCCCTCGAAAGCAGGCCCTGCTGCACCAGCACCGTCGCCACCGGGCCACGGCCCTTGTCGAGCGAGGATTCGATGACCGTGCCCGTGGCGCGGCCTTCGGCCACTGCGCGCAGTTCGAGCACTTCGGCCTGCAGCGAGATCGCGTCGAGCAGGTCGTCGACGCCCTGCCCGGTCTTCGCCGACAGCTCGACCATCTGGGTGTCGCCGCCGAAATCCTCGGCCACGATGTCCTGCGCCAGCAGTTCGTTCTTGATCCGGCCCGGGTCGGCGTCGGACTTGTCGACCTTGTTGATCGCCACGATCAGCGGCACCTTCGCCGCCTTCGCGTGCTGGATCGCCTCGATCGTCTGCGGCATCACGCCGTCGTCGGCCGCGACCACCAGCACCACGATGTCGGTCAGCTTTGCTCCGCGCGCGCGCATCGAGGTGAAGGCGGCGTGGCCCGGGGTGTCGAGGAAGCTGATGACGCCCTTGCCGGTCTCGACGTGGTAGGCGCCGATATGCTGGGTGATGCCGCCGGCCTCACCGGTGGCGACCTTGGTGCGGCGGATGTAGTCCAGCAGCGAGGTCTTGCCGTGGTCGACGTGACCCATGATCGTGACCACCGGCGGACGTGCGACCTTCTCGCCCTGCACTTCCCCGGCGTGCGCCAGCAGCTCGGATTCGGCGTCGTTGCTTTCGGCGGCGACGGCCTTGTGGCCGAGTTCCTCGACCACCAGCACCGCGGTGTCATGGTCGATGCTCTGGGTGATGGTCGCCATGACGCCCATCTTGAACAGCGCCTTGACCACGTCGCCGCCCTTGAGCGCGAGCTTTTGTGCGAGGTCGGCCACGGTGATCGCCTCGCCGATCGCGACTTCGCGCACGACCGGCGCGGTCGGGCGCTCGAAGCCGTGCGGGCCGGCGCCGCTGCGCGACTGCTCGACGTGGCGACGGGCCTTGGGCTTGCCGCGCGAACTGGTGCGGCGCGCGCGCTCGGAGGCGGACAGGTGCAACTGGCCGGCGAAACGCGCCGTGCTGTCGTCGTCCTCGACGCCCGCGACCATGACGTGCGAGCCGCGGTTGCCCTTGTGCTTGGGCCCGGTGCCGCGTTCTTCGCTGCGCGGCGCCGCCGGCTTGGGATGGCCGTGGCCATGGCTGCCCGCCTTGCGGGCAGTGGTGGCGGCCTCGTCCTCGGGCACCGCGGCGGCCGCGAGCTCCGCTTCCTTGCGCAGGCGCTCGGCATCCGCTTCTGCCTGGCGCTGGCGCTCGGCCTCCTCGGCGCGGCGCTTGTCCTCTTCGGCCAGGCGCTGCTGCTCGGACAGGTTGCGCTGGCGCGATTCCTCGAGCTTGCGCAGGATCTCCGCCTGCTCGTCGTTCACCGGCGCCGGCGCGGCCTTGTCGGCCTCGCTCGGCTTGACCAGGGTGACCTTCTTGCGCACCACCACGTCGACGGTGGCCTTGTTCTTGCCGCCGCCGACGGTGATTTCCTGCTTACGCGTGCGGTTTAGCGTGATCTTCTTCGGCGCGACCGCGTCCTCGGCCGGCTTGTCGGCCTTGCCGTGGGTGCGGCGCAGGAAGCCGAGCAGCTTGACCTTCTCGGTGCTGGTGACGACCTGGTCGGGGTCGTTGAACGCCATGCCCGCTTCGGACAACTGCTCGAGCAGCTTCTCCACCGGCGTATTGACCAGGGCGGCAAGCTTGCGGATGGTGGTTTGTTGCGACATTCGGATCCTATGCTCTGTTTGGCGCCCCCTCGCGCAGAGCAAGGGAAGCGCGGATTCTAAGCCCTGATCGGTGCAGGGCGGCGTTCATCGCGAGATCATGCGCCGTGCTCCGGGCGTGTCACCGTGGCGCTCACTCGCCACGCTCCAGGCGGGCGATTTCCTCGGCGCGGGCGGCCAGGATCAGCGCGGCGGCGCGCGCCTCGTCCAGGCCCTCGATGCCGAATTCGACCACTTCGTCGGCGCCGAGGTCGGACAGGTCCTCGCTCGTGCGCACGCCATGCGAGGCCAGCGCATACGCGGTCTCGTCGTCCATGCCTTCCAGCGCGAGCAGGTCCTCGGCGGGCGCGTGCTCGTCGAGTTCCTCCTCGACCGCGAGCGCGTCGTTGAGCAGCGCGTCGCGGGCGCGGGCGCGCAGTTCCTCGACGATGTCCTCGTCGAAGCCCTCGACCGCCAGCAGCTCGCCGACCGGCACGTAGGCGATTTCCTCGACCGTGTTGAAGCCTTCGGCGACCAGGATGCCGGCGATTTCCTCGTCGACCTCGAGCTTCTCCTGGAACAGCTGGCGCGCCGCGGCCTGCTCGGCCTCCGACTTCGCCGCCACCTGGTCCTGGGTCATCACGTTGAGCTGCCAGCCCGACAGGCGGCTGGCCAGGCGCACGTTCTGGCCGCCCTTGCCGATCGCCTGCGCCAGCTTGTCTTCCGCCACCGCGAGGTCCATCGAGTGCTTGTCCTCGTCGACCACGATCGACTGCACCTCGGCCGGCGCCATCGCATTGATCACGAACTGCGCCGGATTGTCCGACCACAGCACGATGTCCACGCGCTCGCCGTTCAGTTCATTGCTCACCGCCTGCACGCGCGAACCGCGCATGCCGATGCAGGCGCCGATCGGGTCGGTGCGGTTGTCGTAGGCGACCACGGCGATCTTGGCGCGGTCGCCAGGATCGCGCGCGCAGGCCTTGATCTCGACCAGGCCCTGGCCGACTTCCGGCACCTCGAGCTTGAACAGTTCCATCATGAATTCGGGCGCGGCGCGGCTGATGAACAGCTGCGGGCCGCGCGGCTCGCTGCGCACGTCGAACAGGTAGCCGCGGATGCGGTCGCCGGCGCGCACGATGTCGCGCGGGATCGCCTTGTCCTTGGGGATGAAGGCTTCCGCATTCCCGCCCAGGTCGACGTAGACGTTGCCGCGCTCCACGCGCTTGACCACGCCGGTCACCAGTTCGCCGATGCGGTCCTTCCATGCGTCGACCACCTGCTGGCGCTCGGCCTCGCGCACGCGCTGCACGATCACCTGCTTGGCGGCCTGCGCGGCGATGCGGCCGAAGTCGACGTTCTCGATCTGCTCCTCGATGTAGTCGCCGATCTCCACGCCCTCGACCTCGTCGACCGCGTCCATCATCCGGATCTGGCGGTCGGGCGACTCCATCACCACGTCGTCGGCGACCACTTCCCAGCGGCGGAAGGTCTCGTAGCTGCCGTCCTTGGGATCGATCGACACGCGCGTGAGCACGTCCTGCTCGGCATAGCGCTTCTTCGCGGCGGTGGCCAGCGCGGCCTCGATCGCCTCGAGGATCACCGCTTCCGGCACCCCCTTCTCGTTGGCGACCGCGTCCACCACCAACAACAGTTCTTTGCTCATCTTCTCGTCAGACCTCTGAAAACCGGCTTGATCCGTTCATCCACGCCGGGCGCATCCGCCCGGCTCCACCTCGCCCCGCCGGCGCAAACGCGCGACGCGGCATCGAAAACCCTAGTTTTGGCGGGACCGCGAAGGCTTCTTCGCCGCCGCCTTGCGCCTCGCCTTCCCGGGACGCGCATCGCCACCCGCGGCATCGCGGGCGGGCGCGAGCCCGAGGGCGGCCCAGTCCGGCACCAGCCGGGCCTTGTCGATGTTGTCCGCCGCCACCGTGAACGGCTGGCCGTCGACATCGAACACGATGGCATCGCCTTCGACCGACACGATCGTGCCCGTCAGCCGGCGGCGCCCGTCCTGCGGCAGCTTCAGCCCGACCTTGGCGCGCTCGCCGGCGAAGCGCGCGAACTGCGCCGGCGCGAACAGCGGCCGGTCCACGCCCGGCGAGGACACTTCCAGCGTGTAGTTGCCGGAAATCGGATCCTCGACGTCGAGCCGGGCCGACACCTCGCGGCTGACCGCCTCGCAGTCCTCGATCGTGACGTGGCGCGCGTCGAGCTCGGCATCGGGCACGTCGATGTACAGGCGCAGCACCGCACCGCCCGGCGAGGGCAGGTATTCGGTGCCGAGCAGCTGCAGCCCCAGCGATTCCACCGTGGGCGCGAGCAGTGCCGCTATTTGCGTCGCCTTGTCCGTCACGTCCGTACCGTGTCCCAAACCCTTCGAAAATCGAAACGTCGAAAACAACAAGGGGCCCGATGGGCCCCTTGTCCTGAATGTCCAGCCGGTCCGGCTGGATTTCGGCATCGAGGCAAGCAGTGACCTCGATGAAGCCCGGTTTCCCGGCATCCGTGGAAAGGCTTCAGCGCCTTCGACGACCCGGTGAAACTGGTAGCGGGGGCAGGATTTGAACCTGCGACCTTCGGGTTATGAGCCCGACGAGCTGCCAGACTGCTCCACCCCGCAGCAGACGCGGAATTATGCGGACGCGCACCGGTTTTGACAACCCCCGGCGTCCGTCGGGGCTGAACGCCGCCCGCTCTCCCGCCGAAGACGGTGGGAGCGCCTTCAGGCGCGCTGCTTTTCGTGTCCATGGCTTGCAGCGGAATGAAAAGCATCGCGCCTGAAGGCGCTCCCACGGTTGCGGGGACGTCAGGCGAACGCCTGCTGGCACCACGCCATCAGCGGGTTCCAGAACAGGCCGAGCCCGAGCAGCGCCAGCGCGTTGACCGAGAACACCGCCTGCAGCGCGCCGGTGCGCACGCGGATCGACTCGCCCGACGGCGGGTCGAAGTACATCACCTTGATCACGCGCAGGTAGTAGAACGCGCCGATCACCGCGAACACGATGCCGACGATCGCCAGCCACAGCAGGTCGCCCTCGAGCGCGGCGCGCAGCACCGCGAGCTTGGCCCAGAACCCGAGCAGCGGCGGGATGCCGGCCAGCGAGGCCATGACCAGCAGCACCATGCCCGCCATCCACGGGCTGCGCGCGGCCAGGCCCTTGAAATCGTCGATGCGGTCCGCTTCGAAGCCGTTGCGCGCCAGCATCACGATGGCGCCGAACGCGGCCGCCGACATGATCGCGTAGCTGATCGCGTAGAACATCGCCGCCGCATAGCCCTCGCTGCCGCCCGAGGCCAGGCCGAGGAACAGGAAACCCACGTGCGAGACCGTCGAGTAGGCCAGCATGCGCTTGAGGTTGGCCTGCGCGATCGCGAACAGATTGCCCACTGCCAGCGACAGCGCCGCGAGCGCGGCGAGCAGGAACTGGGTCTGCTCGTAGGCCGGGCCGAGCGCGACCTCCAGCAGGCGCCACGTCATCCCGAACGCGGCGATCTTCGGCGCCGAGCCGATGAACAGCGTGATCGGGGTCGGCGCGCCGTGGTAGGTGTCGGGCAGCCACATGTGGAACGGCGCGGCGCCGAACTTGAAGGCGATGCCGACCACCACGAACACGGTGCCGGTGAGCAGCAGGGTGCGGTCCTCGCCCTGGATGCCGAAGGCGGCGTCGCGGATCGCGACTAGGTCGAGCGTGCCGGTCGCGCCGTAGACCAGCGTCATGCCGTACAGCAGCAGGCCCGAGGCCAGCGAGCCGAGCACGAAGTACTTCATCGCCGCCTCGGAGGCGAGCGGGCTCTCGCGGTCGGTCGCGACCAGCGCGTACGAGCACAGCGCCAGCAACTCCAGGCCGACGTAGACCATGGTCAGGCTGCCGGCCGAGACCAGCAGCATCATGCCGGCCACCGAGAACAGGACCAGCACCGCGACCTCGCCCTTGTACAGGCCGCGCTCGCGCAGGAACGGCCAGACGTAGGCCAGCGCCACCGCGCTCACGACCAGCAGCGCCAGCTTCAGCACGTCGGCGCCCTCGTCGCGCACGAACATGCCCGACAGCGTGGAGCCCTGCCCGCCCACGTCGAACCACAGCATCGCCGCGGCGACCAGCAGGGTGGCGATCGCGAGCGCGTGGGTGAGCACGCGGCGGCGATCGTCGAGGAACAGGTCCAGCATCAGCAGCGCGAACGCGCCGAACACCACGACCAGCTCGGGCGCCAGCGGCGCGAGTTCGGCGAAGGATCGGACGGGGGGCGTCATCATTGCGGCGGTCATCGCGTGCAGGTCCTCAAAGCTTGCTCATGGCGAGCTGACTCGCGAGCTGCGCGATGGCCGGTTCCATCAGGTCGGTCAGCGGCTTCGGCCACACGCCGATCAGCAGCGTGCCGGCGGCGAACGTGCCGAGCACGATCCACTCCCGGTAGTTGATGTCCTCCAGCTCGGCGACGTGGGCATTGGCCACCTCGCCGAACATCACGCGCTTGACCAGCCACAGCGTGTAGCCGGCGCCGATGATCAGGGTCAGCGCGGCGGCGAACGCGATCAGCGGGTGCTGCTGGAAGCTGGCCAGGATCACCATGAACTCGCCGACGAAGCCCGAGGTGCCCGGCAGGCCGGAGTTCGCCATCGCGAACAGCACCATGAAGAAGGTGAACCACGGCATCACGTTGGCGACGCCACCGTAGTCCTTGATCATGCGCGTGTGCATGCGGTCGTAGAGCACGCCGACGCAGGAGAACATCGCGCCGGAGATGAAGCCGTGCGAGATCATCTGCACCATCGCGCCCTGCAGGCCCAGGCGCGCGGCGTCGACGCTGTTCGCATCGCGGATCAGCGCGAAGGCGATGAAGATGCCCAGCGTCACGAAGCCCATGTGCGACACCGAGGAGTACGCGATGAGCTTCTTCATGTCCTCCTGCACCAGCGCCACCAGGCCGACGTAGACCACCGCGATCAGCGACAGCGCGATCACCAGCCAGGCCCACTCGTGGCCGGCGTCAGGCGTGATCGGCAGGCTGAAGCGCAGGAAGCCGTAGCCGCCGATCTTGAGCATGATCGCGGCCAGGATCACCGAACCGCCGGTCGGCGCCTCGACGTGCGCATCCGGCAGCCAGGTGTGCACCGGGAACATCGGCACCTTGACCGCGAACGCCGCGAGGAAGGCGAAGAACAGCCACATCTGTTCCTTCGACGACAGCGGCAGCGCGTACAGGTCCGGCAGCTGCCAGCTGCCCGCCTTCAGGTACAGGTAGACCAGCCCGACCAGCATGAACACCGAGCCGAGGAAGGTGTACAAAAAGAACTTGATCGACGCGTACACGCGCCGCGGGCCGCCCCAGACGCCGATGATGATGAACATCGGGATCAGCATGCCTTCGAAGAACACATAGAACAGCAGCGCGTCGACCGCCGAGAACACGCCGATCATCAGGCCTTCGAGCACCAGCATCGCCGCGTAGTACTGGTTCACGCGCTTGTCGATCGCGGTCCAGGCGCCGACCAGCACCAGCGCCGTGGTCAGCGTGGTCAGGATGATCAGCGCCACCGAGATGCCGTCGGCGCCGAGGTGATACTGGATGTCGTAGGCCGGGATCCAGGCGCGGCGCTCGAGGAACTGCAGCCCCGTGGCGGCGTAATCGAAGCCGGTGAACAGCGGGATGCTGAGCGCGAACACCGCCAGCGCGATCGCCAGCGACACCCAGCGCGCGGCCTGCGGGCGCTTGTCGCCCAGCGCGAGCACCAGGGCGCCGCCGAGGATCGGCAGCCAGATCAGGAGACTGAGGAGGGGCCAGTTCTGCACGGGGTCAGGTCCAATGGCGGATCAGCACGGCCAGCAGCACGATCAGGCCGACGATCATCGCGAACGCGTAGTGGTAGAGGTATCCGGTCTGCAGGCGGCGCACGACGCCGGCGGCGAAATCGACGAGCTTCGCCGCGCCGTTGACGAACACGCCGTCGATCAGCCGCGAGTCGACCTCGCGCGAGCCCTTGCCGAGGAGCAGGCTGCCGCCGGCGAAGCCCTTGATCCACAGGTCGTCCATGCCGTACTTGTTCTCGAGCACGCGGATCGGCAGGCGCAGCGCGTGCGCCACCTTGGCCGGCAGCTCCGGCTTCCACAGGTACATCACGGTCGCGAGCGCGAAGCCCGCCAGCACCAGCCAGAACGCCGGCGCCATGAAGCCGTGCAGCGCGAAGGCGACCGGGCCATGCCACAGTGCTTCCTTCAGCTGCACCATCACGTCGTGCTGCGCCAGCACCTCGATCGCGCCGGCGAAGAACGGCGTCGCCTCGTGGTGGCCGCCGACGTCGGTGCCGAACAGCATCGGGCCGACAGTGAAGAAGCCGACCGCGATCGACGGAATCGCCAGCAGGATCAGGGGCAGGGTCACCACCCACGGCGACTCGTGCGGCTCGTGGACGCCATGGTGGCCGTGATCGTCGTGGCCGTGCCCGTGGTCGTCGTGCGCGACCTCGCGGAAGCGCTCCTTGCCGAAATAGGTCATGTACAGCAGGCGGAAGCTGTAGAACGAGGTCACGAACGCGCCCAGCAGCACCGCCCAGTAGGCATAGCTGCCGATCCAGCCGCCGCGCTCGGCGCCAAGCTTGGCCGCCTCGATGATCGTGTCCTTCGAGTAGAAACCGCTGAAGAACGGCGTGCCGATCAGCGCCAGCGTGCCGATCACGCTGGTCCAGAAGGTGATCGGCATGTACTTGCGCAGGCCACCCATGCGGCGCATGTCCTGCTCGTGGTGCATGCCGATGATCACGCTGCCCGCCGCCAGGAACAGCAGCGCCTTGAAGAAGGCGTGGGTCATCAGGTGGTACACCGCCGCCGAGTACGCCGAGACGCCCAGCGCCACGGTCATGTAGCCCAGCTGCGACAGCGTCGAATACGCGACCACGCGCTTGATGTCGTTCTGCACCATGCCGATCAGGCCGGTGAAGAACGCGGTCGTGGCGCCGATGAACAGCACGAAGTTGAGCGCGGTCACGCTCAGCTCGAAGACCGGGGACATGCGCGCGACCATGAAGATGCCGGCGGTGACCATCGTCGCGGCGTGGATCAGCGCCGAGATCGGGGTCGGGCCTTCCATCGAGTCCGGCAGCCAGACGTGCAGCGGCACCTGCGCCGACTTGCCCATCGCACCGATGAACAGGCAGATGCAGATCATGGTGGCGACCGACCACTCGTGGCCGGCGAACACCTCGATCACGCGGCCCTCGAGCACGTCGCCCGCGTTCGCGAACACGGTCGCGTAGTCCAGCGTCTCGAAGTACCACAGCACCGCGGCGATGCCGAGCAGGAAGCCGAAGTCGCCGACGCGGTTGACCAGGAAGGCCTTGAGGTTGGCGAACACCGCGGTCGGGCGCTTGAACCAGAAGCCGATCAGCAGGTACGACACCAGGCCCACCGCTTCCCAGCCGAAGAACAGCTGCAGGAAGTTGTTGGACATCACCAGCATCAGCATCGAGAAGGTGAACAGGCTGATGTAGCTGAAGAAGCGCTGGTAGCCGGGGTCCTCGGCCATGTAGCCGATGGTGTAGACGTGCACCAGCAGCGATACGAAGGTCACCACGACCATCATCATCGCGGTGAGCTTGTCGATCATGAAGCCGACGTGCGCCGAGTACTGGCCGACCTCGAAGAAGGTGTAGACGTTCTGGTTGAACGGCGCCGCGCCCTGCACGACCAGCTGGTACAACACGTACGACGACAGCGCACAGCTGACCGCGACGCCGAGGATCGTGACCACGTGCGAACCCGCGCGACCGACCTGGCGGCCGAAGAACCCGGCGACGATCGCGCCCAGCAGCGGCGCCAGCACGATCGCCAGCAGCATCGTCTTGGAGATGGCGACTTCCATACCCGGCATCTGCTCAGCCCTTCAGCGTGTCGATTTCGGCGACGTTGATCGTGCGCCGGTTGCGGAACAGCGTGACCAGGATCGCCAGGCCGATCGCGGCCTCGGCCGCGGCCACGGTGAGGATGAAGAACACGAAGATCTGCCCCGCCTCGTCGCCGAAGTGGCGCGAGAACGCGATGAAGTTGGTGTTGACCGCGAGCAGCATCAGCTCGATCGACATCAGCAGGATGATGACGTTCTTGCGGTTGAGGAAGATGCCCGCGACGCTGATGCAGAACAGCGCGGCGCCGAGCGCGAGGTAATGGCCCAGCGACAGGCCCTGGCCGAACAGGTCCATCATTTCGCCTCCCCTTCACCGGCGGCCGGCTCCGCGGGCTGCGGCTCGGACACCGGCTTCTCGGCCTGCATGCTGACCATGCGGAACCGGTCCCTGGCCTTCACCCGCGCCTGCGCGCCGGGGTTCTGGTGCTTGGTGCCCTCGCGGCGGCGCAGCGTCAGCGTCACCGCGGCGATCACGGCCACGGTCAGGATCAGCGCGGCGACCTCGAACGGCAGCAGGAAATCGGTGAACAGCCGGCGCGCGAGCCAGCTCACGTTGCCGGTGCCCGCGGCCTCGGCCGGGTCGACGCCGAACGGCACGGTGCGCGCCTTGATGCCGATCAGGACCAGCATCTCGACCAGCATCACCACCGCCACCAGCAGGCCGACGGGCAGGTAGCGCACGTAGCCCTCGCGCAGCGGCACGACGTCGATGTCGAGCATCATCACCACGAACAGGAACAGCACCATCACCGCGCCGACGTAGACCAGGATCAGGGCCACGCCGAGGAACTCGGCGCCGGCGAGGATCCAGGTGCAGGCCACGGTGAAGAAGGTCAGCACCAGGAACAGCGCGGCGTGCACCGGGTTCTTGACGCTGATCACCGCGCCGGCGGACATCACGGTCACGGCGGCGAAGGCGAGGAAGGCGAGCAGTGCGAAATCCATGGTCTGTGGCTTACCTGTAGGCCGAGTCCGCGGCGCGGCGTTCGGCGATCTCGGCCTCGAGCCGGTCGCCCAGCGCCAGCAGCTTGGGCTTGGTGACGATGTTCTCGCCGCGGTTCTCGAAGTGGTACTCGTGCAGGTGGGTCTCGACGATCGAGTCGACCGGGCACGATTCCTCGCAGAAGCCGCAGTAGATGCACTTGAACAGGTCGATGTCGTAGCGCGTGGTGCGGCGGGTGCCGTCTTCGCGCTGCTCCGAGTCGATGGTGATCGCCAGCGCCGGGCACACCGCCTCGCACAGCTTGCAGGCGATGCAGCGCTCCTCGCCGTTGGGATAGCGGCGCAGCGCGTGCAGGCCGCGGAAGCGCGGCGACTGCGGCGTCTTCTCCATCGGGTACATCAGCGTGTACTTCGGACGGAACAGGTACTTGAGCGTCAGCCACAGGCCGCCGAGCAGTTCGAGCAGCAGCAGGCTGCGCAACCATGTCACCAACTTGCCCATCAGACGCCCGCCTCGAACACGCCGAAATACGCCATCAACGCCACCACCACGATCCAGCCGATGCTCAGCGGGATGAACACCTTCCAGCCCAGGCGCATGATCTGGTCGTAGCGGTAGCGCGGGAACGAGGCGCGGAACCAGATGAAGCAGCTGGCGAAGAAGAACACCTTCGCGAACAGCCACCACCAGCCGTCGCCGAGGATCACGCGCACGATCGGGAGGTCGGGGACCAGCGCCGCCGGGACCGGCGACAGCCAGCCGCCGAGGAAGAAGATCGCTGTCAGGAAGCTGACCAGGATCATGTTCGCGTACTCGGCGAGGAAGAACAGCGCGAACGCCGAGCCGGAGTACTCGACCATGTGGCCGGCGACGATTTCCGATTCGCCTTCCACCACGTCGAAGGGCGCGCGGTTGGTCTCGGCCACGCCGGACACGAAATACACCACGAACAGCGGTAGCATCGGCAGCCAGAACCACTCGAACAGGCCGGCGTTGCCCGCCTGCGCCACCACGATCTCGGACAGGTTCAGGCTGCCCGCGCCGACCATCACGCCGACCAGGGCGAAGCCCATCGCGATCTCGTAGCTCACCACCTGCGCGGCCGAGCGCATCGCGCCGAGGAAGGCGTACTTCGAGTTCGAGGCCCAGCCGGCGAGGATGATCCCGTACACGCCCAGCGAGGTCATCGCCAGCAGGTACAGCAGGCCCGCGTTGGCGTTCGACAGCACCAGCTGTGCGTCGAACGGGACCACCGCCCAGGCCGCGAACGCCGGCGCCAGCGTCAGCAGCGGCGCGAGGATGTAGAGCGTGCGCTGCGCGTTGGTCGGCTGGATGACTTCCTTGAACAGCAGCTTGAACACGTCGGCGAAGGCCTGGAGGATGCCCCAGCCGACGTACATCGGCCCGTGGCGCACGTGCATCCAGCCGATCAGCTTGCGCTCCCAGACCACGTAGAACGCGACGGTGATGATGACCGGCATCGCGATCAACAGGACCTTCAGCACGATCCAGGCGATCACGCCGATCGCGCCCAGCGACATCAGCCAGTCGTGCAGCGGCGCGGCCAGCCCGGACAGCAGCGTTGCGGTGTTGGTCGTCGTGCTCATGCCGCCTCCACCCTGACGCGGCCGGCGCCGAGCGCGGCGGTCGCGCCATAGCCCGATTCGATCCAGGCGCAGCCGGGCGCCACGGCGTCGGTGACGTTGACCTGCAGCGTCGCCGTGCCGACCGCGTTGCCGACCTTCGCCATCGCGCCCGATGCCAGCTTCGCCGCCTTCGCGTCGTCCGGATGCAGGCTGATGCGCGCGCCGACGGTCAGCGGATGCGCCTGCAGCGCCTGTGCGCGGCGGGTGAGGCCGTCGACGCGGTAGATCGCCTGCGAGACCGCCAGCTCCAGCCCTTCCTCCTGCAGGAGCGGCTTCAGCCGCGACTGCTCACCCGCGGAGGTCGCGCCTGAAGGCGCTCCCACGGAGACGCTGGCGCGCAATCCGGCGAGATCGGTGAAAGCGAAGCCGGCGAGTCCGAGCTGGCCGCCGAGCGCACGCAGCGCCGTCCAGCCCTGGCGCGCCTGCCCCGGCAGCCTGCCCGCGGCCACGGCGCGCTGGTCGCGTCCGTCGAGGTTGGTCAGCGTCGCATCGTTCTCGAACCCGGTCGCGATCGGCAGGATCACGTCGGCGACGCGGCGCGTGGACTGGCAGGCGAAGTGGCTGAAGGCCACCACCTGCGCGCCGCCCAGCGCCTTGAGCGCGGCGGCCTGATCGGCGAAATCGAGGCCCGGCTCGATGCCGTAGATGACGTAGGCGCTGCGCGGATCGGCCAGCATCGCGCCGGCGTCGCGCGCGCCCGGCAGCACGCCGTGGCGCGCCAGCCCGAGCGCGTTGGCGCCCTGCGGGATGCGGTTGAGCCTGCCGTTGTTCGCACTGGCGAAGGCATCGGCCGCGGCACGGATCTCGGCAGCATGGATGCCGTTCTCGGCCACCGCGCCGACGATCACGACGAGGTTGTCGGCGCCCTTCACCGAGTCGGCGAGTTCAGCGGCCGACAGCGCGACGGCCAGCTTCGACGGCGCGACGATCGCCTTTGAGGCGATGTCGAACGCGAACTCGAAGTCGACCGGATTGACGACGTGTACCTTCGCGCCGCGGTTCCAGGCCTTGCGCACGCGCTGGTGCAGCAGCGGCACTTCGTGGCGCAGGTTGGAGCCGACGATGACGATGGCGTCGGCCTGCTCGATCTCCGCCACCGGCGTCGCGAACGGCTGCGCGAGCGCGCCGTCGGACAGGTCGCGCTGGGCGATGCGGTGGTCGAGGTTGGCGGTGCCCAGGCCCTCGGCCAGGCGCGCCAGCAGCGCGCCCTCCTCGTTCGAGGTCGCCGGATGCACCAGCACGCCGAGGCTGTCGGCTGCGTTGTCGCGCAGGATCTGCGCGGCCTTCGTCAGCGCCTCGTCCCACGAAGCCTCGCGCCAGTCGCCGTCGTCGCCGTTGCTGGCGACGCGGACCAGCGGCTTCAGCGCGCGGTCATCGGCGTACAGGCCCTGGTGCGAGTAGCGGTCGCGATCCGACAACCAGCACTCGTTGACCGCCTCGTTGTCGCGCGGCACCGCGCGCATCACGTCGCCGCGGCGCAGGTGCAGGAACAGGTTGCTGCCGAGGGCGTCGTGGAAGCCCAGCGATTCCTTCGCGATCAGCTCCCAGGGCCGCGCGCGGAAGCGGAACACCTTGTTGGTCAGCGCGCCCACCGGACACACGTCGATGACGTTGCCCGACAGTTCGGTGGTCAGCGGCTTGCCGTCGTAGGTGCCGATCTGCAGGTTCTCGCCGCGCTGCATGCCGCCCAGCTCGTAGGTGCCGGCGATCTCCGCGGTGAAGCGGATGCAGCGCGTGCACTGGATGCAGCGGGTCATCTCGGTCGCGACCAGCGGGCCCATGTCCTCGTCGGCGACCACGCGCTTGCGCTCGACGAAGCGGCTCACCGAACGGCCGTAGCCGAGCGAGAGGTCCTGCAGCTCGCACTCGCCGCCCTGGTCGCAGATCGGGCAGTCGAGCGGATGGTTGATCAGCAGGAACTCCATCACGTTGCGCTGCGCCTTGAGCGCCTTCTCGTTGCGCGTGAAGACCTTCAGCCCGTCCATCACCGGCGTGGCGCAGGCCGGCGACGGCTTCGGCGCCGAGCGGCCGCCGACCTCGGTGTCGACCAGGCACATGCGGCAGTTGGCCGCGATCGCCAGCTTGTCGTGGTAGCAGAAGCGCGGGATCGGGATGCCGGCCTTGTCGGCGGCATGGATGATCATCGAGCCCTTGGGCGCGGCCAGCTCGACGCCGTCGATGAAGACGGTGACGTGGTCGGGCGGCAGGTTGGGATTGACGGGCTGTGCGCTCACGCGGCCACCTTCTCTGCCGTGACCAGCGTGCCCGCCAGTTCGTCGTCGACGTGGAAGCGCCGGTTCACGATGGCGTACTCGAATTCATGCCAGAAGTGGCGCAGGAAGCCCTGCACCGGCCACGCCGCGGCTTCGCCGAAGGCGCAGATGGTGTGGCCCTCGATCTGGCCGGCGGCCGCGCGCAGCATGTGCAAGTCGTCGAGCGTGGCCTCCATGTTCGCGATGCGGGTCAGCATGCGGTACATCCAGCCGGTGCCTTCGCGGCAGGGCGTGCACTGGCCGCAGCTCTCCTTGAAGTAGAAGCGCGCGATGCGCTGGCAGGCGCGCACCATGCAGGTGGTGTGGTCCATGACGATGACCGCGCCCGAGCCCAAGCCGGAGCCGGCCTTCTGCAGGGCGTCGTAGTCCATCGTCAGGCCCATCATCGTCTCGCCCGGCAGCACCGGCATCGACGAACCGCCCGGGATCACGCCCTTGATGCGGTTGCCGTTGCGCATGCCGCCGCACAGCTCGAGCAATTCGGTGAACGGCGTGCCGAGGCGGATCTCGTGGTTGCCCGGGCGCGCGACATGGCCGGAGACCGAGAAGATCTTGCAGCCGCCGTTGTTGGGCTTGCCCAGGTTCATGAACCACTCGGCGCCGTTGCGCACGATCGCCGGCACCGAGGCGTAGGTCTCGGTGTTGTTGATCGTGGTCGGCTTGCCGTAGAGGCCGAAATTGGCCGGGAACGGCGGCTTGTAACGCGGCTGCCCCTTCTTGCCTTCCAGCGACTCCATCAGCGCGGTCTCTTCGCCGCAGATGTAGGCGCCCGCGCCCAGCGCGTTGTGGATGTCGATGTCGATGCCGGAGCCGAGGATGTCCTTGCCCAGCCAGCCGTTGGCATAGGCCTCGCGGGTGGCTTCCTCGAGGTGTTCGAACGGCTCGTGGTGGAACTCGCCGCGCAGGTAGTTGTAGGCCACGCTCGAACCGGTGGCGTAGCAGGCGATCGCCATGCCCTCGATCACCGCGTGCGGGTTGTAGCGCAGGATGTCGCGGTCCTTGGCCGTGCCCGGCTCGGATTCGTCGGAATTGCAGAGGATGTACTTCTGCATCTCGCCCTTTGGCATGAAGCTCCACTTCAGCCCGGTCGGGAAGCCCGCGCCGCCGCGGCCGCGCAGGCCCGACTGCTTGACCATCTCGACCACGTCGGCCGGCGGGATCTTCTCCTCGAGGATCTTGCGCAGCGCGCTGTAGCCGCCGGTCTTGAGGTAGTTCTCGTACGACCACGGCTTGTCGAAGTGCAGCGTGGTGTAGACGGCCTGGTGCTCCTTCGGCGCGGGGCCGACGGGTCCGTAACCTTCCGAATAGTGCGAATGACCCACCATCACTCCAGCCCGTCCAGCAGCTCGTCCACCTGTTCCGGCGTGAGCTTCTCGTGGTAATGCCCGTTGATCACGACCACCGGCGCGCCGCAGCACGCGGCCACGCACTCTTCCTCGCGCTTGAGGTAGACGCGGCCGTCGGCGGTCGATTCGCCCAGCCTGCAGCCGAGCTTCTTCTCCGCGTGCTCGACCAGTTGCTCGGCGCCGTTGAGCCAGCAGCTGATGTTGGTGCAGAAGGCGACGTTGTTGCGGCCGACCTTCTGCGTCTCGAACATCGAGTAGAAGGTCGCGACCTCGTAGGCCCAGACCGGCGGCAGGCCGAGGTACTTGGCCACGCCCGCGATCAGTTCGTCGGTCAGGAAGCCCTGGTTCTGCTCCTGCGCGGCGAACAGGCCCTGCAGCACGGCCGAGCGCTTGCGGTCTGGCGGGAACTTGGTCAGCCAGTGGTCGATGTGCGCGCGCGTCGAATCGCTCAGCACGACCATCGGGTCGACGTTGCGCGCGTTCTCGAAATTGCCAGTCGCCTTCATCGGTCGACCTCTCCGAACACGATGTCATAGGTGCCGATCATCGCCACCACGTCCGACAGCATGTGCCCCTTCACAATCTCGTCCATCGACGACAGGTGGGCGAAGCCCGGCGCGCGCAGGTGCGCGCGGAAGGGCTTGTTGGCGCCGTCGCTGACCAGGTAGCAGCCGAACTCGCCCTTGGGCGCCTCGACCGCGCTGTAGGTCTCGCCGGCGGGCACGCAATAGCCTTCCGAGAACAGCTTGAAGTGGTGGATCAGCGCTTCCATGTCGTCCTTCATCTCCTCGCGGGAGGGAGGCGCGACCTTGTAGTTGTCGATCATCACCGGGCCGGGGTTGGCCCTGAGCCAGTGCACGCACTGCTCGATGATGCGGGTGGACTCGCGCATCTCGGCCACGCGCACGAGGTAGCGGTCGTAGCAGTCGCCGTTGACGCCGACCGGGATGTCGAAATCGACCTCCGCGTACTTCGCGTAGGGCTGCTTCTTGCGCAGGTCCCAGGCCACGCCGGAACCGCGCAGCATCGGGCCGGTCATGCCCCAAGCCAGCGCCTGCTCGGGCGGGATCACGCCGATGCCGACGGTGCGCTGCTTCCAGATGCGGTTGTCGGTGAGCAGCGTCTCGTACTCGTCGACACGCGTCGGGAAGTCCTTGGCGAAGGCTTCCAGGTAGTCCAGCATCGAGCCTTCGCGCCACTCGTTGAAGCGCTTGAGCTTGCCGCCCTTGCGCCACGGCGACTCGCGGTATTGCGGCATGCGGTCGGGCAGGTCGCGGTAGACGCCGCCCGGGCGGTAGTAGGTCGCGTGCATGCGCGCGCCCGACACCGCCTCGTACACGTCCATCAACTCCTCGCGCTCGCGGAACGCGTACAGGAACACCGCCATCGCGCCGAGGTCGAGCGCGTTCGAACCGACCCACATCAGGTGGTTCAGGATGCGCGTGACTTCGTCGAACAGCGTGCGGATGTACTGCGCGCGCTCGGGCGCCTCGATCCCCATCAGGGTCTCGATCGCGCGCACGTAGGCGTGCTCGTTGCACATCATCGACACGTAGTCGAGCCGGTCCATGTAGCCGATCGACTGGTTGAACGGCTTGGACTCGGCCAGCTTCTCGGTGCCGCGATGGAGCAGGCCCACGTGCGGGTCGGCGCGGACGACGGTCTCGCCGTCCATCTCCAGGATCAGGCGCAGCACGCCGTGCGCGGCCGGATGCTGCGGGCCGAAGTTCAGCGTGTAGTTGCGGATCTCCTGCCGGGATTCGGCGGGATTGCTGGCGAAGCCTTCGCTCGCCTGCTGCACGGGCAGGTGCGGGACGGCGCTCACTTCGCATCCCCCGTGCGGCGGGCCGCCTGTTCGCCGACCGCGGTCTCGTAGCGCGCGTCGTCGCGGATCACGCGCGGCACGCCGACGCGCGGCTCGACCGAGGTCACCGGTTCGTACACCACGCGCTTCTTCTCCGCGTCATAGCGTACCTCGACGTTGCCGATCAGCGGGAAATCCTTGCGGAACGGGTGACCGACGAAGCCGTAGTCGGTCAGGATCCGGCGCAGGTCCGGATGGCCCTGGAAGACGATGCCGAACAGGTCGAAGGCCTCGCGCTCGAACCAGTTGGCGACCGGCCACAGGCCGGTCAGCGAGGACACCACGGGCAGGTCGTCGCTGGGCGCGAAGCAGGTCACGCGCAGGCGACGGTTGTGGCGCACCGACAGCAGCTGCGCCACGGCAGCGAAGCGGCGCTGCGGCACCGGGATCGCGCCCTCGCCGTCGGGCTGCGGCAGCTGCTGCGAGGGCGCCTCGCCGAAGCGGAAGCGACCGGGGCCGCGCCCTTCGACGCCGCGGCTGAAGCCTTCCGACGAAGTGTCGGTATCCCACTCGTCGCTGCCGTAGCCGAGGTAATCGACGCCGCACAGGTCGACCAATGATTCGAAACCGAACTCGTCGCGCAGCACGGTGCAGGCGGCGAGCCAGTCGCCGGCGGTGACGATGCCGACCTCGCCGCGCGGCTGCGCGACCGTCACTTCGGCCTCGGGGAAACGCGCGCGCAGGCGCTCGACGAAGGCGGACAGCGGCTCGCTCATTCGCGCAGCCCCGTCTTGTCGTCGCCGAAGTTGGTGGCGCGGCGGATCTTCTTCTGCAGCTGCAGGATGCCGTAGACCAGCGCCTCGGCGGTCGGCGGGCAGCCAGGCACGTAGACATCGACCGGCACGATGCGGTCGCAGCCGCGCACCACCGCGTAGGAATAATGGTAATAGCCGCCGCCGTTGGCGCAGCTGCCCATCGAGATCACCCACTTCGGGCTCGGCATCTGGTCGTAGACCTTGCGCAGCGCCGGGGCCATCTTGTTGACCAGGGTGCCGGCCACGATCATCACGTCGGACTGGCGCGGCGACGGACGGAACACGACGCCGTAGCGGTCGAGGTCGAGGCGCGCGGCGCCGGCATGCATCATTTCCACCGCGCAGCAGGCCAGGCCGAAGGTCATCGGCCACATCGAGCCGGTGCGCGCCCAGTTGAGCAGCACGTCGGAGCTGGTGGTGACAAAACCGCGCTCGAGCAGCGGGTTGTTGTCGGCCGATGCGCCCAGCAGGGTCTCCGGACGCAGGATGTCGTCGACGCGGCCTTCCGGCAGCGGGTTGCTGGCCGAATCCGCCAGGCCGCGGATCGCCTGGATCACTCCCATTCCAGCGCTCCCTTCTTCCAGACGTAGACGAACCCGAGCAGCAGCATGCCGACGAAGATGCCCATCTCGACCAGGCCGAGCGGACCGAGCTCGCGGAACACGGTGGCCCAGGGCACGATGAAGATGATTTCCAGGTCGAAGATGATGAACTGGATGGCGATGAGGTAGTAGCGCACGTCGAACTGCATGCGCGCATCCTCGAACGCGGCGAAGCCGCATTCGTACGGCGACAGTTTTTCCGGCGACGGGCGCTTGGGGCCCAGCAGGTTGCCGATGATCAGCAATGCGATGCCGATACCGGTGGCAACAAGCAGGAACAGCAGGGTCGGCAGGTATTCGGCCAGCACTCGTTGTTCTCTCGGCTACTTGCCGCGTCGCCGCGGCCGTTGCTCGGCGCGCCTTGACGCGCGCGCAACTTCAAAATGGTGCCCAAGGGGGGACTCGAACCCCCACGACCTAAGCCGCTACCACCTCAAGGTAGTGCGTCTACCAATTCCGCCACCTGGGCAAATTCAAACTGCCGCGCAAGACCACTCGCGGCATTGCAGCAATTGTAAGCGTTCCTACTGCGTTTGAGCAGCCGGGTCGGCATCCTGTGGCGCCGCCGGGGATTCCGCCGGCGCGGCCGGGACCGTCGAAGTCGCCTCCGGCTGCGTATCGGGCGCGGCAGGCACGGTTGACGGCGTGGCCACCGGCGCGGCGGGCACAGCCACCGCCCCCGGGGCGGCGGGCGCCGCGGGAACCTGCGACATCACGCCCAGGTCGGTGCCCGCGGTCGGCGCGGTCGCCCGGTGCGTCGCGTACCACGCCATGAACAGCGTGATCGCGAAGAAGGTGATCGCCAGCCACTTGGTGGCCTTGCTGAGGAAGTTCGCGGAACCGCGCGCGCCGAACACGGTGGCCGACGCACCGCCGCCGAATCCGGAGCCGGCCGAAGCGCCGGCGCCGCGCTGCATGAGGATCAGCGCGATCATCGCGACCGCGACCAGGACGAACAGGATGTTGAGGGTCAGCAACAGCATTGCGGCGTACTCGGAAAAAAGTGTTCGAACCGGCGTCAGCGGGCCGCGGCGCGGGCGATGGCGAGGAAGTCCGCCGCCACCAGCGAGGCGCCGCCGATCAGGCCGCCGTCGATGTCCGCTTTCGCGAACAGCTCGGCGGCGTTGTCCGGCTTGACGCTGCCGCCGTACAGCAGCGGCAGGGAATCAGCGATTCTAGCATCCCGGGCCGCCACCTCGCCACGGATGAAGGCATGGACGGCCTGGGCCTGGTCCGGGGTCGCGGTCTGCCCGGTGCCGATCGCCCAGACCGGCTCGTAGGCCACGACCGCGGCGGCGAACCGCTCCACCCCGGCCAGATCCAGCACCGGCCGCAGCTGCGCCGCGATCACCTCTTCGGTGCGCCCGGCCTGCCGCTCCTCCAGCGTCTCGCCCAGGCACAGGATCGGCACCAGGCCGGCGTTGGCGGCGGCGAGGAACTTCCTGGCCACCAGATCGCTGTTCTCGGCGTGGTAGCGGCGGCGTTCGGAATGGCCGGCCAGCCCGTAACGGGCGCCGACATCGACCAGCATCGACGCCGATACCTCCCCGGTATAGGCCCCCTGCTCGTTGTGGCTGACGTCCTGCGCGCCGAAGGCCAGGGGATGGCCCTCGAAGTCCTCGATCAGGTCGCCCAGGTAGGGCAGCGGCGGCAGCACCACGAGCTCCACCCCCGGGACCGGCAGCCCCGCCGCCACCTCGCCGACCAGCCGGGTGGCGAAATCGCGGGTGCCGTGCAGCTTCCAGTTTCCGGCTACGATCCTGCGGCGCATCGCGCGACTCCGATCCTGAAGGGCGCACAGGATAGCCGAAGCGTCCGCGACCACCGAAGGAGCCCCCGATGCCCGATCCGCGCGGCCATGCCCTCGTCACCGGCGCCTCCAGCGGTATCGGCATCGCGATCGCGCGCGAGTACGCGCGCCGCGGCGTGCCGCTGGTGCTGACCGCGCGCCGCGCCGAACGGCTGCAGGCGCTGGCCGCGGAACTGCGCGCGCAGGTCAAGGTCCACGTCGTCCCGGCCGATCTCGCCGACCCCGCCGCGCCGCAGGCGCTGGCCGACGCGATCGCCGCCCGCGGCCTGCCGGTCCGCATCCTGGTCAACAACGCCGGCTACGGCGTGCCGGGCCGCTACCTGAAGAACGACTGGCGCACGCACGCCGCCTTCCTGCAGGTGATGGTGGGCGCGGTGTCGGAACTGACCTGGCGCCTGCTGCCGGCGATCCGCGACAGCGGCGACGGCCGCATCCTCAACGTGGCCTCGTTCGCCGCGCTGGTGCCCTCGGCCGACGGGCAGACGCTGTATGCGCCGGCGAAGGCCTTCATGGTCCGCTTCAGCGAATCGCTGGCGCTGGAGAACGCCGACGCCGGCTTGCACGCCACCGCGCTGTGCCCGGGATTCACGCATTCCGAATTCCACGACGTCACCGGCACGCGCGCGATGATGTCGAAGCTGCCGCAGTGGATGTGGCTCGACGCCGACGACGTCGCCCGCGCCGGCATCGACGCCGTGGAGCGCGGCGAGGTGGTCGTGGTCCCCGGCGCGGTGTACAAGCTGCTGCGCTTCGCGACCAAGCACCTGCCCGATCGCTTCATCCTGCGGCGCATGGCGAAGAACTCGTCGCGCATCCGCAGTACGGAATAGGTCGCGCCTGGAGGAAACTCCTGAAAACCCCCAACTTGTCATTTCGAGCGCGGCGAGAAATCCGTGCTCTTGATTCTCCGAGATTCCTCACTGCGTTCGGAATGACAATTCCGACTTGTTCAGAGCTTCCCTAACGCAGTTCCGGCGCCCGCCACTGCCAGGACGCCTCCGGCGACCCCGCCTTCCCGTCCGCGGCAACGATCGGCAGGTCATCGGCCTGCGCCTTGCGCAGGTGGCGCCGGATGGCGTCGCGCGCGGCCACGTCCCACTCGCTGCGCCAGGCGCAGTGCGTTCCGTCCGCGACCGCCGAGTGGTAGCCGAGGTTGCCGGCGACGCCGAGCGCCCGGTAGATCTCCGCCCCCGCCAGCGCGCTGACGTGACCGAAGCGCGCGCCCAGCCAGTCGACGTGCGGGTTGTCGAGGACGAGCAGGCCGCGCGGCGCGACCAGGCCGAGCACCTCGTGCTGGTCGATGGACAGCCGCTCCACCTCGTTGGCAAAGGCGCCGAAGGCGTCGCCCAGCCAGGGCTGTTCGCCGAAGGCGCTGTGCGGCGGCTGCGCGCCCTCGGCGACGACGCCGCGCCACGCCGGAACGCCGCCGGAGCCGGATTCGATCGGGATCGTCAGCGCCACGCGCTCGTCGAATGCGCCGGCCGCCAGCGCGCCCTTGCCGTAGCGCGAGCAGCCGGTGACCGCGATCGCATCGACGCGCAGCCTGCCCTGCCCGGCCTGCGCGACGACGTCGATGATGCGGCTCACGCCCCAGGCCCAGGCCATCAGGGTGCCCGTGCCCTGCACCTGTTCTCCGTACAGGTCGAAGAACGCGCCCTGCCTTGCGCGCGAGGTGCCGGTCTCGGCGCCGACCGCGGTCGGAACGAAGTCGATGCGGGCGACGCCTTCGCCGGCGAGCAGGCCGTCGTCGACGCCCGCACGTCCGCCCACGACGATGATCGCCGGATGCGGGCCGGGGCCTTCGGGCAGGCGGAGGTCGGCGCTGAACGACACTTCCCTGCCCGCGTGGGACACGGTGACGTCGATGCGATCGTCGGCGATCGTCCCGGTTACGCGATCCGGCTTCGGGCCCTTCCAGCCGTAGACCTGTGCCTCGGCCGTGCGCAGCAGCGCCTGCCGGTGGCAACGCCAGTCCGCCCGGGTTGCGATGCGGGAGCCGTCGGCGCGTGCGAACGGGTCGGGAAGCCCGGCGTCCGGCGAACCGGCAATCTCCTCGACTTCACAGTCCATGCCCCGGTTTTCGGCGAGACCGGCGCCGGCCTCGCGTTCGTCCCGCACGCCCTCCGCATCGTCCGGGACGCCATGGGCGCAGGCCACCGTCAGCAGGCACGACAGTGCGATCGACGCGAAGCGCGGGACCGCACCACGCGGCCCGACCCCACGGCACGCTGCGCCCTGGCTGTCATCCCGAACGAAGTGAGGGATCTGCCTGTCCTCGCCGGCATCGCCGGGGGAAAGCAGATCCCCCACTTCGTTCGGGATGACAAGCATGGGTCTCATCGGCGCTTCCGGGAAGATTCCACGGCCCTGCCCCGCCGCCGATCGCGGCCGGCGGCTACTTCAGCTTGATCTCGCGCAGCCGCTCCTCGAGATAGCCCTGCGCCGTGATCGGCTCGGGATAGCGACTCGGGTTGTCCGGCGTCACCGTCGAGGGCAGCACGTCGATCAGGAAATCGGGGTTCGGATGCAGGAAGAAGGGCACCGAATAGCGCGGCTTGCGCGCCTGCTCGCCCGGCGGGTTGGTCACGCGATGGGTGGTCGAGGGGTACACGTGGTTGGTCAGGCGCTGCAGCATGTCGCCGATGTTGACGACGATGGTGTCGGCGTCGGAGGTGAACGGCACCCACTCGCCCTGCTTCGAACGCACTTCCAGCCCGGCCGCGCTGGCGCCGACCAGCAGGGTGATCAGGTTGATGTCCTCGTGCGCGCCGGCGCGCACGTTGGGGATGTCGTCGGCGGTGATCGGCGGGTAGTGGATCGGACGCAGGATCGAGTTGCCGTAGTGGGTCTTGTCGGCGAACCAGTCCTCGGGCAGGCCGATGTGCAGCGCCAGCGCCGACAACACCTTCGAGCCGAGCCGGTCGAGCGTCCGGTAGAGGCCGTAGCCGTGTTCGCGGAAGCCGGGCACCTCGTCCGGCCACAGGTTCGGCGGCATCACGTCGCGGTACTTCGAATCGTCCGGGATCTCGCGGCCGATGTGCCAGAACTCCTTGAGGTCGAAGTGTTTGGCGCCCTTCGCGGTCTCGACGCCGAACGGCGTGTAGCCGCGCGCGCCGCCGCCGCCGGGGACGTGGTACCGCTTCTTGGTGTCTTCCGGCAGCGCGAAGAAGGCCTTGAACACGCCGTAGGCGGCGTCGATGTCCGCCTGCGGGATGCCGTGGCCGTTGATGCCGGCAAAGCCCCATTCGCGGTAGGACGCGCCCAGTTCGGCGACGAAGGCGTCGCGGTCCGTGTCGAAGCGGCGGATGTCGAGGGTGGGGATTCGAGAACTCATCGATCGGCTCCGGAAGTCATGCGATTCGGGACATTCGACCACGCGCGCCGTGCGCGGGCACTGATCCCGATCAAGTCACTGCCCGGCCGCGGCACGCACCGCGTCCGACAGTTGCGACAGGGTGGAGGCGACCAGCGCCTCGTCGTCGGCCTCGACCGTGACCCGCACCACCGGTTCGGTGCCCGACGGCCGCAGGAACGCGCGCCCCCTGCCCTGCACCGCCGCCTGCGCCTGCGCCAGCGCGGCCTGGACGCTCTCGGCCTCGGCCGGCTTCGCGCCGTTGCCGTAGCGCACGTTGACCGTCTTCTGCGGCAGCTTGCGCACGCCGGCCAGCGCGTGCTGCAGCGTCATATCGCGTCGGCGCAGCACCTCGAGCACCTGCAGCGCGCTCATGATGCCGTCGCCGGTGGTGGCGCGGTCCAGGCACAGCAGGTGGCCCGAGGCCTCGCCGCCGAGGATGCCGCCATGCTCCAGCAGCGCCTGATGCACGTAGCGGTCGCCGACCCTGGTGCGCAGGAAGCCGATGCCGGCCTTCTCCAGCGCCTGCTCGACGCCGTAGTTGGTCATCACCGTGCCGACCACCGGGCCGCGCAGGCGGCCGTTGGCCTGCCAGTCGGTGGCCAGCAGGTACAGCAGGTCGTCGCCGTCGCGCACGTTGCCGTCGCTGTCGACGAACAGCAGGCGATCGCCGTCGCCGTCGAAGGCGATGCCGAGTTCGGCGCCTGTCTCGCGTACGCGCGCAGCGAGGCCTTCGGGATACATCGAACCGACGCCGTCGTTGATGTTGACGCCGTTCGGGGTGACGCCGATCGCATCGACCTGCGCGCCGAGTTCGGCCAGCACCATCGGCCCGATCTGGTAGGTGGCGCCGTTGGCGCAGTCGACCACGATGCGCATGCCGCCAAGGTCGAAGCTGCGCGAAACCGAACCCTTGCAGGCCTCGACGTAGCGGCCGACCGCGTCGCGCGTGCGCACCGCCTTGCCCAGCAGTTCCGACGACACCGTGCTGAAAGGCTGTTCGAGCGAAGCCTCGATCGCGAGCTCGGTGGCATCGTCGAGCTTCTCCCCGTCGGCGGAGAAGAACTTGATGCCATTGTCGTAGTGCGGGTTGTGCGAGGCGGAGATGACGATGCCGCCGTCGGCGCGCATCGAGCGCGTCAGATGCGCGACCGCGGGCGTGGGCATCGGGCCCATCAGCTGCACGTCGACGCCTGCGGCAACGAGGCCCGCTTCCAGCGCCGCCTCGAACATGTAGTTCGAGATGCGGGTGTCCTTGCCGATGATCACCTCGGGCTTGCGCCATTCGCCGCCCTGCGCGGCGGCGGCGGCGCGCAAGGCATGGCCGTAGGCGTTGCCCAGGCGCAGCACGAAGTCGGCCGAGATCGGGCCTTCGCCGACGCGGCCGCGGATGCCGTCGGTGCCGAAGTAGCGGCGGCTCACGCGGCGACATCCTGCGGCATGGGCTGCCGCGTCATCATCGCGACCAGCCGGGCGATGCGGTCGCGCAGCTCGCGGCGGTCGCAGATCTGGTCGATCGCGCCGTGCTCGAGCAGGAACTCCGAGCGCTGGAAGCCTTCGGGCAGCGTCTCGCGCACGGTCTGCTCGATCACGCGCGGGCCGGCGAAGCCGATCAGCGCATCGGGCTCGGCGATGTTGACGTCGCCCAGCATCGCGAACGAGGCTGACACGCCGCCGGTGGTCGGGTGCGTCATCACCGAGATGTACGGCAGGCCCGCCTCACGCAGGCGGCCGAGCGCGGCCGAGGTCTTGGCCATCTGCATCAGCGAGAACAGGCTCTCCTGCATGCGCGCGCCGCCGCTGGCGGAGAAGCAGACGAAGCCCGAGCCGATCTCCAGCGCGCGCTCGGCGCCGCGGGCGAAGCGCTCGCCGACCACCGAGCCCATCGAACCGCCCATGTAGGCGAAGTCGAACGCGGCGGCAACCATCGGCATCTGCTGCAGCGTGCCCTGCATCACCACCAGCGCGTCGCGCTCGCCGGTCGCCTTCTGCGCGGCCTTGATGCGGTCGGCGTACTTCTTCTGGTCCTTGAACCTGAGGACGTCGGTCGGACCGAGTTCGCCGGCGATCTCGATCAGTTCGCCCGGATCGAAAAAGGCCTTGAGCCGCGCGCGGGCGCGGATCGGGCGGTGGAAGCTGCACTTGGGGCAGACCTCGAGGTTCTCCTCGAGTTCTGGGCCGTAGAGCACCGCGCCGCAGCGGTCACACTTTTCCCACAGCCCCTCGGGCACGCTGCGCTTCTTGGTCGCACCGCTGTCGGTGCGGATGCGCGGCGGCATCAGTTTCTTCAGCCAGGACATGCTGGGCGTCGCATCCGGTCGCGGCCGCGGCCGCGGGAGGCGCGCAGTTTAGCGCACGGCCCGGAGAGGCCGCGGCCGGCGATATCGCCGGCGCATGGAAACAGGCTCGTCATCCCCGCGAAGGCGGGGACCCAGTGTCTTTCGCCGCAGGGTCGATTGGCGACGGAACCTTCCGGCACCCCACCGTTCAGGACAAAAGACGCTGGATCCCCGCCTTCGCGGGGATGACGGTCCTTGCAGGTTGGGAAGCTATCGCCCTTCCCGAGCGCCGGTGTTCAGTCCAGCGCCGCCCGCAGCGGCGCCAGGAAGCCCGCGGCACGGGCGACCGCCTCGTCCGCATCGCCGGCCTCGGCCAGGGTCGAGACCAGCGCGCTGCCGACCACCACGCCGTCCGCGTCCACCGCCATCGCCGCGGCGCTGGCCGCGTCGCGGATGCCGAAGCCGGCCACGACCGGCACCGGGCTGTCGGCGCGGATCCGGCGCAGGTGGTCCGCCGCCGCCTGCGTATCCAGGCGCTCGGAGGCGCCGGTGACCCCGGCGAAGCTGACGTAGTAGAGATAGCCCTGCGCGTTCGCCAGCAGCAGGCGCAGGCGCGCGTCGGTGGTGGTCGGCGAGGCCAGCAGGATCAGATCGACGCCGTGCGCGGCGAAGGCCTGCCGGAACTCCGGCGACTCCTCCGGCGGCAGGTCGACCAGCAGCACGCCGTCGACACCGGCCTGCGCGGCCTCGCGCGCGAAGCATTCGGCGCCGCGGATCTCGATCGGGTTCAGATAACCCATCAGCACCACCGGCGTGCCCGCGTCGCGCTCGCGGAAGGCGCGCACGGCGTCGAGCACCCAGGACAGGCCGGCGCCGCGCGCCAGCGCGCGCTCGGAGCTGCGCTGGATCGTGGGTCCGTCGGCCATCGGGTCGGAGAACGGCACGCCGAGTTCGATCACGTCGGCCCCGGCCTCGACCAGCGCATGCATCACCGGCACGGTCGCTTCGAGCGAGGGATCGCCGGCGGTGACGAAGGGGATCAGCGCCTTGCGGCTGGCGGCGCGGAGGTCGGCGAATTTGTGGTCGAAGCGGTTCATCGTTCTGCTCGCGGAAGGCTTTTCAAGCCCTCCCCTTCAAGGGGAGGGTTGGGTGGGGATGGTGTTGGATGGAGATGGTTCGAAGGCAATGGCAAGTGCGCCGCGAACACCATCCCCCCCGGCCCTGCCCTTGAAGGGGAGGGAGAAACGCGCGTTCACAGCACGATGCCCTCGCGCGCGGCGATGGTGTGCACGTCCTTGTCGCCGCGACCGGAGAGGTTGCACAGCACCAGCGCGTCCTTCGGCAGTTCGCGCGCGAGCTTGATCGCCTGGGCGACCGCGTGGCTGGATTCGAGCGCCGGCAGGATGCCCTCGCTGCGCGTGAGCCGGTGGAACGCGGCCATCGCTTCGGCGTCGGTGATGCCGACGTATTCGGCGCGGCCGCTGTCCTTGAGGAAGGCGTGCTCCGGGCCGACGCCCGGATAGTCGAGCCCGGCCGAGACCGAATGCGTCTCGGTGATCTGGCCGTCGTCGTCGCAGATCACATAGGTGCGGTTGCCGTGCAGCACGCCGACGCGCCCCGCCGACAGCGACGCCGCATGGCGTCCGGTGTCGATGCCGTCGCCCGCGGCCTCGGCGCCGACGATGCGCACGCCAGCGTCGTTGAGGAAGGCATGGAACAGGCCGATCGCGTTGCTGCCGCCGCCGACGCAGGCGGTGATCGCGTCCGGCAGGCGGCCGTAATCGGCCAGCATCTGCGCCCGCGCCTCGCGCCCGACCACGGCGTTGAAGTCGCGCACCATGCGCGGATACGGGTCAGGGCCGGCGACGGTGCCGATGATGTAGAAGGTGTCGCGCACGTTCGTCACCCAGTCGCGCATCGCCTCGTTGAGCGCGTCCTTGAGCGTGGCCGAACCGCTGGTCACCGGCACCACCTCGGCGCCGAGCAGCTTCATGCGGTAGACGTTGATCTTCTGCCGCTCGATGTCGGTGGCGCCCATGTACACCACGCATTCCAGCCCGAGCCGCGTGGCGACCGTGGCGCTGGCGACGCCGTGCTGGCCGGCGCCGGTCTCGGCGATGATCCGCTTCTTGCCCATGCGCGCGGCCAGCAGCGCCTGGCCGATGGTGTTGTTCACCTTGTGCGCGCCGGTGTGGTTGAGGTCCTCGCGCTTGAGCAGGATCTGCGCGCCGCCCACCTCGCGGCTCAGCCGCTGCGCGTGGTAGATCGGGCTGGGCCGGCCGACGTAGTGCTTGAGGTCCTTGTCGAAGGCGGCGATGAAGTCCGGATCGACGCGCGCGGCGTCGTAGGCCGCGGCCAGTTCCTCCAGCGGCCCGATCAGGGTCTCGGCGACGAAGCGCCCGCCGTGGCGGCCGAAGTGGCCGGCGGCGTCCGGGTAGGCGTGGAAGTCCTGCGGGAGGGAGATGGCGGTCATGGACGGGCGACGAGTGGCGGTGCGGGAGCAGGTTTCACCCTAGCGCACATGTCCGCGCGGAAAAATCGATAGTATCTGGCACATTCGTCAGGAAAAATCACAGATGGCCGACCGCTCCCTGCCCCCGCTCAACGCCCTGCGCGCCTTCGAGGCCGCGGCGCGGCTGGGCAGCGTCAGCCGGGCCGCGGCCGAACTGCACGTCACCCACGGCGCGGTGAGCCGCCAGGTCCGGCTGCTGGAGGACGACCTCGGCGTCGCGCTGTTCGTCCGCGAAGGGCGCGGCCTGCGCCTGACCGAGGCCGGCGGGCGCCTGCGCGATGCCGCCGGCGCCGCCTTCGGGCAGATCCAGGCCACGGTGCGTACCCTGCGCCGCGGCAGCGAACCCGGCACCCGCGTCATCGGCTGCCCGGGCAGCCTGCTGGCGCGCTGGATGATCCCGCGCCTGGACCGCCTGCAGCGCGACCTGCCGGAACTCAAGCTGCACCTGTCGCCGCACGAGGGCGAGTTCGATCCCGGCCTGCCCGGCCTCGACGCGGCCCTGCTGGTCGGCGCGCCGCCGTGGCCGGCGTCATGGCGCGTGCACACGCTGGCGCCGGAGCGGATCGGCCCGGTGGTCGATCCGCGTCATCCGGCCTTCGAACGGCTGTCGCGGCAGCCGATGGAGGCGCTGCTGCACGAGGAACTGCTGCACACCGCCTCGCGGCCGCAGGCCTGGCCGCAGTGGGCTCGGCACCACGGCCTCGACCCCGGCCAGCTGCGACTGGGCACCGGCTTCGAGCACCTGTACTACCTGCTGGAAGCCGCGGTCGCCGGCCTGGGCGTCGCCATCGCGCCGCAGCCGCTGGTCGCCGCCGACCTTGCCGCGGGCCGGCTGGCCGCGCCCTGGGGCTTCATCGACACCGGGGCGCGTTGGTGCCTGTGCACGCGCGCGGAGCCGGATCCGCAGATCGAGCGGCTGGCCGTGTGGCTCGGTGGGCAATTCGCAGAGATCGCTTAGGCCCTACAACCAACTGTCATTCCGAGCGTAGCGAGGAATCTACTTGCAACCAGGTCGAACAATGGCAAAAGCAGATTCCTCGCTACGCTCGGAATGACAACTTGCGTTTGATTCAGCGAGGTCCCTCCGGCTGCGTTCGGAATGACCTCTTCGGCCTGAACCCGCCCGGCCTCAGCCGCAGTCGGCGCGCCGCACTTCCTCGACGAAGCGGCGCATGCGTGCGCCGTCCTTGACGCCTGCCGGCTCGCCGGCGGCCTCCACCCCGCTCGACACGTCCACGCCCCAGGGGCGGGTGGCGAGGATGGCGTCGTGGACGTTGTCCGGCGTCAGTCCGCCGGCCACGAGGAAGGGCTTGAGCATGCCGCCGGGCACGCGCGACCAGTCGAAGGCACGGCCGGTGCCGCCTCCTTCGCCGGGCGCGTGCGCGTCCAGCAGGAAGCCGGCCGCCGCCGGGTAGCGGGCATGCAGTGCCAGCGGATCGAGGGGGCCATCGCTCCCCATCGCCACCGCCTTCAGGTACGGCAGCCCGAACGCGCGGCAGAACGCGTCGTCCTCGTCGCCGTGGAACTGCAGCAGCGACGGCCGCACCAGGCCGACCACCTGCTGCACTTCCTCCTTGCCGTTGTCCATGAACAGCGCCACCGCATCGACCATCGGCGCCAGCGCCTCGCGCATCGCCGCCGCCTGCCTGGGTTCGACCCGCCGGCGGCTCTGCTCGGCGAACACGAAGCCCACGGCGTCGACGCCGAGCTCGCCGGCCAGGCGCACGTCGCCGGGGCGGGTCATGCCGCAGAACTTGATGCGGGTGCGGAACAGGGGTGAGGTCATGGGGCGGCCGGGAATCGGGAATCGGGAATCGGGAATCGGGAGAGCGTAAAGGGTTGTCATCCCGAGCGCAGCGAGGGATCTCCCTTTCGTCGCCACGGACAGAAGATCCCTCGCGGCGCCCGGGATGACAAGCGCTTGGCTTGGGCAGCCCCTGCGCCTTGCGGCATGCCTGTCAGCCCTGCTCCGCCGTCACGCCGCCGGGCAGGCCCCAGTGCGCCGCGTACAGCGGACCGATGAAGACCAGCCCATCCGCCGGCGCGGTGGGGCCGGCGCGCGTGCGATCGCGGCCTTCCAGCAGTTCCGCGATCCACGCCTCGGGCTGCGCGCCGGCGCCCACCTCCAGCAGCGAGCCGACGATGTTGCGCACCATGTGGTGCAGGAACGCGTTCGCCTGTACGTCGACGGTGACGAGATCGCCCTCGCGCGCCACCGCGATGCGCTGCAGCTCGCGGCGCCCGTGCGTGGCCTCGCATTCGGCGGACCGGAACGCGCCGAAATCGTGCTCGCCGACCAGCGCCTGCGCGGCACGGTGCATCGCGCCGGCATCGAGCGGACGCCAGTGCCACGACAGCCACTGCCGACCGAGCGCCGGCCGCACCTGGCGGTTGAGGATGCGGTAGCGGTAGCGGCGCGCCTGCGCCGAGAAACGCGCGTTGAAGTCATCGGCGACCGGCCGGCACCAGACCACGCTGACCGCCGGCGGCAGGCGCGTGGTCGCGCCGAGCGTCCATGCGCGCGGGTCGCGCACCGCGTCGCTGTCGAAGTGCACGACCTGGCATTGCGCATGCACGCCGGCGTCGGTGCGGCCCGCGCAGACGGTAGCCACCGGCGCGTCGGCCACCGAGGACAGCGCCGTTTCCAGCACACCCTGGATCGTGTGCCCGTCGGGCAGGCCCGGCTGCGTCAGCCGCTGCCAGCCGCGGAAACCACCGCCGTCGTATTCGACGCCCAGCGCGTAGCGCGGCACACCTAGACCAGTTCGCGCAGCAGGCGCTGGGCTTCTCCGCGGGCGCCGGCGTCGCCGAAGTCGGCGACTTCCTGCAGAAGGGTGCGCGCGGTGTCGGTGTCGCCGAGGTCGAGGTAGGCGCGCGCCAGTTCGATGCGCTCCTGCCCCGCCGGCGCCGGGTTCAGCGGCGCGACGGACGCGGCCTGCGCGGCGCCGTCGCCGCCCGCGTGCCAGGTGGGCGAGGCACCGGTCGCGGCCGCGGGCGCCGCCTGCCACGAGGAAGCGACCGCCGCGGGCTCGGCGACGGCTTCCGATGCCTCGGGCTCGGGCGTCGCTCCGACCGCAGCGTCCGCAGCGACCTTCGACGACGCAGGCGGCGCACTGCCCGACGACGCGAAGCCGTAGCCCGGCTTGCGATCGCGCGGCGCCTCCTTGCGGCGCGAGGCCAGCCACCAGGCCAGCAGCGCGGCGGCCAGCAGGCCGAGGCCGATCCACAGCCAAGGCAGGTTCGCGCCGCTCTCCGGGGCCGGCGCGGGCTGGGCGGCGTCGGCCTGCGCCAGCGTCGGTGCCGGCCGGTTGTTGCTCTCCGCCAGGCGCTGCTGCGCCGCGGCCAGCTCGCTGTCCTTCATCTGGATCAGTTGCTGCTGTTGCTGCTGCAGCTGTTCCAGTTCGGCCAGGCGCGTCTTGAGCTCCTGCACCTCGGCGTCGCGCGCGGCGAGGGTTTCCCGGGTCTGGACCAGTTCCTGTTGCTGCAGCATGTCGCCCTCGCCCCCGGCGGCGGTGCCGGTTCGTGTTCCCGCATCCTGGCCGCCGCCCGACGACGGCGGCACGATTTCCAGCCGCGCCCCGGCCACGCGGGCCGGGCCCTGCGCGGTGGCGGCCGGCGTGGCCGACGCCGTGGCTGTGGACGCCCCGGCCTCGGCGACGGCGTCCGGCTGCGGCACCGGCCGGCGCATCTCGCGCCAGCGGCCGACGTGCTCGCGCACGACCGCATTGGCTTCGGCGACGCTGGCCTCGGACCATTCCCCCTGCACGGGCACGCGCAGCACCGCGCCCTGGCGGATCAGGTTGAGGTTGCCGCCGATGAAGGCTTCCGGATTGGCGCGCAGCAGCGCCAGCATCACCTGGTTCAGGCTGTGGCCGCTGCCGACCGACAGCGAGGACGCGATCTCGCCCAGCGTCTGCCCCCGCTGCACCGGTCCGTATTCGCCGGGCGCGGCGGCGGCGGGCGCCGCGGGCGCGGGAGTGGGCGCGGGAGTGGGCGGCGCCGGCGCAGGAGGCGGCGTCTCGGCCACGGCCTGCGCCGCCTCGGCTTCGGCGGCGGGCGCGTCATCGGAGGCCAGCGCTTCGTCCGCCGGCGCGGTCTCGGGCGTCGCCGTTTCGGGTGGACGCACGATGGTGTTCGAGGGCGCTGCGACCGGCGCCTGGATCGGCGGCTGCGCGGGCGCGGCCACGGTCTGCGGCGTGTCGACCAGCGCCGAATACTCGCGCACCAGCCGTCCCTGCCCCCAATCGACCTCGACCAGGAAGGTCAGCATCGGCTGCTGCACCGGCGCGTCGCTGGTGATCCGGATCACCGGGCGTCCGCGCGCATCCAGCGCCACCGTGAAGCGCAGGTCCGACACCAAGCCGGTCGGCGGCTGCAGCCCGATGCGCGCGAAGGTCTCCGGCGAGGCCAGCCGCGCCTGCAGGTTCTCCAGCTCGGACGGATCGCTGGAGATGATCGGGATCTCGGCCAGCAGCGGCTGCCCGGCCTGCGACTTCACCTCGATCTGGCCCAGGCCCAGCGCGAACGCCGGCCACGCGAGCACGGCCAGCAGCAGGCCGCAAAGCATCGCCCACGGCCCGCTGCGCGGTGTCTTGTTCAGGAGAGGTGCCCTCGACATGGCCGCGACTCTAGCCGCCCATGCGGTCGCGGCGCAACGATCGCCTCCGCGATCAACCGCCGTTCGCCACCAGTTCCGCCACCTGCACCGCGTTCAGCGCGGCGCCCTTGCGGATGTTGTCGGAGACGATCCAGAGGTTGAGTCCGCGCGGATGCGAGAGGTCTTCGCGGATGCGGCCGACGAACACCGGGTCGCGGCCCGAGGCGTGCGTGACCGGCGTCGGGTAGCCGCCCGCCCTGTGCTCGTCGACCACCTCGATGCCCGGCGAGGCGGCGAGCAGTTCGCGCGCGGCCTCGGGCGTGACCTTCTCGCGGGTCTCGATCGCCACTGCTTCGGAATGACCGTAGAACACCGGCACGCGCACCGCGGTCGGGTTCACCTGGATGCCGTCGTCGCCGAGGATCTTGCGCGTCTCCCACACCAGCTTCATCTCCTCCTTGGTGAAGCCGTTGTCGAGGAAGTCGTCGATGTGCGGGATCAGGTTGAACGCGATCTGCACCGGGAAGCGCTGCGGGTCGGCGTCCTGGAAGGCGAGCAGCGCGCCGGTCTGGCGGCCGAGTTCCTCCAGCGCCGAGCGGCCGGCGCCCGACACCGACTGGTAGGTCGCCACGTTGATGCGCTCGATGCCGTACTTGCGGTGCAGCGGCGCCAGCGCGACCAGCATCTGCATGGTCGAGCAGTTGGGATTGGCGATGATGCCGCGCGGGCGGTGCTTCGCCGCGTCGGGGTTCACTTCGGACACCACCAGCGGCACGTCGTCGTCGTAGCGGAACGCGGACGAGTTGTCGATCACCACCGCGCCGGCGGCGGCGAACTTCGGCGCGTACTCCTTCGACACGCCGCCGCCGGCGGAGAACAGCGCGATGTCGATGCCGGTCGGGTCGAAGCTGGCGAGGTCCTGCACCACGTAGTCGTCGCCGCGATAGTCGATGGTGCCGCCGGCGGAGCGCTCGCTGGCGAGCGGCACCAGCTTGCCGACCGGGAAGTTCCGCTCGGCGAGGATGGAGAGCATGGTTTCGCCGACGGCGCCGGTGGCGCCGACGACGGCTACGTTGAAGCGACGGTTCTGGGAAGCGTTCATGGAAAAAGTCCGGGTAAATCGAGGGAGGAGGGGCTTTCAGAGCATCCAGCAAATGATGATTGTCATTCCGAGCGTAGCGAGGAATCTGCTTTGCAGTGACACCCCAACCGGAAGCAGATTCCTCGCTACGCTCGGAATGACATTTCGTCAGGGGTACCCAAGCAAACGGAAACGGTGCGCACCTTCGCTGTATTCGGGGGAACCCGCGCGGACGACCGGCGATGGCTCCCCTACCGTTTCGCGGTCGCTTTCCCGGTAATCGGGGTCGGCGGATTGCCGGCCTGCGGGCCGCGGCCGAGCGCGGCGATCATGTTGTCGACCGCGAGCGTGGCCATCGCCCGGCGCGTGGCCAGGCTGGCGCTGCCCGCGTGCGGGGTCAGCACCACGTTGCGCAGCGCGAGCAGCTTCGGGTTCACCGCCGGCTCGCCCTCGAACACGTCCAGCGCCGCGGACGACAGCCAACCGCCGGCAAGCGCATCGGCCAGCGCATCCTCGTCGACGAGGCCGCCGCGGGCGATGTTGGTCAGCGTCGCGGTCGGTTTCATCTTCGCGAGGGCGGCGGAATCGATGACGTGGTGGGTGGCGGGCGAGTACGGCAGCACCAGCACGAGGTGGTCCGACTCGGCCAGCAGTGTATCGAAGTCGACATAGGCCGCACGACAGTTGCTTTCGATACCGTCGGGCAGGCGGCTGCGGTTGTGGTACAGCACGCGCATACCGAAGCCGTGCGCGCCGCGCCGGGCGATGCCCTGCCCGATCCGGCCCATGCCGAGGATGCCGAGCGTGCTGCCGTGCACGTCGCCACCGAGCAGGGTGTCGAACGACCACTGCGTCCAGCGCCCTTCGCGCAGCCAGCGCTCGCCCTCGGTGATGCGGCGCGCGGCCGCCATCAGCAGGGCGAAGGCCATGTCGGCGGTGGTTTCGGTGAGCACGTCGGGTGTGTTGGTGGCGACGATGCCGCGCGCTTTGAGCGCGGCGACATCGAGGTTGTTGTAGCCGACGCCGACGTTCGCGATCGCGCGCAGCGTCGCCGCACCCGCGATTGCTTCGGCGCCGATGCGCTCGTTGAGCGTCACCAGCGCGCCGTCCGCCCCGCGCAGCTTCTCCGCCACCTGTGCCGGCGACCAGGCGGTCACCTCGCGCGTGGCGTCGACCTCGAAATACTCACCCAGCCGTTCGACGATATCGTCGAACAGCGGCTGCGACACCCAGACCCGGGGCCGATTTTCAGCCATCGGCGGAGGGCGGGATGCGCGGCGCGACCACGCCGACGTCGCCGCACTGCGCGCGATGGCGCAGCGCCTGGTCCATCAGCACCAGCGCCAGCATCGCCTCGCAGATCGGCGTGGCGCGGATGCCGACGCAGGGATCGTGACGGCCGGTGGTGACGATGTCGACCACCTTGCCGTCCACGTCCACGCCCTCGACCGGCAGGCGCAGGCTGGAAGTCGGCTTGAACGCCACCGACACCGCGACCTGCTGCCCGGTGCTGATGCCGCCGAGCACGCCGCCGGCGTGGTTGGACAGGAAGCCGCCGGGCGTCATCACGTCGCGATGCTCGGTGCCCTTCTGCGCGACCGCGGCGAAGCCGTCGCCGATCTCCACGCCCTTGACCGCGTTGATCGACATCATCGCCGCGGCCAGTTCGCCGTCGAGCTTGCCGTAGACCGGCTCGCCCCAGCCCGGCGGCACGCCGTCGGCCACCGCGACGACCTTGGCGCCGACCGAGTCGCCGGACTTGCGCAGCGCGTCCATGTAGCGCTCCAGCTCCGGCACCTGCGAGGCATCGGGCCAGAAGAACGGGTTGTCCTCGACCACGGTCCAGTCGTGCGAGCGCGGCACCACGTCGCCGATCTGCGCCATGTATCCGCGCACGGTCAAGCCGAAGCGCTCGGCCAGCCACTTCTTCGCGACCACCGCCGCGGCCACGCGCATCGTCGTCTCGCGCGCGGACGAGCGCCCGCCGCCGCGCGGATCGCGCAGGCCGTACTTCTGCCAGTAGGCGTAGTCGGCGTGGCCCGGGCGGAACTGGCGGGCGATGGCGTTGTAGTCCTTGCTCTTCTGGTCGGTGTTGCGCACCAGCAGCGCGATCGGCGTGCCGGTGGTGAGGCCCTCGTAGACGCCGCTGAGGATCTCGACCTCGTCGGCCTCGCGCCGCGCCGAGGTGTGGCGGCTCTTGCCGGTCGCGCGACGCGCGAGATCGTGCGCAAACTCTTCCGGCGCGATCGCGATGCCGGGCGGGCAGCCGTCGATCACGCAACCGATCGCCGGCCCGTGCGATTCGCCGAAGGTGGTGACGCGGAAGAGATGGCCGAAGGTGTTCAAGTCGCGGATGCCTCGGGTTGTTTCAGGTGTTGTCTCGGCATATCAGCTGTCATCCCGACCCCGGACCTGATCCGGGGGAGGGATCTGCTTGTGGTCGATGGATCGCGGGAAAAGCAGATCCCTCACTGCGTTCGGGATGACACATTCGGCTGCGATGGCACCTTCGGCTGCGATGCAACCGCTCAGAACAGGCCGCCACCCGCCGATTGTGCAGGAACCAACGACGGCGCCCCGCCCTCCCGCGCATCCGCCAGCGCCCGGATGCGCGCGTTGTGCGCGACCAGGTCGTGGCGCTCGACCACGAACACGCCCATCTGCCCGACCCTGAACTCGACCCACACCAGCGGCAATTCCGGCAGCAGCGCCGACAGCGCGCGCTCGGCCTCGCCCACCTCGCAGACCAGCAGCCCGTCCTCGGTCAGGTGCAGCGGCGCGTCGCGCAGCATGCGCAGCACGATGTCGAGGCCGTCATCGCCGGCGCGCAGGCCCAGCTCCGGCTCGTACGAGTATTCCTTCGGCAGCGCGTCGGTCTCGTCGTTGGTGACGTAGGGCGGATTGCTGACGATCAGGTCGTAGTGCTCGCCCTGCAGGTTCGCGAACAGGTCGGACTTCACGAAGCGGGTGTTGGTCGAGAGCAGCCGCGCTTCGTTCTCGCGCGCCAGCGCCAGCGCCTCGTCGCTGATGTCGGCGCCGTCGACGTGCCAGTCCGGGTGGTAGTGCGCCATCGCGATGGCGATGCAGCCCGAGCCGGTGCACAGGTCCAGCGCGCGCCGCACCTCGCGTCCGCCCAGCCAGGGCTCGAAGCCGGCCTCGATCAGTTCCGCGATCGGCGAGCGCGGCACCAGCGCGCGACGGTCGCTCCTGAAGCTCAGCCCCGCGAACCAGGCCTCGCCGGTCAGGTAGGCCGCCGGCACCCGCTCCTCGATCCGGCGCAGGAACAGCGCCAGCACGTCCTCCTTCTCCGCCAGCGTGACCCGCGCCTGGCCATAGGCCGGGCCGAGGTCGTGCGGCAGGTGCAGCGCGTGCAGGGTGAGCTGGGTGGCCTCGTCGATGGCGTTGTCGTAGCTGTGCCCGAACGTCAGCCCGGCCGCGTTGAAGCGGCTGGCGCCGTAGCGGATCAGGTCGATGATCGTCTGCAGTTCGTCGGTCATGGCGGCGCGGATTGCCGGCGGAGGCCGGTCAGCCAGTATAGCGGCGGCGACGGGTATCATGGCCGCCTTCCCGCTGGATGCCCCGATGTTCAACCGCACCGTCATCATCGTGCTGCTGGTCGCGCTGTTCGCCGGCCTCGGCCTGCTCGCCTCGCGCAAGTACTTCGCCGAACCCGCGGCGCCGCAGCCGTCGCTGCAGGCGGTGAAGCTGTTCCCGCAGCCGCGCGAGCTGCCGCCCTTCGCGCTGCAGCAGTCCGACGGCACCCAGCTGGTGCCGGGCGAGCTGCACGGCCACTGGACCCTGGTGTTCATCGGCTTCACCTTCTGCCCCGACGTCTGCCCGCTGACCCTCACCCGGATGGCGCAGGCGCAGCGAGACTGGGAGGCGCTGCCCGAATCGACCCGCCCGCGCGTGCTGTTCGTCTCGGTCGACCCGGAGCGCGATACGCCCGACCGCATCGGCGAGTACGCGCACGCCTTCCACCGCGACACCCTGGCCGCGACCGCCGACATCCCGGCGCTGGAGACCTTCGCCCGCTCGCTGTCGATGGTGTTCGCCAAGGTCCCGCCGCCCGCCGGCGCGCCCGCCGACCAGTACTCGATCGACCACAGCGCCTCGATGGCCGTGCTCGATCCGCAGGGCCGCATGGCCGGCGTGGTCACCGGCAGCGCGGTGGACGACCCGGCCGCGATCGCCGCCGACCTCGCCGCGCTGACCCAGGCGTCGCGCCGGTGAACCTGGTCACCGCGCTGACCTGGGCGCTGCCGCACCGGCTGCTGTCCTCGCTGGCGCGCGCGCTGGCCTACTCGGACTCGCCGCGGCGCAAGCAGTGGCTGATCGATACGGTGACGCGGAAATTCGGCGTCAACCTCGCCGAGGCGGCCGAGCCCGATCCGGGCGCCTATCCGACCTTCAACGCGTTCTTCACCCGCGCGCTCAAGCCCGGCGCACGCACGCCCGACCCCGATCCGAACGCGCTGCTGATGCCCGCCGACGGCCGCGTCAGCCAGTGCGGGCCGATCGAGGGCGGCCGCATCTTCCAGGCCAAGGGCCGCTCGTTCACCGCTGCCGAACTGCTCGGCAGCGAGGCCGCCGCCGCACCCTACGCGGACGGCCTGTTCGCCACCGTGTACCTGTCGCCGAAGGACTACCACCGCGTCCACATGCCGTGGACCGGACGCCTGCGCGAGACCGTGCACGTGCCCGGCCGGCTGTTCTCGGTCGGCCCGGACGCGGTCGCCAGCGTGCCGCGCCTGTTCGCGCGCAACGAACGGCTGGTGTGCCATTTCGACACCGACTTCGGGCCGATGGCGGTGGTGATGGTGGGCGCGCTGCTGGTGTCGGGCGTCGAGACGGTGTGGAGCGGCGAGGAGATCCCCGCCTACGCGGACCGCATCACGCCGAAGAACTGGAGCGGCGAGGACATCGTGCTGGAGCGGTTCGAGGAGATGGCGCGCTTCAACTACGGCTCCACCGTGATCGTGCTGTTGCCGCCGGGCGTGGCGACGCTCGAACCCTTGCTGCAGGCGGAGGCATCGGTGCGGTTGGGGCAGCGGCTGGCGATTCGAACGAGCTAGAACGCATCGCCCAGCGGCGTTTCAGAGCATTTTGGCGCCAACGCCATATCTCCGTCGTCCCCGCGAAGGCGGGGATCCAGTGTCTTTGCTGTTGATTTCGAAGATCAAAGACACTGGGTCCCCGCCTTCGCGGGGACGACGGCTAGCCAGGGGACTCCGGTTAGCTAGTTGGAAGCCGCCCGCGCCGCCGCACTCTTCTCGCGCTCGGCGCGGAACTCGCTGCCCTCGTCCCACTGCGGCCAGTCGCCGCGGTTGGCGAGGTCGGCGGCCAGCCGGTACACGGTGCGGGTGTCGGCCACCGGGCCGCGCATGTCCCAGTCATCGCTGAACTCGTCGCAGGGCTGGTGGTAGCAGCGCTCGAAATACGCCGCGCGCGCGGCCTTGCCACCGGCCACGCCGCCGTCGACCTGGTCCACGCCCGGTCCGATGGTGATCGACGGCACGCCGGCCTGGGCGAAGGCGAAGTGGTCGGCGCGGTAGAACAGGCCGGCCTCGAGGTTCTCGTCCGGCGTGTAGCCGCGCCCTTCGCGGCGCGCGGTCTCGATCAGGTCGCGCTCCAGCGACACCTTGCCCACGCCCCACGAGGAAATGTCGCGGGTCGGGCCGTCCGGGCTCCACATTTCCATGTTGAGGTCGGCCACCGTGGTGTCCAGCGGACGCAGCGGGTTGGCGGCGTAGTACCTGGCGCCGAGCAGCCCGCTTTCCTCGGCGGTCACCGCCAGGAACAGCAGGCTACGCGCCGGGCGCGGACCGGCGGCGAATACGCGCGCGATCTCGATCAGCGAGGCGATCGCGGTGGCGTTGTCGACCGCGCCGTTGACGATGCGGTCGCCGCGGTCGTCGGCATCGGCGATGACGCCGTAGCTGTCCCAGTGCCCGGACAGGATCACCGTTTCCTCCGGCCGCTCCGCGCCGGGCAGGATCCCGGCCACGTTGCGGCTGGCGATGCGCCCACGCCTGACGTCGAACGCCAATGACGCGCTGGCGCCGGCGAGCGGATAGCCGGTGAAGCCGCGCACCTGCGCGGCGCGTTTTTCCGCGTCGAAGTCGAGCCCGGACTCCCGGAACAGCCGCTCCGCCACCTCGCGCTGCATCCAGCCGCGCATCGGCAGGTGATGGCTGGCGGCGTCCTTGCGCACGATGTCGTACTGCGGCCCGTTGCGGCCGTTGCGCACGGTCGCCCACGGATACGCCGCCGGCTCGGTCTCGTGCACGATCAGCGCGCCGGCGGCGCCGCGGCGCGCGGCTTCCTCGTACTTGTAGGTCCAGCGGCCGTAGTAGGTCATCGCACGGCCGCCGAAATCGCCCTCGCCGCTCTCGAAGTCGGGATCGTTGACCAGCACGACGACGATCTTGTCGGTCACGTCGAGGCCGGCATAGTCGTCCCAGCCCAGCTCCGGCGCGGTGATGCCGTAACCGGCGAACATCAGCGGCACGTCGCGCAGGTCGACCCGGTCGTGCGGATACAGCGTCTCCACGGCGATGTCCTCGCCCTGGACCAGTTCACGCACGCCGGCCCGGGTGGTGAAGCGCGCGGCCACCGGGCCGTCGATCTCGCTGCGCTCCAGCGCCACCTGCTGCATCCAGCCGCCGTCGTCACCGGCCGGCTCCAGGCCGGCTTCGGCGAAGCGCGCGGCGATGTACTCGACCGTCTTCTCCTCGCCCGGCGTATCCGGCGCGCGGCCCTCGAACTCGTCCGAGGTCAGCACGCGCAGGCTCTGCGCCAGGTTGTCGGCCGAGATGTCGCCACCGGGCACGGCGGCGATGATGGCGTCGGCGCCCGCCCCTTCCGGCGCCTGCGAACAGGCGGCGCACAGCAGGAGGGACAGGAAGAGCGATGCGGCAAAGACGGATTTCATCGGCAGGAGACCGGCAGGGCGGGAGGCGACCAATATACGGATCCGGCACGCCATCGACCCGCCACGGCCCCGTAGGAGCGGCGGTACGGCTAGAGCAAGTTTGCTTCAGGTGTTTACACCTTTTACTACCGCAAGCGCCTGCTTTTGCTCGTCATTCCGGCGAAAGCCGGAATCCATTTTGCCGTTGATTTTCCTCGAAAATATCGATCATGAAGAAGCAAGATGGATCCCAGCTTGCGCTGGGATGACGGTGCTCAAGTTGCAAAGCTCTAGCGCCCGCAGCCCTGCAGCTTCAGCTGCTGCCCCTGCCTGACCATGTAGCGCGGCGCCTTGATCCCGTTCGCGGACGCCAGGACCTTGGTGTCGCACTGGTAGCGCCGGGCGATCTCGACCAGGGTCTCGCCGCGGGCGACGCGATGGCTGCGCGCGGCGGCGGGCTTCGGCGCCGGCGCCCGCGCGGCGGGGGACGAGGGCGCGCCCACGACCACCTGCTGGACCACGCTGCCGTCCGGCAGGGTCACGTTCTCCACGTCGCCGACGCGCACGATCGCGGTCGCCGGGTCGCTGTTGACGAGCTGCTTGGCGAGGTCGGCGCGCGCGCCCCTGGTGCACCAGCGCTCGTACAGGCTGGCCATGCGCACGGTGGTGTTGAGCCGGGTGCCGGCAGGAATCCAGGCCTCCGCCTCGTACTGCGGGTTGAGGTTGCGCAGCACGCGCATGTAGCCGTCGCGGGTGCCGCCGTTGCCGAGGCAGATGGTGAGCTCGTAGATCGACGCCGGCCGCTGCAGCTGGATCGTCGCCGGGCGCGCGTCGACCTTCGGAAAGGTCAGGCCGTATTCCTTCGGATGCAGGTACAGCCACGCCGCGGCGATCACCATCGGCACGTAGTCCTTGGTTTCCGGCGGGAACTGGCCGTAGACGTCCGCGTCCCAGAAGCTGCGGCCGCCGGTCTGGTTGTAGACGCGGCGCGCCCTGCCCTCGCCGCCGTTGTAGGCGGCCAGCCACAGCTCGATGTTGTTGCCGAGCTCGGCATAGCGCTCGCTCAGATACGAGGCCGCGGCATCGGCCGAGGCCCGCGGGTCGTAGCGGGTGTCGAAGCCGCGCCCGTCGGGCCCGAGCCCGAAGCGGTGGCCCGTGGCCGGCATGAACTGCAGCGGCCCCGCCGCGCCGGCGCGCGAGCGCGCATGCACGCGACCGTTGGATTCCTTGGCCAGGATGCCGAACAGCAGCGCCTCCGGCAGGCCGCGGCGCTTGAACGCCGGCGACATCATGTGCTGCATGTACTGGTAGTTCTCGTGGCTGGTGATCAGCGACACGCGCATGTCGGTCAGCCAGCGGCGGATGCCGGCCTGCACCGCCGGATTCATCTGCACCGCCTTGAGGAAGCGCTGGTCCTCGGCCGCCAGCAGCGCCGCCGCGCTGGCGCTCTGCGGCACCTCGCCGGTCGGCAGATCGACGCCGTCGTCGACCAGGGTGGTGTCGGATTCGTCGTCGACGAGCACCCCGGCGGCGGCATCGGCCTGCGCCTTGAGCAGCCGCTTGTAGCCGGCCAGCAGGTTGCCGGTGCCGCAGCCCTTGATCCTGCCGCACTCGACGATCACGTCCTCCATGTCCTCGAGCGCGGCGTTGCTCTCCTCGACGCCGGACGGATCGCTGTTGCCGATCTTCACCAGCGCCTCGCGATAGCGGGTCTCGGCGGCGGCCATGCGCTGGTTCAGCGCGTCGATCGCGGCCTGGGTGCGCCTGGATTGCGCCTGCGCGGTCGCCGGCAGGGTGGCGAGCAGCATTGCGCTGGCCAGCAACAGGCCGCGTGCGGCATGTGGAAACAACGGGGACATCGACCACCGGCGGAACGGGAGGGGCCGGCAGGTTAGCCGCTGGTGGCGGGGGCCACAAGGAAAGCGGCCACGGAACGGCCCGTCTGTTCGTGGGAGCGCCTTCAGGCGCGATGCCTTTCGGGCATGGTTCCCGGCGCGGAATCGGAAGCATCGCGCCTGAAGGCGCTCCCACAAATGGCGGGCCGGACCGATAGAATCCGGGAGCACCCCACAGGACATCGACCCCATGGAATCCATCCTCGTCGGCAAGGCCATCACCACCGCGGACGGCGCCCAGGTCCACCTGCTGCCCAGGTACGGCAACCGCCACGGGCTGGTCGCCGGCGCCACCGGCACCGGCAAGACGGTGACGCTGATGACGCTGGCCGAGGGCTTCTCGCGGATCGGGGTGCCGGTGTTCCTGGCCGACGTGAAGGGCGACGTGTCCGGCCTCGCCATGCCCGGCACGCTGAACGACAAGCTGCAGCAGCGCATCGAGCAGATCGGCGTCGACGGCTACACGCCCGAAGGCAGCCCGACGATCTTCTGGGACCTGTACGGCAAGCTCGGCCACCCGGTGCGCACCACGGTCAGCGAGATGGGCCCGACCCTGCTCGCGCGCATCCTCGAACTCAACGACACCCAGGCCGGCGTGCTCGACATCGTGTTCAAGCTCGCCGACGACCGCGGCCTGCTGCTGCTCGACCTCGCCGACCTGCGTGCCCTGCTCAACCTCGTGGTCGAGGAGCGCAAGACGGTCTCGACCGAGTACGGCCTGGTCAGCCCGCAGTCGGTCGGCGCGATCCAGCGCGCGCTGCTGCGGCTGGACCAGGAAGGCGGCGACCGCTTCTTCGGCGAGCCCGCGCTGGAGCTGGCCGACCTGATGCGCACCACCACCAACGGCCGCGGCGTGGTCGGCATCCTCGCCGCCGACCAGCTGATCCTCAAGCCGCGGCTGTATTCGAGCTTCCTGCTGTGGCTGCTGTCGGAGCTGTTCGAGAACCTGCCCGAGGTCGGCGACCTCGACAAGCCCAAGCTGGTGTTCATCTTCGACGAGGCGCACCTGCTGTTCGACGACGCGCCGGGATCGCTGCAGCAGCGCATCGAACAGGTGGTGCGGCTGATCCGCTCCAAGGGCGTGGGCGTGTACTTCTGCTCGCAGTTCCCCGACGACGTGCCGTCCAACATCCTCGGCCAGCTCGGCAACCGCGTGCAGCACGCGCTGCGCGCGTTCACGCCGCGCGACCAGAAAGCGGTGAAGACCGCGGCGGAGACTTTCGTCTCCAACCCGAACCTCGACGTGGTGCAGACGCTGTCGAAGCTCGGCACCGGCGAGGCACTGGTGTCGACGCTGCAGGACAAGGGCGTGCCAATGCCGGTCGAACACACGCTGGTGGCGCCGCCGCGCTGCCGCATGGGTTCGATCACCGAGGCCGAGCGCGCGCAGGTGCGCGCGGGCAGTCCGGTCGGCGCGAAATACGACACTGCCGTGAACCGCGAGTCGGCGGCCGAACTGCTGGCCAAGCGCGCCGAAGCCGCCACCGCGCAGGCCGGCGCGCCCGCGGCGAAGGGCGCGAAGGACGCGGCGCAGAACGAGGAAGGGGGCATGGGCCAGGCGGTCAACGAATGGCTGTTCGGCACCAAGCGCCGCCAGGGCGTGGTGCAGGCCGCCGGCAAGCAGGCCGCGCGCACGATCACCAACCGCATCGTGCGCGGGATCCTCGGCGGCATCCTGAAATAGTGCGGCTTTCGCCTTCTTCGCCCAACTTCTTTGTCGCCCCCCACTTTGTCGTCATCCCCGCGAAAGCGGGGATCCATTTTGACTTTGACGCAAAGACACTGGATCCCCGCTTTCGCGGGGATGACGATTCTTCTTCAAGCGCAACAGAAGTTTGCCGGTTGCCCGCGCAAGACGCGCGAAAACGGATGGAACGACTTCTTCACCAGCGCAAGCCTAAGCTCACCGCACGCCATCCAGACACGCCGCACAGGAGCCGCGCCATGACCCGTCACCCCGCGTCCGCCCTCGTCCTGATTCCGCTCGCGCTCGCGCTGGCGGCCTGCAAGCCCGATGCCGATCCGGCACCCGCGGCCCCGCCGGCCGACACCGCCACCACCGCACAGTCCGGCGCCGTCGCCGGCACCGACGCCACCGCTGTCGTGGACCACGAGCGGCCCGACCCCGCCGGCTTCGACCGCAAGGCCTTCGCCGGCAGCTTCGCCGGCACCCTCCCCTGCGCCGACTGCCCGGGCATCGACATGCGCGTCGACATCGACGCCGACGGCAGCTTCAGCGCGAGCGAGACCTACCAGGATCGCGACACCACCGTCGAGACGGCCGGCACCTGGACGATCGACGCCGACGGCAGGCGCCTGCTGCTCGACCCGGACAGCAAGGACGAGGCCGACCGCCACTTCGAGATCGTGTCGAAGGACGAGATCCGCATGCTCGACGCCGAGGGCAAGCCGGTCGAAAGCGCGCTGAACTACAGCCTGCGCCGCGGCTGAGCATCGTCCTCGCTTGGGCCGCTGGCGTCCGCCCGCCGAGAAGAGCACCGCGCTGGTCACGCCGGAGGGCCATGCGCGCCTGAAGGCCGAACTCGACGCGCTGTGGCGGGTGAAGCGCCCCGAGGTGGTGAAGGCGCTCGCCGCGGCCGCGGCCGAGGGCGACCGCTCCGAGAACGCCGAGTACACCTACCGCAAGAAGCAACTCGGCGAGATCGACCGCCGCGTGCGCTACCTCAGCAAGCGGCTGGAGACCCTGCGCGTGGTCGACACCGCGCCCTCCGACCCGGGCGCGGTGTTCTTCGGCGCCCGCGTCGAAGTCGAGGACGCCGCCACCGGCGAGACCGCGCGCTACCGCATCGTCGGCCCCGACGAAACCGACGCCAAACTCGGCTGGATCAGCATCGACTCACCGCTGGCGCGCGCGATGCTGAAGAAGCGCGTCGACGACGAGTTCGAGGCACAGCTGCCGGGCGGCATCGCACGGTTCTGCATCGTCGGCGTGCGCTACAGCGATTGAAGTGCCCCGCAACCGCATTCTGCAGGAGCACCTTCGGTGCAACCGCCAGCCTGGCAGACGGCCGGTCGCGCCGAAGGCGCTCCTGCGGAATGCCATGAATGGAGTGGGAGCAAGCCTGTAAGCCCCAGCGCCCGATCGCTACGCGGCGTGTCCCGCCGCTGGGCTCTCCGATCCGGTCTGGGGCCACTCCGCCCGGCGGCACTTCGGTTCAACGGCGTATCGCGGCGCCTTCCGGCGAGCCGTACAGCAGCGAGATGCGCAGGGTCGCCGGGGTCTCGCCGGCCAACGGCTCGAAGCGGTAGTCCGCCAGGCAGGGCCGCAGCGTTTCCACGAACGCAGCGCGCGGCACGAAGTTCTCCAGCAGCACGCGTCCCGTCTGCCCCGACGGCAGCACCTCCACGATCCAAGAACCCGTCGCCGCGCCGAGGCGTGGATCGAGATTGAGCCGGCAGTCTTCGGCCTTGGCCCGCACCCGCGGCAGCGGGCCTTCCTGCGCCGATGCACGGCGGTCAGATCCCTGGTACCGCTCGATCATCCGCTTGCGCACCGATGCGCCATGCTCGGACAGCCATGCGTTCAGGTCTTCCGCGACGCGCTTGCGCGGCACTGCCGGCTTCTGCCAGCGCCAGACTGTCTCGGCGCGAGTAAGCAGATGTCCGTTGTAGGCGGTACGCATGAAGTGCGCACGGTCCGCATCCAGCTCCGGCCGCAGCACGGTCCTGGAAAAGTGGAGGTAGACCTGCGTCCACAGCATCGCCTCACGGTGCTCGCCGTGGCGCATCACCATCTCGGCCAGGTCGGCAAAAGCCGGCAGGTACCCGTCCATGGCCATCGCCTGGATCAGTTCCTTCGCCCTGGGGATGTCCTGCTGCTGCACGAGGTTCCTGGGAAGCTCCGACCCGTGCCGGTACAGTTGTCCGAGCGTGTAGCCGAATTCCGGACATTCGCGCATGTCCGCCAGGCGTTCGTAGCCCTCGAGCGCGCGGGTACGCCGCTCCGGCGGAGCGTCCGGATCGAGGAGATCGAGGATTGTCCCGGCAGGCAGCGCCGCGTATGCCTCTTCGCAGCGCGCGGTGTCGGCAGTTCCGGCGAACGCCGGGCAGGCGACGGCCGCAAGCAGCATGGCAAAGACCCGCAATCTGTCCTTCATTCCCCCTCCCCCTGCGCGCATCCAGTCCGGCCGCCGCCACGCAGCTGGCCGAAAGCGGACGTTACCGGCTCTTTGCCGTCCCGGGAAGAGTGAAGACCTCGCACATGGCCTCGCCGTACAGATCGTGCTCGTCGCTGCCCATGATCTCAACGTCGACGAAGTCGCCCGGCTGCAGCCCGGCCTCGCGGCCGTTCTGGATCTGCACCACGCCGTCGATCTCCGGCGCGTCGGCCATCGAGCGGGCGATGGCGATCTCGCCGTCGACGAGATCGACGATGCAGCGCTGCGTGCTGCCCACCTTCGCCTCGAGCTTCTGCGCCGAAATCCCCGCCTGCACCGCCATGAAGCGCGCCAGGCGTTCCTGCTTCACGGCTTCCGGCACCGGATCGGGCAAGGCGTTCGCACTCGCGCCGTCCACCGGCGAATAGGCGAAGGCGCCGACGCGGTCCAGTCGCACCTCGCGCAGGAAATCCAGCAGTTCCTCGAACTCTGCTTCGGTCTCGCCGGGGAAGCCGACGATGAAGGTGCTGCGGATCGTCAGCTCCGGACAAATCCCGCGCCAGCGCGCGATGCGCTCGCGCACCTTGTCCACCGCGCCCGGGCGCTTCATCAGCTTCAGCACGCGCGGGCTGGCATGCTGGAACGGGATGTCGAGGTAGGGCAGCAGCCTGGGCGTGCCGTTCTGCGTCTCGGCCATCAGCGGAACGATGTCGTCGACGTGCGGATACGGGTAGACGTAATGCAGCCGCGTCCACACGCCCAGTTCGGCCAGGCCCTCGCACAACGCCTTCATCCGCGTCTGGTACGGCTTGCCGCGCCATTCGCGCTCGGCGTACTTCACGTCGACGCCATAGGCGGAGGTGTCCTGCGAAATCACCAGCAGTTCCCTCACCCCGCCGCGCACGACCAGCCGCTCGGCCTCGCGCAGCACCTCGTCGACCGGGCGCGAGACCAGGTCGCCGCGCATCGACGGGATGATGCAGAAGCTGCAGCGGTGGTTGCAGCCCTCGGAGATCTTCAGGTAGGCGTAGTGCTTCGGCGTGAGCTTGACGCCGACCTCGTCGGCCATGCGCCGCGGCACGAGGTCGACGAACGGATCGTGCTTCGGCGGCAACGCCCTGTGCACGGCGGACATCACGCTGTCGTAGTCCTGCGGGCCGCTGATCGAGAGCACGTCCGGATGCGTCTCGCGGATCAGGCTCTCGCGCTTGCCCAGGCAGCCGGTGACGATCACCTTGCCGTTCTCGGCGATCGCCTCGCCGATCGCGTCCAGCGATTCGGCCACCGCCGAGTCGATGAAGCCGCAGGTGTTGACCACCACCACGTCGGCGTCGTCGTAGCTCGGCACGAGGTCGTAGCCCTCGACGCGGAGCTGGGTGAGGATGCGCTCGGAGTCGACCAGCGCCTTGGGGCAGCCGAGGCTGACGAAACCGACCTTGGGATTGGCTGCGGACATGGCCGTGGCTGGGGGAACGGAGGTCGTGCGCCGGCGGCGGCAGCGTGACGGGCGCGCAGTATAGCGTCGGGCGGAATGGGGTCGGCTCCGGGCTTTTTTTGCTTTTGACCCCCTCCCCCGCCTGCGGGGGAGGGCTGGGGTGGGGGCCAACCGACGGCAACGCACCGTCGCGCCGGACCTTGAACCCGCCTCACGCCCCCTCCGCTAGAATCGGGTCATCCGCACGGACGAGGCGACGGCATGGGCCAGGACATCGTCATCCAGGCGCCGCAGGGGCCGATCGACGCCTGGCGCTCGGCCCCGCCCGACCGCGCCGCGGCGCTGGGCGGCGTGGTGGTGCTGCAGGAGATCTTCGGCGTCAACGAACACATCCGCAGCGTCGCCGACGGCTATGCCGCCGCCGGCTACGTGGCGCTGGCGCCCGCGCTGTTCGACCCGGTCTCGCGCAACGTGGAGCTTGGCTATGACGAAGCCGGCTTCGCCCGCGGTCGCGCGCTGGTGTCGGAACTGGGCACGGACGGCGCGGTCGCGATCGTGCGCGCCGCGGCGGCCCACCTGCAGGCGGAAGGACTGAAGGTGGCGGTGGTCGGGTTCTGCTGGGGCGGCAGCATGGCCTTCCTCGCCAACACCCGGCTGGGCCTGCCCGCGGTGTCCTACTACGGCGCGCGCACGCGGCCGTTCCTCGGCGAACCGCTGCGCGCGCCGATGCTGTTCCATTTCGGCGAGGACGACGCCAGCACGCCGCCGGAGGACATCCAAGCGCATCGCGATGCGCAGCCCGGTGCCGAACTGCACGTCTATCCCGGCGCCGGCCACGCCTTCAACCGCGACGTCGACCCGCGGCATTTCCATGCCGCCAGCGCCGCGCTCGCGCGCCGGCGCACGCTGGCCTTCCTCGAAACCGCACTGCGCTGACCGGAGGCTCGCCATGGGCAGGCATACGCACGCACCGACGCACTACGAACTGCATCCGCAGCTTGCTGCCGATACCCACCCGCTGGCCGTGTTCGAACTGTGCGAGCTGCGGCTGATGGACGACGCGAACTACCCGTGGCTGGTGCTGGTGCCGCGCCTGCCCGAGGCGCGCGAACTGATCGACCTCGACGCCGCGCAGCGGCACCTGCTGACCGACGAGATCGACCGCGCCGCGCGCGTGCTGCGCGAGGTGTTCCGGCCGTTCAAGCTCAACGTCGCCGCGCTCGGCAACCTCGTGCCGCAGCTGCACGTGCACGTGATCGCGCGCTTCGAGCACGATCCGGCCTGGCCCGCCCCGGTCTGGGGCCGCGTCGCCGCGCGCCCCTACACGCCCGACGCGCTGGTCGAGCGCATCCGCCTGCTGGACGCCGCGCTGCGCGCGTGAACGACACCACGATCGAGCCGCTCGGCGAGGACGCGCTGCTGCTGCGGCTGGATCGCCGCATCGACGCCGACGTGAACGCGCGCGTGCACGCGCTGGCGGCGCGCATCGAGGCCGCGCGGCCGGCGTGGCTGCGCGAGGTGGTGCCGGCCTATGCCTCCCTGGCGGTGTTCCTCGACGACGCTGCGGACGGCGAAAATTACCTGCAGGCCGCGCACCACTGGCTGCGCGCGCTGCTCGATGGACCGGATGCGGCCTGCCCCGCGCCGGGTGCCGAAACCGCCCCGTTCGACATCCCGGTCTGCCACGCGCCCGCCTTCGCCCCCGACCTCGACGCGCTCGCTGCGCATGCGGGCCTGTCGCCGCGGGAGGTGGTCGCGCGGCACTGCGCCGGCGACTATCGCGTCGCGATGGTGGGATTCGCGCCCGGCTTCCCCTACCTGCTCGGCCTCGACCCGCGGCTGGCGATGCCGCGCCGCGCCACTCCGCGCACGCGCGTGCCGGCCGGCAGCGTCGCGATCGGCGGCGCGCAGACCGGCATCTATCCGCGCGAAAGCCCCGGCGGCTGGCACGTCATCGGGCGCACGCCGCTGGCGCTGTTCGACGCGACGCGCGAGGCGCCCTGCCTGCTCGCCGCGGGACAGCGCGTGCGCTTCGTCGCAATCGACGAAGCCGGCTTCGACGCCCTGTCCGCCGGCGCCGGCGCATGAGGATCGAAGTCCTCGCGCCCGGCTTCGCCACCCTGCTGCAGGACGGCGGGCGCAGCGGCCTGCGCCGCCACGGCATCGCCACCGCCGGCGCGCTCGACCCCTGGTCGTTCGCGCTCGCGAACCTGCTCGCCGGCAACCCGCCGGGCGCGCCGGTGCTCGAACTGACCCTGTCCGGGCCAACGCTGCGCTTCCACGCCGCGGCCCGCGTCGCGCTGTGCGGCGCCGGCCTCGATGCCGACGTGGACGGCACGCCGGTCCCCGCTTCGCGACCGCTCGACCTGCCCGCCGGCAGCGTGCTGCGCCTCGGCCGCTGCCTGGACGGTGCGCGGGCCTACCTGGCCGTGCACGGCGGGCTGGCCGTCGCGCCGGTCCTCGGCAGCGCCAGCACCGACCTGCGCGCCGGCTTCGGCGGCTGCGAGGGCCGTCCGCTGCGGCGCGGTGACCGGCTGCCGCTGGACAGCAGCGTCGCTGTCGATGCGCTCCACGTCCCGGCCTGGTGGATCGATCCCGCGTTCGACGACCGACCGCCCGGCGGCGATCCACTCGTGCGCCTCCTCCCCGGCAGCGACGCCACCACGCCCACCGACGCCCTGTTCGCGCAGACATGGCAGGTCGCCCCCGACAGCAACCGCCAGGGCCTGCGCCTGCAGGGCAACGCGCTCGAAGCGGCGGACCGCGGCGAGCGCGTCTCCGAACCGGTCGTGCCCGGCACCGTGCAACTGCCGCCCGACGGGCAGCCGATCGTGCTGCTCGCCGACGCGCAGACCCACGGCGGCTATCCGCGCATCGGGCACGCGATCCGCGCCGACTGGCCGGTGCTCGCGCAACTGCGCCCGGGCGAACGCCTGCGCTTCGCGCCCTGCACGCAGGCCGAGGCGCATCGCGCGCTTTGCGGCCAGCGCCAGCGCCTGCATAGAATCGCGCTGGCCCTCGACGCGAAGAACGACCGCCGTGCCTGAGCGCATCGATTTCAACTGCGACCTCGGCGAAGGCTGCGGCGACGACGCGGCCATCGTTCCCTATCTCAGTTCCGCCAGCATCGCCTGCGGCGGCCATGCCGGCGACGAGGGCAGCATGCGCGCGACCGTCGCGCTGTGCCTGCGACACGGCGTCGCAATCGGTGCGCATCCCTCGTTCGTCGACCGCGCGCATTTCGGCCGGCGCGAACTCGACCTCGGCGCCGGCGCCATCCACGTGCTGGTGCTGGCGCAGGTGCGGCGGCTGGCGGCGGTCTGCGAAGCGGCCGGCGCGCGCCTGCGCCACGTCAAGCCGCACGGCGCGCTCTACAACCTGGCCGCGCGCGACGCCGATGTCGCCGACGCCATCGCGGCCGCGGTGCAGGCCATCGACCCGGCGCTGTGGCTGTACGCCTTGTCCGGTTCCGCACTGGCCGAGGCAGGCCGCCTTGCCGGCCTGCCGGTCGCCGAGGAAGCCTTCGCCGAACGCCGCTACACCGACGAAGGCCGGCTGGTGCCGCGCGACCGGCCCGGCGCGGTGATCGACGATCTCGACGCCTCGCTGGCGCAGGTGCGCACCATGCTGCGCGAGCAGGCGGTGATCGCCCTCGACGGCAGCCGCGTCCCGCTGCGCGCCGACACGCTGTGCCTGCACGGCGACCGCCCCGACGCCGCGCGCTTCGCCGCTTCGCTGCGTGCGGCGCTCGAAGCCGAAGGCGTCCGCGTCGCGCACCCGGGAGCCGCGGCATGAACTATTGGCCGCTGCTCGGCATCGCGCTGGTCGTGATCGGTTTCGTGCTGCGGCTCAATCCCGCGCTCGTCGTCGTGGTCGCCGGTATCGCCACCGGGCTGCTCGCCGGCATCACGCCGACCGACGTGCTGGCGCTGATCGGCGAGTCCTTCACCAAGCAGCGCTACCTCGCGCTGTTCCTGCTGACGCTGCCGGCGATCGGCCTGCTGGAGCGCCATGGCCTGAAGGAACGCGCGCAGCAGTGGATCGCGCGGCTGCGCGGCGCCACCGCCGGGCGCGCGCTCACCGCCTATCTCGGCGGACGCCAGCTGCTGTCGGCGCTAGGCCTGGTCGACCTCGGCGGGCACGCGCAGACGGTGCGCCCGCTGATGGCGCCGATGGCGGTCGGCGCCGCCGAGAACAGCCACGGCGCGCTGCCCGAGGCGACCCGCGAGCGGATCAAGGCGATGACCGCGGCCAGCGAGAACGTCGGCCGCTTCTTCGGCGAGGACGTGTTCATCGCCTTCGGCGCGGTGCTGCTGATGCAGGGCTTCTTCGCCGAGCACGGCATCGTGCTCGAACCGCTGCACATCGCGCTGTGGGGCATCCCCACCGCGATCTGCGCCTTCCTCATCCACACCTCGCGGCTGCTGCGGATGGACGCGCAGCTGGCGCGCGAAGCGGCCGCGCTGCAGGCATCGGCGGAGCGGGAGCCGGCGCCATGATCACGCTGCAGCTCATCTACTGGCTCGCCGGCGCCTACCTGCTCGCGGTCGCCGCGCTGGGCCTGCGCGACCGGCACAACCCACGCCGCCATACCACCGCGCTGTTCTGGGCCCTGCTCGGCCTGATGTTCCTCGCGGCCGAGCGGCTGCCGCCGGCCGTCGTCGGCATCGTGGTCGTGGCGCTGGCCTGCCTGGCCGGCTTCGGCGGGCTCGCCCGCGGCCGCTACGACGAACCCGCGGACGAGGCCAAGCGCGCCGAAGCCACGCGCCTGGGCAACCGCCTGTTCTGGCCGGCCCTGCTGATCCCCGGCACGGTGGTGCTGTTCGCGGTGGTGCTCAAGGACCTGCGGTGGGGCGAGGTGTTCCTGCTCGGCCGCGAGCAGACCACCCTGGTCGCGCTCGGCCTCGCCTGCGTGGTCGCCGCGGTCGCCGCCTGCCGGCTGACCCGGCAGACACCGTGGAGCGCGGTCGAACAGTCGCGCCGCCTGATCGACGCCGTCGGCTGGGCCGCGATCCTGCCGCTGCTGCTGGCCACCCTCGGCGGCGTGTTCGCGGCCGCGGGCGTGGGCGAGGCGGTGGCGGAACTGGTGCAGCGGGCGATCCCGGTCGACAACCGCTTCGTCGTGGTCCTCGCCTATGCGCTGGGCATGGCGCTGTTCACGATGGTCATGGGCAACGCCTTCGCCGCGTTCCCGGTGATGACCGCCGGCATCGGCCTGCCGCTGCTGGTGCAACTGCACGGCGCCGACGCCGCGCCGCTGGCCGCGATCGGCATGCTGTCGGGCTACTGCGGCACCCTGCTCACGCCGATGGCGGCGAACTTCAACCTCGTGCCCGCCGCGCTGCTGGAACTCCGCGACCCGAACGCGGTGATCCGCCAGCAGGTCGCGACCGCCCTGCCGCTGCTCGCCTGCAACATCGTGCTCATGTACTTCATCGTGTTCCGATGAGCGCACGCCCACGCCAACCCGCGCCGACCGTGCTGCTGACCGGCTTCGCGCCGTTCGACGGTGACGACCGGAATCCGAGCTGGGAAGCAGTTCGCGCATTGCACGGCCGGCGCGTTGCCGGGCACCGCATCGTCGCGCGCGAGCTGCCGGTGGAATTCGGAGCATCGCTGGCGCGGCTGCGGCGCGCGATCCGCGAGCTGCGGCCCGCACTGGTGCTGTGCGTCGGGCTCGCGGGTGGACGCGACGCGATCTCGTTCGAGCGCGTCGCGATCAACGTCGACGACGCGCGGATCCCCGACAACGCCGGACGCCAGCCGATCGACGAGCCGATCCTGCGCGACGGGCCCGCGGCCTACTTCTCGACCCTGCCGGTCAAGGCGATGTACGCCGCGCTTCGCGAGGCCGGCATCCCGGCCGAGGTCTCCCAGACCGCCGGCACCTTCGTCTGCAACCACGTGTTCTTCGGGCTGATGCACGCGCTGCGCAGGCGCCGCCGCATCCGCGCCGGCTTCGTGCACGTACCGCCCACCGCCGTGCTGCCGCTGGACGTGACCACCGAGGCGCTGCGCATCGCGATCCGCACCGCGCTCACCACGCCCGTGGACCGCCGCATCGGCGCGGGCGCAACCGAATAGGCGCTCAGGTCCGCGGCAGGGTGACCCCGGTCTGGCCCTGGTACTTGCCGCCGCGATCGCGGTACGAGGTCTCGCAGACATCGTCGGCGTCGGACTGGAAGAACAGCATCTGCGCCACGCCCTCGTTGGCGTAGATCCGCGCCGGCAGCGGCGTGGTGTTGCTGAACTCCAGCGTCACGTGCCCTTCCCACTCTGGTTCGAGCGGGGTGACGTTGACGATGATCCCGCAGCGCGCGTAGGTGCTCTTGCCCAGGCACACCACCAGGGTGTCGCGCGGGATGCGGAAGTACTCCACCGTGCGCGCCAGTGCGAAGCTGTTGGGCGGGATGATGCACTCGTCGGCCTCGATGTCGACGAAACTCTTCGGGTCGAAGTGCTTGGGATCGACGATCGTCGAGTTGATGTTGGTGAACACCTTGAACTCGCGCGAGCAGCGCACGTCGTAGCCGTAGCTGGAGGTGCCGTAGCTGACGATGCGCCCGCCGTTGGCCTCCTTCACCTGCCCCGGCTCGTACGGCTCGATCATGCCCTGCTGTTCCGCCATCCGCCGGATCCAGCGGTCGCTCTTGATGCTCATGCGATGTTCCCTGCGGCCGTTCGGCCCGATTCCGACATTGTAGGGCGGGCCTCGGCCCGCCGGAACCGTCGACACGCAGCGCAACGGCGGGCCAAGGCCCGCCCTACAGCAGCGACGCGGAAATGCCCCGCGCCGCGCGCGGGCGCTTCGACAGTTCCTCGACCAGCCTGCGCGCGGTCCCGCGGTAGGCCGCGGCGGCGGCGGACTCCGGCGCGGACGCCACGATCGGCACCCCGGCATCGCCCTGCTCGCGGATCCCGATCTCCAGCGGCAGCGAACCCAGCAGCGGCACGCCGTACTGCGCCGCCATCCGCTCGCCCCCGCCCTGTCCGAACAGGTGCTCGACGTGCCCGCAGTTCGAGCACACGTGCTGGGCCATGTTCTCGACCAGCCCCAGCACCGCCACCTCCACCTTCCCGAACATCCGCAGCGCCTTGCGCGCATCGAGCGTCGCCACGTCCTGCGGCGTGGTCACCACCACCGCACCGGCCACCGGGATCTTCTGCGCCAGCGTCAGCTGGATGTCGCCGGTCCCCGGCGGCAGGTCGACGATCAGGTAGTCCAGCCCCTCCTCCCCGCCCCAGAGCGTGTCGTTGAGCAACTGCGTCAGCGCCGAGGTCGCCATCGGCCCGCGCCAGATCATCGGCGTGTCGGCCTCCACCAGCAGCCCGATCGACATCGCCTCGATCCCGTGCGCCCGCATCGGCGCGATCGACTTGCCGTCCGGGCTGTCCGGCTTGCCCGACAGGCCCAGCATGGTCGGGATGCTCGGGCCATAGACATCGGCATCCAGCACGCCGACCCGGGCGCCGTCTGCGGCCAGCGCCAGCGCCAGGTTCACCGCCGTGGTGGACTTGCCGACGCCGCCCTTGCCGGAGCCCACGGCCAGGATGTTGCGTACGTGCGGGAGCGGCGAAAGCCGGGGCTGGACCGCGTGGGAATGGATTGCCATGGAGGCCGGGCAGCAACTGTGAACGATGGCGGGCAGTCTACCCCGCCCGCACTGCGTTCCCGGTCGTCGCAGGCATCGCATGCCGTCCACATGCGCGATCCAACGCGCTGGCGCGCAGATACGCCATGTTCCATGCGGCTGCGTCGCCCCATCCGGCAACGCAGCCGCTACTATTCACGCTCGACAGCCAGGTTCCCGCGGCTCCGGCCAGTATCCGGCGCCGCAGCGGGACGGCCAGAACCTATCCACACTGAATTCAGTATTCCGGGGGCGTGATGATGAAACCGAAGTTCCTGCAGGCCGCTGCTCTCTCCCTGTGCCTGGTGGCAGGCAGCGTGCCGGCAGCGCAGCCCATTCCGATCGAATCGTTCGCGCGCCTGCCGGACATCCAGTCGGTGTCGATGAGCACGGACGGCAAGAACCTGGCCGCGATCGTCGCGCTGCCCGGGTCCAACAACCGGGACACCGGCGTGGCGACCTGGGACCTGGACAACCTGGACAAGGGGCCGACCATCACCCCGTCCGGCGACCGCATGAAGTTCATCGCCACCAGCGCGATGAAGGCCGACCGCATCCTGGTCATCGGCCGCCAGGAATGGACCGGCCAGCTCGCCGGCTGCGGCGAGGGCCGGACCACCGGCGCCACCAAGACCTTCGTGACCAAGGCCTATCTCGGCGACACCGGGCACAAGAAGTTCTCCGACGCCTTCGCCGACAACACCCGCCGCATCGGGGTGTCGGAAGACATGCAGCGCTGCCTGGAGATCGCCGGTACCGCGAACCTGGTCAACGGCCTGCCGCTGGACCCCGACAACGTCATCATCCAGCAGCTCAACAGCACCACGCTGGGCAGCAACTTCTATCTGTACAACCTGCGCACCAACGAGACCAAGCTGCTGTTCCGCGGCGGCGGCCGCACCAGCCCGGGCCTGTTCAATCCCCGCAACGGCGAAGTCCTGACCCGGACGGAGATCGAGCCGATCGGCGGCAGCGAGTTCGAACAGCGCATCCTCATCAAGAACCCCAAGAGCGGCGAGTTCGAGGTCCATGCCAACCTCACCCGCAAGGTCAGCGAACGCTACACCGTGGGCATCACCGGCATCGACGAGCAGACCGGGAAGTTCTACGTGCTGACCGACCTGTTCTCCGACCAGGTCCAGGCCTGGATGTACGACCCGACGACGCGCAAGTTCGACGACGAGGCGCTGGTCGCGCACCCGGAGTTCTCGATCAGCGGCCTGATCCTCGGCTCGCAGCCGAGCAATTTCAACAAGGTGCTCGGCTTCATCGTCGACGGCCCCCAGCGCGAGGCCACCTACGTCGATCCGGACATGGCGTCGATCCAGGCTTCGCTGAAGCAGGCGTACCCGAACCAGTCAATCGCCATCAGCGGCTACAACAACGACTTGTCCCGCGTCCTGTTCTCCGCGAGCAGCGCGCAGAATCCGCCGGCCTACGGCCTGCTCGTGGATCGCAAGCGGGTGATCGCGCTCGGCAGCCAGCGCCCCTGGCTCAAGCCGGCTGACATCGGCGAGCAGAGGTGGGTCACCTACACCGCCCGCGACGGACTGAAGATCCCCGCCATCCTCGACCTGCCCGCCGGCTGGACGGCGGGCGACGGCCCGCTGCCGACGATCATCCATCCGCACGGCGGCCCCTGGTCGCGCGACTACGCCGGCTGGGACGGGTCGGGCTGGGTTCCGTTCCTGACCTCGCGTGGATACGCCGTGCTGCGTCCGCAGTACCGGGGCTCTGCGGGGCTCGGCCACAAGCTCTGGCTCGCCGGCGACGCCGAATGGGGCCAGAAGATGCAGGACGACAAGGACGATGGCGCGGCCTGGCTGGTGAAGGAAGGCATCGCCGATCCGGACCGCATCGCCATCTTCGGCTACTCCTATGGCGGCTTCGCCGCCGCCGCCGCGGTGGTACGTCCGAACAGCCCCTACCAGTGCGCGATCTCCGGTGCCCCGGTGACCGACCTGACGCGCCTGGGCCGGACCTGGAGCGACAACCACCTGCAGCGCATCCTGCAGGGCACGACCGTCACCGGCATGGACCCGATGCGCAACACCGACAAGGCCAACATCCCGGTCCTGCTGTTCGTCGGCGATCGCGACGTGCGCACGCCCTCGCTGCACGCAAGCAACTTCTACAATGCCGTCAAGGACAAGGTCCCGGCCAAGTTCCAGCTGATCCCCGACCAGCCGCACAGCATGCCCTGGTACTACCGGCACCACGAGACGATGCTGGGCCTGATGGAAGACTTCCTCCGCAAGGATTGCGGGCCGGGCGGCCTGTAGGCTTCTCCAACATCCCACGACGCGCAAAAGGGCCCCGGCATGCCGGGGCCCTTGTTTTGCGTCACGAAAGGAGGAATGGAATCGTCGGCAATTGCAACGCACAAACCTGCCTACCACGGGATGTTTGCCGAACAGCAACGAAAGGTTTGCGAATTGCTAACAGCCCCGCTTATACTCGGTTAACGTGGACATAACATCACGTTAGTCTCACAACATTAAACGGGGATTCACCAACATGCGTGGAAATACCAATAAGCGCAACGTTTTCAAGAAGTTGCCATTGTTCGTAGCAGTCGCCGGCTGCCTCTACGGCACCGTCGCCATGGCCCAGGAACAGGCCGCAGAGCCGCAGGAGGCCGAGCAGGCCGAAGCTGAAGCTCAACCCCAGACCCGGGCCACCGAGCTCGAGAAGATCACCGTCACCGGCTCGCTGCTGCGCCGCGTCGAGTACGACACGACCTCGCCCGTGCAGGTCATCACCGCCGACACCAACGTCTCGGTCGGCCAGGTCGATACCGCCGAGTTCCTGCAGAAGTCCAGCGTCGCGGCCGGCTCGACCCAGATCAGCCACCAGTTCGCGGGCTTCGTCGTCGAAGGCGGCACCGGCGGCCAGTCGGTCGACCTGCGCGGCCTCGGCGCCCAGCGCTCGCTGGTCCTGCTGAACGGCCATCGTCCCGGCCCGGCGGGTACCCGCGGCCAGGTCGGCGCGTTCGACCTCAACGTCGTTCCCTCCTCGATCCTGCAGCGCGTGGAAATCGTGAAGGACGGCAGCTCGTCCATCTACGGCTCCGACGCGGTCGCCGGCGTGGTCAACCTGATCACCCGCAAGAACATCGACAGGCCCGAGATCACGGTCAGCACCCGCGCCCCCTTCAACGGCGGCGGCGAGGTCTTCAACCTCTCGGCGGCCAACGGCTGGAACTTCGACAACGGCTCCATCGTCCTGGCGGGCGAGTACTACCTGCACAAGCCCCTGAAGTTCGGCGACCGGCGCTTCCTGCGCTGCGCCGAGGACCTGGTGTGGGATGCCAACGGCAACCGCATCGACCGTGAAGACCGCTCGATCAATGCGGGCACCCGCCTGGAAGGCTGCCTCAACAACGGCATCATCAACGGCGTCGACGACTACTTCACCGGCGTCCGCTACGTGCCCTCGCAGGACGGCTCGACGATCGGCCTGCTGCCGGGCTACGTGCCCAACGTGTCGACGAACTACGCCAACTCGCCGCGCGCCGGCCACATGCAGGTCCTGGCCAGCGAACTGTGGAACGACGTGCAGCTGATCGACCGCCAGGAGCGGTTCAACGTCTTCGCCAGCTCCAGCTTCTCGTTCGGCAACGTCAACTGGGATACGGAAGTGCTGCTGAACCGCCGCACCACCGACACCCACCGCATGCGCCAGTTCTTCCCGATCGTGGAAGGCCCGGTGCCGTCCGGCTACGCCATGCCGATCATGCCGTACAACTCCGACCAGAGCATCGAGGTCAACTACGGCTACATCAACACCGGCCTCGACGGCCTGTTCGGCTTCACCGACACCTGGGCCTGGCAGGCGGACCTGTCGTACTCCCGCTCCGACGGCGACTACAGCGTCGGCGCCATCTCCACCGCCCTCACCGGCGACCTGGGCCGCGCCAACAGCGGCACGACCCGCATCGACTACTTCCAGCCCTGCATCCTGAGCGGCGCGTGCATGGACCAGCTGGAGGCGGCGATCGGAAAGTGGCACACCGGCAATACCGTCTACGACCAGTTGGTGTTCAGCGGCGTCGTCACCGGTGAGCTGTTCAACCTGCCCGCCGGCGCGGTGGGCGCCGCGATCGGCGTGGAATACCGCGACTTCAGCATCCACGACCAGCCCAGCGAGATGGAACTGTCCGGTGACTTGTGGGGCCAGAGCAGCGCCCAGGTGACCAAGGGCGAGGACAAGGTGAAGGAAATCTACACCGAGATCGAAGTCCCGCTGCTGAAGGGCGTCCCGGCGTTCGAGTCGCTGGTCTGGAACGTGTCGGGCCGCTGGTTCGACTACGACTCGGTGGGCGATTCGGACAAGGTCTGGAAGACCGGCCTGAGCTGGCAGATCGTCCCGTCGTTCCGCGTGCGCGCCACCAAGGGCACCTCGTACCGCGCCCCCGGCCTGTACGAGCTGTATCTGGGCAACCTGTCGGGCTTCCTCGCCCAGACCGCGATCGACCCGTGCATCCGCTGGGGTGAGTCGAGCAACGACAACATCCGCGCGAACTGCGCCGCGATCGGCATCCCGGACGACTACACCGCAGCCGGCAGCTCCTCCGCCGAGGTCTTCCAGGGCGGCGGTGCGGGCTTCCTGACGCCCGAGCGCTCCAAGGCGCAGACGGTGGGCCTGATCTGGACCCCGACCTTCGCACCGATCAGCGTGGCGCTGGACTACTTCGAGTACGACGTCCAGGGTCAGATCAGCACGCTGACCGCCGCGAACATCGTGGGCGGCTGCTACGGCGCACCGACGTTCCCGAACAACTTCTGCGACATGCTCGAGCGCAATCCGGCCGGTCATCCGCAGGCGCACATGATCACGGACGTCTACGCGACCTACATCAACATCAACAAGCAGAAGACCCGCGGTTACGACCTGCTCGCGCGCTACGACAACGACTTCGCGTGGGGCAAGCTGGAGCTCGAGGCTTCGTTCACCTACACCACGGAGAACTACTACCTGCTGTTCAGCAACTCGGCTGAAAGCGGCCAGACCCGCGACGACCTGACCGGCTACATCGGTTTCCCGGAGCTGGTGGGCAACCTGCGCGCCGGCGTGACGCGCGGCGACTTCACCTACACCTGGTTCATGGACTACGTCGACGAGACCAGCAACTTCGATCTCAGCCCGACGTTCACCTACCAGGGCATGCCGAACGCGCAGCGCGACATCTGGGCCGACTCGCGCGTCTACCACGCGTTCTCGCTCCGCTACAACCAGCCGAAGTGGTCGATGCTGGTCGGCGTCCGCAACGCGTTCAACGCACTGCCGCCGGTCGTATCCAACGGCGTCGCCACCCGCTACGGCAACGTCCCGGCGTTCGCCACGCAGTACGATCTCTACGGCCGTACGCTGTTCGCTCGCTACAACTACAAGTTCTGATCGCGAGCATCGTTGCAATGCAGGACCGGAAGCGGCGCGCAAGCGCCGCTTCCTTTTTGCGCGCCCGCCGGGCACGGCGGGCGGCGGTACGCATCCCGGTCACATCGGCCGCGGCACCGCGTCTTCGTATTGCCGGCCTGGCGCTGATCGACTGCGATGCGCGCCGCCGTACCATTCCATATCCCGGAACATTCCCGACCATGCACATCACGCGCCTGATCCCATCGCTCCTCGTCGCACTCCTGCTCCTGCTGCCGGCCGCCGCGGCGCCGGGTGCCGACAAGACCAAGCGCCAGGACCCGACCATCGACCCGTTCATGGTGGCCGCCGGCTTCCTGGACGGCCATCCGGACCTGCTCCACCGTTCGCGCGGGCTGGACGCCTACGCGGAGAAGGACCATCCGAAGGCGATCCAGGCGTTCAGGCGCGCGGCCTACTACGGCGACAAGCCGTCGCAGGCCATCCTCGGCGAAATGCTGTGGATCGGATGGGGCTCGGACGTGGACCGCGCGCTCGCCTGGGTCTGGATGAGCCTGGCGGCGGAACGCGGTTACACCAGCTTCGTCGAGAAGCGCGAGCTCTACTGGCAGCAGCTGGACGAACACGAGCGGGCACGCGCGGAACGAGAAGGCCCGGGCATCCGCGCCGAATACGCGGACGAGGTGACGGAACCGCGCCTGGCCCAGGTCCTGCAACGCGAGCTGAGGAAAATGAGCGGAAGCCGCCTGGGGTCCACCTCCAGCCCGGTGCAGATCGTCGTGCCGGGCGTCGGCACGATCGATTCGACGCAGTACTACCATCCGAGGTACTGGGACCCGCAGCAGTACCGGGCATGGCAGGATTCGATCTGGACCAATCTGCGCACCGGTCGCGTTCACGTTGGCGACGTGCAGCAGGTTCGCGACGCCTCTACGCCCCCGGACGACGGGGCTCAGGACAGCCCCGAACCGGGTCCGCGGCAGCCGGCCGACGGGGAGAATCCGCCCCGCTGATACCGGACGAGGCCACGCGCCCGTTTCCCGCCTGAACGCCGTGCGATCGTCATTGTCCCGGGCGATCTCGATGCTGTACAAGACACGTGGCCGCGAACGTGCCGGTTCGTGAGGTTTCATCATCTTTGGAGGAATGACCCGATGCACAAGATCCTGACGGGTGTCTTCACGACCGCCCTGCTGGCGTTCGCGCTGCCCGCCCACGCCGCCGACCCCGCCGAAGGCCGCTGGAAAACCATCGACGACCAGACCGGGCAGGCGAAGTCGGTCGTCGAGATCAAGCAGAATGCGAACGGGACGCTCAGCGGGCGCATCGTCGAACTGCTCAATCCCAGCAAGCCCAATCCCGCCTGCGACAAGTGCAAGGACGACCGCAAGGACAAGCCGATCACCGGCATGGAGATCATCCGCGGCATGAAGAAGGACGGCGACGCCTACGCCGGCGGCACGATCCTCAAGCCCGACGAGGGCAAGGTCTACAAGTCGAAGATGAAGCTGATCGACGGCGGCGGCAAGCTCGAGGTGTCGGGCTGCGTCGCCTTCATCTGCAAGTCGCAGGTCTGGCTGCGCCAGTAGGCCACGGCCCCGTTCCGCACGGCAAAGGCCCGGCATCGCCGGGCCTTTCTCGTTCCGGGCCGGTCCGGCGGGCCATGCGATAATTCGCGGCCCCCGCAAGCAGCCGCCCAATGCCACGCCCCGCCATCGTCACCAGCGCCCTGCCCTACGGCAACGGCCACCTGCACATCGGCCACCTGGTCGGCTACATCCAGGCCGACATCTGGGTCCGCGCCCGGCGCATGGCGGGCGGCACGGTCCATTTCGTCTGCGCCAACGACACCCACGGCACACCGATCATGCTGGCGGCGGAAAAGGCCGGGGTGGCGCCGGAAGACTTCATCAAGGTCACGCAGGCCAGCCAGGAGCGCGACTTCGCCGACTTCCGGGTCGACTTCGACTGGTACCACTCGACCCATTCGCCCGAGAATCGCGAGCTGACCGGGCGCTTCTACGCGGCGCTGGAGGCCGGCGGCCATATCGACCGCCGCTCGATCGAACAGCTCTACGACCCGGTCAAGTCGATGTTCCTGCCCGACCGCTACGTCAAGGGCACCTGCCCGAACTGCGGCGCGCAGGACCAGTACGGCGACAACTGCGAGGTCTGCGGCGCGACCTATTCGCCGACCGAGCTGAAGAACCCGCGCTCGGTGGTCTCCGGCGCCACGCCCGAGCTGCGCGCGTCCGAGCACTTCTTCTTCAGGGTGGGCGACTTCACCGAGGTGCTGCGCGCGTGGCTGGAGGGCGATGTCGGCATTCCCGGCGTCAAGGCCAAGCTGCGCGAGTGGATCGACGCCGAGGGCGGCCTGCGCGACTGGGACATCTCGCGCGACGCGCCCTACTTCGGCTTCGAGATCCCGGGCCATCCGGGCAAGTACTTCTACGTCTGGCTGGACGCGCCGATCGGCTATTTCTCCAGCCTGCTCGCGCTCGCGCGCAGCGGCAGGAAGGCCGGCTTCGACGAGGCTGCGTTCGAAGCCATGCTCAGGCCCGGCGACCATGCCGAGCTGCGCCACTTCATCGGCAAGGACATCGTCAACTTCCACGGCCTGTTCTGGCCGGCGGTGCTGGACGGCAACGGCCTGCGCATGCCCGAGCGCCTGCACGTCAACGGCTACCTGACCGTCGACGGCGCCAAGATGTCGAAATCGCGCGGCACCTTCGTGATGGCGCGCACCTATCTCGACAGCGGGCTCGACCCCGAAGCGCTGCGCTATTACTTCGCCACCAAGTCGTCGGGCGGCGTCGACGATCTCGACCTCAACCTGTCGGACTTCGTCGCGCGCGTGAACAGCGACCTCGTCGGCAAGTTCGTCAACATCGCCAGCCGCTGCGCGAAGCTGCTGCAGGGCCAGTTCGACAACACCCTGGCGGCGGGCACGCCCGACGGCCTGTCCGAAGGCTGGGCGGCGGAGTCCGAAGCGCTGCTGGCGACGGTGCTGGAGGCGGCGGCGCAGGCGCCGGCGCTGTACGAACAGGGCAACTTCGCCGCCGTCGCCCGCGGCACGATGGAAGCGGCCGACCGGGTCAACGAGTACATCGCCCGCACCGCGCCGTGGGCGCTGGCCAGGGAGCCCGCGCGCCGCGGCGACCTGCACCTGGTGCTGTCCACCGCGCTGCAGGCGTTCGCCGACATCGCCGCCACGCTCAAGCCGATCCTGCCGACGATCTCCGCGAAGGTGGAACAGTATCTCGGCGTCGAGCTGCGGCCGGGCGCGCGCAGCGACCTGGCCGGACGCACGCTCGCCGCCTACGCGCCGCTGTTCACCCGCATCGACCCGAAGCAGATCGACTCCATGACCGAAGCCTCGAAGGACACCCTGGCCACCGCCCCCGCACAGGCGCCCGTGGGAGCGGCTTCAGCCGCGACCGCGACGGCCGTTGCAAAGACCGAAGGGAAAGCGCTCGCGGCTGAAGCCGCTCCTGCAGGTGAGTACGTGTCCATCGACGATTTCGCGAAGCTCGACCTGCGCATCGGCAAGGTGCTCGAGTGCGGCTTCGTCGAGGGTTCGGACAAGCTGCTGCGCTTCCTGCTCGACGCCGGCGAACTCGGCCAGCGCCAGATCTTCTCCGGCATCCGCGCCAGCTACGGCGAACCTTCGATGCTGGTCGGCCGCAGCGTGGTGTTCATCGCCAACCTCGCGCCGCGCAAGATGCGCTTCGGCGTCAGCGAGGGCATGATCCTCTCGGCCGGCTTCGACGGTGGCGCGCTGGCGCTGCTGGATGTCGATGCCGGTGCGCAGCCCGGCATGCCGGTTCGTTGAAGATCGGCTTCCAGGCTCTGTAACCGTCATTCCGGCGAAAGCCGGAATCCATTTTGATCTTGCCGTTGTTTTCTGCTTCTTCCCAAAATCAAAGCAAGAGCCACGGCAAAATGGATTCCGGCTTTCGCCGGAATGACGGCTTGGCTTTCGCCGGAATGACGATCACGAGGGATTCTTCCGCCCTGCGATCACATGAACACCCATAGCCCCGACCTCGTCGAACGCCTCGACCGCCTGCTGCCGCAGACGCAGTGCGGGCAGTGCGGGTTCGACGGCTGCAGGCCCTATGCCGAGGCGATGGCGCATGGCGATGCCGGCACGGAACGCTGCCCGCCGGGCGGGGATGCCGGCGCGCGCGCGCTCGCGCGCCTGCTCGGCCTGCCCGCGGCGCCTTACGACCGCGGGCGCGGCGCGCACAAGGCCGCGCAGGTGGCGATCGTGGTGGAGGCCGACTGCATCGGCTGCACCAAGTGCATCCAGGCCTGCCCGGTCGACGCCATCGTCGGCGCGAGCAAGCTGATGCACACCGTCGTCGCGCCGCTGTGCACCGGCTGCGAACTGTGCGTGCCCGCCTGCCCGGTGGACTGCATCGAGATGCGCCCTTCTCCCGATACCGGACCCGGGCCGGCGCAGGCACCGGGCGGTTGATCCGGGGCCGTATCCGGCCGCTCGTCATCCCCGCGAACGCGGGGATCCATGGACGTCGAGCCTTTGAAACGCAAAGTCCATGGATTCCCGCCTTCGCGGGACTGACGGGGCAATGCCGGGCTTACCTCACGGCACCCGCGGCAGCGCAGGCCGAACAGATGCGTTCGACCTCGTAACCCTTCGCCCGCAGCTTCTCGACCACGCCGTCCTCGCCGAGCAGGTGCAGCGCGCCGACCACGACCAGGGTGTCGTCGGTCCCCGGCGCCTGCAGTTTCGCCTCGAGCTTGGGCACCCAGGCGTCGTTGCGCTCGACGTTGATGCGCCGGTACAGCTTGGGGAACTGCTTGCGCATCTCCACCGCCATCTCGTCCCACATCAGACCGGCGTCGCCCGCGCGCCATGCGGCATGCAGCTTCTCGATCTCGGCGCTGCCCTCGTCGGCGCTCTTCAGCGCTTCCTGCAGGAACTGCAGCTGTTCGGTCCGGTCCATGCCGTCGAGGAAGGCGACCTGTTCCGCCCCGGTTTCCAGCCCCGAAGTCGGCTTGCCGGCCTGGCTGGCCTTCTGCGCGAGGTTGGCGTCGAGCCCCAGCGTGGGGTCGAGCCCGGCCTTGCCCATCTCCACGATGGACACCATCAGCGCGACGAACCACGGTTCGAACAGCTGCAGGACCTGAGGGGTCAGCTGCAGCTTCTGCAGATCGGCCTCGTTCGCCTGCAGCCACGCCGCCAGCGCCTGCTTCGTGTCGTCCGGCAGTTCGCTGTCGAGCTGGGTGCCGTCGGTGCGCAGCGCGGCCTGGCCCATCTGCATGCCCAGCGCCGGCGAGCCCAGCTCCTCCGGCGGGATTTCGAACACCAGCGTCTCGGCGTCGGCGAACGCGGCGTCGACGTCGCGCGACAGCGGGTAGTCGCCCGGCTTGAGCAGGTGGAACGAGCCCAGCAGGTACAGCGAGTTGTCGTCGTCCGAGACCTTCCACAGCAGCGGGACGGGCGCGCCGTCGCGCGCGGCATCGGCGTGCACGCCGCCGGCGAACGCCACCAGGGCCGCGACGGCCAGCGCGGAGCGGATCAGGGAGCGGGGCATGTTCCAGCGCAGTCGCATCGTGTGTCCTTGTGGTGTGTGGCTACGGGTTTCCATGACAGGATGACCGGCCCGGATGTGACGAGGCGGTCGCCGGAAGCTTCAGTCTTGCCGCTGTCATCCCGAACGCAGCGAAGGATCTGCTTCCTGCCAACACTATCAGGGGCGGTAAAAGCAGATTCCTTGCTGCGCTGGGAATGACAGCGGCTTGCAGCCGGATACCGTCAGGCTCCCGGCTTCACGTATTTCTTCTCGCCGGCGGTCACGGCGAGGTCGAGGCGGTTCTCCGGCGGCGGCAGCGGGCAGGTCGCGTAGTCGGTGAACACGCAGGGCGGGTTGTAGGCGCGGTTGAAATCGACGACCACCGAGCCGTCGGCGGCGGGCGCGTCGGTGTAGAGGTAGCGGCCTGCGGCATAGCTGTCGTGCCCGCTGGTGCGGTCGGCGAAGATCAGGAACAGGCCGCCATCCTCGCCTTCCAGCGCCTCGAGCCGGTAGCTCGCGCCGCCGCGTTCGAACTCGACCACGCCCGGGTTGGGCTGCGCATCCTGCATGCTCAGGATGTCCATGATCGGAATGGTCTTGCCCGGCGGATGCGGCACGAAGCGGGCGCCGACCCGCCACGACGGGTCGGCCGGCCAGTAGTCGAGAGGCCCCAGCCCGGTCAGGGTCGCGGCCTCGGCGTGCTTGACGCGCAGGGCCCTGCGGCCGCCGCGCTCGATCAGCATCAGCTGGCCCTTGCCGTCGTCGAAACCGACGACGGTCGGCGCTTCCGCATGGTCGGAATGCAGTTCGAAGCGATCCTTCGCGGGCTCTCCGTCCACGGTCAGGGCCGCGTCCTTCTCCGGCGCCAGGGTCACCTTGTTGCCCTGCCGCTGCAGCATGCCCATCTTCTCCGGGCCCTTGGCCAGGCGGATGCCGTTGGTCGCGCCGCTGCCGACGTAGTGGGCGTTGAGCTCGATCCAGTGCAGGCCGATCAGACTGGCCCAGCCATCGGGTTGGAGCAGGCTTTCGCGGCGCTGCGCGCGCCAGGCCTCGTTCTCCGCCACGAACGCGGGATCGGCCGGCGCCGCGTTCGCGCCGTCCTCCGACGCATCGCCGGCGGCGCCGGTTCCACCGCCGCTGCACGCCGCCAGCATCGCCGCCAGCGCCATGCACGGGATCATCACCAGGCCTTTCGTCATCTCAACGTCCCCTCAGGAACCAGCGGTCGATTTCGGGCAGCGGGAAATGCGCCCAGGTCGGTCGTCCATGATTGCATTGTCCGGAGCGCTCCGTCGCCTCCATCTGCCGCAGCAGCGCATTCATTTCCGGAATCGTCAGCCGGCGGTTGGCGCGCACGGAACCGTGGCAGGCCATGGTCGAGAGCAGTTCGTCGCGCTTGTCGCGCACGCGCAGGCTCTCGCCGTGCTCGCGCAGGTCGGCGAGCACGTCGCGCAGCAGCGCCTCGGTGTCGCCGTTGGCCAGCAGCGCCGGCACGCTGCGCAGCAGCAGCGACTGCGGGCCGCCGCGCGAGACTTCAAAGCCGAGGTCGGCCAGGGTCGCGGCTTCCTGTTCGGCGACGTCGGCCTCGCGCTCGGACACCGCCACCGCCTGCGGCACCAGCAGCGGCTGGGTGCGCAGGCCCTCGCTGTCGTGCGCGCTCTTCAGCCGTTCGTAGCCGATGCGCTCGTGCGCGGCGTGCATGTCGACCACGATCAGGCCGTCGGCCGCCTCGCTGAGGATGTAGATGCCATGCAGTTGCGCGATCGCGTAGCCCAGCGGCGGCACGCCGGCGGCCTCGTCGGCGCTCGGCAGCGCCGGGCGGTCCTCGTTGGCCGCGTACAGGGCCGCATAGGCCGTGCGCGCCTCGTCGACCGCCAGCCGCATCGGCACCTGCGACGCGGACTGCGGCATGGCATAGGCGGGCACCGCCGCGCCGACCGCGCCCGGCTGGGGAAACGTGCCCGGCGCGACGCCCGGCGCCATCGCAGCGGCGGCATCCGCGGGCGCGACGGCGGACAGGCCGGCGCGCGTGCCGGCCAGCGCGTCGTGCAGCGTGCGGTAGACGAAGTCGTGCACCAGCCGCGAGTCGCGGAAGCGCACCTCGTGCTTGGCCGGGTGCACGTTGACGTCGACGCGCGTCGGGTCGAGTTCGAGGAACAGCACGTAGGCCGGCTGGCGGCCGTGGTACATCACGTCGGCGAAGGCCTGCTTCACCGCGTGCGCGATGTTGCGGTCACGCACCGAGCGGCCGTTGACGTAGACGTACTGCTGGTCGGCGCTGGCGCGCGAGTACGACGGCTGCGCGATCCAGCCGTGCAGGCGCAGGCCTGCGCCTTCGTGCTCGATGCGCAGCGCCTGCTTCGCGAAATCCTCGCCGAGGGTCTCGGCCAGGCGCTCGCCGGTGAACAGGCCGCCGCCGGATTCGGCGAACGCGCGGTAGCGCCGCGACGGCTTGCCGTTGTGCGACACGCGCAGCTCCACGTCCGGGCGCGCCAGCGCCAGCGAGCGCAGCCATTCCTCGACGTGGCCGAGTTCGGTGCGCTCGGCGCGCAGGAACTTGCGCCGCGCCGGCACGTTGTAGAACAGGTCGCGCACCTCGACCGTGGTGCCCTGCGGATGCTGCTTCGGCGCGATCTCGCCGACGCGGCCGCCGTCGACCGCGAGCGCCGCGCCGTGCGCGTCGGCGGCACGCCGGGTCGCGATCAGGAAGCGGCTGACGGAGGCGATCGAAGGCAGCGCCTCGCCGCGGAAACCTAGCGTGGCGACCGCTTCGAGATCGTCGAGGCTGGCGATCTTGCTGGTCGCGTGGCGCGAGACTGCCAGCGGCAGTTCGCCGGCCGGCATGCCGCCGCCGTCGTCGCGCACCCGGATCAAGCGCACGCCGCCTTCTTCGAGGTCGATGTCGATGCGCGTGGCGCCGGCATCGAGCGCGTTCTCCACCAGTTCCTTGACCACCGACGCGGGCCGTTCCACGACCTCGCCGGCGGCGATCTGGTTGATCAGGGTGTCGGGGAGCTGTCGGATCGCCACCTGGGCATGATACCGGCGAAAGGCATCGCGCCTGAAGGCGCTCCTACGGGACGCGGTTCGGGATCCTAGGGACTGCCGCCCGCACCGCCCATCGCCACACGGTCGCCGGCGGCGCGCGCTGCATACAGCGTGCCCGGGGGCGGCTGGCTGGAGAAGTAGGTGTGCACGCCGTCGAGGATCGCGCGCGCCACCGTGCCCTGGAACTTCGGGTCGATCAGGCGCTTTTCCTCGTCCGGGTTGGACAGGAACGCGGTCTCCACAAGCATCGCCGGCATGTCGGAGGTGCGCAGCACGGCGAAGTTCGCACGCTCGATGTGCGGCTTGTGGTTGTTGCCGATGCGCTTGAGGCCGGACAGGATGTGGTTGCCCGCATCCTCGGACGCCTTCATCTGCCCGCTCTGGGTGAGGTCGAGCAGGACGCTGGTGAGCACGTTGTCGTTGGACGAAGTACGCACGCCGCCGATCAGGTCGGCCGCGTTCTCCTTGTCCGCCAGCCAGCGCGCGCGCTGCGACGAGGCGCCGCGCAGCGACAGCACGTACACCGACGAACCCTTGGCGTTGCGGTTCTCGGCGGCGTCGGCATGGATCGAGATGAACATGTCCGCCTTCGCGTCGCGCGCGATGCGGGCGCGGTTGTTCAACGGGATGAACACGTCCTTGTCGCGCACCAGGTGCGCGCGCAGTCCGGGCGTGGCGTTGACCTGGCGCGCGAGTTCGCGCGCGATCGCGAGCGTGATGTCCTTCTCGCGCTTGCCCGACGGGCCGATCGCGCCGGGATCCTGGCCGCCGTGGCCGGCGTCGATCGCGATCACCAGCGGGCGGGTGCCGGCGGTGATGGTGCGGGTCGCGGGCGGTGGCGGTGCCGGCGTCGCGGCCACGGCGGGCGCCGCCGGCGGGGAAGTAGACGGCACCGCTCGCGGCAACGACGGATCGTTCGTTGACTGCGGCTGCGGCGGCGATGCCGGATTCGATACCTGCGAGGTCGCGGGCGCCTGCGTGGCCCGCATTTCGGCGACGAGGCGCGAGGTTGCGGCAGCGGACGCGACGGCGGGGTCCTGCGCCGTTGCGGCGGGCGCAACCGCGGACGGCGCGGAAGAAGTCTCCGCCTGCGCGGGCGCGACCGTCGTCGTCGCGGCGATGATCTGCGCGATCGGATCGCCCTGGCCGTCGCCCGGCCACTCGATCACCAGGCGCGTGCCCTGCGGGCCGGTCTCGTAGCGCGGCTTCAGCGCCACCACGGGGGCGGCGAGATCGAACACGATGCGGGTGGTCCCCGGCTCCGGCTTGCCGCTGCGCACCGTCTTCACCACGCCCTCGGGGGGCGGCAGCGCGATGCGCGCGGCCAGGCTGCTGCCGGGGAGGTCCACCACCAGCCGGTGCGGGTTCTGCAGCGAGATCAGGCGGAATTCGGCCTCCCGGTCGACCCGCAGCTCGGCCCGGGTCCCGGTGGGCCCGCTGTCGAGCTGCACGGCCCGGATTTCGGCCGCGTGCGCGAGATTCCAGACCAGCGCCGCCAGCAGGGCGAGGCCGAGCAGAATCTGTTGGACGTTGATCCCCCGGGTGCGCATGGCGTCTAGTCAATCACCGATGACTGTGATTTGCAACGCACTTTCCCTTTCAAATCGGCCACCTGCCGACCTTTCCTATGGGTTCGGTTCAGGTGTCGGACGCAACTGGGCCCCGACCCCGAGCGCCTCCAGCCAGGCCAGGCCCGCCTCGCTGGCGGATTCCAGGGTGGCCTCGCGGCCCGTCCCGGCCACCGCGAGCCGCACATGCAGGTCGGGCGCGGGCAGACCGCCCGTGCCGCGCTCGGGCCATTCCACCAGCCACAGGACCGCGTCGCTGTCGTCCAGCCCCAGGAACTCCAGCTCGCCGGCGTCGCCGATGCGGTACAGGTCGAGGTGCAGGGCCTCGCCCCCGGCGGCCAGCGGGTAGCGTTCGACCAGGGTGTAGGTCGGGCTGCGGACGGTGCCGGTCACGCCCAGCGCGCGCAGCCATGCGCGGGCGAGCGTCGATTTGCCGGCGCCGAGGTCGCCCTGCAGGTAGACCACGGCGCGCGCGGGCGCGCTGCGTGCGAGTTCCCCGGCCAGCGCGATTGTCGCGGTTTCGTCGGGCAGGTGCCGCGGGGTCACGTCCGCGGTCCGCCGTTCGCCCAGAGGCGCATTCCGTCCAGCAGGTCGCTCGGCAGCAGTCCGCGCTCCCCCGCCTGCGCGGCCGCGGCGTCGCCGGCGACCGCGTGCAGCAGGGCCCCGCAGCAGGCCGCCTCGAAGGCTTCGAAGCCCTGCGCCCGCAGCGCGGCGATGCAGCCGGTGAGCAGGTCGCCCATGCCGCCCACCGCCATGCCCGGGTTGCCGGCCGCGATCACGCGCGGCGTCTGCTCCGGCGCGGCGACCAGGGTGCCGGCGCCCTTGAGCACCACCACGCAGCCGAACATCTCGGCCAGCAGGCGCGCCGCGGCGAAGCGGTTGGCCTGCACCTCGGCCACGGTGAAGCCGAGCAGGCGCGCGGCCTCGCCCGGGTGCGGGGTCAGGATCGTGCCGGCGGGCAGCATCCTCGTGCGCTGCGCCAGCAGGTTCAGCGCGTCGGCATCGAGCACCAGCGGCTTCGACGCCGCCAGCGCCTGTTCGTACAGCGCCGATCCCCAGGCGTCCTGCCCGAGCCCGGGTCCGAGCGCGACCACGTCAGCCCGCTCGACCAGGGTCCCCAGCCGCTCACCCGCCTCAATGCCCTGCGCCATCACTTCCGGACGCCGCGCCAGCACCGCGGTCACGTGCGCGGGCTGCGTGGCCACGCCCACCAAGCCGGCGCCGCAGCGCAACGCAGCGTCCGCCGCCAGCATCACCGCGCCGCCCTTGCCGAGGTCGCCGCCGATGCACAGCACGTGGCCGCTGTCGCCCTTGTGCGCGTCGCGCGCGCGCGGGGCGATCCAGCCGCGCAGGTGGGTGGCGTCGAGCCGCAGCGCGGCCACGGGCGCGCCGGCGAGGTCGTCTTCGACCTCGAGCGCGGCAACCAAAAGCGTGCCGGCGCAGCGCGGCGCGGTCCCCGTGTACAGCCCCGCGTGCGGCGCGAGGAACTGCAGCGTATGCGTCGCGCGCACCACGCGGCCCGGCGCGCTGCCGCGGTCGGCGTCGAGGCCGCTGGGCACGTCCAGCGAGAACACCGGCAGGCCGGAGGCGTTGATCGCGTCGATCACCTTGGCGGCGTCCGCATCCGGTTCGCGCGACAGGCCGATGCCGAACAGCGCGTCGACGATCAGCTCGGCCTTGCCGAAGCCGTCGCTGAAGGCCTTGATCCTTCCGCCCGCCTTCCGGTACGCATCGCAGGCGCGCTGCGCCAGCTCCGTGCGCGGACGATGCGCGTCGATGCGCAGCACGCGCGCGTCGCGCCCGGACTGGTGCGCGTAGCGGCACAGCTCGTAGCCGTCGCCGCCGTTGTTGCCGGGTCCGCAGACCACGACGATGCGCTGCACCTCGGGCCAGCGCGCCAGCAGTTCGCGCCAGGCGGCCTGCCCGGCGCGCGCCATCAGCGCGAAACCGTCGCCGAGGCGCGCGCCGGCCTGGGTCTCCAGCGCGCGCAGGGCCGCGCTGTCGTACAGCGGCGTGCCCCGGTCGGTGGAATCGGCGTCCATCGCGCGGATTCTATACTTCGGCCGTGTCGACGCCCGCCGCCCGCGCCCGCCTCCCCGACCCGGCCACGCTCGCCCTGCGCATCAAGGCGCTGGCGCGCGAAGCCGGCTTCGGGCGCTGCGGCATCGCCGGCGTCGAACTGGGCGAGGACGAGGCCTTCCTGCGCACCTGGCTGGCGCAGGGCCTGTACGGGACGATGGACTGGATGGCGCGGCACGGCGACAAGCGCTCGCGGCCGCAGGAACTGGTGCCCGGCACGCTGCGCGTGATTTCGGTCGGACTGGACTACGGCCAGGACCCGGACCAGGCCTGGCGCACGCTCGACGACGGCGAACGCGCCTACGTCGCGCGCTACGCGCTCGGCCGCGACTACCACAAGCTGATGCGCCACCGCCTGCAGAAGCTCGCCGATCGCGTCGCCGCCGAGGTCGGCCCGTTCGGCCATCGCGTGTTCGTCGACTCGGCGCCGGTGCTCGAACGCGCGCTGGCGCGCAACGCCGGGCTCGGCTGGATCGGCAAGCACACTTGCCTGATCGACCGCGACGGCGGCTCGTGGTTCTTCCTCGGCGAGATCTACGTCGACCTGCCGCTGCCGGTCGACCCGCCCGCCAGCGCGCACTGCGGCACCTGCGTGCGCTGCATCGACGTCTGCCCGACGCAGGCGATCGTCGCGCCGCACCGGCTCGACGCGCGACGCTGCATCTCCTACCTCACGATCGAGCACGAAGGCAGCATCGACGAGGCACTGCGCCCGCTGATCGGCAACCGCATCTTCGGCTGCGACGACTGCCAGCTGGTATGCCCCTGGAACAAGTTCGCCAGGCGCACCGACGAGCCGGATTTCCGCGCCCGCAACAATCTGGACCAGGCCACGCTGGCCGAGCTGTTCGCGTGGAGCGAGGACGAATTCCTGCAGCGCACCGAGGGCTCGCCGATCCGCCGCAGCGGCCATTCGCGCTGGCTGCGCAACATCGCCGTGGCGCTGGGCAATGCGCCGACGTCGCCGGAGGTTGTCGCCGCGCTGCGGTCGCGAAGCGATGCGGCCGATCCGGTCGTACGCGAGCATGTCGAATGGGCGCTGCGTCGCCACGAAGCCCGAACGTGACGCGGGACATGAGCCTCGTCATTCCGGCGAAAGCCGCAATCCATTTTGACGTTGGCCTTGTGTTCCTACCCTGAAAGGAATCAACAGCAAAATGGATTCCGGCTTTCGCCGGAATGACGACTGGAAATTCTGCGGCTTCACTCCATGAGGACGCAGCTCAAGAACGCGCCTTCAGCTCCGCCAGCAGCGCACGCGTCACCGGATCGTCCACCTCCGCCCCGCCCTCCAGCGCCGGCAGCAGCCTGTTCGCCACCTGCTTGCCCAGTTCGACGCCGAACTGGTCGAAGGCGTTGATGCCCCACGCCACCGACTGCAGGTAGACGCTGTGCTCGTACAGCGCGATCAGCGCGCCGAGCGAGCGCGGCGTCAGCGCGTCGAGCAGGAGCAGCGTGCTCGGGCGGTTGCCGGCGTAGGCGCGGTGCGGATCGTCGCTGGCCTGGCCGTTCGCCAGCGCCTCGGTCTGCGCCAGCAGGTTCGCCAGCAGGGCGCGATGGTTTTCGGCGTGGCCGTCCTCGCTGTTGACCACGCCGATGAAGTCCGCCGGCACCACCTGGGTGCCCTGGTGCAGCGCCTGGAAGAAGCTGTGCTGGGTGTCGGTGCCGGGGCCGCCCCACCACACCGGCACGGTCTGCTCGTCGAGCGGCGCGCCGTCGAGCCGGGCCGACTTGCCGAGGCTTTCCATCACCAGCTGCTGCAGGTAGTTCGGCAGCAGCTTCAGGCGCTCGTCGTAGGGCAGCACCGCCTGGGTGGCGAGGCCGAGCGCGTTGCGGTTCCACAGCGCGGTCAGCGCATGCAGGAAGGCGAGGTTTTCGCGCGGCGCGGCGGTGACCGCATGCGCATCGAGTTCGGCGGCGCCGGCCAGCAGTGCCTCGAAGCGGTCCATGCCGATCGCCAGCGCGATCGGGAAGCCGACCGCCGACCACAGCGAATAGCGCCCGCCGACCCAGTCCCACATCGGCAGGATGCGCTCGGGCGCGATGCCGAAGGCGGCGGCCCGCTCGACGTTGGCGCTGACGCCGTACACCCGTGCGTCGTCGCCCAGCCACTCGCGCACGATGCCGCCGTTGAGCAGGGTTTCCTGGGTACCGAAGGTCTTGGAGATCAGGATCGCAGCGGTCTTCGCCGGATCCAGGCCCGCCAGCGTGCGCCGGGCGGCGTTGCCGTCGACGTTCGACAGGAAGTGCACGCGCAAGCGCGCGCCGGGCAGCGCCAGCGCGTCCGCGACCAGGCGCGGTCCAAGGTCGGAGCCGCCGATGCCAACGCTGACGATGTCGGTGACGTCGCTTTTCGCCAGCGCGTCGATCATCGCCGCCATGCGCTTGCGCGCCTCGCGCGCCTGCGCGGCGCATTCGCGCGCCAACGGTGCATCCGAGGCCTCGCCGCGCAGCGCGGTATGCAGGGCGGCGCGGCCTTCTGTGGTGTTGACGGTCTCGCCGTCGACCAGCCGGCGCATCGCCGCCGCGAAACCCGCCGTCTCCGCGAGCGCGAACAGCGCATCGAGCGCCTGCGCGTCGTAGCGCTGGCGCGCGAAGTTCGCGTACAGCGGGCCGACCCGCAGCGCCAGCGTGGCGGCGCGATCGGCCTCGCTGCGCAGCAGCGAGGAAATCGGCACTTCCTGCAGGCGCCGGGCGTGTCCGCGCAGTCCGGCAAGTCCCGCCGGCACCTCAGGCCGCCTGTGCCGGAATGGCGGTATTGGTGTGCGTCATCCGGTTCTGCTGGTCGACGTAGACCAGCGTCGGCTTGAAGCGCGCGGCCTCGGCTTCCTCGCAGGTACCGTAGGCGCAGATGATGACCAGGTCGCCGGGCCGGGCCTTGTGCGCGGCGGCGCCGTTGACCGAGATCACGCCGCTGCCGGCCTCGCCACGGATGGCATAGGTCGCGAAGCGTTCGCCATTGTTGACGTTGTAGATCTCGATCCGCTCGTACTCGCGGATGCCGGACAGCTCCAGCAGGCGCTCGTCGATCGCGCACGAGCCTTCGTAGTGCAGCTCGGAATGGGTCACCGTCGCACGGTGGATCTTGGCCTTGAGCAGGGTCAGTTGCATGTCGATGCCGTGGGGAAAACCGGGAGAATTTTGCGAGAAGCGCAGTATAGGCCCGGTTTTCTGCATCGCAACATGACCCCGGCCGCGGTTCAGCCGGTCCGCGGGATGTCCAGGTTGTCGATCAGCCGGGTGCGGCCAAGGCGGACGGCGACCAGTGCCACCAGCGGGCCGTCGAAATCGTTTCCGGCCGCTTCCAGCGCGGGCGTGCGGACCACCGCGTAGTCCACCGAGAAGCCAGCCGCCGCGAGGCGCTCGCTGGCCCGGGCCTCCACCCTGTCGATCGGCGTGCCCGCACCGATCGCATCGCGCATCGCCAGCAGCGTGCGATGGATCTCCGGCGCGGTCGCGCGCTCCGCGGCGTCGAGGTACTGGTTGCGCGAACTCATCGCCAGCCCGTCGGCCTCGCGTCTGGTTTCACCGGCAAGCAGTTCGACCGGGAAGGCGAGGTCGCGCACGAGGTAACGGATCACCGCGAGCTGCTGGTAGTCCTTGCGTCCGAACGCGGCCACGTCCGGCTGCACCTGGTTGAACAGCCGCGACACCACCGTCGCCACCCCGTCGAAGTGGCCGGGACGATGCGCACCGTCGAGCACGTCGGTGATGCCCGGCACGCGCATGCGCACGGCGTTCTCGGCACCGTAGGGATACATCGTCTCCACCGACGGCAGCCACAGCGCGTCGCAGCCCGCGGCCTCGAGCCCGGCCGCGTCGGCTTCCGGCGTGCGCGGGTAGCGCGCGAAATCCTCGTTCGGCCCGAACTGGGTCGGGTTGACGAACACGCTGGCGACCACGCGGTCGGCATGTCCTCGCGCCAGTTCCACCAGCGAGTAATGCCCGGCGTGCAGGTTGCCCATCGTCGGCACCAGGGCCACGCGCAGGCCTTCGCGCTTCCAGCCCGCCACGCGCGCGCGCAGGGCGTCGAGGGTCTCGAGGATGTCGATCATGGCCGGCCGCGATCAGTCGTAGGCGTGTTCCGCGCCCGGGAAGCTGCCGTCGCGCACCGCCTCGACGTAGGCACGCACCGCGCCGGCGACCGAGCCGCCCTCGGCGAGGAAATCCTTGACGAACTTCGGCCGCCGGTGGCCGGTGTCGAGGCCGAGCACGTCGTGCAGCACCAGCACCTGGCCGTCGCAGTGCGGGCCGGCGCCGATACCGATGGTCGGGATCGGCGAGGCTTGCGTGATGTCCGCCGCGAGCGCGGACGGCACGCATTCGAGCACCAGCAGCGAGGCCCCCGCCTCGGCGACCGCGAGCGCATCGGCGCGCAGCTGCGCCGCCGCCGCGGCCTCGCGCCCCTGCACCCTGTAGCCGCCGAAGCGCAGCACCGACTGCGGCGTCAGGCCCAGGTGCGCGGACACCGGAATCTCGCGCGCGGCGAGGAAGCGGATCGCGGCCAGCTTGTGCGGGCCGGCGCCTTCGAGCTTGACCATGCCCGCGCCCGCCTGCAGCAGGCGCGTCGAGGCCTCCAGCGCGCGTTCGGGCGTCGCGTCGGCCTGGAACGGCAGGTCGGCCAGCAGCAGCGCGCGGCGCAGGCCCTTCGCCACCGCGCGCACGTGGTAGGCGATGTCGTCGACCGTGACCGGCAGGGTCGAATCGTGCCCCTGCACCACCATACCCAGCGAATCGCCGACGAGAATGATGTCGGCGCCGTTGGCGTCGAACACGCGCGCGAAGCCGGCGTCGTAGGCGGTCAGCATCGCCAGGCGCCGGCCCTCCCGCCGCGCCTGCGCGAGGTCGGGGACGGTCACGGGTTTCAGCGGCGCGGGCGTGCTCATGACGCTAGGGTAGCGCTTCGATGCCGCCGGCATCCAACGCCGCCAGCGCCTGCGCGACGGTGCCGACGCCGGGGATGACCGCGTCGAGGGCGATGTCGGCCAGCGGCAGCAGCGCGAACGCGCGCTCGTGCAGGTGCGGGTGCGGCACCCGCAGTCCCGGCTCGTCGATCACCGCACCACCGTGCAGCAGCAGGTCGAGGTCGAGCGTGCGCGGGCCCCAGCGGTCGCTGCCGTCGGCGGCGCGCTCGCGCCCGAAGCGCCGCTCGATGTCGAGCAGGCCGTCGAGCAGTTCGCGCGCGGACAGCGCGGTTTCGAGCGTGGCCGCGGCATTGATGAAGTCCGGCTGCTCGCGCCGCCCCCAGGCCGGGGTGCGGTAGAAGCGAGACGCGCGCAGCAGGCGCGTGCGCGGCAGGGTGTCGAGCGCGGCCAGCGCCTGCGACAGCGCGTGCGCCACGTCCCCGACGTTGCCGCCGAGGCCGACGCAGGACATCACGGGGGTCATTCGCCGGCCGCGTGGCTGCGCCGGCGACGGCGGCGGCGCTTGCGCGGGACCTCCGCCTCCTCGCCGCCTTCGGCGGCGGGATGGTGCGCGATCGCCGCGTCCGGATTGCCCTGCGCTTCCTGCCAGAAGGCGATGTCGTCCTCGTGCGCGGGCGATGCGGCCCGGCGCAGCACCAGGAAATCGAAGGCCGCGCGAAAGCGCGGATGCGACAGCGTGCGCACCACCCGCTTGCGCTGGCGCTGCGAGAAGCGCGACTGCATCAGCCAGATCTCCTGCATCGGCAGCGAGAACCGGCGCGGCAGCGCGATCGTATTGAGCTGGTGCAGCGTGACCCGGTCGGCGGCGCGGCGCTCGGCTTCCACCGTATGCAGCCCCTGCGCCTGCAGCGCCATCAGCGCACGGCAGTAGGCCGGCCACAGCAGCACCGCGAACAGGAACGCCGGCGAGACCGGCTCGTCGGCGGCCACGCGCCGGTCGGTGCCGCGCAGTCCCTCGACCAGCATCCGCCGCAGCGCGCCGCTGCGGTTGGCGTCCAGCGCCGCGGCGCTCTCGGGGAACAGCGCGGCCAGCAGGCCATGCCGCTCCAGCCCCTCGAAGCTCGCCACCGCATGCCCGGACAGGAACAGCTTCAGGCACTCCTCGAACAATCGCGCCGGCGCGGCCTCCGACAGCAGCGGCGCCAGCCGCGGCAGCGGCTCGGCGGAGCCGGGCGCGATGTTGAAGCCGAGCTTGGCCGACAGCCGGACCGCGCGCAGCATGCGCACCGGATCCTCGCGGTAGCGCGTCTCCGGGTCGCCGATCAGGCGCATCACCCGGTGGCTGACGTCGTCGAAGCCGCCGACGTAGTCGCGCACCGAGAAGTCGGCGATGTCGTAGTACAGCGCGTTGGCGGTGAAGTCGCGGCGGACCGCGTCGTCCTCGATCGTGCCGTAGACGTTGTCGCGCAGCAGGCGGCCGTCGTCGTGCACCTGGCGGTCGCCGCTGCCGTCGTCGACGTTGGCGCGGAAGGTGGCGACCTCGATGATCTCGCGGCCGAACACCACGTGCGCCAGGCGGAAGCGGCGCCCGATCAGGCGGCAGTTGCGGAACAGGTGCTTGACTTCCTCCGGCGTGGCGTCGGTGGCGACGTCGAAGTCCTTGGGCGCCTGCCCGGCCAGCAGGTCGCGCACCGCGCCGCCCACCAGGCAGGCCCGGTGCCCGGCCTCGTGCAGGCGGTACAGCACGCGCAGCGCGTTGGGGCTGATGCCCCGGCGCGAGATGGGGTGCTGGTCGCGCGGGATGATCCGCAGCGAAGTGGAAACGGATGGGTCGTGGGTCGGCATGCGGCCTGGCGGTATGGGTGCGGGGGCCGATGTTCGACGCCCTGATCGTTGCTATACTAGCAAGCTGCATCGACCCCTTGCCCAATCGGGCAGGCCCGGTGCAGCCGGTCGTCCAGCCGGCGCTGCACCTGCAGCACCCCTGCTCCCTTCGTCTAGAGGCCTAGGACGTGGCCCTCTCAAGGCTAAAACACGGGTTCGAATCCCGTAGGGAGCGCCATTTTCGAAAGGCCCGCGCAAGCGGGCCTTTTTCATTGTGTGCGGGCGGATCGCTGGCCCCCACCCCAGCCCGCCCCCGCTTGCGGGGGAGGGGGAACAAGCGCGCGAATGCGAACCCTTCGCAGCATCCCGTCGACGCCTGTTCTAAAATTTCGTTTCCGCGCCAGGACCCCTCCATGCCCTTCGTCGTCACCGAGAACTGCATCAAGTGCAAGTACACCGACTGCGTCGAGGTGTGCCCGGTCGACTGTTTCCACGAGGGCCCGAACTTCCTGGTGATCGATCCGGACGAATGTATCGACTGCACCCTGTGCGAGCCGGAGTGCCCGATCAACGCGATCTATCCGGAGGACGACGTGCCCGCCGGACAGGAGCCGTACGTGGCGCTGAACGCCGAACTCTCGAAGGAGTGGCCGGTGATCACCACGCGCAAGGATCCCCTGCCCGACGCCAAGGACTGGGAAGGCAAGCCGGACAAGCTGCCGCTGCTCGAGCGCTGAGGCGCGGTTGCGCGGACACACGCGCCGGAAACCCGGCGCCCTGGAACGCGAAAGGCGCCTTGCGGCGCCTTTCCTGGTTGCGGTCGGGACAGCCTCAGCCGCCCGCGAGCGCGGCCCTCAGCGCCGCGATCAGGCGCGCCGGCGGCTCGCCCGCGGCCGGCAGGCCGCGCGGATCGACCGCCGAGACGTAGGCGCCGGTGTCGGTCTTGGTCACGCGCACGAGGAACTTGGCGTCGCCGTAGTCGACGTCGTAGGTGCCGAGCAGCTGCGCGCGATTGACCACGGTCAGGCCTTGCGTCGCGGCCAGCACCTCGCCGACGCGGTTGAAGACTTCGTCGCGGTCGCCGGCGACGGCGAAGCCGTTCGGCTGCGCGCTGCCCGCGGCCGCCGTGGCCGAACGCGTGACCGAACCGGTTTCCGGCAGCTGCATCGCGGCCGAGGTGTCGGGGCGGTCCAGGTCCGGCGGCACCTCCAGCGGACGGCTCTCGGGGCTCTGGGTATAGAGGTCGCTGCCCTTGCGGAACCACTTGCAGCCGCTGGTGCCGAGCACGGCGACGGCGACCAGGGCCACCGCGAGCATGCGGATCAGGGGGCGGGAATGACGCATCGTTCGGTTCTCCTGCAGGAAAAGGGGGTCAGGCCGCGATCGGTTCGCGGAGGCTGCGTTCGAGTGCCTCGGCCTGCGCGGCGATGCGCGTGGCCGTGGCCTGGTGGATGTCCGACAGCGGGGTCAGCGGCAGGCGCAGGCCGCGACCGAAGCCGAGCCGTTCGAGCACGGCCTTGACCGGGATCGGGTTGGGTTCGAGGCCGGCGAACTCGTGGAACGCCGCCAGCCCGGCATTCCACGCCTCGGCCTCGGCGCGCCGGCCGCCGAGGGCCAGGTCGCACAGCCTGCGCACGGCGGCCGGGACCAGGTTCGACACCACCGAGACCACGCCGTTCGCGCCCGCGAGCATCGCCTCGGCCGCGCTCGCATCGTCGCCGCCGAGCACCGCGAAGCCGTCCCGGCGCAGCGACCGCCAGGCCTGCAGGCGCGCCGGCTCGCTGCAGGCTTCCTTGACGCCGACGATGCGCGGATGTCCCACCAGCGCGGCCACGCTCTCCGGCAGCAGGTCGCAGCCGGTGCGCGCGGGCACGTTGTAGATCACCAGCGGCAGGCTGTCGTCGTCGGCCAGCGCACGGTAGTGCGCCAGCAGGCCGGCCTGGGTCGGGCGCACGTAGGGCGGCGTGACCACCAGCGCGGCGTCGGCGCCGAGTCCCGCGGCGCGGCGGGTCTGCTCGATGGTCTTCGCCGTGCTCGACTGCCCGGTCCCGGCCAGTACCGGAACGCGGCCGGCCACGCATTCGACCGCGGTGCGCAGCAGCGCGTCGTACTCCGCCTCGTAGAGCGACGAAGCCTCGCCCGTGGAGCCGGCGACGACGACGGCCTGCGTGCCGCCGTCGAGCTGTGCCTGCAGCAGGCGGCGCCAGGCGTCGAGATCGACCTCTCCCGCCGCCGTGAACGGCGTCGCCAGCGCGGTGATGCTGCCGGAAAGTCGCAAGTGGGAAGCTCTCGTGCGAAGGCCCGCGCGGGCGCACGGACGGATGGTCTTCGATGCCGGCATGTTACTTGCGGCCCGGAAGCACGGGCAAGTATGCTGGCCGCCGTGCCCGACCCCGTTCGGGCTACCGTTCAGAACCGAAGGCTTCACAGAATCACCCTGCCGCGGACGCCGCCTTGACCGATCCAGACACCGCTTCCCGGCCCTCGCCGAACGAGAACTACCTGCTGATCAACGCCTACACGACGCATCCGGCATCGCCGCTGCTCGCCGTGTCGCGGCGGATCGCCGACAGCGGCTGCAACCTCGTCGACACCCGCCTGTCCACGGTCGGCCGCGACGTCTCGGTGACCGCGCTCGCCACCGGCTCCTGGGACTCGGTGGCCAAGCTCGAGGCGATGCTGACCCGGCTCGAGCGCGAGGAAGAGCTGAAGCTGGTCTGGTACCGCACGGGTCCGAAGCCGGTGCAGTCGAACCTGCTGCCCTACATCGTCGAGGTGGTGGCGGCCGACAAGCCGGGCATCCTGTTCCAGCTGGCCGACTTCTTCGACCGCCAGGGCATCACCATCGAAAGCCTGCACTGCTCGCGCTACCGGGCGATGCAGACCGGCGCCGACATGTTCTCGGCGCAGGTCACCATCGGCGTGCCGGCGAACATGCACATCGCCGCGCTGCGCGACGACTTCCTCGAGTTCTGCGACCACCTGAACCTCGATGCGATCATGGATCCGATGAAGTTCTGATGGTTCCCGCACACCCTTCGGATGTCATTTCGAACGCAGTGAGAAATCTGCTCTTCGAGCAGCTCCGCGCTGAAGCAGATTCCTCACTGCGTTCGGAATGACACCCGCAAGGGCGGAATGACAAGCTTCAAGGGATGACGAGTTCTGGAATGATCGCGACCGGCAAAGCGCTTCCGAAATCCACCCTCAAGCTGCCGCTGGCCCTGTCCGGCGGCGACACCACCACCCTCGCCGACCATGCCGGCCAGTGGCTGGTGCTGTACTTCTACCCGAAGGATTCGACCCCCGGCTGCACCACCGAGGGGCTCGACTTCAATGCCCTGCTGCCGAAGTTCAAGCGCCTGGGCGCGACCGTGCTCGGCGTCTCGCGCGACTCGGTGAAATCGCACGACAACTTCTGCGCGAAGCAGGGTTTCAGGTTCCCGCTGGTCAGCGACGCCGACGAGAAGCTGTGCAAGGCCTTCGACGTGATCCACGAGAAGAACATGTACGGCCGCAAGGTGCTGGGCGTGGTCCGCAGCACCTTCCTGCTCTCGCCCGACCAGCGCCTGGCCGCGGAATGGCGCGGGGTGAAGGTCGCCGGCCACGCCCAGGCCGTCCTCGACGCCCTGAAGACCGCGCAGGCATAGGTCGGGGCCAGCCCCGACACCGACGCAAAATGAAACCCGACCCCATCCCCGACGCAAACGAACCCCGGCCGTCGGGCGCGTAGCCCCGACCCACCAACCACGGAAGCCAAGCGACCGATGATGACCCAAGGCAAGCGCCTGTACGTGCTCGACACCAACGTCCTGATGCACGATCCGACCGCGCTGTTCAAGTTCGAGGAACACGACGTGTTCCTGCCGATGCAGGTCATCGAGGAACTCGACAACGGCAAGAAGGGCACGTCGGAAGCCAGCCGCAACGCGCGCCAGGTCAGCCGCTTCATCAACGAGCTGATCGAGGCGCAGGGTACCGACAAGATCGCCACCGGGCTGGTGCTCAACCGCCCGAACGCGCTGCAGCTGCGCGGCGCGGCCAGCATCGGCAAGCTGCGCTTCCAGACCACGGTGCCGAAGGAGGACAAGACCTCGTTCGGCGCGGTCGCGCCCGACAACCGCATCCTCGGCGCGATCCTGCAGCTGCGCCGCGACGAACCCGACTTCCCGGTGGTGTTCGTCTCCAAGGACATCAACCTGCGGATCAAGGCCGCGATCGCCGGCATCGTCAGCGAGGACTACGAGAACGACCGCGCGCTCGACGACTTCAGCCTGCTCTACACCGGCGCCAACGCGCTGCCGGAGGACTTCTGGCAGCGCCACGGCAAGGACCTCAAGTCCTGGACCGACAAGGGCCGCACCTACTACGAAGTCGCGGTCGATGCCGACAACGACTGGTACCCGAACCAGTACCTCTACCTGCCCGGCGACGACGAAGCCGAGTTCCGCGTGACCAAGGCCGAAGGCGGCAAGGCGGTGCTGCAGATCGTCGACGACTACCGCGGCAGCCAGCACGCGGTCTGGGGCATCACCGCGCGCAACCGCGAGCAGAACTTCGCGCTCAACGCGCTGATGGACCCGGAGGTCGACTTCGTCACCCTGCTCGGCACCGCCGGCACCGGCAAGACCCTGCTGGCGCTGGCCGCGGGCCTGGCGCAGACCATGGACCAGCAGCGCTACCGCGAGATCATCATGACCCGCGCCACGGTCAGCGTGGGCGAGGACATCGGCTTCCTGCCCGGCACCGAGGAGGAAAAGATGACGCCGTGGATGGGCGCGCTGACCGACAACCTCGAAGTGCTCACCCACAACCAGGAAGGCGGCAGCTGGGGCCGCGCGGCGACCAACGACCTGCTCGCCTCGCGCATCAAGATCCGCTCGCTCAATTTCATGCGCGGCCGCACCTTCCTCTCGCGCTACCTGATCCTGGACGAGGCGCAGAACCTCACGCCCAAGCAGATGAAGACCCTGGTCACGCGCGCCGGCCCGGGCACCAAGATCGTGTGCCTGGGCAACGTCGAGCAGATCGACACGCCCTACCTCACCGAGACCACCTCGGGCCTGACCTACGCCGTCGACCGCTTCAAGAACTGGGCGCACAGCGCGCACGTGACGCTGCGGCGCGGCGAGCGTTCGCGGCTGGCGGACTACGCGTCGGAAGTGCTCTAGGCCCCGTCATCAACACCACCTGTCATTTCGACCGAAGGGAGAAATCCGCCCGCCGACGCGCGGGCGGTCACATGGCCATCAGGCGATCTGCGACAGGATTTCTCCCTATGGTCGAAATGACAGGGAGATTTCTCCCTCCGGTCGAAATGACGGATTGGGCGACACCCCGATGAACGGACGCACGCTACCCGCATGAACGCACGCCCGTCCGACGCCGCCCCCAAGCCCAGCCGCGCCGACAGCCGACCGAGCCTGCGCGAGCGCTTCGACGCGATGCGCAACCTGCCGCCGTTCCTGAAGCAGATCTGGGCCACGAGCCCGGCGCTGTCGATCACCAGCATCGGCCTGCGCCTGGTGCGCGCGTTCCTGCCGATCCTGACGCTGTACGTCGGCAAGCTGATCATCGACGAGGCGATCCGGCTGGTCGGGCTCGGCCTCGACTTCGATTCGCTGGGCGAGGCCTGGCGCAGCGGTCTGCTGAACCACCTGCTGTGGCTGCTGGCGCTGGAATTCGGGCTCGCGATCCTGTCGGACCTGCTCGGGCGGATCGTCAGCTACGCCGACGGCCTGCTGTCGGAGCTGTTCACCAACGCCACCAGCGTGCGCCTGATGGAGCACGCGGCGACGCTCGACCTGGAGGACTTCGAGGACCCGGACCTGCAGGACAAGCTCGACCGCGCGCGCCGGCAGACGATGGGCCGCATGAACCTGATGGGCCAGCTGTTCGGGCAGGCGCAGGACATGATCACCGTGGTCAGCTTCGCGATCGGCCTGCTGGTCTACGCGCCATGGCTGATCCTGCTGCTCGCGATCGCGCTGATCCCCGCCTTTGTCGGCGAATCGCACTTCAACGCGCTCGGCTACTCGCTGAACTTCCAGTGGACACCCGAGCGCCGCCAGCTCGAGTACGTGCGCCAGACCGGCGCCAGCGTCGAGACGGCGAAGGAAGTGAAGATCTTCAACCTGCACCGGTTCCTGATCGAGCGCTACCGCACGCTGGCGCAGAAGTTCTTCGTGGCCAACCGCGCGCTGGCGCGCAAGCGCGCGATCTGGGGCACGCTGCTCGCCGCGCTCGGCACGCTGGGCTACTACGTCGCCTACGGCTACATCGCCTGGCGCACGGTCAAGGGCGATTTCACCATCGGCGACCTGACCTTCCTCGCCGGCAGTTTCCGCCGCCTGCGGCAGCTGCTCGAAAGCCTGTTGATCGGCTTCTCCCAGGTCGCCGGGCAGGCGCTGTACCTCGACGACCTGTTCTCGTTCTTCGAGATCGAGCCGGAGATCAAGTCGCCAGAAAACCCGGTGCCGTTCCCGAAGCCGATCGCACGGGGCTTCGTGTTCGAGGACGTGGGCTTTCGCTACCCGGGCGCCGAGCGCTGGGCGGTGCGGCACATGGACTTCGAGCTGCGCGCGGGCGAGGTGCTGGCGCTGGTCGGCGAGAACGGCGCCGGCAAGACCACCCTGGTCAAGCTGCTGGCGCGGCTGTACGACCCGGACGAGGGCCGCATCCTGCTCGACGGGCGCGACCTGCGCGACTACGACATCGACGCGCTGCGCGCGAACATCGGCGTGATCTTCCAGGACTTCGTGCGCTACCACCTGACCGCCGGCGAGAACATCGGCGTCGGCCAGATCGACCGCATGGACGATCGCGCGCGGATCGAGGACGCGGCGCGGCGGGCGATGGCCGACGAGGTGGTCGACTCGCTCCCGAACGGCTACGACCAGCTGATCGGCCGCCGCTTCAAGACCGGCGTCGACCTGTCCGGCGGCCAGTGGCAAAAGATCGCGATCGCGCGCGCCTACATGCGCGACGCGCAGGTGATGATCCTCGACGAACCCACCGCCGCGCTCGACGCGCGCAGCGAGTTCGAGGTGTTCCAGCGCTTCAAGGAACTGTCCGACGACCGCACCGCGGTGCTGATCTCGCACCGCTTCTCCAGCGTGCGCATGGCCGACCGCATCCTGGTGCTGGCCGAGGGCAAGGTCGAGGCCAGCGGCACGCACGAGCAGCTGATGGCGCAGGGCGGGCGCTATGCGGAGCTGTTCGAGCTGCAGGCGGCGGGGTACCGGTAGAGGGGCGATCCGTCCCCCGATCGTCATCACGACGAATTCCGGTCGTCATCCCGGCGAAAGCCGGGATCCATCTTGACTTTGGCCTTTGACCTCTTCGTCCAGCGACATCGACGACGGCAAAATGGATCCCGGCTTTCGCCGGGATGACGGGCCATGGTTCGCGATGCTGCCCTGCTCCCCGCAAACCATCGGTCCGGACAACATGCCCCGCTCCGCCCCACCCCAAAAATGAGAACCGGTCTCATCCGTCCGCTATAATGCCGGGCTGCGCTTCCAAGGTTCCCGCCCCGCATGTCCTCCGCCTTCGGCACCGAGACGGTGCTCGACGTCCGCCACTGGACGGACAGCTACTTCAGCTTCACCACCACCCGCGACGACGGTTTCCGCTTCGAGAACGGCCAGTTCGTGATGATCGGGCTGCAGACCGGGGGCAAGCCGCTGCTGCGCGCCTACTCGATCGCCAGCGCCAACTGGGAGGAGCAGCTCGAGTTCTTCAGCATCAAGGTGCCCGACGGCCCGCTGACCTCGCGCCTGCAGCACGTCCGGCCGGGCGACGAGGTGCTGATCGGCCGCAAGCCCACCGGCACCCTGCTGATCAGCGACCTGCACCCGGGCCGCAACCTGTACCTGCTCGGCACCGGCACCGGGCTCGCGCCCTGGCTGTCGATCGTCAAGGACCCGGAGACCTACGAGCGCTTCGACAAGGTGGTGCTGTGCCACGGCGTGCGCCAAGTGCAGGACCTCGCCTACCGCGACTACTTCGTCAACGAACTGCCGCACCACGAATACCTGGGCGAGCAGATCGCGGCCAGGCTGCTGTACTACCCCGCCGTGAGCCGCGAGCCCTTCGTGTTCCGCGGCCACGACCACCAGGGCCGCCTGACCGAGCTGATGGCCGACGGCCGGATGATGGCGCACCTCGGCCTCGACCCGCTCGACCCGGTGAAGGACCGCGCGATGATCTGCGGCAGCCCGCAGATGCTGGCCGACTTCCGCGCCCTGCTTGACGGTCGCGGCTTCACCGCCGCGCCGCGCATCGGCACGCCGGGCGACTACGTGTTCGAACGCGCCTTCGTCGAGAAGTAGCGGCGCTCGTCGTAGAATCGAAGCATCCCCAAAAGGAAGGCGACGATGAAGATCCTGGTCCCGGTCGACGGCAGCGACATCAGCACCCGCGCCCTGAAGCATGCACTGGCCCTGTCCAAGGCCTTCGCCAAGCCCTGCCGGATCGTGGTCGTGGCGGTGGACGACGCGCTGTTCCCGGGCGTGGAGCGCAAGATCGGCGCCAAGGCGGCGCGCGAGCACCACGCCGCCAACTTCGCGCGCATGTTCGCGCCGGCGAAGAAGGCGGTCGAGCGCAGCAAGGCCGACGCGGCCTTCGTCGAAATCGTCGACGACGTCGCCAGCGGCATCCTCAAGACCGCGGGCAAGGAAAAGAGCGACCTGATCGTGATGGGGTCGCGCGGCAACGGTTCGATCAAGGGCACGCTGCTCGGCTCGGTGTCGATGAAGGTGCTGGCCGGCAGCAAGGTGCCGGTGACTATCGTCCACTGATCCCGCGGGCCGATTGCCCGCCCGGCCCGGGTCAGCCCAGCGCCGCCTCGATGTCCTTGCGCAGCGATTCTGGCGTGTCGTTCGGCGCGTAGCGCTTGAGCACTCGCCCGTCGCGGCCGACGAGGAACTTGCTGAAGTTCCACTTGATCGCGTCGATGCCGAGGAAGCCGCCCTTCTCTTCCTTCAGCCACGTCCACAGCGGATGCGCGCCGTCACCGTTGACCTCGACCTTGGCGAACATCGGGAAGTCGACGTCGTAGGTCAGCGAGCAGAAATTGTGGATCTCGGCCTCGTCGCCCGGCTCCTGGTGGCCGAACTGGTCGCAGGGGAAACCGAGCACCACCAGGCCGCGGTCGCGGTAGTCCTGCCACAGCTGCTGCAGCCCGGCGTACTGCGGCGTGAAGCCGCATTTCGAGGCAACGTTGACGATCAGCAGCACTTCGCCTGCGTAGGCTGACAGCGACGCCGGCTGGCCGTCGATGCCGGTGGCGGAGAAGTCGTAGGCGGTGGTCATGCTCAGTGTCCGGAGGGGCGTGCGCGCAGCGGCGCGGCGAAGGGCTTGATGCCGAGCTCGGTGAAGATCTCGCTCGGGTAGTACACGGTGTCGCCCTTGATCACGGTGGTGACCTTGCGGATGTCCCCGATGTCGGTCGTGGGATCGCCGTCGACCAGCAGCAGGTCGGCCTGCTTGCCGGGCGTGATGCTGCCGAGCCGGTCGAGCACCTTCGAGTACTTCGCGCCGTTCCAGGTCGCCACCTGCAGCGCCTGCGCCGGGGTGAGGCCGGCACGCACGTACAGCGCCAGCTCGTGCTGCAGGGTGAAGCCCGGCACCTCGTCGGTCCCGGCCACCAGCGGCACGCCGGCGCGCCAGGCGCGCCCGACGAACTCCACCATCCTGGCGAACGACCTGCGGTAGAGATCGCCGGTCGCATCGTCGGGGATGTCCATCTCGGCCACGCGCCGGCCGCGCTGCACGTCGGGCGGCACATGCGCCTCGATGCCGGCGAAGATCGGCGACATCTCGCCGTTGCGCTGGTGCAGGAACTCGAAGGTCGCCAGCGTCGGGTCGATCACGATCTGCTTGCGCGCCAGCGTGGCGATGAAATCCTGCACCGGCTTCGAGTCGAGGTCGAGGCCGGCCACCTCGCGCGCCGGTAGGTAGAAGCGTTCCAGCGTGCGCGTGTCGGTCTGCGGCTTGACCAGGAAGTTCAGCATCAGCTGGTTGATGTGCTGGATCTCGTCGTAGCCGGCATCGATCGCGTCCTGCGCGCGCAGGAACACCGGCACGTGGCCGCTGACGAGCAGGCCCTTCGCGTGCGCATAGGCGACGGTCTCGGCGAGGATCTCCTTCGGGAATGAGTTGTAGACCTTGATCTGGAGATAGCCGTGCCCGGCGTACCAGTCGATCGCCTCCTTCGCGCCGTCGAGGTCGCCGACCACGAAGCCGTTGCGCGCGGACTGCTGGCTCTCGCCCTCGAGGAACCCGGTCGCCACGATGCGCGGCATCAGCAGCGTGCCCGCGCGCTCCTCGGCCATCACCTGCTGCAGTGTCGCGTTGTCGTTGCCCATGTCGCGCACCGAGGTGACGCCGGTGGCGATGTCGAGCCCGCCGCTCCAGCGGTCCATGTGCGCATGCATGTCGAACAGGCCCGGCAGCAGGACCCTGCCGTCGGCGTCGATGACATGGTCGGCGCCGGCGGTTTCCCCGCCGGCGGCCGAGACCGAGACGATGCGCCCGTCGCGCAGCAGCACGTCCGAGGCGGGTCCGAGCCTGGCGTGCTCGCTGTCGAACACGCGCGCGCCGCGGATCAGCGTCGTGCCGCGCAGCGGATGCGCGAGCCGCTGCTGCAGCGCCGCCAGCGCCTCGCCCTCGGCGGTCTTCTGCAGCGCCTCGAGCGCGTCCGCATTCCCTTCCCAGCCTTCCTCGACCAGTTGCACGAAGCCGGGGAAGATGAAGGCGAACAGGCGCGGGCGCGCCTCGTCCGTGGCCCAGGCGAAGCTCGGGGTGAAGCCCACGCCGGTCACCGCCAGCAGCTGCACCGTGCGCGCTTCGTCGCCCTTGCGCACCTGCGCCTCGGCCACCTTGCGCGCGCTCAGCGTGCCGCTCGGGATCAGCGGCAGCCTGCCGTCGGGCCGCGCCGCGAGCGCGGCCATCGCGACCGACGCCACCGCCGGCGTGCCCCCCAGCGGCGAATACTGCGCTCCCGGCGCGACGCGCTGTTCGCCGGCATCCGAAGTCGACTTCCACCTGGCCACGCCATCGGCGAATTCGAAGCTTTCGTCGACCGGCGCGCCGAACGTCGACGTGCCGCTGACGCGATAGGTGCGGAAGGTGCCGTCCGCGTTCAGCGTGAACTCTTCCTTCAGCTCGGGGCCGCGGCCGTTGTCCTTGAAGATGAAATCGACACGGGTGACACCGTCGTCGCCCTGGACCACGGTCTGCTGCCCGGCCTTCGTGCCGCCGTCGACCAGGGCCACGTAGCGCAGCGTCTGCGCCGCGTGGACCGGCGCGGCCAGCGCCAGCGCAAGGAGAAGAAGGAAGGTGCGCTTCATCGGGGATCTCCGGATTCCTGCAGGCACGGCAGGCCGCCGCGCCCGGGTTCGAGGCCGCAGTGTAGACCCGGACAGGCCGTGGCCATATGCCTTTCGTCATGGGCCCGTCCCGGGGGCTTGGGCTACCCTTGGGGTTTCGATCCTCGAGGTAGGCCACTGATGAAACACCCGCTCGCCGCGGCCCTCGCCGTCGCACTGACCGCCGCCGTGTCCGCCGCGGCATCCGCCCAGACCACAGGTGATGGCCCGGTGAACACCCAGTCCTCCGCCTCCGCCGAACGCGACGCCTCCAACCCGCTGTTCGTCGAAAGCCCGCTGCCGCTGAAGTACCCGCAGTTCGACAAGCTCAGGGACGAACACTTCGCCCCCGCGTTCGACGCCGGCATGGCGCGCAACCTCCAGGAGATCGACGCGATCGTCAACCAGCGCTCGATGCCGACCTTCGAGAACACGATCCTCGCGCTGGAGAAGTCCGGCAAGCTGCTGGGCAACGCGCGCCGCATCTTCGGCAACCTCAACGGCACCGACACCAACGACGCGCGCAAGAAGATCAACAACGACTACGCGCCGAAGTTCGCCGCGCACCGCGATGCGATCATGCTCAATCCCGGGCTGTTCCAGCGCGTCGAGGCGGTCTACAACCGGCGCAACGACATCGGCCTGGACGCCGAGGGCGTGCGCCTGGTCGAACGCTACTACGACGGTTTCGTCCGCGCCGGCGCCAAGCTGCCGGATGCCGACAAGGCCCGCCTCCGGGAAATCAATGCCCGCTCGGCCGCGCTCGGCACCGAGTTCTCCAACCACGTGCTCGACGAGGTCAACGATTCGGCGGTGCTGGTCGACGATGTCGCCGAACTGGCCGGGCTGACCGAGGCGCAGGTCTCCGCGGCCGCCGCCGCGGCCAAGGCCAAGGGACACGAGGGCAAGTACCTGCTGACCCTGCTCAACACCACCGGCCAGCCGCTGCTGCCGCAGCTCGACAACCGCGCCCTGCGCGAGCGCATCCACAAGGCCTCGGTCGCCCGCGGCAGCCGCGGCAACGAGTGGGACAACACCGGCCTCGTCGCCGAAGTGCTGGCACTGCGCGACGAGCGCGCGAAACTGCTCGGCTTCGAGAATCACGCCGCCTTCATCCTCGCCGACGAAACCGCCGGCACCGTCCAGGCGGTCAACGACATGCTCGGCCGCCTCGCCCCGGCGGCTGTCGCCAACGCGCGGCGCGAGGGCGCGGACCTGCAGGCGATGATCGACCGCGAGCAGGCCGCGAAGGGCGAACCGACCTTCCAGCTCGAGCCCTGGGACTGGAGCTACTACACCGAGAAGGTGCGCAGGGACAAGTACGCCTTCGACGACAACGAGCTCAAGCCCTACTTCGAGATGAAGAACGTGCTGGAGAACGGCGTGTTCTTCGCCGCGACCCAGCTCTACGGCATCACCTTCAAGGAACGCACCGACCTGCCGAAGTACCATGCCGACACCTGGACCTACGACGTCTTCGACAAGGACGGCAAGCCGCTGTCGATCTTCATCTTCGACCCCTACGCGCGCCCGTCCAAGCGCGGCGGCGCGTGGATGAATTCCTACGTCGGCCAGTCCGAACTCGAGGGCACGCTGCCGGTCGTGGCCAACCACCTCAACGTTCCCAAGCCACCGGCCGGCGAGCCGACCCTGCTGACCTGGGACGAGGTGACCACCACCTTCCACGAATTCGGCCACGCCCTGCACGGCATGTTCTCGGACGTGAAGTACCCCTACTTCTTCATGAACGTGCCACGCGACTTCGTCGAATTCCCGTCGCAGGTCAACGAAATGTGGGCCGACTGGCCCTCGATCCTCGCCAACTACGCCAGGCACCACCGCAGCGGCGAACCGCTGCCGCAGGCGCTGCTGGACAAGAAGATGGCCTCGGCCACCTTCAACGAAGGCTTCGCCACCACCGAGTATCTCGGCGCGGCGGTGCTCGACCAGTACGTGCACCAGCTGCCGAAGGAGCGCCTGCCCGCCGCGGGCGACGTCATGGCCACCGAAGCCGCCGCGCTCAAGGCCGCGGGCCTCGACTATGCGCCGGTGCCGCCGCGCTACCGCACGCCCTACTTCAGCCACATCATGGGCGGCTATTCGGCCGGCTACTACGCCTACATCTGGTCGGAAGTGCTCGACGCGAACACGGTCGAGTGGATCAAGGCCAACGGCGGCCTGGCGCGCGCGAACGGCGACCGCCTGCGCGACACGCTGCTCTCGCGCGGCGGTGCGAAGGATGCGGGCCAGCTGTTCGTCGACTTCACCGGCCACGCGCCGGAGATCGAGCCCCTGCTGAAGAAGCGGGGGCTAGACGCGGCGCCGGCGAACTGAATCGCCCGTGCTCCACGCGAACGCCGCCGGCCCGTGCCGGCGGCGCTTTCGTTTTCCGGTGACCCCGGCCGACAGGCCACCATCCGCGTCCTCTACCGAGGAATGCGATTTCGCCAGATCGCTTCTATCCTGGTCCTTTGCAACCTGAGCACCGTCATCCCAGCGAAAGCTGGGATCCATTTTGCTTCTCCATTGTCGATCTCTCCGAGAATATCAACGGCCAAAATGGATTCCGGCTTTCGCCGGAATGACGAGCAACTACGCACGCTCGTTCCGCAAGATGTGCAAACGACTGAAGCGAAATTGCCCTAGCATTCCCCCATGTCCGCTGTCCCGCATCCCGCCCTGTCTGACGATGCCGCCGCGGACGCGCTGCGCGACTGGCTCTCCCGCCACCGGCGCGTCTTCGTCCTGACCGGCGCCGGCTGCAGCACCGCCTCGGGCATTCCCGACTACCGTGACCGCAACGGCGACTGGAAGCGCACGCCGCCGATCACCCTGCAGGCGCTGACCGGCGACGCCTCCGCCTACCGCCGCTACTGGGCGCGCAGCAGCGTCGGCTGGCCGCGCTTCCTGGCGGCGCGACCGAACGCCGCCCATCGCGCCCTGGCCGCGCTGGAGCAGCGCGGCGACGTGCACCTGCTGCTCACCCAGAACGTCGACGGCCTGCACCAGCGCGCCGGCAGCCGCCGCGTGATCGACCTGCACGGGCGGCTCGACGACGTCGCCTGCCTGGGCTGCGCGGCCCGGTTCGCGCGCGGCGAGGTGCAGCGCGACATCGCCCGCGCCAATCCCGACTGGCGCGCCGAGGTCGAAGGCATGGCGCCGGACGGCGACGCCGACATCGACGCCGGCGCGGTGGAGGGCTTCCAACCGCCACACTGTCCCCGCTGCGGCGGCCTGCTGAAGCCGGACGTGGTGTTCTTCGGCGAGAACGTGCCGCGCGAGCGCTACCTGCAGGCGCACGCGGCGCTGCTCGAATCCGACGCGATGCTGGTCGCCGGTTCCTCGCTGATGGTCTGGTCGGGCTTCCGCTTCGCGCGCATGGCCGCCGGGGCCGGATTGCCGCTGGCGATCCTCAACCGCGGGAAGACGCGCGCCGACGATCTCGCTTCGCTGCGCCTCGACGCCGACATCGGCGACACCCTCGCCGCCGCGCTGGAGCGGATCGAAGCCGTGTAGGTCGGGGCTACGCCCCCGACGCCGGCCATCGGCGATCACCGCGGCGCGACGTAGCCACCCGCCACGCCTTCCGGCGACAGCACCACCTGCCACAGCTGGATCAACCGCGCGCGGAAGCTCGCCATCGACGCGGCCAGGTAGTAGCGCCACATGCGGCGGAAGCGTTCGTCGTAGCGCGCCGTCAGCGTCGGCCACGCGGCCTCGATGTTGTCGCGCCAGGCCTGCAGGGTGCGATCGTAGTCGGCGCCGAAATTGTGCCAGTCCTCGATGACGAAGCGCCCCTCCACCGCCTCGGCGACCTGCGCCGCCGACGGCAGCATCGAATTCGGGAAGATGTACTTCGCGATCCACGGATCGGTATGCCTGCGGCTGACGTTGCCGCCGATGCTGTGCAGCAGGAACAGGCCGTCGCCGGCGAGGCAGCGGCGCGCGACGTCGAAATAGGCCTCGTAGTTCTTCACCCCGACGTGCTCGAACATGCCGATCGAGACGATGCGGTCGAAGCGCTGGTCGAGTTCGCGGTAGTCCTGCACGCGGACCTCGACGGGCAGCCCGGCGCACAGCTCGCGCGCGAACGCCGCCTGCTCGCGCGAGATGGTGATGCCCACGCCCGAGACGCCGTAGCGCTGCGCCGCGAACTTCAGCATCTCGCCCCAGCCGCAACCGATGTCGAGCAGGCTCATCCCCGGCCGCAGGCCGAGCTTGCGGCAGCACAGGTCGAGCTTGGCTTCCTGCGCGGCATCGAGGTCGTCCGCCTCGCGCCAGTAGCCGCAGCTGTAGACCAGCCGCCTGCCGAGCATCGCCGCGTACAGGTCGTTGCCGAGGTCGTAGTGGCGCTCGCCGACATCGTAGGCGCGGTGCCCGCGCTGCAGGTTGAACAGCCGAGCGAGCACGGCCAGGCGCAGGTCGGCGAAACCGTGCACGCGGCGGTCGACCCCGGCCCCGAGCAGGCGATGCAGGAATCCGTCGAGCGAGGCCGCCTCCCAGGCGCCGTCCATGTACGACTCGCCGAGCGCCAGCGAGCCGCCGGACAGCACCCGCGCCGGGAAGCCGGCGTCATGCACCTGCAGGTCCCAGGGACGCTCACCGTCGATGCGGATGTCCGCATCCGCCAACAGCTGCTGCAACCGGGAACGGAAACGATCCTCGCCCATGCCCCCCGCCTTCGCGCCGGAGGCAGATCATTCCGGATTCCGGCGCCCGCAGGACGAGTCTACTGCACCGCTTCACCGCCGGTGAACAGCCCGCGGTATTCGGCCGCGACGTGCGGCAGCAGGATACGCGCCGGCACCTCGACCGTCTGCACGCCGTCCGAGTACGGCCCGACCTGGTACGGCGGGAACACGAACCGCAGCGCGGTCATGCGGCCGTCGGCACCCGCCACCGGCTCGAATTCCGTGAAATTCTCCGCATCCGGCACCGAACCCTCGTCGATCATCTTGCCCGCCGAGCGCATCACGCGCTCGCGCTCGACCGGATCGAGCTCGTCCGCATCGACCCGCTGCGACAGCGCCGCATGCAATTGCTCGCGCACGAAGGCCGATACCTCGCGCCAGGCGCGCGGATCGGGAATCAGCTCGGACGAGGTGAGGCGCCTGTCCTGCTGCGGCAGCCAGACGAAGCGCGCGATCAGCGGCGCACCGTGCGCGCCGCCGGTGTAGCTGCTGCCGTCGGCGGCGACCGCGAACACCTGCGGCGTGTCGACGACCACCTTGAACTCCAGCGCGAGGTCGTACATGACCGGGCCCGCATCCTCGTCGAGGCTGCCGACCGCTTCCATCAGGTCGCCGCGGACGGCATCGGAATAGGCCTTGATCTCCGCGGCAAGCCCGGGGTACTTGCCGACCGCCGGCGGATAAGTGATGCCGATGATGTAGCGCGGATCGGTCTCCACCACGTCGCTGAGCTCCACCGCCTCCGGCACCGGCGCGGCCACTTCGGCCTGCGGCAGGTCGGGCGCCCCCTGCGGCGGCTGCGGCGCCTCGCGCCGGCAGGCGCACAACGCCGACAGGACGAGGAACGACAGCAAGATCCGCTTCATGGCCCGCTTCCTTGGGAACGACATTGGGGTGGTGATGGAGGCGCCAGCATACTCTGGCACTAACGTTTTTGTAACAACTTGCGGGTGCAGGCGCCGTCAATGCGCGTGTGTGGCCAGCGGAAGGAGGATCGGGTAGGGGCCAGTCGACAGCACGTCCCAAAAAAAGTCCTGTCATTTCGACCGCAGGGAGAAATCCCGTCCGCGGCGCGGGACAGGAAGATTTCTCCCTGCGGTCGAAATGACAGGCTTTTGGCCAGGCTGTCCCCTGACCTGAAAGAAAGGCCCCGGGTGTTTCCACCCGGGGCCTTCTGGCTTGTTGCTTTGAAGCGAGTCGCTTAGAGCGGCTGCACTTCGTCGGCCTGCAGGCCCTTCTGGCCCTGGACGACCTTGAAGGAAACCTTCTGGCCTTCCTGCAGCGACTTGAAGCCGGTGCCCTGGATCGAGCGGAAGTGGACGAAGAGGTCCTGGCCGCTTTCCGGGGTGATGAAGCCGAAGCCCTTGGCGTCGTTGAACCACTTGACGGTGCCGGTCTGACGTTCGGACATGTTGTTACTCCTTGAAACTAGACAGTGGATGGATACCAGGCCCCATCGGGGGTGCCTGGACTGTATCGAGCAAGGGGTAACGCGAACGATGGAGCGGATCGTCTGGAGCGGCCGTCGCGAAACGGCTTTGAACCCTTGTGATCTACCGCATCGGAGCCACGATGTACCGTGATCCCGGCCTTGAACAGTCCGCGCACGATAGCGCACTTTTGGCGGGAAGTGTAAAGCGGCGTCAGGACACCGGTTACCAGTCCTCGCGTCCGGGCAGCAGGGCGGCCAGTTCGGCATCGCTCAGGTTGCGCCACTGGCCGGGCCTGAGGTGCCCCAGCTTCACGCCGCCAATCCGCACCCGCTGCAACTGCTTGACCCGAAAGCCGAAATGCGCGGCCATCAGCCGGATCTGCCGGTTCAGGCCCTGCACCAGCACGATCCGGAAGCCGAACCGGCCCAGCTTCCCGGTCCGGCACGGCAGGGTCACCTGGCCGTGGACCGGCACCCCGCGGGCCATGCCGCGCAGGAATTCGGCGGTGACCGGGTGGTTCACGGCCACCAGGTACTCCTTCTCCAGCTTGTTCTCGGCGCGCAGGATGGCGTTGACGATGTCGCCGTTGCTGGTCAGCAGGATCAGCCCCTCGGAATCCTTGTCCAGCCGGCCGATCGGGAAGATCCGCTGCTCGTGGCCGACGAAGTCGACGATGTTGCCCTTCACCGCCGATTCGGTGGTGCAGGTGATGCCGACCGGCTTGTTGAGCGCGATGTAGACGTGCCGGCGCCGGCCGCGCGCGGCGGTGCGCGGCTTCAGGGGCTGGCCGTCGAGCAGCACCGCGTCGCCCTCGCCCACCTCGGCGCCGATCCGCGCGCGCAGGCCGTTCACGGTGACCCGGCCCTCGCCGATCAGGCGGTCGGCCTCGCGCCGGGAACAGTGGCCGGTGTCGCTGATGTAGCGGTTGAGCCGCATGGGTCGCAGGAGGACGAAGGGGTGCGCAGTCTGGCAGATCGCCCCGCCCCGCGGCGACGGTGGCGTCCGGCTTCGACGCCCGGCGTCAGCCCCCGGCCACCAGGTCCGCGTACTCCGGATGGCGTTCGATCCACTCGGCCGCATAGGAACAGCGCGGCTCCACCGACAGGCCCTCGGCGCGGGCATGTTCGAACGCGGCCCGCACCAGTTGCCCCGCGATGCCCCGGCCGCGCAGCGCCGCGGGCACGCCGGTGTGGGTGATCACCATGCGGCCGTCCGACAGCGTGTACTCGAGCACGCTGCGGTGGCCGTCGACATCGACGTGGAAGCCCTGGCCCGGGGCGTGTTCGATCGTCTCTGCGTTCATCGGTGCTGTCTCCGTGTGCGGGACCGGTCTGCCGCGGGAGTCGCGCCCGAAGGCGCTGCTGCAGTGGCAGGTGGCGTGCCGCGACGATGGCGCGGACGCCGGTTGCCGTCAAACCCGGGCCGTTCGCGGCCATCCGGGTGACGCTGCGGGTCAGCTGATTCCTTGATCGTCATCACGCTTCAGGCTGGCACGGAACCTGCGTGATCCCCGGTCAACCACCACCGTCATGCCTGCTGGGGAACACCATGATCGACAGCGCAACGCAGCACCAGGCCATCGGCCGCCTGTTCGAACTCGTACGCAACGGCGACGTCGACAACCTCGAGTTCACCCACCTCGATTCGCTGATCTACGGCGGCCTGGAGCAGACCTACCAGGTCACCGACGCCGACCGCGAGCAGCGCACGATCCAGACCACCGCGGTCTGACGACACCCGAGCGCACCGGGTCGCCCCATGAGCGGCCCGATCGCCCGCTATCCGCCGAATGACGGACTCAGCAGCCGCGCCAGGAAGGTACTGGCCACGCGCGGCTCCATCATCACCGTGAACAGCATGCCGTAGGCCGCGCCCCACAGGTGGGCGCTGTGGTTGACGTTGTCGCCGCCGCGGCGGTCCATCCAGATCGAATAGCCGATGTACGCCACCGCGTACAGGATCGCCGGCACCGGGATGAAGACCAGGAAGATCAGGCTCCACGGCGCGAACAGGATGAAGCTGAACAGCACCGCCGAAACCGCGCCGGAGGCGCCGAGGCTGCGGTAGTTCGCGTCCTTCTGGTGGCGGAAGTAGGTCGGCATGATCGCCATGACGATCGCCGACAGGTAGAACGCGGCGAAGCCGAGCATGCCGATCCGGTCCACGAACACCGGCTCGATCGCGCGCCCGAAGAAGAACAGCGTGATCATGTTGAACAGCAGGTGCTGGCCGTCGGCGTGGATGAAGCCGTGGGTGACCAGGCGGTCGTACTGCTTCTGGCGGTCGATCGCCGGCGGCCACAGGATCAGCCGTTCCAGCAGTGCGCGATTGTTGAACGCCTGCCAGGAGACGAACACGGTGACGCCGATCAGGACGAAGGTGACGATGGACTGCATGCGGATTCCCCGGCCTCAGGTGGCGACGCGGTAGTTGTCCTGCATCGGATAGCGCCGCGCGTACAGCGCGAAGGCGAGCGCCGCGACGAAGGCGAACGCGGCGAAGAAGAACATCAGGAAGGCCGGCTCGCTCAGCCCCGTCTGCGCAATCATCGCCTTGAAGCCGTCGTTGCGCACGCCGGCATTGGTCAGCAGCACCCACAGGCTGCCGAAGGTGCTGGTGAGGTACCAGAACGCCATGATCACGCCCTTCATCGCGTGCGGCGCCTGGCTGTAGGCGAACTCCAGCGCGGTCGCCGACACCAGCACCTCGCCGAAGGTCAGCAGCAGGTAGGGCAGGCTCTGCCAGGCCAGCGACACCTCGGCGCCGCCATCGATCCACAGCTGCAGCACGCCGGCGACGATCCACGACACGCCCGAGATCGCGATGCCCCAGCCCATCCGCCGCAGCGCGGTGACCACGAAGCCCATCCGCCGCAGCGCCGGGTACAGCACCAGGTTGTTGAACGGGATCAGCAGCATCACCAGCAGCGGATTGAGCGCCTGCATCTGCGCCGGCTCCTTGACCAGCCAGCTTGGCCACCACCACTGCTCGTGCGGGACGACCATGGCGTTGCCCTGGATGATCCAGGTCGAGGCCTTCTGGTCGAACAGCGACCAGAACGGGGTCACCAGCGCGAACACGATCAGGATGCGCAGCACCGCGCGCACGCCGTCCACCGCGGCGTCCGGATGCCGTCCGCGCGCGCGTTCGAGCTGCAGCGACGCGCCCCAGCCGCCGAACGCGATCAGCACGCCCAGCGCCAGGCAGGCGGTGATCACGAAGCCGAACGAGTCCGGCCACCACGGCAGGTCCGCGCCCACCGCCTTCAGCGCCCACAGCGCCAGCATCAGCACCGCCACCACGATCCCGCCCCACGCCACCAGCGCGCCGGCATTGCCCTGCCCGGGCCGACGCTCGCGCAGCGCGGTGCGGATGACGTTGAGGAATGAATCGGGATCGTTGCCCGACGGCGGCACGTTGACGTACTGCCTGCGGCCCGCCCAGAAGATCACCGTGGCGATGAACATCAGCACGCCGGGAATGCCGAACGCCACCGCCGGCCCGAAGTTGCGCAGCAGCAGCGGCGCGAACAGCGAGGCGAAGAACGAGCCGAAATTGATGATCCAGTAGAACGCGTCGAAGACGACCTTGGCCTTGTCCTTGTTGCTCTGGTCGAACTGGTCGCCGCAGAACGAGACCACCAGCGGCTTGATCCCGCCCGAGCCCAGCGCGATCAGGAACAGGCCGGTGAAGAACCCGGTGCGGTTGCCCTCGAACAGGGCGAGGCAGGCATGGCCCGCGCAGTAGATCAGCGAGAACCAGAGGACGGTGTTGTACTTGCCGAAGAAGCGGTCCGACAGCCAGCCGCCGAGCAGCGGGAAGAAGTACACGCCGATCACGAAGGTATGGAACACGTCCTTCGCCATCGCCTCGCGCTCGCTGCCCTCGGGCAGGTAGCCCAGCAGCACCGAGCTGATCAGGAACGGCACCAGGATGTTGCGCATCCCGTAGAAGCTGAACCGCTCGCAGGCCTCGTTGCCGATGATGTACTTGATCTGGCCGGGCATCCGGCCGGGCGAGGCGGGCGTTGCGGTGGTCGTCATGCGGCTGCGGTTCCGGGAGCGTGCTGGAAGCCGGAAGGCTAACCCATCCCGCCGCCCCGTGCCCGTGCATCCGGGACGATAGGCACATGGGCACCCACGGCCACGCGCTGGCATCATGCGGCACCCTTCCCGCCCGGGACTACGCATGAAGCAGGCCGTCCTCGCCACCGCCTTCGCCGCGCTGCTCGCGGCCCTGCCCGCCGCCGCGCAGGCGCCGCTGTCCACCGTCGCCGAGCGCAGCGGCTTCGTGAAGACCGGCCGCTACGACGAGACCATCGCGCTGTGCGCGGCGTTCGCGCGGCGCCATCCCGACGCGGTGCGCTGCATCGATTTCGGGACCACGCCCGAAGGCCGGCCGATGAAGGCGCTGGTGGTCTCGCGCAGCGGCGCGCTGACGCCGGAGGACGCGCGCGCGGGCGGGATCCCGGTGGTGTTGATGCAGGGCGGCATCCACGCCGGCGAGATCGACGGCAAGGACGCGGGCTTCCTCGCCCTGCGCCAGGCGCTGGACGGCGAGGCCGCCGCGGGCGCGCTGGAGAAGCTGGTGTGGCTGTTCGTGCCGGTGTTCAACGTCGACGGCCACGAGCGCTTCGGCGCCTGGAACCGCCCCAACCAGCGCGGCCCGGAGGAAATGGGCTGGCGCACCACCGCGCAGAACTACAACCTCAACCGCGACTACGCCAAGGCCGACTCGCCGGAGATGCAGGCGATGCTGCGCCTGGTCGAGGCCTGGGATCCGATCGCCACCATCGACCTGCACGCCACCGACGGCGCCCAGTTCGAGCACGACATCTCGATCCAGGTCGAGCCGCTGCATGCCGGCGACGACGCGCTGCGCAAGGCCGGCCTCGCCCTGCGCGAGCGCACCATCGCCGACCTCGCCGCGCAGGGCTCGCTGCCGCTGGCCTTCTACCCCTCGTTCGAGGACTACCAGGACCCGGCGTCGGGCTTCGAGGACGGCGTCTCGCCGCCGCGCTTCTCCACCGGCTACTTCCTGCTGCGCAACCGCCTGGCGATGCTGGTCGAGACGCATTCGTGGAAGGAGTACCCGGTGCGCGTGCGCATCACCCGCAACACCATTGTCTCGATCCTCGACCAGATCGCCGCGCACGGTCGCGACTGGATGGCGCTGGCCAGGGCCGCCGACGCGCGCGACCTCGCCGGCACGCCGGTGGCGCTGGACTACACCGCCACCGAACGCAGCCGCACGATCGATTTCCGCGGCTATGCCTATACGCGCACGCCGTCGGAGATATCCGGCGCCCTGATGACGCGCTACGACGAATCCACGCCGCAGGTGTGGAAGGTGCCGCTGCGCGACGAGGTCGTGCCGCGCACGGTGGTCGACGCCCCGCGCGGCGGCTACATCGTCCCCGCGGCGTTCGCGGACATCGTCGCGGAGAAGCTGGCGCAGCACGGCATCGAATCCACGCGCATCGGCTGCATGATGATGCACAGCTTCCGGCTGTGCGGATTCGGTTCGCCGGAACCGATCGAGGTGCAGGCGTTCCGCGCCGTCAAGGCCGGCTTCGCTGCGCAATCGGTCGAGGGACACCAGCGCCTGGCCGTCGAAGGCGAATGGAAGCCCGAGCAACGCGTCGTGCGCGACGGCGCCCTGTTCGTGCCGATCGCGCAGCCGAAGGCGCGGCTGATGATGGCCCTGCTCGAACCGCAGGCGCCGGACTCGCTGCTGCAGTGGGGCCTGTTCAACAACGCCTTCGAGCGCAAGGAATACATGGAAGCCTATGTCGCCGAAGCGGTCGCGCGGGACATGCTGGCGGCCGATCCGGCGCTGAAGGCCGCATTCGAACGGCGCCTGCGCGAGGACAAGGCCTTCGCCGACGACCCCTCGGCGCGCCTGGCGTTCTTCCATCGCCGCCACTCCTCGTGGGACGAGCGGCTGAACCTGTATCCGGTGCTGCGGACGGAGCGGGTGCCGGAGTAGCCGCTGCCCCTGCCGTCATCCCCGCGAAAGCGGGAAGTGCTTTTCAACAGCCGGATGGCTGGTCATCCAGTGTCTTCTTGCGAAAGTCAGAATGGATCCCCGCTTTCGCGGGGATGACGGCTGATGTGTCTCCGCTTCAGGCTGAAATCTTCACCAGCCATCCTCACCGCAGTTTGCATTCACGAAGCCGATTGGCAGACAGTGGCACTCCCGTTCCGAGGAAGACCGCCATGCGCCCCCTGCCTGCCTGTCTCGCCACGCTCCCGCTCCTGCTCGCGCTGGCTGCCTGCAAGCCGGCGCAGGAAACCCCGCCGCCAGTCGCGGACGCGCCCGTCGACAGTGAAGCGCCTGCCGACGCCGCGGCGCCGGGCATGCCGGAAACCGCCACCGCGCGCTTCCGCTGCGGCGACCTGCTGGTCGGCGCGGTCTTCGACAACAGCACGGGCCATGTCACACTGTCGCTCGGCACCCGCCAGGTGCAGCTGCCGCAGGCGGTCGCCGCCTCCGGCGCGCGCTATGCGGACGCGCAGGGCAACGAGTTCTGGAACAAGGGCGACGAGGCGACCCTGGCGCTCGACGGCGCGAACCACGCCTGCATCGTCACCGACGAGGCCTCGCCCTGGGACGAGGCGCGCAGCCGCGGCGTGGCCTTCCGCGGGCTGGGCACCGAGCCGTTCTGGTCGCTCGAGGTGGACGGCGGCCCCGTGCTGCGGATGCGCCTGGACCTGGACATGGGCGAGCGCAAGCTGCTCCTGCCGCAGGTCACCGCCCTCGACGCGGGCGAGGGCTACGCGGGCAAGGCCGAGGACGGCAGCGACGTCGTCCTGCGCATCACCCGCGGCGACTGCAGCGACGGCATGAGCGACCAGACCTACCCGGCCGCCATCGAACTGCAGGTGGGCGAACAGACCTACCGCGGCTGCGGGGCGTTCCTGCAGGAGTGAGCCGGCTCGCCGCGCATCGCGGCCGACGGCAGGTGTCGCCGCGTCCAGATCGAATGGAATGCCCTTGAAACGCAATCTCGTCCCGACACTGCTGCTCGCCGTGGCCCTGGTGGCCGCCGCGCTCTGGCTGCAGCGCGATCGCGAACCTGTCGCGGACGGCGCCGCGCCGCCGCCCGCCGCGGGCAGCAGCACCGCGCGCCACGCCCCCGCCTCCGCCTGGCCGGCCTTCCTGCCGAAGGAAGCGCGGCCGGTCCTGCGGCGCATCGCCGACGGCGGCCCGCATCCGTACCGGCAGGACGGCAGCGTGTTCCAGAACCGCGAGGGCCGCCTGCCCTCGCAGCCGCGCGGCTACTATCGCGAATACACCGTGGAGACGCCGGGGCTGGGGCATCGCGGCGCGCGCCGCATCGTCACCGGCGGGCAACCGCCCGCCGTGTACTACTACACCGACGACCACTACGACAGCTTCCGGCGCTTCGAACCGCCGAGGGAACCGGCGCCATGACCGAATCCGGCTTCGATCCCGGCCTGTTCGACCCCTTCCTGGCCGGCGTGCACCGGGTCGCCGACGGCGACATGGCCCTGCTCGACCTCGCCGCCCGCGATGCCGGCCTGCGCGCCACCGCGATCGACCTCGAACACTGCACCGGCAAGCCCGTGCTGCTGCTGCGGATGGCGACGGCGCTGGAGGTCCCGCCCGGCAGCGGCCGCAACTGGGACGCGCTGTCGGACCTGCTGCGCGACCTGGGCTGGCTGCCCGCGCCGCAGGGCCACGCCCTGCTGCTGTCGTCGGCCGGCGACCTGCGCGACGCCGCCCCCGGCGACTACGAGACCCTGCTGTCGATCCTGCACGAGGCCGCGGCGTCCTGGGCCGAGGCCGGCAGGCCGTTCTGGGCGTTCATCGGCCTGCCGGACGACGAATTCGACCTGCGCGGGGAGCCCTGCCCAAGCGACCCCGGCGCGCAGTAAGCTTGCCGCTCCATTCCAGCGGAGGCCGCCATGGCCAAGACCCTCGACAAGCGCAAGGAAGACAAGAAGAAGCCGGAAAAGTCGCTCAAGGAAAAACGGGCGGCGAAGAAGGAGAAGAAGGCCGGCAAGTGAGCCGGCTTTCTTTTTGGTCTTCTCGCAAGCCTGAAAAAACCTGTCATTTCGACCGCAGGGAGAAATCTTGTCTCCGGCGCACGGGAAGGAAGATTTCTCCCTGCGGTCGAAATGACAGGATCCTTTGCGCGTGGGGCGTTCCGTTTCCTCGGCCATGCGCGCCCGGGCACGGCAGCTTTCGCTGCCGATGCCGCGCCGAAGGGCATCGCGCCGGATGCGCTCAGGAACTGCACGACAGCATCGAACACCCGGCCCTGTCGCGAGCCCAGTCCGGCCGTCTTGCGGCGAAGGCTTCCCGTTCCGGCTGTTCGTCATACGGCCGCCGGACGAGCTCCAGCAGTTCCGCAACGCCCGAAGCATCGCCCGCCTCCGCGCGGTCGATCGCCTGCTGCGCGAGGTAGTTGCGCAGCACGTACTTCGGGTTCGCGGCCTGCATCCGCTCGCGGCGCGTTGCGGCGTCCAGCGGGTCCCGCGCGAGGCGGAGAGCGTAGTCGCGCAGCCATGCGGTGAACGCCTCCCCGTGCTCCCCGCGCAGCGCATCGTCGTAGAACGCGTCGCGCATCGCCTCCAGCGAAGGATTGCCGGAATCGACCTCCGCCAGCGCGCGGAAGAACAGCGTCATGTCGACCTGCGCGGCCTGCATCAGGCCGTGCAGCGCCTTCATCCGCTCGACGTCGTCGTCGCGGCACTCGGCCAGCCCCAGCTTGCGCGCGACGCTGTCGCGGTAGGCGCGCGTGTACTCCGCGGCGTAGCGGTCCAGCCCCGCCTGCAGCGGCGTCGCATCACCGAACAACGGCGACAGCGCCTGCGCCAGCCGCATCAGGTTCCAGTGCGCGATCCTCGGCTGCCAGCCGAAGCGGTAGCGGCGGCCGCCGGCATCGGTGGTGTTGGGCGTCCAGTCCGGGTCGTAGTCGTCGATCCAGCCGTAGGGCCCGTAGTCGATACTCAGGCCGAGGATCGACATGTTGTCGGTGTTGAGCACGCCGTGGACGAAGCCCACGCGCATCCAGCCGGCGACGAGGCGCGCGGTGCGCTCGCAGACCTCGGCGAACCATTCGCCGTAGAGCCTTTCGTCGAAGCTGCCGTCGCCACGCAGCCCGTCCAGCGTCGCGCCCGCGCGGTCGCCGAGCAGGTGCGGGAAATCGCGCCAGATGCAGAAATCCGCGAGCTGCCGCAGCAGTTCGACGTCGCCGCGCGAATACGGCAATTCGAAATGGCCGAAGCGCAGGAACGAGGGCGCCACCCGGCACACGATCGCCCCGGGTTCGGCCCGGGGACGGCCGTCGTAGAACATGTCGCGCAGCACGCGCTCGCCCGTCGCCACCAGCGACAGCGCGCGCGTGGTCGGGACGCCGAGGTGGTGCATCGCCTCGCTGCACAGGAACTCGCGGATCGACGAGCGCAGCACCGCGCGGCCGTCGGCGCTGCGCGAGTACGGCGTCAGGCCGGCGCCCTTGAGCTGCAGTTCGCGGCGCCCGCCGGCCGCGGTGACGCACTCGCCCAGCGTGATCGCGCGGCCGTCGCCGAGCTGCCCGGCCCAGTGGCCGAACTGGTGGCCGCCGTAGTTGGTCGCGAACGGCTCCATTCCCGGCAGCAGCGCGTTGCCGGCGAACACCTGCGCGAACTCCGGCGACTGCACCTCGGCCTCCGCAAAGCCGAGTTCCGCCGCCACCTCGCGCGAGTGCGCCAGCAGCACCGGCGCGGTGACCGGCGTCGGCGCCACCCGCGACCAGACCGCACAGTCCACCTGGCGCAGGCGCGGCCCCTGCTCCGGATCGCCGGGCAGTTCGCGCAGCAGCAGGTTGTCGAACTTCAGACTGGCAAGCGCCAAGGCACGAATCTCCGGAATTGCCCGCCCCCGGCCGCGGATTCAGCCGGCGGGCCGGGAAGACATGGATGCGGGGCGTAGACTATGCAACCCATACGCCCCGGCGCCGCCGGACCACCATGAGCGCCGACACTCCTTCCCGTTTCACCGATTTCGGCCTGCCGCGCCCGCTGCTGCAGGCCTTGGCCGACGTCGGCTACGAGTCGCCCTCGCCGATCCAGGCCGCCACCATCCCGCCGCTGCTGGCCGGCCGCGACGTGCTCGGCCAGGCCCAGACCGGCACCGGCAAGACCGCCGCCTTCGCCCTGCCCGCCCTCGCCCGCCTCGACGCCGCCGCGCGCAAGCCGCAGGTGCTGGTGCTGGCGCCCACGCGCGAGCTGGCGATCCAGGTCGCCGAGGCCTTCCAGAAGTACGCCAGCCACCTGCCCGGCTTCCACGTGCTGCCGGTCTACGGCGGCCAGGGCTACGGCCAGCAGTTCGCGGCGCTCAAGCGCGGCGTGCACGTGATCGTCGGCACGCCCGGGCGCGTGATCGACCACCTCGATCGCGGCTCGCTGGACCTGTCCGAACTGCGCACCCTGGTGCTCGACGAGGCCGACGAGATGCTGCGCATGGGTTTCATCGACGACGTCGAGGCGGTGCTGAAGAATACCCCGGAGACGCGCCAGGTGGCGCTGTTCTCGGCGACGATGCCGGCGCAGATCAAGCGCATCGCGCAGACCTACCTGAAGGACCCGGTCGAGATCGCGATCAAGGCGCAGACCACCACCGCGGCCAACATCCGCCAGCGGGTGTGGATGGTCAGCGGCACCAACAAGCTCGACGCGCTCACCCGCATCCTCGAGGCCGAACCCTTCGACGCGATGATCGTGTTCGCGCGTACCAAGCTCGGTACCGAGGAGCTGGCGGAGAAGCTGAGTGCGCGCGGCTTCTCGGCCGCCGCAATCAACGGCGACCTCGACCAGAAGCAGCGCGAGAAGACCATCCAGTCGCTCAAGGACGGCCGCATCGACATCCTCGTCGCCACCGACGTCGCCGCACGCGGGCTGGACGTGGAGCGCATCAGCCACGTGCTGAACTACGACATCCCCTACGACACCGAAAGCTACGTGCACCGCATCGGCCGCACCGGGCGCGCCGGGCGCAGCGGCGAGGCGATCCTGTTCGCGGCCCCGCGCGAGCGCGGCATGCTCGGCGCGATCGAGCGCGCGACGCGGCAGAAGATCGAACCGATGCAGCTGCCCAGCGTCGAGACGGTGAACGAGCGCCGCGTGTCGAAGTTCATGGAGCGCATCACCGGCGCCCTGGAGAGCCCCGACCTCGCGCTCTACCGCGACCTCGTCGAACGCTACGAGCGCGAGCACAACGTGCCCGCGGCGGAGATCGCGGCGGCGCTGGCGAAGACCGTGCAGGGCGAGACGCCGCTGCTGCTCGCCGCCGCGCCCGCGCGCAAGGATCGCGACGAAGGGCGCGGCCCGCGCGAGCGGATGGAACGGCGCGAAGCGGAGGCCGCACGCGGCGGCAAGCCGTTCCCGGCCGTGCCGGCGACGCGCCCGCGCCCGTCGAACGACGCCGAAGCGCTGTTCGCGCAGGACGACGCGCCGGACGCCCGGCCGCCGCGCCGCGAACGCCCGGAGCGGTCCGATCGTCCGGCGAAGGGTGCCGACCACGGCTTCGCAATGGAGACCTTCCGCATCGAGGTCGGCCACGTGCACGGCGTGCAGCCGGGCAACATTGTCGGCGCGATCGCCAACGAGGCCGACCTGGAAAGCCGCTACATCGGCCGCATCGACATCCGCGACGACCACAGCCTGATCGACCTGCCCGAGGGCATGCCGCGCGAGCTGCTCGAACACCTGAAGAAGGTCTGGGTCTCGGGCCAGCAGCTGCGGATGCGCCGCGCCGACGACGAGGGCCGCGCGCCGCCGAGGGGACGTCCCGCCGGAAAGCCGGCCGGCAAACCCCGCGGCAAGCCGCCCGGTGCACGCATCGGCAAGCCCCCCGGCCATCGCGGGCGCTGACCGCCGCATGGCGCGGCGGGCCACGTCCGGAATCGGCGCGCGCCCCGCGCCGCATCGGTCACAGCCGCAACCGCCGGTTCCACTGCGCGCGATCCGTTCCTAGAATCGCGGCATGTCCCGCCTTCTCGTCTTCCAGCACGTCGCCGCCGAACCGCTGGGCACGCTCGACCCGCTGATCCGCCGCCGCGGCCACCGCATCCGCTTCGTCAACTTCGAGCGCGAGCCCGGGGCGCAGCCCGACGTGGACCGCTACCGCGGCCTGGTGGTGCTCGGCGGGCCGATGAACGTCGGCGACCAGCACGCGCGCCCGCACCTGCGCACCGAACTCGAGGCGATCGAGCGCATGCTCGGACAGGGCAAGCCGGTGCTCGGCATCTGCCTCGGCGCGCAGCTGCTGGCGCATGCGCTGGGCGCGCCGGTCAAGCGCCACCACACGCCCGAGATCGGCTGGTACCGGCTGCAGGCCACCGAGGCCGGCCGCAGCGACCCGGTGCTGGCTCCGCTGGGCGACGAGGCCCCGGTGTTCCAGTGGCACGGCCAGCACTTCGAGATCCCGCACAGCGCCGTGCACCTCGCGCGCAGCGACACCTGCGAGCAGCAGGCCTTCCGCTGGGGCGACCGCGCCTACGGCTTCCAGTTCCACCTGGAGATGGACGAGCCGCTGATCGAGCGCTGGCTGGCGACGCCCGGCTACCGCGCCGAGCTCGAGCGCCGCGAAGGCCTGCACGACGAAGCCGCGATCCGCGCGCACACCCGCGAGCACATCGCGGCAATGCAGGCCGGCGCCGACGCCGTGTTCAACAACTTCCTCGACCTGGTGGGCCGCCCGCAGCGCCGCGTGGTGCTGCCCTCGCGCGAATTCGGCGAGTAGCCGCCGCAACGACGCCGGGCCGCCACCCGCGGGCGGCGACCCGGTCTGATGCAGCGGCGATCCGCCGCGTCAGGCGCGCGCCGCGCGCGTCGCGCGCAGTCCGAACCAGCCCAGGTCGGCGAACGCCAGCACCGCGAAGGCCTGTGCCAGCACGAAGGCGATGCCGAACAGGCTCGGCTGCCAGACGCCGCCGAACGCGACCCAGGCGCTCGCCGCAACCCAGGCTAAGTTGATCGCGACCACCGCCGCGACCGCGCCGCGCGGCGGGGATGCCCGGCGCGACAGGCCGTAGACCCAGGCGACGAAGGGCACCAGTACCACGCCGGCGCCGCGCAGCAGCCCGGCGGGCAACTGCAACGCCGGCGCGAGCAGGTCGGCGGCGGCGATCAGCAGCGCCGCGGTGGCGCCGGTCGCGATCGCGTCGGTCAGCAGCAGGCGCGGCAGGAAACGGGGATGGGCAAGCAGTGCACGGATGTTCATGGCGAATCTCCTCGGCTGTGTCGGGAACGGCGCCATGCTGGCGAACCACGGTCATCGAAGCGATTACCCGGCAGGTAACGTCGCGCAAACCCGCCCGCCGCTATCTTGGCGGCCATGAATACGATCCCCGCCCAAATGCGCAGCGTCGGCGAGCAGCTGCGCGACTGGCGCCAGCGCCGCCACCTGTCGCAGCTCCACCTCGCCGGCCTGGCCGACATCTCCTCGCGCCACCTGAGCTTCGTCGAGACCGGCCGCTCACTGCCGAGCCGGGCGATGCTGCTGCGGCTGTCCGATCGCCTCGACGTGCCGCTGCGCGAGCGCAATGCCCTGTTCGTCGCCGCCGGCTACGCGCCGGTCTACAGCGAACGCCGCCTCGACGATCCCTCGCTCGACGAGGCGCGCAAGGCGATCGAACTGGTGCTGCGCGGACACGAGCCCTATCCGGCGCTGGCGGTCGACCGGCACTGGAACCTGCAGGCGGCGAACCGCGCGCTGGCGCCGCTGCTGAAGGGCGTCGCGCCGGACCTGCTGGCTCCGCCGGTCAACGTGCTGCGGCTCAGCCTGCATCCGGACGGCGTGGCGCCGCGGATCCTCAACCTCGGGCAATGGCGCGCGCACCTGCTGCACCGCCTGCGCCGGCAGATCGACGCCACCGGCGACGCGAAGCTCGAGGCACTGCACGCGGAACTGGCCGCGTACCCGGCGCCGGAGCATGACGAAGCCGCCGAAGCCAATACGGTGGCGGTGCCGCTGCGCATGCGTTCGGAAGCCGGCGAGCTGTCGTTCCTCAGCACCACGACGGTATTCGGCACGCCGGTCGAAGTGACGCTGTCGGAACTGGCGATCGAATCGTTCTTTCCGGCGGATGCCGGAACCGCGGAGTTGCTGCGTTCGCCGGGCTTCCTCGATGCGATGGCGCAGGGTGCGGCCTAGCGCATTTTCGATTCGGATGTTGACGTCTCCGTCGTCCTCGCCTTCGCGGGGACGACGAACATGTGAGCGTTTGCGCCAAGAATGCGCTAGGGCGCCTCGTCCGCCCGTTCGGGAAGCGCATCCACCTCATCCGCCGCGCCCTCGGGCAGCGGCTCCGGCAGCGTTGCGTCCGCGGCCTCCGGCGCGCGCGACGGAAGCACGCGTTCGACCACGCCGTCCACCACGCGGCTGGTCACCTCGTCCGCGATCGCCGACGGCTGCACGACTTCCTCGATGCGCTTGCCGCCGAAATCCGGACCGAGCACGTAGACCAGCTCCGAGACCGTCGGCCAGCCCATGTGCGGCGCGGCGAACCAGTACGCGCCGACCAGCGCCAGCGCGAACATCGCGATCTTCAGCAGTGCGCCGACCAGCTTGTAGGCGAGGTAGGCACCGAGCACCAGCAGCACAAGTCCTAGCCAGCTCATGCCGCGCGCTCCATCGGCCCCGGCATTTCACCGCCGTCGACCAGCGGCCGCAGTGCGGCATCCAGCGAGACGCGTTCGTCGAACACGAAGCAGCGTCCGTCGTAGCCTTCGCCGCCCGTCGCCTCGAAATAGCCGAGGATGCCGCCGTCGAGCTGCAGCACGTTATCCATGCCGCTGGCGCGCATCCACAGCGCGGCCTTCTCGCAGCGGATGCCGCCGGTGCAATAGCCGACCACGGTGGCGTCGGCCAGGGTCGCGCGGTGCGGTTCCAGCGCGTCCGGCAGGTCGGTGAAGTTGTCGATCGGCAGGACCAGCGCGCCGGCGAACGCGCCGTGCGCGGTTTCCTCGCGGTTGCGGGTGTCGAGCATCACCACGCGGCGGCCGTCGTCGTCGCAACCCTGCGCCAGCCAGCGCGCGAGGTCGCGTGGTGCGACCGCGGGCGCGCGCGCCGGCAGCGGCGAGGCGTCGTCGCGGCGGAAGCTGATGATCTCGCGCTTGAGCTTGACCTTCAGCCGCGCGAACGGCACGGCCGCGCTGCGGCTGTACTTCACCCCGATCTCGGCGAAACGCGCGTCCGCGCGCAGCCGCGCCAGGAATCCCTCGATCGCCCCGCCCGCGCCGGCGAGGAACAGGTTGATGCCTTCCGGCGCCACCAGCACCGTGCCGCGCAGCCCGCCCGCTTCGGCCCAGGCACGCACGTCCGCCGCCAGGGCCGGCGGATCGGCGATGTCGACGAAGCGGTAGGCGGCGATGTTGACGATCATCGCCGCATTGTAATCGGGCGGATCGGGCGCCGGCCCAACCTATTCGTAATGGTCGCGCACGAGGCGGTCGAGCAGGCGCACGCCGAACGCGGTCGCGCCTTCCGGCGCGGTCGGCTTGCCGCTGTCGTTCCAGTCGGAGCCGGCGATGTCCAGGTGCGCCCACGGCAGTTCGCGCTCCACCCATTCGCCGATGAAGTACGCGCCCATGCCCGCGCCCGGCGAACCGCCGCCATTGCGCAGGTCGGCGATCGGCGACTTCAGCCGTTTGCCATACTCCTCGCGCAGCGGCATCCGCCACAGTTCCTCGCCGCTTGCCTCGCCCGCGGCGAGCAGCTGGCCGGCGAGCGCATCGTCACGCGAGAACAGGCCGGCGTAGTCGCCGCCCAGCGCCGCCACGATCGAGCCGGTCAGCGTGGCGACGTCGACCACCAGCCTCGGCTTGTCCTGGCGCTGCACGTACCAGAGCGCATCGGTCAGCACCATGCGCCCCTCGGCGTCGGTGCTCATGATCTCGAAGGTCTTGCCCGAAGCGGTGCGGATCACGTCGCCCGGGCGCGCAGCGCTGCCCGAGGGCATGTTCTCGGCGAGCGCCGCGACCGCGACCGCGTTCACCGGCGCCTTGCGGCCGGCCAATCCGAGCACGGTCGACACCACGGTGGCGGCGCCGGTCATGTCGCCCTTCATCTGCCACATGTTGCTGTTGGGCTTGATCGAGATGCCGCCGCTGTCGAAGGTGATGCCCTTGCCGACGAAGGCCAGCGGCGCGTCGCCGGCGCGGCCGCCGTCATAGCGCAGGAGCAGCAGCCGCGGCGGACGCGCGCTGCCCTGGCCGACGGCGAGGATGCCGCCCATGCCGAGCCTGTCCATCGCCGGCACGTCGAGCACTTCGATCTTCAGCGGCAGGCCTGCCGCGGCCTTGCGCACGCGCGCAACGAACTCTTCCGGCCACAGCGCGTTGGCCGGCTCGGTGGACAGGTCGCGCGCGAACGCGACCGCGTCGGCGACCGGCTTCCACTGCGCCGCGTACGCCTCGCCCGCACCGGCGCCGGCGCGGGTGCGGATCACGAGTTCGCCCTTGCCCGCCTGTGCGCCCTCGTCGTCGTCGGATTTGCGCGAGCGGTACTTGTCGAAGCGGTACTGGCCCAGCGCCGCGCCGAACGCGAGGTGCGAGGCGGCGTCGACCTCGTCGCCGTCCCACACCAGTTCGAAGCGCGAGGCATGGCTCCTCGCCGCCGCCTGCGCGACGCGGCCGCCGATGTCTTCCAGCTTGCGCGGCGCCAGCGCCTCCTTGCCGGTGCCCAGCACCAGCAGGCGCTCGTAGCCGCCGAAGCCGCGCAGGTCCAGCGTGCTGTCGGCCTTGCCCTTGAAGCCTTCCGACTCCGCGGCACGGCGCAACGCGCCGGAGGTGCGCGCATCGATCGCGGCGAACGCGCCGTCCGCCGGCAGGCCCTCGGCCACGGCGATCGCCAGCGTGCCGGCTTCCGGCACGGCGTGGGCATCGAACGAAAGCGTGCGCTGCGCCTGCGCGGCGAACGGCCACGACGCGACGAACACGAGCAGGGAAAACGAGAGCGCAGCAAGCGATCTGGACATCAAAGGTGCCCCGGGTAATCTTCTGATGGGAGTCGCGGGCCGCGACGTGGCGGCGCGCCATCCGACCTTAACCCGAGGGCCGTTCAGCCGGGCATGCCGAAAGTCATGCGCGCGGCGACGCGCGTCCGGCCGCGAGCGCCGCCGCCCCCATCAACAGCGCGCCCACCAGCATCGCGATCGCCACGTTGCGCAGTTCCTCGGGCCTCGCGTGCAGGACCAGCCAGGCGATCACCAGCAGCGCGGTGCCGACCACCCACGGCCCGCCCGGCACCGAGAACGCCGCCGGCGCCATGCCCCCGCCCGCCGCCCGCCGCCGCAGCACCGGCACCGCGATGCAGGTGGCGGCATAGGCCAGCAGGCGCGTGATCGTGCTCAGCGCCACCGCGGTCAGGAACGAACCCGACAGCGTCAGCGCCAGCATGCACAGCGCGGTCAACGCGATCGCCCAGTGCGGCGTACGGTAGCGCGCGTGCGTGCGCGAGAACACGGCCGGCAGCTGGCCCTGTTCCGCCATCGCGTAGAGGATGCGCGGCGCCGCGAGCACCAGGCCGTTCAGCGTGCCCGAGATCGACACCAGCGCGCCGAGCACGATCACGCCCGCGCCGAGGCTCCCGGCGAAGCGTCCGGCGGCGTCGGCCAGCGGCGTGGTCGAGGACGCGAGCCCCGGCAGCGTGCCGATCGACACCGCCTGGATCAGCAGGTACAGCGGCGCGATCACCGCCATCGACACCAGGATCGCGAACGGCAGCGTGCGCCGCGGATCGCGCACCTCGCCCGCGGGCACGGTCGCGGTCTCGAACCCGGTGAAGGCGAACACCAGCAGCAGCATCGCGCTCGAGAAATCGCCGACCGACGGTGCGGTTTCCGGCACGTAGAGCGCCGGCTCGACGAAGAACATCCCCACTCCGACGAACAGCAGCAACGGCACCAGCTTGCCGATGGTGAACACGTTGGCCACGATCGCCGCCGTGCGCACGCCGCGGATGTTGACCGCCGCGATCGCCAGGGTCGCCAGCGAGGCCACGGCCACGCGCCCGCCCGTCGACGCCACCGCCGGCCAGGCATGCGCGAGATAGTCGATCAGCAGGTTGCACAGCGCCGCGAACGCGGTCACCCGCGTCAGCCAGACCAGCCAGCCGACCTGGAAGCCGACGAACGGCCCGAACGCGGTGCGCGCGTACAGATAGGGGCCGCCCGTCTCCTCGAAACGGCTGCCGACCTCGGCGAAGCACAGCACCACCAGCAGCACCAGCAGCGCGCAGGCGACGTAGGCGAGCAGCGCCCAGGGGCCGAGCAGTTCGTGCACCCGCGCCGGCAGCCCGAAGATGCCGGCGCCGACCACCGCATTGATGAACAGCGCGACCATGCTGCCGCGGCCGATTCCGCGCAGCAGGGGGCCCTCGCCGCGCGACGCCATCCGTCAGCGCCCGATCAGGATCGCGGGCAGCGCGACCAGCCCGAGCAGCAGCGCGATGGCGACGATGATCATCACCACGCGCAGCGGCTGCGCGCGGACGATGTCGGCGAAGGTTTCCGCGGTGCCGTCGCGTTCGGCCTGCGCCTGCTCGGCGCGCACGCGCAGCGCGCGCTCGCGCTGGTAGTCGGCCATGCGCCGCTTCGCCTCGGGCAGGTCGGCGTCGTTGCGCACCCAGATGCCGCCGGCGGAGATCCCGAACGGGCTGGGCCGGGTCTCGTAGTGCTCGATGCGTGCGGCATCGAGGAAGGCGCGGACGTCGTCGGCCTCGTCGTCGGGCACGTTGTGCAGGTTGAGCAGCAGTTTCGCCATCGGCGGATGATAGCCCGGGGCGCGGCCTGCATGGCTTGCCGCTGGCATCCGGCAGATATTCCGGGGCAAAGCCGGCAGTTGTTGCCAGCACCTGTTGTCGTCATCCCCGCGAAGGCGGGGATCCATTTGCTTCAAGCCAAAGACACTGGATCCCCGCCTTCGCGGGGACGACGACAACTTCAAGGACCGGATGCAGAGCGAATCACCGCTTCGTCGTGATCGCCCGGCGCAGGTTGGCCCGCGCCGCCGCATCGCAGCGCTCGTGGAAAAATTCGCTGAGATAGATCCTCGGCTTCGCCAGCAGCGCCTTCAGGAAGCGCCGGCGGTTGATCCGGTACAGCCAGCCCGGCACGTGGTCGCGGTATTCGGCCGCGATCGCGCGGTCGTAGGCGTCGAACACCGCCGGCTCCGCGCCGAGGATCGCCATGTCGCAGTCGAGGAAGTGGCGGGTATCGTCCGCCACCGCGGTCTTGCCGAAGTCCTCCGGCCCGAACTGCCCGTGGCGCGCGGTGAGTTCGATCAGTTCGGCGACGCGGCGGACGTCGACCGCGGCGTCCGGCAGCCAGCGTCCGATCTCCTCGACCGCGAATTGCGCCGAGCGCGCCTCGTTGTCCTTGCGCCCGGGTTCGTAGATCGCGTCGTGGTAGAGCACCGCCAGCCGCACTTCCAGCGGCTGCACCCAGCCCGGGCCGGCGGCGACGGCATCGTGGTGCCGCAGCACCTCCTGCACGTGGCCGAAATCGTGGTATGCACGCGGCGGCCTCGCATACGCCGCCTCGAGCGCCTCGAGCTGGCCGGCCGGCAGCGCGATCATCGCCGGATCATCCCGTCTGCCACGGCCGCACCACCAGCGCGGCGCCGACGATCACCAGCAGCGCGCCGAAGATCCGCACGGCGTCCGCCGGCCGCTGCGCGCCGAGCACGCCGAAATGGTCGAGCGCCAGCGATGCCAGCACCTGCCCCAGCACGACCAGGCAGATCATCGCGCCCGCGCCCAGCGTCGGCACCAGCAGGGTGGCGGCGAACACGAACGCGGCGCCGATCGCCCCGCCCAGCCAGATCCACGCCGGCAGCGCGGCCAGCGACTGCGCCGGCAGCAGCGGCGTGCGCGTGGCCAGCAGCAGCGCGCCGAGCAGGCAGGTGCCGACGAGGAACGACACGAACGACGCGTACAGCGCGCCATGCGTCAGCGCGCCGAGGCGCGCATTGATCAGCGCCTGCAGCGGCAGCAGCGCGCCGATGACCAGGGCGACGACGATGCCCAGCGATGCCCATGCCTTCACGCGATGCCCTCGACCGGAATTGCGGACAGTCTATCGACCCTCTCCGCGAATTGTAGGAGCGCCTTCAGGCGCGACCAGACGTTCACCGAAGCCCGGAAGCGGGCTCCTGAAGGCGCTCCTACAGCTCGGCCTGGTCGCGGCGCACGCCCAGCAACGCGACCAGGCTCAGCAGCGCGGCGCCGGCGAGGTACCAGCCGACCGACTGCAGGCCATGGTGCTTCGCCAGCCAGGTGGCGATGTACGGCGCCAGCGACGCACCGAAGATGCCCGACAGGTTGAACGCCAGCGATGCGCCGGTATAGCGCACCTCAGCCGGGAACTGTTCGGCCAGCAGCGTCCCCACCGGCCCGTAGGTCATCCCCATCAGGCCGAGGCCGAGCACGAGGAACAGCAGCGTCCCGCCGAGGCTGCCGGCCACGAACAGCGGTGCGAACGCCAGCCCGAACACGATGATCGCCACCGTCGCCGCGATCATCGCCGCGCGCCGGCCGCGACGGTCGGCATAAAGTGCCGACAGCGGGATCGTGAGCCCGAAGAACACCACGCCGAGCATCTGCAGCCACAGGAACTGCTCGCGCGTGTAGCCCAGCGCGCTGGTGCCCCAGCTCAGCGAGAACACCGTCATCAGGTAGAACAGCACGAAGGTCGACAGCGTCAGCAGCGTGCCGACCAGCAGCGCGCGCGGATGCTTCACCAGCACCTCGCGCATCGGCAGGCGCACGCGTTCGGCGCGGTCGATCACGCGCTGGAACGCGGGCGTCTCGGTGATCCGCAGCCGCACCCACAGCCCGACCAGTACCAGCACGGCGCTGGCCAGGAACGGCACGCGCCAGCCCCAGCCGAAGAACGCGGGCTCGCTCATGTAGTGGGTCAGCAGCAGGAAGCTGCCCGACGCCAGGAAGAAGCCGATCGGCGCCCCGAGTTGCGGGAACATGCCGTACCAGGCGCGCTTGCCCGGCGGCGCGTTCTCGGTCGCCAGCAGCACCGCGCCGCCCCACTCGCCGCCGAGGCCCAGGCCCTGCCCGAACCGGCACAGCGCCAGCAGGATCGGCGCGGCGACGCCGATCTGCGCATAGGTCGGCAGCAGGCCGATCACGACGGTGGAGATGCCCATCGTCAGCAAGGCTGCGACCAGGGTCGCCTTGCGCCCGACGCGGTCGCCGAAATGCCCGAACAGCGCCGAGCCCACCGGGCGCGCGAAGAAGGCCAGCGCGAACGTCGCCAGCGACTGCAGCGTCGCCGAAGCCGGGTCGCTGGCCGGGAAGAACAGCTTCGGGAACACCAGCACCGCGGCGGTGGCGTAGATGTAGAAATCGAAGAACTCGATCGTGGTGCCGATCAGGCTCGCGAACAGCACGCGCCGGCGCGAAGCCGGCGACTGCGCGGCCGGCGCCGCTTCGCCGGACACGGCGCTCATGCGGAGCGCCGTCCGCGGCCCCGGCACGCGGCATCGCTCACGACTTGCCGGCTCCCGCCTTGTCGTCCTTGTCCCCGCCCGGCAGCGCATAGTCCAGCTCATGCGCCGGCGGCTCGCCGCCCTTGCCGGTCAGGTAGTGGTCCATCCACTGCATCAGCCGCAGCGAGTAGTCGTAGCGCGAAGCCGCGCGCGCGTTGCCGTGGCCCTCGCCCGGGTACAGCACCAGCCGCACCGGCGCCTGCCCGGCCAGCTTGAGATAGCGGTAGAACATGTACGACTGCATCACCGGCACGCGCGGGTCGGCCTCGCCGTGCAGGATCAGCGTCGGCGTCTTCGACTTGCCGGCATGCGTGATCGGGCTGGTCTGGCGAAACAGCTCCGGATCCTCCCACGGCCACTTGCCCATATGCACCAGCTTCTGTTCCCACGGGATGTCGCCGGTGGTGACCAGGCTGGCCTGGTCGGCGATGCCGACGAACATCACCGACGCGGCGAAGCGCTCGCTGTACCAGGTCGCGCCCCAGGCGCTGGCGTAGCCGCCGTAGGAGCCGCCGGTGATGCCGACCTTGTCCCTGTCGACCAGACCGATGTCGACCAGGTGGTCGACGCCGTCGACCACGTCGTCGAACTCCTCCATGCCCGGCCGTCCGAAGCCCTTCTTCGAGAACTCGACGCCGCGCCCGGTGCTGCTGCGGTAGTTCGGCAGGAACAGCGCATAGCCCTTCGCCGCGGCGTGGTGCAGCGGCTGCGAGTACCCGGTGAGCCAGGCGTTGGGATAGTGCGACTCCGGTCCGCCGTGCACCACCACGATCAGCGGCACGCGCGCATTGCCGCGACGCTCCAGCGGATGCACCAGCAGGCCCTCGATCTCGAGGCCGTCGCGCGCCTTGTAGCGGATCACTTCCTGCTTCGCCAGGCGCACGTCCTTGAGCCAGGGATTGCTGTCGGTCAGCTTCCGCGGCGCGGTCTCGCCCGCCGCGAGCAGGAAGGCTTCGGACGGATGCGCCGGCGTGCTGCCCACCAGCGCGATGTCGCCGTTGTTCGCGCGGTTGAATCCCGTCCAGACCGGGCCTTGCGCCGGCAGCAGGGTGCGCTGGCCGCCGCCGTCGACGCCGACTTCGCCCAGGCGCGCCTGCACGCCCTCGTAGCTGATGAACTGCAGCGTCGCCGCATCGCGCCACTCCACGTCGATGACGTGGCCTTCGAGCCCCGGCAGCAGGTCGCGCCACGCGCCGCCGTCCCTGCCGACCACGAACAGCCGGCCCTGCTGCGCGTCGTGTTCGTCCTCGGCCGAAATGAACGCGAGGTGCGCGCCGTCCGGGCTCCACGACAGGCCACCGACCTTGCCGGGATTGTCGACCTTGCCCAGCACCCTGCCTTCTGGCGAAACGATGCGCACGCGGGTGAACACCAGGGTGTCGTCGGTCAGCTGCCGGTTCGCGACCAGCAGGCCGATGCGGTCGCCCGCCGGGCTCCACTGCACCGCCTGCACGCTGCCTTCGAGTTCGATCCGCTGCGGCTGCGCCTTGTCGTTGCCGACCTCGGCGATCCACAGCTGCACCGGCCGCCAGTCCTCCTCGTAGACCTTCTGGCTGAAGCCCTTCTTCTTCAGCGCCTTGCGCTCGTCGCTCTCCGGCTCGCTGGCCAGCAGCGCCACGCGGCGGCCGTCGGGCGACAGGCTGAAGGCGGAGATGTCGGACTTCAGCTTCGCGATCGCGACCGATTCGCCGCCGTCGACCGGGATGCGGTACAGCACGCGCGTCTCGTCGCCCTGGCGCTTGGCCAGATAGGCCAGCGAACGCCCGTCGGGCAGCCACTCCACGCCACCGACGTTGACCTTGCCGGTGACGAAGCCGCGGCTGCCGCCCTCGCGCCCGGCGACGTGCAGCTCGGCCCAGGCCGGACCATCGTCTTCCGCGCCGATCTCGCGCGGCACCGACAGCACGTAGGCCACCTGGCTCCCGTCGGGACTGACGCTGGCCCCGGTGACGGCGCGGGTCTTGGCGATCTGTTCGAGCGTGAGGCCGCCGTTGGCGGCGAGGGCCGGCAAGGCCAGCGCAAGCAGGAGCAGCAGGCCTACGGCCCGCACGATCGGATGACGCATCGGGAAACCCCTTCCAAGCATGAAGGCGGAACTTTCGCCCGCGAAGGCCGCGATGGCAAGTCCGATCTGTCATTCCGAACGCAGTGAGAAGCGCTTTACAACAGCGAAGCTGGTCAATCTCGGCAAATCGAACTTCTGGATTTCTCGCTGCGCTCGAAATGACAGTCGTCCGGAATGACGGTGTTCCAACCTTGCCTCAGCGCGCGCGCCAGGCCTGCGCCACCGTCGCGAACACGCCCGCCAGTTCGCGCGCCGCGCCCGGCGGCATCCGCGCCGCGATCGCCGGCAGGTCGATGCGCCCGTCCGGAAACGGATCGCCGGTCCAGGCGAACACGACGCGGTTGCTCTGCCGCTTCTCCTCCAGCATCCACACGTGACTGCGGCCGAAGCTGCGCTGCAGCTTCTTCACGTGCGCGGCGAAATCGGTGGCGTACAGGTTGCCGGCCATGATCCCGCCGGGCACCAGCGCATCGCGGCAGTCGTCGTAGAAGCGCTGGCTCGACAGCGCCGCGGGGATGCCGGTCTCGTCGTAGCCGTCGACCAGCAGGATGTCGCAGCGGCCGCGCCGCTCGCGCACGAACTGCGCGCCGTCGGCGAGCAGCACCTGCAGCCGCGCATCGTCGCGCGGGATGCGGAAGGTCCGGCGCAGCGCCAGCACGTGCGGATTGTTCTCCGCGACCTCGACGCGCGTGTCCGGCAGGTGGCGATGGCAGAACTTGACCTGCGAGCCGCCGCCCAGCCCGACCATGCCGACCAGCGTCGGCTGCGGCCGGAACAGCAGGCTGGCCATCATCGTCCGCGTGTAGTCGATCAGCAGCTGGTCCGGGCGGAAGGTGCGCATCCGGCTCTGCGACACGCCGCCGGTGAACTGCAGCTCGGTGTAGCGCCAGCCGCGCTTCACCCGCGGCTGGCGTCCGTCGCCGTCGCCGTCCTGCGCGGCAGGCGCCGCGACCGGTTCGGGCGTGCGCCATCTGTTCCACCATGCCGCGCGCCCGTCCGCCATGCCCTGCGAATGCTCCCGTCGATCCGCGGGAAAGACTACCCGAAGGCCGCATGCCACGCCGCTGCGCGCAGCCGGTTGACAGGCGCGGCCGGCGCGATTGCGTCGGCATTCAACTGGAACCGTTTACGCCTTCCCACCGCTGAACCCGCGTGGAAATCCTCAGAATCGGTTCATTGCCGGCCGCGCAACACTACGCCTGCGCCGACCGGTTCGTCGGCATGGGGTGACATCGATGAAGCAGACCCTTTCCTCCCGAATCCTCATCGGCCATGCGCTGGTCCTCGGGCTCGCGCTGGCGAGCGCGTTTCCCGCCGCGGCGCAGGACAACCGCCGCGGCGAACGCGATTCGCGCCAGCAGCGCAGCCAGGAACCGCGCCGCGCCGAGACCCAGCCGCGGCGCGAGGTTGCCACCCCGCAGCGCACGCGAGACGAGAAGCCGGCGCGCGCACAGAAGCCGCAGGCCAGGCCGGCACAGCGCGAGCGCGCCCAGCCGGCGCCAGCGCAGGCCCAGCGCCCGCCGCAGCCGCGCGCGACGGCCGACCAGCGCCAGGGCCGCATGCGCGAGCAGGCCGAACGCCAGCGCGGCGAGGAATCGCGCCGTCGCGACCAAGCGCAGCAGCAGCAGGCGCGCGCACGCGCGGACGCAGCCGAACGCCAGCGCGCGCTCAGCCGCCAGCGTGACGAGGATGCGCGCCGTCAACAGGCTCAGGCCACCCAGCGCGAGCAGGCGCAGCGGCAGCAGGCCCAGCGCGCGGAGCAGGCGCGCCGCGGCACCGGCGGCAACGCCCCGCGCGTGCAGGCGCAGCAGGCACAGTCGCGCCAGAACGATGCGCAGCGTGAACTGCGTGAACGCCAGCAGCGCCAACGCACGCAACCCACGCAGCCGGTCCGCCGCGATACCGCCGGTCCGCAACGTCGCGAGCCGGCGAACGACCCGCGCCGGGACGATCGCCGCGACGCGGCGCGCCGCCTGGACCGTGGACAACAGGAAGCCCGCATCCGCGCCGAGCGCCAGCGCGCTGAGCAGTTCCGCCGCGACCGCGAGCGCCAGCAGCGGATGGTCGAACAACGCAACGCCGACCGCGCGCGCGCCCTGCAGCAGCAGCGGCGGATGGCCCAGTACCGCTACCAGCAGCAATACTACGCGCGCCTGCGCGACCAGCAACGCCGCTGGCAGGCCGCCTCGTACGACTACTGGAACGACCCCTACTACTACACCCCGGCCAGCTACCGCTATTCCTACGGCGGCACCTGGCACCAGACCAACCGCTACGGCGCCGACCTGATGCGCCAGGCCGTGTCCTACGGTTACCAGGAAGGCCTGCGCGCGGGCCGCGCCGACCGCGAGGACGGCTGGCGCTACGACGACCGCGGCAGCTACGGCTACCGCGACGCCAGCTATGGCTACGACGGCCGCTACCTCGCCCACGACCAGTACGCCCACTATTTCCGCCAGGGCTTCCAGCGCGGCTACGAGGACGGCTACCACAGCCGCTACCGCTACGGCCATCGCGACGACCGCGGCAACTACACGGTGCTGGCCGCGGTCCTGGGCGTGATCCTCGGCCTGCAGTTGCTGAACTGATCGTTCGTTCCGGCAACGATCAGGACGACGCCCCGCGATTCAGGGCGTTCAGGCTGGCGCCGGCGGCAAGGTGAACCGCCGGATTTCGCCAGTCTGTGCCGCCGCCGCACAACACACCGGCGGCCCGCAAAAGGCGTAGACTTCCGGACAGCGGCTGGACACGGGAGGTACTCCGCATGTTCACATGGCTTCTGACCGCGGCCCTGGCCCTGGCACCCGCGACGACGGATACGCCGCCGCAGCCCGCCGAGCTGCTGCAGCCCCCCTCGCCCGAGCAGGTCCTCGCGATACCCGACGACCTGCGCGCCGTGCTGCACGCGCGCGTCGTCGTGCAGGGCGGAGCATCCGACCAGCAGCGCCTGGAGCACCTGGTCCGCTTCATGTTCGATCCGGACGGACTCGGCATGATCTACCAGCACGACGGCAACTACACCGTCGCCGAGGCCTGGCGGACGCGCAAGGCGAACTGCCTGACCTTCACCCTGCTGACGATCGCGCTGGCGCGGGAAGCCGGCATCGACGCCTACGGCCAGGAAATCGCGCGGACGCTGTCCTGGTACAGCGAAGGCGACACCCTGTATTTCAGCAATCACGTCAATACCGGCATCCGCGTCAACCAGCACCGGCTCTCCATCGACGTCGCCAGTGACAGCGTCCTGGCCGGCGAGCCCCCGAAGCGGATCAGCGACGACCGCCTGCTGGCGATCTACTACAGCAATCGCGCCGCCAGCCTGCTCGCGGAGAACAAGCTCGCCGAAGCCGGTGCGTACATGGCGGCCGCCCTGCGGATGGACGACGGCTATGCCTCGGCCTGGAACAACGTCGGCGTGCTATCCCTGAGACAAGGCAGGCCGGACGAGGCCGAACGCCATTTCCTGAAGGCGCTGGAGGTCGACAGGCTGCACGACGGCGCGTTGATGAACCTTGCCTCGCTGTACGCGGGGCGCGGCGACCGGCGCAAGGAAGCGGAGTTCAGGACGCGGATCGAGAGGGCGCGCCAGCGCAATCCGTTCCACTATTTCATGCTGGCGATGGACGACGAGAAGCGCGGCAACTACGAGGACGCCGCGGTGCACTATCGCCGCGCGATCAAGCTGTACGACGGCGAGCACCGCTTCCACTACGGGCTCGCGCGCGCGTACCTGCACCTGGGCAGCTTCCAGAAGGCCGGCGAAGCCTTGCGCCGCGCGCAGGCCGTCGCGGGACGCAACATGGGCGAGCGCTACCAGGCCAAGCTGGACCAGTTGCGCCACAAGGGGCTGTAGCGGCGCGGCACCGGCACGACCGGGGCCGCCATCGGGTCGCGCCTGGCCAACAGGATGTCATCCCGAGCGCAGCGAGGGATCTCGCTTGTTGGCCGAGCGTGACACGCGAAAGCAGATCCCTCGCAGAGCCTGCCCTGAGCGCAGCCGAAGGGCTCAGGGTGACAGCATTGATCCTGACCCGCCCTAACGCAGCTGACTGTCCTTGCTGCCGCGCCGGTTGTAGCCGGCATGCGCCTGCCCGTCCTGCTCCTCGGCCTCCTGGCAGGCGATGCACAGGCGCACGCCCGGCATCGCCTTGCGCCGCGCCTCCGGGATCGGGGCATCGCATTCCTCGCAGCGGGCACGGCCCGGACCCTGCGGCAGCTGGCTGCGCGCACGCTTGATCGCGTCCTTCACGGTCGCGTCGATCTGGTCCTGTACCGCGCCGTCGCCCGCCCAGCCGGTTGCCATGTGGATTCTCCCGTCAGCCTTTCGTGCCTTGCAACCGGTTTACCGCAATCGATGTTCAGGTTTCGTCGGGCCAGCGGATCGCCGGCGCGTCTGCGGCCTTCCTCGGCAAGGGGACGGTGGCGACGGCCTGCCAGACTTTCAAGGCGTCCACGGTCGCGGCGACGTCGTGCACGCGCACGATGCCCGCGCCGCGCTGCGCCGCGATCACGTGCGCGGCCACCGATCCGTGCAGGCGTTCGCGCGGGTCGTCGCGACCGGTCAGCTCGCCGATCGTGCGCTTGCGCGAGAGCCCGGCCAGCACCGGCACGCCGAGTTCGGTGAAGCACTCCAGCTGCGCGAGCAGCTGCAGGTTGTGCGGCGCGGCCTTGCCGAAGCCGAAGCCTGGATCGACCACGATGCGCTTCTTGGCGATGCCGGCCATTTCCGCGACGAAGATGCGCTCGGCGAGGAAGCGGTGCACCTCGCCGACCACGTCGTCGTATTCGGGCGCGTCCTGCATCGAGCGCGGTTCGCCGAGCATGTGCACCAGCACCACCGGCACGCCCAGTTCCGCGGCGGCGTCGAGCGCGCCCTCACGGCGCAGCGCGTAGACATCGTTGACCATGCCGGCGCCGGCCGCCACCGCGGCGCGCATCACCTCGGGCTTCGAGGTATCGATGCTGATCGGCAGCGTCGTCTCGCGCGCCAGGCGCTCGATCACCGGGATCACGCGGCGCAGTTCCTCGTCGAGCAGCACCTCGTCCGCGCCCGGCCGCGTGGATTCGCCGCCGATGTCGAGGATGTCCGCGCCCTCTTCCGCCAGCCGCAGGCCGTGCGCCACGGCGGCCTCGACCGTGTCATGCGCGCCGCCGTCGGAGAACGAATCGGGCGTGACGTTGACGATGCCCATGACGCGGGGGCGGTCGAGCTTCAGGATGCGGCCGGCGCAGTCGAGTTGGGGGGAGGTGTCGAACATGGTGATTGGTGATTCGTGACTGGCGGGAAGTCTAGCGCTTCCCTTCGTCATCCCGGCGCAAGCCGGGATCCATGGGCTCTTGAAGCAAAGGGCGACGGCAACATGGATCCCGGCTTTCGCCGGGATGACGGAGGACGAGGGATGATGGGGGACGAGGGATGACGGCAAAAAAGAACGGCGCCGGGGGACCGGCGCCGCTGCTTTTTCGAATCACCGATGACCAATCACCAATCCCGGCCCCGTCAGGTCTGCTCCGCCGGCCCGCCGATCGGCGGCAGCGGTCGCGAATCGCCGTCATCGCCCTTGCCTCCGCCCTTGCCGGACTCGATCCAGCCCATCGGCGGCGGCGGCTCGCGGCCTTCCATGATCGCGTCGATCTGCGGCACGTCGATGGTCTCGTACTCCAGCAGCAGCTTCGCCATCGCGTGCAGCTTGTCGAGGTTGTCGGTGAGGATCCCCGTGGTGCGGCCGTAGGCCTTGTCGAGGATGCCGCGCACGACCTCGTCGATCTTGCGCGCAGTGTCGTCGGACACGCTCTTGTGCTGGGTCACCGAGCGGCCGAGGAACACCTCGTCCTCGTCCTCGCTGTAGGCGATCGGACCCAGCTCCTCCGACAGGCCCCACTTGGTGACCATGTTGCGCGCCATCTTGGTCGCGCGCTCGATGTCGTTCGAGGCGCCGGTGGTGACCTTGTCGGCGCCGAAGATCAGTTCCTCGGCGACGCGGCCGCCGTACAGCGAGCACAGCTGCGACTCGATCGCGGTGCGGTTGTAGCTGTACTTGTCGCCCTCGGGCAGGTACATGGTCACGCCCAGCGCGCGGCCGCGCGGAATGATCGTGACCTTGTAGACCGGGTCGTGCTCGGGCACGAGGCGGCCGACGATGGCGTGGCCGGCCTCGTGGTAGGCCGTTAGCGTCTTCTCGTCCTCGCTCATCGCCATCGAGCGGCGCTCGGCGCCCATCAGGATCTTGTCGCGCGCCTTGTCGAAGTGGTCCATGCGCACGTCCTTCGCGTTCTCGCGCGCGGCGAACAGCGCTGCCTCGTTGACGAGGTTGGCGAGATCCGCGCCCGAGAAACCCGGGGTGCCTCGCGCGATCGTCATCGGCACGACGTTCTCGGCCAGCGGCACCTTGCGCATGTGCACGCGCAGGATCTGCTCGCGGCCCTTGACGTCGGGCAGGCCGACCACGACCTGGCGGTCGAAACGCCCCGGGCGCAGCAGCGCCGGGTCGAGCACGTCGGGACGGTTGGTCGCGGCGATCACGATCACGCCCTCGCCGCCCTCGAAGCCGTCCATCTCGACCAGCAGCTGGTTCAGCGTCTGCTCGCGCTCGTCGTGGCCACCGCCCAAGCCGGCGCCGCGATGGCGGCCGACCGCGTCGATCTCGTCGATGAAGATGATGCACGGCGCGTGCTTCTTGGCCTGCTCGAACATGTCGCGCACGCGGCTGGCGCCGACGCCGACGAACATCTCGACGAAGTCGGAGCCGGAAATACTGAAGAACGGCACCTTGGCCTCGCCGGCGATCGCCTTGGCCAGCAGCGTCTTGCCGGTGCCGGGCGGGCCGACCATCAGCACGCCGCGCGGGATCTTGCCGCCGAGCTTCTGGAACTTGGACGGATCGCGCAGGAACTCGACCAGTTCGGACACTTCCTCCTTGGCCTCGTCGCAGCCGGCGACGTCGGCGAAGGTGACCTTGGTCTGGTCCTCGTTGAGCAGCTTGGCGCGCGACTTGCCGAACGACATCGCACCCTTGCCGCCGCCCTGCTGCATCTGCCGCATCATGAAGAACCAGAAGCCGATGATCAGCGCCACCGGCAGCAGGTTGATCAGGATGTACACCAGCGACGGCCCGCTCGACGGCGGCGCGGCCTGGATCTCGACCTTGTGGTTGAGCAGGTCGTTCATCATGCCTTCGTCGCGTCGCGGCGCGATCACGGTGCCGGTATCGCCGCCCTTGGTGACGAACTCGACCGTCTTCTCGTCCTCGGCGATCTTCACCGACTTGATCTGGTCGCGGCGCACCTGCTCCATGAACTGCGAGTAGCGCACTTCGCTGGTGGCGCTTGCGCCCGGGTTGAAGCTGTTGAACACCAGCATCAGCACCACGGCGACCAGCGCCCACAGCAGGAGGTTTTTCACCAGGTCGTTCATCGGGATTTCCGGGACTCCAATGGGGTCATGCTACTTGATTGCCGGCAGCTTGCCCTGCGCCAGCGCATAGACTTCCGGCGAACGCCTGCGCGACGCCGCCGGCTTGCGGATCGCGACCTTCGCATAGCGCTTGCGCAGGTCGCGCACGAAATCGTCGAAGCCCGTGCCCTGGAACAGCTTGATCAGGAACGCGCCGCCGGGCTTGAGGTGGCGGTCGGCGAAGTCCATCGCCAGTTCCGACAGATACATCGCCCGCGGCTGGTCGACCGCTTCCACACCGCTCTTGTTGGGGGCCATGTCGGACAACACAAGGTCCACGGGCTGTCCGGCCAGCATCGTCTCAAGGTTCGATAAGACCGCATCCTCCCTGAAATCGCCATGAAGGAACTCGACCCCGGCCAGCGGCGGCATCTCCAGGATGTCCAGGGCCAGTACCCGGCCCGGGCGCGCGGGGTCGAGCCGGTCCAGCTCCTGCCGGATCCACTGCGACCAGCCGCCCGGGGCCGCGCCGAGGTCGACCACGACCATGCCCGGCCTGAGCAGGCGGTCGCGCTCGACCAGTTCCTCCAGCTTGTAGGCCGCGCGCGAGCGCAGCCCCTCGGCCTGGGCCTTCTTCACGAAGGGGTCGGAGAAGTGTTCCTTCAGCCAGCGCTGGCTGCTCTTGCTGCGGGTGGCCATGTTTCATTAGTCCCCCTCCCCCGCGTGCGGGGAGGGTCGGGGTGGGGGCCCGCCGATGCGGCATCGACCGCACGAAGCCCCCGGGAGGGATTGCGAGGCGGCATGATACCCTGCGGTCCTCCGCAGCCCGCCGATATTCCCGATGTCCATCGCCCTGACCGCCGCCCAGAACCGCTTCCTGCGCGGGCAGGCACACGACCTCAAGGCGATGCTGCAGGTGGGCGGCAAGGGCGTGACCGACGCGCTGGTGGCCGAAATCGACGGCGCCCTGGAGCACCACGAACTGATCAAGATCAAGGTCGCCGCCGGCGACCGCGACGAGCGCGACCAGTTGATCGGCGAAATCACGCAGCGCGCCGGCGCCGCGCTGGTGCAGCGGATCGGCCACGTCGCGGTGCTGTACCGACCCTCGAAGGACAAGCGCCAGATCGTGCTGCCGCGCTCCTAGGCGCAGCCAGCGCCCGCCGTCGATGCAACTCGTCCACGAACAGCCCGATTTCGAATTCTTCCTGCGCGGCGCCGACGGCCGCTCCGCGCTGGTCAACGACCGCCGCCTGACGGCCAGCTTCCTCGTCGCCCCCGACCGTCTGGTCGAAGACTGGCCGGTGCTCGACGCCGCGACGCTGCGCCCCGACGACCTCGCACCGCTGCTGGCGCTGCAGCCGGAGCTGATCCTGCTCGGCACCGGCGAACGCCAGGTGTTCCCGCCGCCGGAAACCCAGGCCATGTGCCTGTCGCGCGGCATCGGGCTCGAATCGATGGCCAATGCCGCGGCGGCGCGCACCTATGACGTGCTCGCGAGCGAGGGCCGACGGGTGGTGGCGGGGTTCGTGCTCGGGAAGCCCTGACCGGTCGCCCAAGCCTGCCGGCATCGCGTTGTCCCGGCCATATGCCCATCATCCCGAGCGCAGCGTGGGATCTTGCGTCCGATCGTCTGGAAGAAGGTCCCTCGCTGCGCTCGGGATGACAGGTCTCAGCGCTTTCGAACGATCAGCGCTTCGGCAGGTAAGACAGCGGATCGACCGGCTTGCCGTTGTAGCGAATCTCGAAGTGCAGCATCTCGCGCGCCGCGCCAGTGCTGCCCATCTCGGCGATCTGCTGCCCCGCCTTCACCCGCGCGCCTTCGCTGACCAGGCGGGTGCGGTTGTGGCCGTAGGCCGACAGCCACTGTTCGTCGTGCTTGACGATGACCAGTTCGCCGTAGCCGACCAGGCCGGAGCCGGAGTACACGACCACGCCGTCGGCCGCCGCGCGGACCGCCTGGCCGCTCTTGCCGGTGATGTCGATGCCCTGCCGGGTCGGTTGGCCGGACACGAAGCGGTTGAGGATCTGGCCGTCGGTCGGCCAGCGCCAGGTGATGGCGCTGGTCGCGGGCGGCGGTGTCGCCGGCTGCGGCGGCGCCTGCGTGGGGCGCACCGGCGGACGCTGCGCTGAAGGGGAAGCCGACGTGGCCGCCGGGCGCGATGCCGCGGCGCCGGACGAGGGATACAGCCGCAACCGCTGCCCGGGATAGATCGTGTACGGCGACGAGATGCCGTTCCACAGCGCCAGGTCCATCGGGCTGATGCCGTTGTTGACCGCGAGCCGGTACAGGTTGTCGCCGCGCTGGACCACGACGCTGGCGCCGGGCCGGGGCGTCGAGACCTTCGGCGCGGAGGTCGTGCCGGGCGTGCGCACCACCTTGCTGCTGCACGCGGCCAGCAGGACCAGCGCCAGCGCGGCCAGCAGGGCCGCCGCGGGCATGCGCCATCGTGTCGTCGCCTTCGTCGCTGCCGTCATCGAATCCATGTATGTCCCCGGAGCCGCGTCGATCATGCCGCGAACCGCTTGAACAGTTCCTGCGCCACCAGCCCGCCGCCGCCGATCAGCACGCCGAAGTAGATCATCGTGCCGATGTTGGCGAGGTGGCCGAGCAGCACCGCGCCGCCGTCGCGCTGGATGAAGCCGATCGCGTAGGCCAGCAGCGCCAACGCTGGCAGGGTATTGCTGAACGGCACGAATCCGAACGGCGCCATCAGCAGCAGCGCGGCGAGGATGAAGGCGAGGTTGTTGACGATGTCCTGGGCGCGCCCGTCGACCACCGCGCGCAGGCGATGCGGCCGGCTGAGCTTCTCCAGCCGTCGCACCCAGCGCAGCCCGCCGGCGAGCCCCGGGCGCAGGCGGTCGGACGGCAGCCGGCGGTCGCGCACGCGCGCAGGCAGCCACAGCTGGCGGCCCGACAGGCGGCTGACGCCGACCAGCAGGATCGCCGCGCCGAACACGGTGCTCACGCCCGGGATCGACACCGGGATCAGGAACACCAGGGTCAGCAGGATCGTGAGCAGCAGCAGGCCTTCGTCGCCGAACAGGTCGAGCAGTTCGCCGAGGGTCACGTGGTCGGGCGGCAGGCGCTCGATCATCCCGGCGATCTGATCGCCCAGGCTTCCCTCGTCGGCACCCGCGGCGGGCGAGGCGTGCGCGGCCATCAGCCGATCGTGCCCGACAGCAGCGGCACGAAGACCACCGGGCCGAGGTCGCGGCGGGCGATGCTGCCGTCGGCCTCCCTGCGCAGCATCAGCAGCTGCTGGGCGTTGGCGGCGCCGACCGGCGCGACCAGGATGCCCCCGGGCGCGAGCTGTTCGGTCAGCGCGTCGACCAGCGCCGGCGCGCCGGCGGTGACGAGGATGCCGTCGTAGGGCCCGTTCTCCGGCCAGCCGACGCGGCCATCGTCGTGCTTGCTGCGCACGTTGAGCCCGAGCGAGCGGAAGCGCTTGCGCGCCACGCGCAGCAGGTCGCCGATGCGCTCGACGGTGTGCACCTCCAGTCCCAGCGCGGCGAGCACGGTGGCCTGGTAGCCCGAGCCGGTGCCCACTTCCAGCACCTTCTGCGGCGCGTGGCCGTCCTCGAACAGCGCCTCGGTCATGCGCGCGACCACCCAGGGCTGGGAGATGGTCTGGCCGTGGCCGATCGGCAGCGCGGTGTCCTCGTAGGCGCGCGTGGCCAGCGCCTCGTCGACGAACAGGTGCCGCGGCACGGTGCGGATCGCGTTGAGCACGCGCTCGTCGCGGATGCCGTTGTCGCGCAGGCGCTCGATCAGGCGGTCGCGCACGCGCTGCGAGGTCATGCCGACGCCGATCGCCTCGGGCTGCAGGCGCAGTCGCGGGTTCACGGGCGCGGCTCCTTCAGCTCGGCGGCGAGGCTGCCGACCCAGCTCGCGACCTGCTCCAGCGCCTGGTAGCGCGTGAGGTCGACGTGGATCGGCGTGATCGAGATGTGGCCGAAGCGCACGGCGTGGAAGTCGGTGCCGGGGCCGGCGTCCATCTCCGGACCCGCCGCGCCGATCCACCACCAGGTGCGGCCGCGCGGATCTTCCTGCTTCGTGCAGGGCTCGGCGCGATGGCGATTGCCCAGGCGCGTGACCTCGAAGCCGGCGACCTCGCTCCAGGCGCGGTCGGGCACATTGACGTTGAGGATGGTGTCGGCCGGCAGCGGATCGGCCTTCAATCGCTCGACGATCTCGACCGCCGCGCGCGCCGCGGTCTCGTAGTGGCGGCCGTCGTGGTTGACGGTGGCCAGCGACATCGCGACCGCGGGCAGGCCGAGGAAGCGCCCTTCCATCGCCGCGGCCACGGTGCCGGAATAGATCACGTCGTCGCCGAGGTTGGCGGTGTTGTTGATGCCCGAGACCACGATGTCGGGCTCCAGCTCCAGCATGCCGGTGATCGCGACGTGCACGCAGTCGGTGGGCGTGCCGTAGACGCGCCAGACGTCGCGTTCAAGCTGCTGCACGCGCAGCGGCATGTCGAGGGTGAGCGAATTGCTGGCGCCGGAGCGGTCGCGGTCGGGGGCGACGATCAGCACGTCGTGGCCGGCATCGCGCAGGCCCTGCGCAAGGATGCGGATGCCGGGGGCATCGACACCGTCATCGTTGCTGACCAGTACGCGCATGAACCTCTGGATCCACCTTGCATCGAATGTGCTCGCGACATGATACCGGATGCGTGCGCCACGATCCCGCAGCCGCGCGCCGGATCGCGGCATACTGGCGACGGATGACCGATGCGTGACGAATGACGACCGACCGCAAGCCGCCCGAAGACGACGACGCGGCGCTGTTCCGCAGCGCGATCGGCCGCGTGCGCGAGCTGCCGCGCAGCGCGGCGCCGCCGGCGCGCCCGAAGCCGCGGCCGGGCACGCGCATGGCCGAACTGGACGATGCCGAGGCGATCGGCGAGTTCCGGCGCATGCTCGCCTCCGAACCGCTGGAACCGGGCGACAGCCTGCGCCATCGCCGCGACGAGGTGCCGGCGCGCGTGCTCAGGCGCCTCGCGCAGGGCCAGTACGCGGCGCAGGACGAACTGGACCTGCACGGCGCGACCGCCGCCGGCGCGGAAGCGCTGCTGCGGCGTTTCCTGCTCGATGCGCGCGACGCCGGCCTGTCCTGCGTGCGCGTGATCCACGGCAAGGGGCTGGGCTCGGACGGCGTGCCGGTGCTGAAGAACCTGGTCGATCGCGTCCTGCGCCAGCGCGGCGACGTGCTGGCCTTCCACTCCGCGCCTGCCGCGCAGGGCGGGACCGGGGCGGTGCTGGTGCTGATCAGGCCGCGCTGAGGGCGGTTGCGCGGCGCGTTCGTGACTCGATGGGGGCGGCGGCCAGTGGACGGTGTGTTGCCTTCGGTGGGCCCCCACCCCAACCCTCCCCCGCGAGCGGGGGGAGGGAGCGAAAAGCGGGGCTCTGCTCCCTCCCCCGCCTGCGGGGGAGGGCCGGGGTGGGGGTAAGTCCGCGACGGTCGCTCCTCAGCAAACCGACCCAAGTTCGGCCAGCACGCTGGTCGCATAGGCGCCGGGCGGCAGTCCGAACCGCAGGCGCAGCACGTCCGCTCCCAGCCACTCCCAGTCCAGTTCCGACGGCCGCAGCCGGGTCGCGCGCCGCTCCTGCTTCAGGCCAGCCGCTTCCAGCCCCACGCGGAGCCGCTGCGCCGTATCGCTGTCGAGCACGGCCAGCTCCAGCACCAGCGCATCGCCCGTGCTGCGCGGTTCGCCCCTGCCCCACAGCGGCGCGGTGGGATGGATGTCGAACGCCGCCAGGCGCCCGGCCAGCGCGTCGTCGAACGGCTGCGGACCGAACACGCTGCGGCTGCCGTCCAGCATCCAGACCTCGCCCTCCAGCCCGCGATCCCAGCTGCCGTCGCCGACGCGGCGCGCCAGCACGTGGTTGAACAATTCCGAACGGGCGGCGGACAGCAGCATCGAACGCTCCTCGCGACGCACGCGCCGACCCGCGAACATCGCCAGCGCGCGCGCGAGGTTGCCGCCGTCCCTGCCGAAGCGCTGCTCGCCGAAATAGTTCGGCAGGCCGCGGTCGCGGATCGCCTGCAGGCGCGTCTCGATGGCCCCGTGCCCGCCGTCCACCTCGCGCAGCGTCAGCTCGAAGCGGTTGCCCGCCAGCGCGCCGCGCGGCAGCTTGCGGGCGTGGCGCGTCGCGCCCAGCACGCGCAGCGCCTCGCCGCTGGCCGCATCTTCGAATGCCAGCGCTTCCAGCGGCGGATCCTCGCGGCCGGGCAATTGCACCGAGAACCGCTGCCGCGTCAGCGCATGCCGGTCCTTGAGCCCGGCATGGCCGACGGCCGATTCCGGCACGCCGGCCCACTGCGCGATCCGCCGCGCGGCGAAGGCGGTGTTCATGCCGCGCTTCTCGATCGTCAGCAGCAGGTGTTCGCCGGCGCCGCTGGCCTCGAAGGCGTCGATCTCGGCGACGATGAAGTCTTCCGGCACCTGGCGGATGCGCGCCCGCAGCACCGGCGCGCCGTGCGCGCGCGGCAGGCCGTCGTCGCTCACGCCGGCACGAGCAGGCACACCGCCTGCGCGGCAATGCCCTCGCCGCGGCCGGTGAAGCCGAGCTTCTCGCTGGTCGTGGCCTTGACGCTGATGTCGTCGAGGCCGACGCCGAGTTCGCCCGCGATCAGCATGCGCATCGCTTCCGCGTGCGGACCGATCTTCGGCCGCTCGCAGACCACGGTGACGTCGGCATTGCCCACGCGCCAGCCGCGCGCGCGCAGCAGCGCGTCGCAGTGGCGCAGGAAGGCGCGGCTGTCGGCGCCCTTCCACTGCGGGTCGGACGGCGGGAAATGCACGCCGATGTCGCCCAGCGCCAGCGCGCCGAGCATCGCGTCGCACAGCGCGTGCAGCACCACGTCGCCATCGCTGTGCGCGAGCACGCCGCGGTCGTGCGGCACGCGCACGCCGCCGAGCATGACGTGATCGCCGTCGGTGAAGACGTGGACGTCGTAACCTTGGCCGATGCGGATGGATGGGAGCGTCACTGTCTTCTCTTGCCTTCGTCGATTCGTGGTGGGTGGTTGGTGGTTCGTGGCGACGCTTCTACCCACCACCAACGCGAACATCCTGTCCGCGCTGCGCCAGGACGAACCGGAACCTCTCCAGGTCCGCAGGCGTGGTGATCTTGAAATTCTCCTCGTCCCCCTCGACCAGCAGCGGCCGCATGCCCTGCCGTTCCATCGCCATCGCATCGTCCGTGACGGCGATGCCGGCGTCGCGCGCGGCTTCCAGCGCGCGGGTCAGCTGCAGGCGGCGGAACAGCTGCGGGGTGAGCGCGCGCCACAGACGCTCGCGCGGTTCGGTGCCGTCGATGCCGCCGTCGTCGCCCGCGCGCTTGAGGGTGTCGCGCACGGGTGCGGCAAGGATCGCACCGACGGGATCGTTGCGGCCGCGTTCGAGCAGTGCGCCCAGGTCGTCGTGGCGCAGGTTGGGGCGCGCGGCGTCGTGCACCAGCACGAATTCGTCGGCGCGCACCTCTTCCGGCAACGCCTGCAGGCCGGCCAGCACCGAATCCGCGCGCGATTCGCCGCCCGCGCAGCGCAGCACCGGCTTGCCCGCGATCTCGTCCCAGCCCGGCCAGTGCGGATCGTCCGCCGACAGCGCGACCATTGCGCCGCGCACGCCCGGATGCGACAGCAGCGCCTCGAGCGCGTGCGCGATCAGCGGCATGCCCGCGACCTCGACGTACTGCTTCGGCAACCCGCCGCCGAAACGCGTCCCATAGCCTGCGGCAGGCACGATCGCCCAGGCCTGTCCCGGGCGCGGCACCGCCGGCACGGAGTCGAAGGCGCCTGCGCTCGGGCTCACGGTGCCTCGCCCTCTTCTTCATCCGCCGGCGCCGGCGCCTGCGGCGGCGGACCCCGCTCGTCGTCGACCACGCGGTAGAAGGTCTCGCCCGGCTTGATCATGCCCAGTTCGTTGCGCGCGCGTTCCTCGATCGCGGCCTCGCCGGACTTGAGGTCGGCCACCTCGGCCGCGAGCGCGGCGTTGCGCTGGGCCAGGCCCTCGTTCTGTCGACGCTGCTGCTCGACCCGCGCATCGAGCTCCTCGACCGCGCGGGTGCCCGCCTCGCCGAACCAGAGGCGGTACTGCAGCCAGCCCAGCAGCACGAGCAGCGCCAGCAGCAGGACCCGCAACCAGCGCATGGCCGTCCCGTCAGCGCTTGAGCGAGACGAACGCGTCGCGGCCGGCGTACTTCGCGGCGGCGCCGAGCTGTTCCTCGATGCGCAGCAGCTGATTGTACTTGGCCACGCGGTCGCTGCGGCACAGCGAGCCGGTCTTGATCTGGGTCGCGGTGGTGGCGACGGCGATGTCGGAGATCGTGGTGTCCTCGGTCTCGCCGGAGCGGTGCGAGACGATCGCCGCGTAGTGCGCCGCGTCGGCCATCGCGATCGCCTCCAGCGTCTCGCTCAGCGTGCCGATCTGGTTGACCTTGATCAGGATCGCGTTGGCGGTGCCGCTGTCGATGCCTTCCCGGAAGATCTTCGGGTTGGTCACGAACAGGTCGTCGCCGACCAGCTGCACGGTCTTGCCGACGCGGTCGGTCAGCTGCTTCCAGCCGGTCCAGTCGTCCTCGGCCATGCCGTCCTCGATGGTGATGATCGGGTACTGCGCGGCCCAGTCGGCGAGGAAATCGACGAACTGCTCGCTGGTCAGGCGCTTGTTCTCGCCGACGAGGTTGTACTTGCCGCTGTCGTGGAACTCGCTGGAGGCCACGTCCAGGCCCAGCAGCACGTCGTCGCCGGCGCTGTAGCCGGCCTTGCCGATCGCCTCGAGGATGGTGTCGAGCGCCTCGACATTGCTGCGGAAATCCGGGGCGAAGCCGCCCTCGTCGCCGACCGCCGTGCTCAGGCCGTGGCCCTTGAGCACCGACTTGAGCGCGTGGAAGATCTCGGTGCCGCAGCGCAGCGCCTCGGAGAACGAGGCGGCGCCGACCGGCAGCACCATGAACTCCTGGAAGTCGACATTGTTGTCGGCGTGCGCGCCGCCGTTGATGATGTTCATCATCGGCACCGGCAGCACGGGGGCGGTGTCGCCGGCGAGATGCTTCCACAGCGGCAGCTGCTTCGACGCCGCCACCGCGTGCGCGTTCGCCAGCGACACCGCCAGCAGCGCGTTGGCGCCCAGGCGGCCCTTGTTCTCGGTGCCGTCGAGGTCGATCAGGCGCTTGTCCAGGCCCGCCTGGTCGTCGGCCTCGAAGCCGGCCAGGGTCTCGGCGATCGTGCCGTTGACGTTGCCGACGGCCTTCTGCACGCCCTTGCCGAGGTAGCGCGTCTTGTCGCCGTCGCGCAGTTCGACCGCTTCCTTGGCGCCGGTGGAGGCGCCGGACGGCACCGCGGCGCGACCGAACGATCCATCGGCGAGCGTGACTTCGGCTTCGAGGGTGGGATTACCGCGGGAGTCGAGGATTTCGCGGGCGTGGATCCTGGCAATCGTGCTCATCGTGTCGTCGGGTTCCGTGGTCAGAGGGTGGATTCGAGAAAGCCGTTTTTCTTGGTGATGCCGTCGAGCGCCAGCAGCGTTTCCAGCAGCGCCTCCATCCTGTCGAGCGGCCAGGCGTTGGGGCCGTCGGACAGCGCCTTGGCCGGGTCGGGATGCGTCTCCATGAACACGCCGGCCACGCCCACGGCGACCGCCGCGCGCGCCAGCACCGGCACGAACTCGCGCTGGCCGCCGCTGGAGGTGCCCTGCCCGCCCGGCAGCTGCACCGAGTGGGTCGCGTCGAACACCACCGGGCAGCCGGTGTCGCGCATCACGCTGAGCGAGCGCATGTCGGAGACGAGGTTGTTGTAGCCGAAGCTGGCGCCGCGCTCGCAGACCATGATCTGGTCGTTGCCGGTGGATTTGGCCTTCTCGACCACCGGCTTCATGTCCCACGGCGACAGGAACTGGCCCTTCTTGATGTTGACCGGCTTGCCAGCGCTGCAGACCTTGCGGATGAAGTCGGTCTGGCGCACGAGGAAGGCCGGGGTCTGCAGCACGTCGACGACCGAGGCGACCTCGTCCATCGGCGTGTACTCGTGCACGTCGGTCAGCACCGGCACGCCGATCTGGCGCTTCACCTCGCCCAGCACGCGCAGGCCCTCCTCCATGCCCGGGCCGCGGAAGCTGGTGCCGGAGGTGCGGTTGGCCTTGTCGAAGCTGGACTTGAAGATGAAGGGGATGCCGAGGCGATCGGTGATCTCCTTGAGCCGGCCGGCGACGTCGAGCTGCAGCTGCTCGCTCTCGATCACGCAGGGGCCGGCGATCAGGAAGAACGGCTGGTCGAGGCCGACTTCGAAGCCGCAGAGTTTCATCGCGCGATGCCTTTAAAGCCCTCCCCTTCAAGGGGAGGGTTGGGTGGGGATGGTGTTGTCGCCTGGAGTGGGCATGCAGCAGCGGAACACCATCCCCACCCCAGCCCTCCCCTTGAAGGGGAGGGGGCAAAAGCAGAAGCGGAAGCGGAGGTCACGCCGACGCCTCCTTCAACAGCTTTCCCCCGGCCTTCTGCTCGCGCGCGGCGCGGATGAAGCCGACGAACAGCGGATGGCCGCCGCGCGGCGTGGACAGGAATTCCGGGTGCGCCTGGCAGGCGATGAACCACGGATGCCCCGGCAGTTCGATCATCTCCACCAGCAGGTCGTCCATCGACTTGGCCGAGATCACCAGGCCGGCGTCTTCCAGCTGGGTGCGGTAGCGGTTGTTGAACTCGTAGCGGTGGCGGTGGCGCTCGCCGACCACGTCCCTGCCGTACAGCTCGCGCGCCCGGGTGCCGGGCTTGATGCGCTGCTCCTGCAGGCCCAGGCGCATGGTGCCGCCGAGGTCGGACTTCTCGTCGCGCTTCTCGACCTCGCCCGAGCTCGTGCGCCATTCGGTGATCAGGCCGATCACCGGGTGCGGCGTGCGGCGGTCGTTCTCGGTGCTGTTGGCGCCTTCCAGCCCGGCCAGGTGGCGGGCGACGTCGACCACCGCCGCCTGCATGCCGTAGCAGATGCCGAAGTACGGGACGCCGCGCTCGCGCGCATGCTGCGCGACCAGCACCTTGCCCTCGAAGCCGCGGTCGCCGAAACCGCCGGGCACGAGGATGCCGTCGACGCCGCCCAGCACCGCCTCCGCGCCGTCGCGCTCGACGTCCTGCGACTCGATCCACTTCAGGTTCACGCGCGTGCGCTGGCGGATGCCGCCGTGCTTGAGCGCCTCGCCGACCGACTTGTAGGCGTCCTTGTGGTCGACGTATTTGCCAACGACCGCGATCGTGACCTCGTCGATCGGATGCTCGGTGGCGTCCACCACCGACAGCCATTCCGACAGGTCGGCCGAGGGCGCGGCCTTGTCGGCCAGCCGCAGGCGGTCGACGACGATCGCGTCCAGGCCCTGCGCATGCAGCCACATCGGGATCTTGTGGATGTTGTCGAGGTCGATGGCCGAGATCACCGCCTTTTCCGGCACGTTGGTGAACGAGGCGATCTTGCGGCGCTCGCCGTCGGGCAGCGGCTGCTCGGAGCGGCACAGCAGCACGTCGGGCTGGATGCCGATCGAGCGCAGTTCCTTGACCGAATGCTGGGTCGGCTTGGTCTTGAGCTCGCCGGCCGCGGCGATGTAGGGCACCAGGGTCAGGTGCATGAACACGGCCTTGTCGGCGCCGCGGTCGGTGCGGATCTGGCGGATCGCCTCCAGGAACGGCAGCGACTCGATGTCGCCGACGGTGCCGCCGATCTCGACCAGGGCCACGTCGTAACCTTGCGTGGCGGCGTCGATGCAGCGCTTGATCTCGTCGGTGATGTGCGGGATCACCTGCACGGTGGCGCCGAGGTAGTCGCCGCGGCGCTCCTTGCGGATCACCGACTCGTAGATCTTGCCGGTGGTGATCGAATTCTTTCCCGACAGGCGGACGTTGATGAAGCGCTCGTAGTGGCCAAGGTCGAGGTCGGTCTCGGCGCCGTCGTCGGTGACGTAGACCTCGCCGTGCTGGAACGGGCTCATCGTGCCCGGGTCGACGTTGATGTAGGGGTCCAGCTTCATCATCGTCACCCGGAGGCCGCGGGCCTCGAGGATCGCGGCCAGCGAGGCGGCCGCGATGCCCTTGCCGAGCGAGGACACCACGCCGCCGGTGACGAAAACGAGCGGCGTGACGGGACTGGGGGAGGTCATGGGAAAGGCACCCGCTGGAAAGCCCCATTCTACAGGCAAGCGCCCCGCCCTGCCCGCCCCGGCGGCGCCGGGGCGGCCGGTCATTTACCATGCGCCCTCCCTCCACGCAGTCCCCAAGCCCGCCCCCGATGAATTCCCGCTACAACGCCGCCGACATCGAAGTCCTCTCCGGCCTGGACCCGGTCAAGCGCCGGCCCGGCATGTACACCGACACCACGCGCCCGAACCACCTGGCGCAGGAAGTCATCGACAACGCGGTGGACGAGGCGCTGGCCGGGCACGCGAAGGAGATCGCGGTGACCCTGTTCAGGGACGGCAGCTGCGAGGTGTCCGACGACGGCCGCGGCATGCCGGTGGACATCCACCCGGAGGAGAAGATCCCCGGCGTGGAGCTGATCCTCACCCGCCTGCACGCCGGCGGCAAGTTCAACAACCGCAATTACACCTTCTCCGGCGGCCTGCACGGCGTCGGCGTGAGCGTGGTCAACGCGCTGTCGACGCTGGTGGAGGTGCACATCAAGCGCGAGGGCAGCGAGCACCGCATCACTTTCCGCGACGGCGACCGCGCCACGCCGCTGGAGGTGGTGGGCACGGTCGGCAAGAAGAACACCGGCACCCGCGTGCGCTTCTGGCCCGACCCGAAGTACTTCGATTCGCCGAAATTCGCCCTGCGCGCCCTGCGCCACCTGCTGCGCGCCAAGGCCGTGCTGTGCCCGGGGCTGACCGTCACCCTGTTCGACGAGGCCAGCGGCGAGCGCGACAGCTGGCACTACGAGGACGGCCTGCGCGATTACCTCAGGGGCGAGCTGGCCGAACGCGAGCTGCTGCCGCCGGAGCTGTTCGTCGGCCAGCAGAAGAAGGACACCGAGGTCGTCGACTGGGCGGTCGCCTGGGTGCCGGACGGCGAACTGGTGCAGGAGAGCTACGTCAACCTGATCCCGACCGCACAGCACGGCACCCACGTCAACGGCCTGCGCACCGGCTTCACCGACGCGCTGCGCGAGTTCTGCGACTTCCGCAACCTGCTGCCGCGCGGCGTCAAGCTGGCGCCGGAGGACGTGTGGGACCGCGTGTCCTTCGTGCTGTCGATCAAGATGACCGACCCGCAGTTCAGCGGCCAGACCAAGGAGCGGCTGAGCTCGCGCCAGGCCGCGGGTTTCGTCGAGAGCGCCGCGCACGACGCCTTCAGCCTGTGGCTCAACCAGCACGTCGAGCTCGGCGAGCGCATCGCCCAGCTCGCGATCGAGCGCGCCAGCCTGCGGCTCAAGACCGAGAAGCAGATCGTCCGCAAGAAGGTCACCCAGGGCCCCGCCCTGCCCGGCAAGCTGGCCGACTGCATCTCGCAGGACCTTTCGCGCACCGAGCTGTTCCTGGTCGAGGGCGATTCGGCCGGCGGCTCGGCCAGGCAGGCGCGCGACAAGGACTTCCAGGCGATCCTGCCGCTGCGCGGCAAGATCCTCAACACCTGGGAAGTGGCGTCGGGCGGCGTGCTCGCCTCGCAGGAGGTGCACGACCTCGCCGTCGCGATCGGCTGCGACCCGGGCAAGGACGACATCGCCGGCCTGCGCTACGGCAAGGTGGTGATCCTGGCCGACGCCGACTCCGACGGCCTGCACATCGCCACCCTGCTCTCGGCGCTGTTCCTGCGCCACTTCCCCGCACTGGTGCGCGCCGGCCACATCTTCGTGGCGATGCCACCGCTGTTCCGCGTCGACGTGGGCAAGCAGGTGTTCTACGCGCTGGACGAGGAGGAGAAGCGCCTGCTGCTGGAGAAGATCGAGCGCGAGAAGCTCAAGGGCCAGGTCAACGTCACCCGCTTCAAGGGCCTGGGCGAGATGAATCCCTCGCAGCTGCGCGAGTCCACCATCCATCCCGACACGCGCCGGCTGGTGCAGCTGACCGTCGACGACGACGTGGAAACGCGCGGGCTGATGGACATGCTGCTGGCGAAGAAGCGCGCGCCGGACCGCAAGGCGTGGCTGGAGCAGAAGGGCGACCTGGCAACGCTGGAGGTCTGACACGGCGAGTCATTGGCGTCAGCCGTGGCGACGGCATCGTTGCCATGACGGCGGATGGATTCGCGCGGCGCGGCGACCTGGCGACGCTGGAGGTCTGAGACCCCGTTCGTGGTCCTTGCATTGGGGGCGGGGGCAAACATCATCGAAAACGTCATCCCGGCGAAAGCCGGGATCCATTTTGCCGTTGGTTTTCGTTCTTCCCATTGCAACATCAAGATCAAGATGGATCCCGGCTTTCGCCGGGATGACGTTGGACCCGGAGATCACGAACAGGCGCTCAGGCCGGCAGGAGCCTCGCACCGATGCGTCGCCACCACGCTGCGTGGAGCAGGTACCACGCGACCAGCAGCCAGCCCAGCTGCCATTCCAGCGCGTTCTCGATCCGGTCCTTCAGCCCCGCATCCGCGACGAGGGCACCTGCGGCGACATTGCCCAGGCCCAGCAGCAGCATCAGCGCGCTGACCGCCACCATCGCCGCCACCACGCGCGCGTCCACCCGCACATCCCGACGCACCGCCTGCAGGAACCGCAGCTGCGCGAGGTAGCCGAAACCGAAGAAGCAGACCACGCCGTAGCGGCGCAGGAAGCGGTACGCCTCGCCGTCGGTGCCGAGGAAGGTCGCGTAGACCGCCAGCGCGATCGCGGCGACGACGCCCAGCCAGGCCACGTCGCGCGATCCGCGCCCGAGCCAGCGCGACGCCAGCCACCAGTGCAGGCCGACGAGCAAGGCGCACGGCAGCACCAGCAGCCGGAACACATGGTTGCCGAGGCCGTGGCGCGCCGCGCGGCTGATCGAGGTGCAGCCTTCGAGCACCGGCACGCAGGCTTCGACATGGCCGTCGCGGATCGACAGCCACAGCGCCAGATGCGTGGCGACGGTGAACAACGCCGCGATCGAGAGCGGCAGCGGCCACAGCGGGATCGGATGTGCGGAGGGTCGGGACATGCGTTCGCGGAGGATTCCTCGCTGCGCGACAGGCTACCAGAGGGGACTTTCCGCGATCGTGGAAGCAAGAGCCATCGTCATCCCCGCGAAGGCGGGGATCCATTTTGCCTTGCGCAACGACGCTGGATGACCAGCGCTTCGCACTGTTGTAAAGCGCTTCCCGCCTTCGCGGGGATGACGAGCTTTGCTTTGCCGTCAAGGGCGGCTCAGGGCGTCGCGTCGGCCAGTTCGATCCGCACGCGGGCCGGCAGCGCCGTTACCCGCAGTTCGCGTCCGTTCCAGTCCGCCTCGCCGGCCTCGATCGTCGTGTCACCCGGATCGCCGGCCAGCGGCCACGGCAGGACCAGGCCTCCTTCGGGCAGGCGCAGGCCGGTGTAGTCCACCTCCAGCAGCAACCCACCGTCGTCGCGCCGCAGTCGATACGCCAGCGGGCCGGACGCCGTACGCAGCCCCTCAATGCCGACGCCCCTGCCGTCCAGCCAGTCGGCCGGCACGCCGGCGGCGAGCACGAGGCTGTCGTCGCGCTCGCGCGGGTAGGCGAACATGTCCAGCGCCGAGCGCACGAAGTCCGAACCGACCCAGGCGTGCGGCAGGTCGCCGAGGAAGAACGGCTTGCGCGGCGTGCGCGACACCACCTCGCCCCACTGGTTCCAGGCCTGCGGCGCGCGGTCGGCGAAGAAGAAGTCGACCACCTCCTTCGCCCGCCCGCGCCAGCCCAGGCGCACGAACGCGGCGACGTTGCGCCATTCGTACGGCGTGTAGTCCTTCCACTCCAGCCGGCCGTCGCGGCGATCGAGGAAACGCGTCCAGTACTGCTCGAAGGTGTTGTGCAGCAGGTTCTGCGGCAACCGATCCTGCTCGCCGCCGGGGGCGAGGCCGATGGTGGTCGAGGTGGGATCGAAATCGCCGAGCTCGGCCGCGCCGGGCAGGAAGTCGATGTCGTGCAGTTTCGCGGCCGCGCGCAGCGAATCCATCAGGTCGTCGTGGAACTGGTCGCGCGAGGCCGTCATCCGCTTGGCATCGTCGGCCTTGCCGAGCGCCTCGGCGACCTCCACCGCATCCTTGTAGCCGCGCAGCGCCCAGAAATTGTCCCAGTACGAATGCATCGGCTTGGCCGAATAGCCTTCGTGGCTGATCGAGGCCGGCATCATCCCGTAGAACGCGGGGTTGAGCCTGCGGTTCGCCGCCGTGCGCTCCGACAGCCGCAGCTGCTCCATGTAGCGGTACGCGCCTTCGACGTGCGGCCACATCCGCTCGAGGAAGGCGTGGTCGCCGGTGTAGCGCCAGTACTCGGCGATGTTGAAGATCAGTTCGCCGTGGCTGTCGTTCTCGGGCACCGGGTCGCTGCCGCGGTCGTCGACGCAGCACGGCACCATGCCGTCCTCGAACTGGTAGGGCGCGTACCAGTCGACGTACTCGCGCACCACCTCGGGCCGGCCCATGCGCAGCAGGCCCTCGGAGATCATCGCGCCGTCGCGGATCCAGCTGCGCGCGTACGAGCGCGTGCCCGGCTGCAGGCGAGGACCGACGCGCGAGATCAGCATGTGCGCCAGCGAGGTGCGCAGCGTGTCGGCCAGCGCCTGGCCCTGCGCCGGAACCGTCAGCACCACGCGGTCGAGCTTGTCGCGCCACATCGCGGCGGTCTCGACCTGCAGCGCCTCGGCGTCCCACCAGCGGCGCGCGAACCCGGCGTTGCCGGTCATCGGCACCATCACGTCGATCGTGCGCGTTTCCCAGGGCGCCAGCCGCATCGTGTACAGCAGTGCGCCGGAGGCGAGCCCGGTCTGGTCCTGCACGCGCGACGCCGCCGGCCTGCGCGGCGCGGCGAGATGCGATATCGCCATGCCCGCATCGAACGGCGTCACGAATGCGGCGGTCGGCAGCTGCTTGGCGAACACGCGCGCCTTGCCGCCCACGGACACCGTGCCGCCATCGATCGCCAGCGATTCGATCCGGCTGACACCGCCCGGGGTATTGAGGAACTGGCTCGGCGGATTGACCTGGAACGGTTGCACCGCCAGCGCCAGCGTGTAGTCGCGCGCCTTGCCGCCCGGGTTCGACAGTCGGTAGCGCGCCACCAGCCGCGATTCCCGCGGCGTGCCGTGGGCGAAGGCGGTGACGTCGAGTTCGAGATCGTCGCGCTTCCAGTGCACGGACGGGATCGGCAGGTAACCGTCCTGCAGCGACTGGATCGCGGTGACGTCATTCCATGTCGCCAGCGCGCCGTCCACGAGCACGAAGGGCTCGATGCTGAAGCCGCCCCTGGCGACCTCGACCGCGCCGTCCTCGCCGATCAGGCCCTGCTGCGTGCCGCCGTCGAGGCCGAGAATCGTCCAGTACGGCTGCTCGCCGCCGAAACCGCGCGGGAACCAGCCTTTCGGCGCGTGCGCGGCCACGGACTTCACGAAATCGTTGGGCGTGGCCGCGAACGCCAGCGGCTCGACCTGGGCCTCATGCAGGGAGAAGCGCCGCGTCGGCCCATCGACGAGATCGAAGGCGATGTAGCGCGCCTCCGATTCGGGCAGCGCGATCCAGTCATCGCCGCCGTTGCCCGTGGTCACGCTGCGGGCGTCGCGCCATGCCGCGCCATCGTCAGACAGGCCGATCGCGTAGCGCGACGGGTAGTCCCTGCCGTCCCAGCGCAGGCGCAGGCCGCCGAACTCGCGAACCTTGCCCAGATCGAGCACCAGCCGCTGCGGCACCGCCGATTTGTCGACGCTCCATGCGGTGGCCATCTTGCCGTCGACCGCGAGCGCGGCGTCGCCCGCGGTGGCGAGCGCGGTCGCAGCCAGCGGACTGTCGTCCTGCGGCGGCAACGCTTCGAACGCCAGCGCATCGAAGCACACGCTGCCGCGGCCGCCAGCGTGGTTGTAGATCGTGAACTCGAGCTTCGCGCTCCGGTGCAGGACCGGGTCGGGATCGGGCCCCCAGGCCTTGTCGATGTGGCGACGCTTGTAGCGCACCTCGGTCCACTGCCGCGGGAAGTCGTACTTCGGCCGGTTCACCCACCAGACGTTGTCGCCGCTGGCGTCAACCAGCTTGAACTGCAGGTCGTTGTCGGGCGAATCGCCGCGCAGGCGGAACGAGAAGCGGTAGTTCTCCGGATAGTCGATCACGAGGTCGCGCTGGAGGCCGGCGTAGCCCGATACGCCGTTGAAGTCGTAGTCCAGGCACAGCGCCCTGCCCTCGGCGTCGTCGATCGCGCGCAGGACGCCGCTGACCTGGTTGGAGGCCACCACGCGCCAGGGCGTGGGATCGTCGAAGTGGTCGAGGACCTTTACTTCCTGCGCAATCGCAAACGGCGTGCCGGTCAGCGCCAGGAACACCCCGACGAAGTACTTTTTCGTCATCCCGGCGAAAGCCGGGATCCATTTTGATGTTTCGCGCCGAGCCGGAAACAGAGGCAAGGGCAAAATGGATCCCGGATTTCGCCGGGATGACGACCTGGTTGACGGCACGGATACCGCTTCGTTCATCCCTTGACACTCCCCAGCAGCAACCCCTGGATGTAATAGCGCTGCAGCACCAGGAACAACCCCAGCACCGGCAGCACCGTCACCACCGCGCTGGCCATCATCAGCTCCACGTCCATGATGTGCTCGCGCGACAGCGCGGCCAGCGCCACCGGCAGCGTGTAGTGCTCCTGGTCGGTCAGCACGATCAGCGGCCACATGAAGTCGTTCCACGCGCCCATGAAGGTGAACACCGCCAGCGTGACCAGCACCGGCTTGAGCATCGGCAGCACGACCTGGAAGAAGATCCGCAGTTCGCCCGCGCCGTCGATGCGCGCGGCCTCGATCAGGTCGTCGGGGATGCTGCGCGCGTACTGCCGCACCAGGAAGATGCCGAACACCGTCGCCATGGCCGGCACGATCACGCCCCAGTAGCTGTTGACCAGCCCCAGCTGCTTCATCAGCAGGAACAGCGGCAGCATCGCCACCTGCGCCGGCACCACCAGCGCGGCCAGCAGCAGCTGGAAGATGCGCTCGCGGCCGCGGAAGCGCAGCTTGGCGAAGGCGTAGCCCGCCATGGTGTTGACCAGAAGCGACAGCAGCGTGATCGCGACCGAGACCAGCAGGCTGTTGCCGAAGTTGCGGGCCACGCCGGTGGTCGCGAACAACTCGCGGTAGTTGTCGAACGTGACCGCCGACGGCAGGAACGGCGGCGGGAAATGGCTGGCCTCGCCGCGCGGCATGAACGACACCGAGACCATCCACAGCAGCGGCGCCAGGCTGAGCACCGCCAGCGCGACGAGCGCGCCGTTGACGCGCAGCGACTGCCAGCGCGACCGGCCGACTTCGCTCATACCAGGTCCCTCCTGCGCCCGGCGCGCAGCAGCAGCGTCGTCACCGCGAGGATGATCAGGAACAGCAGGAACGCCACCGCCGATGCGCGACCGAGGTTCCACCACTTGAAGCCTTCCTCGAACATGTAGTACAGCACGCTGACCGTGCTCTGCAGCGGGTCGCCGCGGGTCATCACGTAGGGTTCGGCGAACAGCTGGAAATAGCCGGAGATGGTGATCACGCCCACCACCAGCAGCACCGGTCCGAGCTGCGGCAGGGTGATGTGCAGGAACTGCCGCCAGCGCGAGGCGCCGTCGATGCGCGCGGCCTCGTACAGGTCCTGCGGGATCGCCTGCAGGCCGGCGAGGAAGATCACCATGTTGTAGCCGAAGTTCTTCCACACCGCGAACAGCATGATCGTCGGCATCGCCCAGCGCGGATCGCCGAGCCAGTCGACCGGCGCGATGCCGACGTGGCCCAGCGCCCAGTTCACCAGGCCGTAGCTGGTGTGGAACAGGTAGCGCCAGATCACGGCGACCGCGACCAGCGTGGTCACCACCGGCGCGAACAGCGCGGTCCGGAACAACGCGCGCATCCGCGCCAGCGGCGAGTTGAGCAGCAGCGCCGCGCCCAGCGACACCGCGATCGACAGCGGCACGCCGACCGCGACGAAGTACGCGGTGTTGCCCAGCGCCTTCCAGAACATCGGCGTGCGCAGCAGATCGAGGTAGTTGCCGAACGCGACGAAGCGCAGGTTGTCGGTGTCGGCCAGGGCATAGAGGTCGAAATCGGTCAGGCTGAGCAGCGCCGCCGCCAGCACCGGCAGGCCGAAGAACACGCCGAGCACGATGAGTGCGGGCGCGGCGAACATCCAGCCGGCGAGGCTAGTGCGCATGGCGGCTCCGGCGGTCCGGATCGCTCCGCTGCCCCCCGTCGCGCCCCTCCCGTTCGCGCACCCAGCGCCGCTTCTCGAGGATCGCATCCACGCGCGCATCCAGTTCCGCCGCCGCCTGCTCCTGCGACTGCCCGCCGCGCACCACGCGCTCGGTCGCCAGCCGCATTTCCTGCGCGATGCGCTCCCACTCCAGCACCTGCGGCGTCGGCCGCACGCGTTCGAGCTGGTCGCGGAACGCCATCGCCAAAGGATCCCCGGCCAGTTCCGGATGCTCCCAGGTGCTGCGCCGCGGCGGCAGGTCGCCGATCAGGGCGTGGAAGCGCTGCTGGATGTCGGGACGCGACAGGAACTCGACCAGTTGCCACGCCGCATCCTTGCGCGCGGACGAACGGAACAGCACGAGGCTGGTGCCGCCGGCGATGCCCGCGCCGGGACCGTCGGGCCCCGGCAGCGGCATCGTGCCCCAGGCATCGGCCAGTTCCGGTGGCTGGCGCTTGCGGAATTCGCGGATGTTCCAGGGACCGGACAGGTAGAACGCGTAGAAGCCGCGGAAGAACTCGTCCCAGACGTTCGAGATCTGGGTGTCGGACATCGGCGGCGCCCAGCCTTCCTCGAAGGTCTTGGCGTAGAACGCCAGCGCCTTGCGGAAGCCCGGGCCGCGGAAATTGCCGTAGTCGTCGCCGTCGCGCAGCAGCGGGGCGCCGGTCTGCAGCGCGAACGAGAGCTGCGGCTCGAACTCGTTGATCGGCATCAGCACCGCGTAGCGGCCGGGACCGCCGTTGCGCACGATCGCCGCCATCGCCGCTTCCCATTCGGCCCAGGTCGTCGGCGGCGCATCGAAGCCCGCCTGCGCCAGCAGGTCCTTGCGGTAGTACAGCAGCCGCGTGTCGACGTACCACGGCACGCCCCGGAGCACGCCGTCGACCACGTTGGTGGCCCAGATGCCGGGGAAGTAGTCCGCCTGGTCGACGATCCGGGAGGCATCCACCCTCGCCTGCAGCGGTTCGAGCGTGTCGAGCATCGCGAACTCGGCGATCCACGTGTTCCCCATCTGGCCGATGTCCGGCAGGCCGTCGGCCGCGAACGCGGTCAGCAGCTTCTCGTGCGCCGCGGTCCAGGGGATCTGCTGCAGCTCGACGCGGATGTGGGGGTGTTCGCGCTCGAACTCGTCGATCAGTTCGGCCACTACCTCCGCTTCCCGGCCCATGGCCCAGAAGCGGATCGTGGTCGTGCCGTCGTCGCGCGCGCAGGCGCCGAGCGCGAGCGTCAGCAGCAGTGCGAGCAGTACCGGAGACGAAGATCGCATGCCGGGGATCTTAGAGCCTGTTCACGATCGTTGTACCTGGGAGGCTGCACATCATCGAAGACGTCATCCCGGCGAAAGCCGGGATCCATCTTGACCCTGATTCCCGTTTGCATGGCAGGAACGAAGGCCAACTGCAAAATGGATCCCGGCTTTCGCCGGGATGACGCTCGATTCGGGAACCGTGAACAAGCTTCCGATCCCCATCTGCAGCCCGGGACTGCATCCGCCCGGACACGCTACTGCGGCGGATCCGAAGCCCTCGGCTCGGAAGGCGGCCTGTCGTCGTCCTCGGGGATGCGCGATTGCGCCATGCCGATGTCGCTGGCGTCCGCGGCTTCCGGGTCGGGCTCGCCCGAGGTCTGCGGCTCGCCCGGCGGCGCCAGCCAGCCGCCGGTGAAGCCCGCGCGCTCGAGCCCCTTGCGGATGTAGGGATTCTCGCGCATCACCTTCCACACGAACTCGTTGCGGTAGTTCGCGATCATCGTCAGGATCGGTCCCTGGTCGATGCCGATGTAGTCGCTGGCCACCCAGCCGCGGCCGGGGATGATCCGCCCGGTCTTGAGCGGGATGTCGTACTTGAAGCTCGGGTTCACCGCGTCGAGGAAGCCGTAGCTGGAGTACAGGTACTCGCCGTAGCGCTCGTACAGTTCCTCGGTCGCGGGGATCACGATCTCCGGCGCGAAGGCAATCGATGCGATGGCGGCCGTCGGCGCGATGGTGCCGTCGTCGAACTCGTCCGACAGGCCGGCGCCGCGCGCGCTGTAGTGGCGGAACTCGCGCTGCTCGCCCTTGAACTCCTGCGTGGTGCGCTGCGGCCCGTCGCTGGCGGTCAGGCCCCAGATGGTCTCGCCGTAGTCGTCCCACTTCATCGGATTCTCGATCGCATACGCGCGCTGCGCATAGGTCGCGCGGCGGCTGTTCTCGAAGTAGTCGATGCCGCGGTTCTTCATGTACTCGTCGCGGATGCCGCGGAAGTCGATCCACACGTGCGAGTACTGGTGGCCGAAATGCGGGCCGAAGCTCAGGTACTCCTGTCCCTGGAACACGCCCCAGTCGCCCTCGTAGGTCCGCGTCCAGGCGTCCCAGGCCTCCGGTTCCACCGGATGCGTCGGCGAGCCCAGCGCCAGGATGTAGACCAGCATGGCCTCGTTGTAGCCCCTCCAGTCGTGGGCGATGAAGCCGCGCTCGGGATACCAGCCCATCGAGATCAGCGGCGGCCGCTGCTGCAGCCAGGGCCACTCGACGCGGCGGTAGATTTCGTCGGCGAGCTTGCGGATTTCCGCCTCGCGAGGATCGTCGCCGGTGTAGTACGACTGCGCGAACAGCACGCCCATCAGCAGCAGGCCGGTGTCCACGCTCGACAGCTCCACCCACGTGTTGTAACGGGCGCCCTCCTGCATGTCGATGAAGTGGTAGAAGAAGCCCTTGTAGCCGCTGCGCCCGGTCGCCTGCGGCCCCATCTTCGCCTCGCGGAAGAACTTCAGCGTCGCCAGCGTGCGGTCCACCGCCTGGGTGCGGCTGACCCAGCCGTTCTCGATCCCGATCGGATACGCGGTCAGCGAGAAACCCACCGAGGCAATGCTCGCGAACGGCCGCGACGGGAAGCGGTCCGGCGTCAGCCCGTTGAGCTCGTTGGTCGTGTCCCAGAAGAACTGGAACGTGCGCCGCTCGATGTCGCGGAACAGCGGCGGCAGCTCCGGCGGACCCGGCGGCTCTTCCTCCCTGGGATCGGGCTCGGGCAGCACGATCTGCGGGATCGGGCCGGGCTTGGGCGGCGCCACGGCCGGTTCGGCCGGTGCGGGTGCCTCGCGCTGGCAGGCCGCCAGCAGCAGGCACAGGACGGCCATGAGGGAGAAGCGGAAACAGCGTGGATACACGGAGCGCATGCCTGGGGTCTGGGTGGAATCGTTTACAGGGTCCGACAGAAAAACGCAGGCCACCGAAGTGGCCGGCGTCTGCGTGGCCTACCAGTCAAGCCCGAAGGACAACTTGAACGTGCGAGTCGGCCACAGGATGCCGTTGCCGCTGCGCTGGCCGAAATTCGGGTTCGGCCCGTCATTCGGATTGCCACGGCCGTCGTCGTAATCGGTCCAGTTGCGCCAGTTGAACGCATTCAGGAGATCCGCGCGCACCTTGAAGCTGAGGTCGCTGCCGGTGTTCCAGACCTTCTGCAGGGCAATGTCGAACTGCTTGAAGCCGATGGATTCGTCGATCTCGTACGGATCGAAGAAGCAGTTGCCCTCGATGGCGACATCCAGGCAATTGACCGCCTCGCGCGGGATCGGGCTCGCCAGCGTCAGCTTGGTGGAGATGGTGATGTCCCACGGCAGGCCGAAGATGCCCGTCGTGACCAGCCGATGCTTGGCGACGCCCGTCGACATGTAGAACTCGTCGCCAATGTCCGGATAGTCGAACACATACGTTTCGCCCTCCGAGGACTTCGTGCGCAGTTCCTTGGCATCGCTGTAGGTATAGGCGACGGTCACGCCCCACGGCGACTGGTCCGAGTAGGGCTTGTCCAGCGAGAGCATGAGCGAATTCAACTTGGTCTCCATGCCGTTCTGGCCGAGGATCAGGCTGCCGTAGCCGGGGATCGCCTCCCCCCAGGGCTGCCGGCCCCAAGTGGCCTCGGGGAACGCAGGATCCCGGAAGCTGCCGTCCGGATAGCGATTGCCGAGCCTGAAGTAGATCCCCTCCTTCGAACGGATGTGCGCCAGTGCCACGGATGTGTTCCAGTCGTGCCCCCAGACGTTGACGATGTTGCGCATGCCGATGCTGAACTGGTCGGAGTACGGCGTTTCCAGGTCGTTGCGGATCAGGTTCACCTCGCCGCCGGCGGTCGGATTCGCCGCTGCGTACGCCGCGAGCCCTGCCGCCGTCATCAGCGCCGGATCGAACTCGATGCAGCTCACGCTGGGGTCGCAGGGATGGTTGGCATCCGGGAAGTTGATGGTGTAGGTGGTGAAGGCGCCGCCATAGAACTCGCGCGCCATGTAGTCGAACAGGTTGCGGTCGTAGGAGCGTCCGATGCCGCCGAAGATCACGTGGCGCTGGTCGGCGAACAGGTCGTAGGAGAACCCGATCCGCGGCGCGATGTTGTTCTTGTCGCTGTCGCGATTGCCGCCGTCGCTGATGTAGTCCTCGATGTCGTAATCGGTATTCTGGATGTTGGTCCAGCCGCGCAGTGCGGCCGCGATCGCGGGATCGAGCACGTAATCCGTGTAGGCCCCCATGTCCTCGTAGTCCCAGCGCACGCCGAAGTTCAACGTCAGCTTTTCGTTGACCTCCCAGTCGTCCTGGATGTAGATGCCGAACTGCTTGTTCGCCGATTCGATGTTCGGATCGCGGCCCGCGCGTGCCGTCGTGTACTCGATCCGGTAGGGCTGGCCGATGTTCTCGACCACGTCGTAGATATAACGCGGGTTCGGCGGCGAGTTCTGGAACGCGGTCAGTTCGATGTCCTTGTACTTGAAGCCCATCTTGACCGTGTGGTTCTCCCAGCCGTAGAACGTGAAATCGTTCTGCAGGCCCCAGCCGCTCTGCCCCTTGTCCTGGAACGTTGCGCCGCCACCGGTGTTGAGCAGCGTGATGTCGCCGTCGTTGGCCAGGTTGCGGGCGGTATAGCGCGTGATCGGGGCACTGATGACCGGCCGCGGGTTGTAGGCCGACTCCTCGAACGTGATGTGCGCATCGTTCATCCAGTTCTCGGCCGAGTACAGCGAACGCAGGTCGTAGCGCTTCTCGTTGTTCGTCAGCGCCGTGGCGGTGCTGTCGGCGTTCTGCCCGCCCACGCCGAGGATCCCGACCTCCTCGCGTATGCGCGCGGAGAATTCGATCAGGTGCGCGTCACTGGCCTGGAAGCTCAATTTGCCGAAGTAGACGTCCTGGTCGAACGGGCGGCTCGTCGGCCCGTACTGGGAGGTGATTTCCGCAGGCAGCGCCACGTGGGCGGTATTGTTGGGGCGCGTGACCATCTCCGGGACGATGAAATCCTTGGCCTCGTAGGTCACGAAGAAGTGCAGGCGGTCGCGGATGATCGGACCGCCGAAGGCGACGCCATACTGCTCGGTCGTCTCCGGACTCTTCGCGCCTGCCGCCTCCTCCCCGGGCGACGCCTTGCGCCAGTCGTCGGTGTAGCGATCCCAGATGAAGCTGCCGGTGAAATCATTGGTGCCCGACCGGGTCACGGCGGTCACCGCGGCGCTGCTGATCTGGTCGTACTCGGCCTTGTAGTTCGAGGTGATGACCTTGTACTCGCCGATCGCCAACTGCGGGAACGGGTTGCCGCGGCTGTCGTCCTGCCCGGTAATGCCGCCGGGGGTGACGTAGTTCTTCTGACCGACACCGTCGATGAAGACATTGATCTGGCTGGCGCCCTGCGCGCCACTGCGCAGTTGCGACTCGTTGCCGTTGCCGCTCTGCACGAACTGCATGCCCGGCACGGTATCGGCGAAGGCAAGGAAGTTGCGCGAGTTCTGCGGCAGGTTCTCGATCTGCCGCTGCGAAACGTAGGTGGCCACTTCCGAAGTCTTGGTCTCCACCAGCGCGGTCGCGGTGACCACCACCGCATCGAGGTCGGTGGCCCCTTCCGCGGGTGCGGCTTCGACGACGCCGCCCAAGCCCAGGTTGAGGGTCGCGGTCTGGCCGACGGCCAGGGTCACGTTCTGCGAACTGGTCTGGCCTCCAGCCGTGACGTCGACGCGGTAGGTTCCCGGCGGCAGGCCGGCCAGGCTGTAGCCGCCCCCCGCGCTGGTGCTGACCGAGCGCGACAGGCCGGTCGCGAGGTTGGTGGCGGTGACCTGCGCGCCGCTCGCGGGCGCGGAATCGCTCGACACCTGGCCGCGGAGCGTCGCGGACGTGGACTGGGCGAATGCCGGCGCCGACAGCAGCATGCAGCCGGCCAGCGCGCAGCTGAGCAGGCTGCGATCGAACCTGCGGGAAGCGGGGTGGGTCTTGCGATTCATCGTGATGCCCCTCCCAGGGCGGTCCTCGAACAGTTGAAACCGGGGGATTGACGCGTTTCGGACTGCAACGCTGTTCTTGTCTTCGACTGCGGACGGATGTCGCCTTGCATTCACCTCTTCATGTCGTTGCGCGGGACGCGCTGGATGGCCTGGTCACGAGCCGCGGCGCCAGCAGGGCGTGCTCCTGCGCCTCCGGGGTTGCGGGTTCGAGCAACTGGCGGATGGCGCGCGCGCCCAGTTCGGCGATCTCGACGCGCATGGTCGTCAGCGCCGGGTGTACGTAGCGCGAAAGCGGAATGTCGTCGAAACCGGCGAGCGCGACGTCGTCAGGCACGCGCAGGCCACCCTGGCTCAGCGCGAACAGGCAGCCCAGCGCCATCATGTCGTTGGCGGCGAACACCGCGTCCGGGCGCTGCTCCGCTTCGAGCAGGACCTGTCCCGCACGATGCCCGGAGGCTTCGTCGAAGTCGCCGGGCAGCACCCAGGGCTCGACACCGGGCGCACCGGCGGCCAATGCATCGCGATAGCCGCGCAGGCGCTCGCGCGCGTCGAAGTTGTCGTCGGGGCCGGCGATGAAGGCGATGCGGCGGTGCCCGGCCTGCAGCAGGTGCTGCATCATCGCCATCGCGCCGCCGTGGTTGTCGACGCCGACCGAGGCGCGGCCGCTGGCGGCGAGCGCGGAGTTCATCAGCACCACCGGCATTGCCGCCGGCAGGTCCTCGGCCAGCGACTCCGCGCCATCGACGAACGGCGACATCAGCAGCAGCCCGTCCACGCGGCCGCGCATCGTGCGCAGCGCGGCGCCCTGCTCCTGCGGATGGCCGTGGTAACTGGACACCAGCAGGTGCAGCCCGCGCTCGCGCGCGACCTGGTCGATGCCGCGCATCAGTTCCGAGAAGAATTCGCCGTACAGGTCCGGCAGCACCACGCCGATGGTCTGCGTGCGCCGGCTGCTGAGGCTGCGCGCCGCGTGGTGCGGGCTGTAGCGCAGCTCGTCGGCAACGCTGAGGACCCGCTTGCGCACCGCCTCGGCGACGTTCTGGTGGCCGTTCAGGGCCCGAGACACGGTCGCCACCGAAACATTCGCGCGTCGTGCCACGTCTTTGATCGTGACGCTCACACCGCCTCTCCACGGTTTCGCGATGGCCGCAATGTAATCGTTTTCAAGAGAAGATGTAAAGCTTTCGTTCGATGCATGGCGTCGGTCCATCCGTCGTTTCTTGCTGCGTTGCAACAGTCATTGCGGCACGGGACGACACTGCGGGGCGGGCTGCCGATCGAACCGCCCCCTTCGACTCAGCGGGCGACCACCTTGAACGCCACCGACTGCTCCGCCTCCGAACTGCCGCCGGCGAACACGGTGAACGTCCCCGGCTCGACCACGCGCCGCATGTCGGCGTCGTACAGCGCCAGATCCTCGAAACCCAGCTCGAACATCACCGTGCGCGACTCGCCCGGCTGCAGTTCGACGCGGCGGAAGCCGCGCAGCTCCCGCACCGGGCGGGTGACGCTGGCGACGTCGTCGCGCAGGTACAGCTGCACCACTTCCGTGCCGGCGCGTTGGCCGGTGTTGGTGACGCGCACGCTGACCTGCTGCGCGAGGTCGTTCGGCGCCAGCGTCGCGCGCGACACGGTCGGCGCGTCGTAGCCGAACGTGGTGTAGCCCAGCCCGTGTCCGAACGGATACAGCGGCGTCCACGGCACGTCGATGTACTTGCTGGTGTACTTGTTGTCCTTCGCCGGCGGGCGGCCGGTATTGCGGTGCGCGTGGTAGATCGGCACCTGGCCGACGTTGCGCGGCACCGTGACCGGCAGCTTGCCCGACGGGCCCACGTCGCCGAACAGCAGGTCGACGATCGCGTTGCCGCCCTCCACACCCGGGAACCAGGCCTCGAGGATCGCCGGCACCCTGCCCTGCAGCGCACCGGTCGACAGCGGTCGGCCGTTGAGCAGGACCACGACCACCGGCTTGCCGGTCGCCGCGACTGCCAGCGCGAGCTGCTGCTGTACGCCGGGCAGATCGAGCGAGGTGCGGTTGTTGGCCTCGGCGCTCATCTCCGGGTGTTCGCCGAGGAACATCAGCACCGCGTCGGCCTCGCGCGCGGCGCGCACGGCCTTGTCGAAGCCGGAGGTGTCGGCGCTGTCGATGTCGGCGCCCTTGGCGACGACCAGCCGCGTGCGCTCGCCGAGCGCTTCCTTCAGCGCGGCCAGCGGCGTCACCGCGTCCGCGGGCCGGCCGATGCCGACCCAGTTGCCGAGCATGCCCCAGGGCTCGTCGGCGAGCGGTCCGATCACCGCCAGCGTACCCAGCGACTTCGACAGCGGCAGCACGTCGCCCTCGTTCTTCAGCAGCACCATCGACTTCTGCGCCATGCGCCGCGCGGCGGCGCGGTGCTCCGGCGTCAGCGTCATCGCTTCCTGGCGCGCGCTGTCCTTGCAGTAGCGGTAGGGATCGTCGAACAGGCCGAGGCGGAACTTGGCGTTGAGCACGCGCCGCACCGAGGCGTCCACCTCGGCCATCGGCACACGCCCGGCCTGGGCCGCCACCGGCAGGTCCTTGAGGTAGATGTTGCTGACCATGTCCACGTCCACGCCGGCGCGCAGCCCGAGGCGGCCGGCGTCCTCGCGCGTGGCGGCGACGCCGTGCTCCATCAGTTCGAGCACGCCGGTGTAGTCGCTGACCAGCAGGCCATCCCAGCCCCAGTCCCCGCGCAGCACGCCTTCGATCAGCGGCTGGTGCGCATGCATCGGTACGCCGGAGATCTCGTTGAACGCCGCCATGACCGACTGCGCGCCGGCGTCGACCGCGGCCTTGAACGGCGGCAGGTAGACCTCGCGCAGGGTGCGCTCCGGGATCTCGGCGATGTTGTAGTCACGCCCGCCCTCGGCCGCGCCGTAGCCGACGAAGTGCTTGGCGGTGGCGAGCAGCGTATCGGGCGCAGCGAGATCCTCGCCCTGGAAGCCCTGCACGCGCGCGGCGGCGAACGCCGAGCCCAGGTACGGGTCCTCGCCCGCGCCCTCGACGATGCGGCCCCAGCGCGGGTCGCGGGCGATGTCCACCATCGGCGCGTAGGTCCAGTGGACGCCGTGCGCGGTCGCTTCCACCGCGGCCACGCGCGCGGCGTTGCGCGCCTCGTCCGGATCGAAGCTCGAGGCCTCGCCCAGCGGCACCGGGAAGACCGTGCGCATGCCGTGGATCACGTCGTAGGCGAACAGCAGCGGGATGCCCAGCCGCGACTCCTCGATCGCGATCCGCTGCAGCCGGCAGGTCAGCGCCGCGCCGTGGGTGCCGAGCCAGGAGCCGATCTCGCCCCTGCGCACCTGGTCCTCGCTGCCGGCCATCGCCGCCGGTCCGGTGTTGTTGCCCACGCCCGGCGGCTGGTTCAGCTGGCCCAGCTTCTCGGCCAGGGTCATCTTCGCCATCAGCGCGTCGACGTAGGCCTTCTCGGCGGCGGGGTCACCGGCGGAGGTCTTCGGCGGCGGCGGGTCGGCCCAGGCCACCGGCGCGGCCAGCGCGGTCGCCAGCAGGGCGGACAGGAGTGGCATCAGGCGGATGCGGGGGCAGGCGCGCGTCATGGATCCCTTCGCGAAGGTGGCGTTGGCGCGTGAATGTAAACGTTTCCAATACGGGATGCACGGCACGGTGCAGCATCGGCCTGCCGCGGTTTTCCGGCCCGGTTGCCGTCAGGTGGAACCACGAAAGACGCCGGGTCCCCGCCTTCGCGGGGATCACGAACTTATCCGTCCATGTCGTCCGCTACGGCAGGACCCGGCGAAACGGCCGGACCTCGACCCGGGCGTAGACGCCGGCTTCGACATAGGGGTCGGCGTCGGCCCAGGCGCGGGCCGCCTCCAGCGACTCGAACTCGGCGATCACGATGCTGCCGCTGAAGCCCGCGGGCCCGGGATCCTCGGCATCGATCGCCGGGCACGGGCCGGCCAGCAGCAGGCGCCCCTCGTCGCGCAGCGCGAGCAACCGCGCCAGATGCCGCTCGCGCGCCGCCATGCGCTTGTCGAGCACCTGCTCGCCGTCATGGCCCTCGATCGCGTACCACATGCCGTTGCTCCGCTCCTGTGCAGACGCGATTCTAGGCCGGCGCTGCATTCCGCTGCGCCATCGCCTCCCCCATCCGCCCGTCCGCTGGACAGTCCGCGGGCCAGCGCTTACCCTAGGGACCAAGTTCCGCAGCCGAACGCCGCTTCCGTCGCCCCAGGACGCAGAGCCGCGGCCCTTCGGCCAGGACCCGACGCCCCTTCCTTCAGTCTTCTGCCGGCACCCGGCATGGCCTGTCCGTGGCGCCCGGTCGCAAGACGCTTTGCCAGTGCTGATGTCCGGACCCGTGCATGCCAGGGATGCGCGCCCGTACACATGCGCAGCCCGTGGCCGCACGCCGGCCCGCGGCAACACTCGACAAGCCAGACGGCCCGGAGGGGTCGCAACGCGAATGAGCCAATCCGCACAGGACAACGCCGCGCAGGCGGCTTCCCATCCGCAGCAGCAGGAGATGCCGCTGGCGGTGGTGCACGGCCAGCCGGTGCTGCAGATCCCGCAGGACCTGTACATCCCGCCGGACGCGCTGGAGGTGATCCTCGAGGCGTTCGAGGGCCCGCTCGACCTGCTGCTGTACCTGATCCGCCGCCAGAACCTCGACATCCTCGACATCCCGGTCGCCGAGATCACCCGCCAGTACGTCGCCTACATCGAGGTGATGCAGGAGCTGCGCTTCGAGCTGGCCGCCGAGTACCTGGTGATGGCCGCGATCCTGGCCGAGATCAAGTCGCGGATGCTGCTGCCGCGGCCGGCCAGCGAGGACGGCGACGAGGACGATCCGCGCGCCGACCTGGTCCGCCGGCTGCAGGAGTACGAGCGCTTCAAGCAGGCCGCCGAGGACATCGACACCCTGCCCCGGCTGGATCGCGACACCTCGACCGTCGCCGCCTTCGTCCCTGACCGCGCCTCGGTCAAGCTGCCGCCGCCGGTGGAGCTGCGCGAGATGCTGCTGGCCCTGCACGACGTGCTCAAGCGCGCCGAGCTGCTGACCAGCCACGCGATCAGGCGCGACGCGCTGAGCGTGCGCCAGCGCATGGGCGAACTGCTGACACGGCTCGAGGACGGCGCCTTCCACCGCTTCGAGGCGCTGTTCGACGCCGGCGAAGGCAGGCTCGGCGTGGTCGTGACCTTCCTGTCGATCCTCGAACTGGCCAAGGAGCGCCTGCTCGACGTGGTGCAGGAAGCGCCGCTGGCGCCGATCTACGTCAAGTCGCTGGCCACCGAACGCGCCGCCGACGAGCCGCTGGAGTTCTCCAGCGAGTTCGACGAGCCGGCGGAGACGGCGGGCGACGGGGAAAGCTGAGAAACGGGTTGGTCGTTGGGGCTTGGTGGAGCGCTGCTGCCCCACCACCAACCACCAACCGGAAACGGCCGATGGCTCGCGCCCGGCGGAATGCCGATCCACCATCGACCACGAACCACACACCACGAACGACAGACGCATGGATCAACAACTCATCAACCGCATCGTCGAGGCCGCGCTGCTGGCGTCCAGCCAGCCGCTGACCGTGGTCCAACTGGGCGGACTGTTCCCGCTCGACGAACCCGCGCCCGACGGCAGCCTCCAGATCGCGCTCGAAACGCTGCAGGCCGAATCGGCCGGGCGCGGCGTCGAGCTGGTCGAGGTCGCCTCCGGCTGGCGCTACCAGGTGCAGGCCGACGTGCACGCCTGGGTTGCGCGGCTGTGGACCGAGCGCCAGACCAAGTACACCCGCGCCACGCTGGAAACGCTGGCGTTGATCGCCTACCGCCAGCCGATCACGCGCGGCGAGATCGAGCAGGTCCGCGGCGTGGCCACCAACAGCAACATCATCAAGGCGCTGGAGGAGCGCGAGTGGATCCGCGTCGTCGGCCACCGCGACATCCCCGGCCGCCCGGAACTGCTGGGCACCACCAAGGCCTTCCTCGACTACTTCGGCCTCAAACGCCTGGACGAACTGCCGCCGCTGTCGGAGCTCAAGGACTTCGGCGAACTGGAGCCGCAGTTCGAGTTCGACGGCGAGGCGCGCGCGGTGGGTGGCATCGCCGCCGGCGGTGAAGGCGATGCCGATGCCGAAGCTGGCGACGTTGCCGCCAACGATGCCGCGCCCGCCGGCGATGCGCAGGTCGATGCCGACGGCGCCCTCGCCGACGAAGGCGAAGCAACTGACACCGAATCCCGCGAAGACGCGGACGACCGAACACACGACGAAGACGTCATCGACGCCGACGTCCAGCGCGAAATCGAAGCCGAAACCGACACCCACGATGCCGTTCCCGCAAACGAAACGGCCGATCCAGACAACGCCCTCGCCGACGACGGCGACAGCACCCGGAGCCATCAATGAGTGAGAAACAACCCGCCGCCGGCAGCCGCAAGCTGTCGCTCAAGCGCGGCGAAGACAAGACCGCCGAAGCGCCGCGCCTGGAAGAACGCCTGCACAAGGTGCTGGCGCAGGCCGGCCTGGGCTCGCGCCGCGCGCTGGAGCAGCGCATCGCCGACGGCCTGGTCAAGGTCAACGGCGAGGTCGCGCAGACCGGCATGTCGGTCGGGGGCGGCGACCGCATCGAGATCGACGGCCGCCAGTTCGTCGCCAGCGCGCTGACCGAACCGGCGCGCGTGCTGATGTACAACAAGCCCGAAGGCGAAGTGACCACGCGCGAGGATCCCGAAGGCCGCCCGACGATATTCGAATCGCTGCCCGCGCTCAAGGGCGCGCGCTGGATCGCGATCGGCCGGCTCGACATCAACACCACCGGCCTGCTGCTGCTGACCACCGACGGCGAGCTCGCCAACGCGATGATGCATCCCTCGTTCGAGGTCGAACGCGAATACGTCTGCCGCGTGCGCGCGCCCGAGGGCGAGGAGACGGTGCCGGAGAAGATCGTCGACCGCCTCGCCCGCGGCGTCGCGCTGGAGGACGGCCCGGCGAAGTTCGACGAGATCAAGCGCATCGGCGGCACCGATTCGAACGAATGGTTCCAGGTGCTGCTCAAGGAAGGCCGCAACCGCGAGGTGCGCCGGCTGTGGGAATCGCAGGGCTGCCAGGTCAGCCGGCTCAAGCGCATCCGCTACGGCAAGGTCTCGCTGCCGCAGACGCTGCTGCGCGGGCAGTCGCAGGAACTGGCCGACGCCCAGGTCGAGGCGCTGCGCAAGGAGCTCAATCTCGAGGAAGGCCCGCCGCCGGCGCTGACCCTGCTGCCGGTGATCGGCCAGCGCAAGGCGGCGAAGTCGACCGTGCACCTGACCGGCGATCGCCGCCCGCAGGGCTACGTCAACGGCCACAACACCGCCGACGAGGGCCGCGAGTTGCGCCGCTTCGACAACGTGCGCGAGGACCGTCGCGGACGCGGCGGCAAGAAGCCGCACGGCGGCCTGACGGTGAGCGGCGAGCAGGCCGCGAAGCAGTCGCAGAAGCCGTTCAAGCAGCGCAAGCAGAAGAACGACCGCTCGCTGCCGGAAGGCAACCCGGCCGCGTTCCGCACCTGGTACGTGCCCGAGGGCGTCGAGACCGGCCCCACCGGCCACCGCAACGCCGACGGCCGCGGCCCGAAGAAGCCGTTCAACAAGAAGAAGCGCGGTCCCGCGCAGGGCGCGGGGCAAGGCCAGGCACGCAAGCAGGGCGCCGCACGGCCGTACGGCCATCCCGACAGCGCGCCGACCTTCCCCTCGGACCATGCCTCGCCGGGCGCCTTCAATCCCTACGCCAACCGCCCGCGCGGCCCGCGCCCGGGCGGCAACAACCGTCCCAAGGGCCCGCGTCCCGGCGGCGGTAACAGGGGGCCGCGCGGCGGCAATCGCTGAGGTTGGGTGGATCGGCGGCTTTGCCCCCACCCCAACCCTCCCCCGCAAGCGGGGGAGGGAGCCAAGGGCCAGCGCTTTTGCCCCCTCCTCCGCTTGCGGGGGAGGGTTGGGGTGGGGGCAACCGGCGCAGCCGCCGGCTCCTAGACCTCGTCCCGCGCCACCTGCCGCAGCTTGCCGTCGTGCAGTTCCAGCACCCGGTCGAGCCGGCGCGCGAGGCGGCGATCATGCGTCACCAGCACCAGGCTGGTGCGCTGCGCGCGGTTGAGCTCGAGCATCAGTTCGAACACCGTCGCCGCGGTCTTCTCGTCGAGGTTGCCGGTCGGCTCGTCGCCGAGCACGCAGGCCGGGCGGTTGACCAGCGCGCGCGCGACGGCCGCGCGCTGGCGTTCGCCGCCCGACAGTTCGCCCGGCTTGTGCTCCAGCCGGTGGCCGAGGCCGACCGATTCCAGCAGCGCCTTCGCGCGCGAGGACGCCTCCGGGACGCCGCTGCCGCCGAGCAGCACCGGCAGCATCGCGTTCTCCAGCGCGGTGAACTCCGGCAGCAGGTGGTGGAACTGGTAGACGAAGCCCAGCGCGCGGTTGCGCAGCTGGCCACGCGCCGCGTCCGACAGCGCGCTCATCTTCTGCCCGGCGACGTAGACCTCGCCCGAAGTCGGCGTGTCGAGCCCGCCGAGCAGGTGCAGCAGCGTGCTCTTGCCGGCGCCGGAAGCGCCGAGGATCGCCACCGTCTCGCCGGCGTCGACGTGGAAATCCAGCCCGTCGAACACCGGCGTGTGCAGCTTGCCCTCGGCATAGGTCTTGCCCAGCCGTTCGGCGCGGATCACCTCGCCGGTCGCGGGCTGCACCTGCTTTTCCGAATCCCGATTCCCGATTCCCGACTCCCGGTTACTCATAGCGCAACGCCTCCGCCGGCGCCGTGCGCGCCGCGCGCCACGCCGGGTAGATGGTCGCGAAGAACGCCATCAGCAGCGCCACCGCCGCGATCATCGCCACGTCGCTCGACTGCAGGTCGATGGGCAGCCCGGTCACGTAGTACACGTCCTCGGGCATCAGCACCACGTCGAACACGCGTTCGATCGCGCGCAGGATGTACTCGAGGTTGAAGGTCAGCAGCAGCCCGCCGATCACGCCCAGGGTGGTGCCGATGACGCCGATCAGCGTGCCCTGCACCATGAACACCTGCATCACGCCGCGCGGCGTGAGCCCCAGCGTGCGCAGGATCGCGATGTCGGCGTGCTTGTCCATCACCAGCATCACCTGCGAGTTCAGCAGCGAGAACGCGCCCATCAGGATGATCAGCGACAGCAGGATGCCGATCATCGTCTTCTCCAGCTTGAGCGCGCGGAACATGTTCGCGTTCTCCATGCTCCAGTCGCTGACGCGGTAGTAGCTGCCGTTCTCCCGCGCCAGCGCCTCGGCCAGGTCGCGGGCGACGTTCCAGGCCTGGTCCATGTCGTGCAGTTTCAGGCGCACGCCGGTGACGCCCTCGCCCATGCGCATCAGCCGCTGCGCGTCTTGCATGTTGACCACCGCCAGCCGGCGGTCGAAATCCTGGTAGCCGGCCTCGAACAGTCCGCTGACGGTGAAGCGCTTGAGCTGCGGCACCGCGCCCATCGGCGTGACCTGGAAATCGGTGGTGACCACCACCTTGTCGCCGACCCGCGCGCCGAGCCATTGCGCGAGTTCCTTGCCGAGCACGATGTTGAACGAGCCCGGCGACAGGTCCGACAGCTCGCTCTGCACCATCCACTCGGCCAGCGCCGAGACCTGCGACTCGTCCTCCGGCGACACGCCGCGGATCGCCGCCGGCTCCTGCCGGGTGCCGCGCAGCAGCGCCTGGGTGTCGATGTAGGGCGCGGCGCCGGACACGCGCGGATCGCGCTTGGCCACCTCGACCGCGTGCGGCCAGCCCTGCATGGCCTCGCCGTCGGCAGTGACCGTGGCGTGCGCGACCATGCCGAGCATGCGGTCCTTGATCTCGCGCTGGAATCCGCTCATCACCGCCAGCGTGGTGATCAGCACCATCACGCCGATGGCGATGCCCAGGATCGAGGCCAGCGAGATGAAGGAGATGAAGCCGTTGCGGCGCTTGGCGCGCAGGTAGCGCAGGCCGATGGCGACGGGGATCGGTTTGAACATGCTCGGCAATCGGCGGGGCAGCCGCTATGGTGCCATCGAAGCCCCGCCGCGGGCAGCCTCGGGCGCGGGTGCGGCCAGACGCAGTTCACGTCGCCGCGGCGGCGGCAGCGTGTCCGGCCACCAGGCGCGGCGCCGGCGCCTGCCCCGCCCGTCCCGCCACGAGGCAAACGCGAGCGGCCCGCGCCACTGCAGATCGAAGCCTTCGACCGCCTCGCCGTCGACCTGCACCGGCGCGGCATCGCCGCGCAGCACGAAGGCCTGCGCCGGCCGGCGGCGCTCGCGCCGGAACAGCCGGGCGCCGTGGGCCACGGCGGCGACGGCCAGCGGCCACGCCAGCCCGCGCGGCATTTCCGACGCCAGCACGGCGCATGCGGCCGATACGGCCAGCACGGCGATCGCGGCGAGCAGCCAGCGCGACGGCCGCCACTCGATCCGCGCTTCGGGCGCGCTAGTTCGGAGGGAGCTCGCGGATGCGCTGGACGAGCGCGTCGAGTTCGGCATCGCTGGCGGCCTCGTGGCCCATGCACCAGTGCCAGAGCTTATCGTCCTCGCAGTCCAGCAGCCGTAGGAAAACCCCGCGCTGCGCTTCGGAAGCCGCTGCCCATTCGCGGTCGAGCCAGCGCCCGAACAAGGCGTCGAGTTCGCGCATGCCGCGGCGGCAGCGCCAGCGGATGCGGCGGAGTTCGGCGTCGTCGGATGGGAGGTTCATGGCTCGTGTGACTCCTCCGGTGGCGATGGCTTCGACCGACGCCGGGTCGCCTCCCTTATTCACCTGTCATTTCGAGCGCAGCGAGAAATCTTCTCTCCGCAAGCCGCGTGCGAGCCGAAGCAGATTTCTCGCTGCGCTCGAAATGACAAGTGGGGGAATTCCGGACCGGCCGACAATCGCGCCTGGAGGCGCGCCTACCCGTGCCTGGCCAGCATCAGCTGCTTGATCGAACCGATCGCCTTGGCCGGGTTCAGGCCCTTCGGGCAGGTCCGCGCGCAGTTCATGATGGTGTGGCAGCGGTAGAGCTTGAACGGATCTTCCAGGTCGTCCAGGCGCGCGCCGGTGTCCTCGTCGCGGCTGTCGATGATCCAGCGGTAGGCCTGCAGCAGGACCGCCGGGCCGAGGTAGCGCTCGCCATTCCACCAGTAGCTCGGGCAGCTGGTGGTACAGCAGGCGCAGAGGATGCATTCGTACAGGCCGTCGAGCTTGTCGCGGTCGGCCGGCGACTGCAGGCGCTCGCGGTCCGGCGGCGGCGCGCTCTGGGTGCGGATCCAGGGCTGGATCGAGGCGTACTGGGCGTAGAAGTGCGTCAGGTCCGGGACGAGGTCCTTGACCACGCTCATGTGCGGCAGCGGGTAGACCGGCACTTCGGCCTTCCTGCAATCATCGATGGCGAGCGTGCACGCCAGCGTGTTGGTGCCGTCGATGTTCATCGCGCACGAACCGCAGATGCCCTCGCGGCAGGAGCGGCGGAAGGTCAGCGTCGGGTCGACCTCGTTCTTGATCTTGATCAGCGCGTCCAGGACCATCGGCCCGCACTTGTCGAGGTCGACCTCGTAGGTGTCGGTGCTCGGGTTCTGGCCGTCGTCCGGGTTCCAGCGGTAGACCTTGAAGGTCCGCACGCGCGTCGATCCGGCCGGCGCCTTGAAGTGCCTGCCCTTGCGGATCTTCGAGTTCTTCGGGAGGGTGAATTCAGCCATGATGGGTCCGTGATTCGTAATTAGTGATTCGTGATTCGGAAAAGCGTGGTTCGCATCGTTGTCGCCTGCTGCGAATCACCAATCACGAATCACCAATCACGGCCTTAATACACGCGCGCCTTCGGCGGCACGACCTCGACCTCGTCGTCGAGGGTGTACATGTGCACCGGGCGGTAGTCGATGCGGGTGTTGCCGGCATCGTCCAGCCAGCACAGCGTGTGCTTGTGCCAGTTCGCGTCGTCGCGGTCAGGGAAGTCCTCGCGCGCGTGCGCGCCGCGCGATTCCTTGCGGTTCTCCGCACCGGTGATCGTGACCTGCGCCTGTCCAAGCAGGTTCATCAGCTCGTAGGTCTCGATCAGGTCGGAGTTCCAGATCAGCGAGCGATCGCTGACCCTGACCTCGGCGAAGGATTCGCGGATCTCGCGGATCTGGCGCACGCCCTCGGCCAGCGTCTCCTGGGTGCGGAACACCGCGGCGTGGCCCTGCATCGAGCGCTGCATGCGATCGCGGATGGTCGCGGTCGGCAGGCTGCCGCTGGAGTTGCGCAGGCGGTCGAGGCGCGCGATCGCCTGGTCGGTGGCATCGTCGGGCAGGCGCACATGCGGCTGGTTGGGCTTGATGGTCTCGGCGCAACGGTTGGCGACCGCGCGGCCGAACACCACCAGGTCGAGCAGCGAGTTCGAACCGAGGCGGTTGGCGCCGTGCACCGACACGCAGGCGGCCTCGCCGATCGCGTACAGCCCCGGCACCACCGCGTCGGGGTCGCCGTTCTTCAGCTGCACCACTTCGCCGTGGTAGTTGGTCGGGATGCCGCCCATGTTGTAGTGCACGGTCGGGATTACCGGGATCGGCTGCTTCTCGACGTCGACGCCGGCGAAGATCTTCGCGCTTTCCGCGATGCCCGGCAGCTTCTTGTGGATGTCGGCCGGGTCGAGGTGGGTCAGGTCGAGGTGGATGTGGTCCTTGTGCTCGCCGACGCCGCGACCCTCGCGGATCTCGATCGTCATCGAACGGCTGACCACGTCGCGCGAGGCGAGGTCCTTGGCATTGGGCGCGTAGCGCTCCATGAAGCGCTCGCCATTGCTGTTGCGCAGGATGCCGCCCTCGCCGCGCACGCCCTCGGTGATCAGGCAGCCGGCGCCGTAGATGCCGGTCGGGTGGAACTGCACGAACTCCATGTCCTGCAGGCCCAGGCCGGCGCGCAGCGCCATGCCGCCGCCGTCGCCGGTGCAGGTGTGTGCCGAGGTTGCCGAGAAGTAGGCGCGGCCGTAGCCGCCGGTGGCCAGCACCACCCCGTGCGCACGGAACAGGTGCAGCGTGCCTTCGGCCATGTCCAGCGCCAGCACGCCCTTGCAGGCACCGTGCTCGTCCATGATCAGGTCGAGCGCGAAGTACTCGATGTAGAACTCGGCCTGGTGCGCCAGCGACTGCTGGTACAGCGTGTGCAGGATCGCGTGGCCGGTGCGGTCGGCGGCGGCGCAGGTGCGCTGGGCGATGCCCTTGCCGTAGTGCGTGGTCATGCCGCCGAAGGGGCGCTGGTAGATCTTGCCCTCCTCCGTGCGCGAGAACGGCACGCCTTGGTGCTCGAGCTCGATGATCGCGGGGATGGCCTCGCGGCACATGTACTGGATCGCGTCCTGGTCGCCCAACCAGTCCGAGCCCTTGATGGTGTCGTAGAAATGGAAGCGCCAGTCGTCCTCGCCCATGTTGCCCAGCGCGGCGGAGATGCCGCCCTGCGCCGCGACGGTGTGCGAGCGGGTCGGGAAGACCTTGGTGATGCACGCCGTCTTCAGGCCCTTGTGCGCGAGCCCGAAGGTCGCGCGCAGGCCGGCGCCGCCGGCGCCGACGACGATCATGTCGTACTTGTGTTCGGTAATCGGATACGCGGACGTCATTGCAGGCTCAACCGGCGAAGGCGATGCGGGCGATCGCATACAGCGAGGCGACGGCGCCCAGCCCGCAAAGGAAATTGATGAGGAAGTGCCCGGCGATCTCCAGCGAGCGCGTGTGCACGTAGTCTTCGAGCACGATCTGCAGGCCGAGCCTGGCGTGCCAGAACATGCTGACCAGGAACACGGCGAAGATGATCGCGTTCCACGGCCGCGCGATGATCCCGCGCGCGGTTTCCAGGTCGACGCCGACCAGCGACACCAGCGTCACCACGAACCAGATCGCCAGCGGCGCGAGGATCACCGCGGTCACCCGCTGCTTCCAGAAATGCTCGGTGCCCGAATGCCCGGCGCCCAGGCCGCGGGCGCGCTTGAGCGGCGTGCGGTACGGCGCCGCGCGCGAGGTCTCGCCGCCGCCGCTCATGCCGCACCCCGCAGGGCGAAGAACCAGATCAGGCCGGTGATGATCGCGCCGAGCACGAACACCGCGTATCCGGTCTTGTAGGCGGTCGGGATGTCGAATCCCCAGCCCGCGTCCCACAGCAGGTGGCGGATGCCGTTGAGCAGGTGGTAGACCAGCGCCAGGGTGAAGCCGAACAGGAACAGCATTCCCAGCGGCGAGGACCACTGCCGCGAGGCGAATGCGTAGGCGTCGCCGCCGACGGCGATCGCCATCAGCCACCACACCAGGGAGATCCCGCCCAGCGCCAGCGAAATGCCGGTGATGCGGTGGAGGATCGACATGAACGACGTGATCTGGAACCGATACGTCTGCCCCAGCATGAAGGGCGACAGGGGGCGTTCGCGGTTTGCCATTGCTGGCTGGTCTCCTCGCTGGCGGCTGCGGGCCGCGTGGCTGGATCGTGGCCGACCCGACGCCGGCCCCGCAGTCAAATCAGAAATCGATGCAGCGGCCGTTCTTTTCCCAGTCTCCGTACCGGGTGGGGTCGAGGCCCTCGCGGCCGCCGGTTTCCCCCATTCTCGGCGATCCGGTCTCGTTTGCCGGTCCGGTTTCCGCAACAGGCTTTTCCGCCTCTCCCGCAGGCTGCCCGGAACCGTGTTCGCCTAAGATGTCGTGGCCTTTCACGAACGAAAGTTTAGTCCCGCACCCCATGTCCGACAAGCCAACCGCGACCAATGGCGAGTATTTCACCATCCCGGGATGGGCGGTGGTCGCCCTGCGCGGCGAGGATGCGTCCCGTTTCGCGCAGGCGCAGTTCATGGGCGACGTCGCCGCGCTCGCGCCCGGCCAGTGGCAATGGAACGGCTGGCTGACGCCGAAAGGCCGCGTGATCGCGCTGTTCGCGCTGCTCCGGCTCGACGAGACGTCGCTGCTGCTGTTGCTGGCCGACGCCGATCCCGGCGACTTCGCCGCAGCGCTGTCGCGCTTCGTGTTCCGCAGCAAGGTGAAGGTCACCCACGAGGCCGCGGCGCATGTCGCCGGCGCGTTCCGTGCGCCGGACGCCGCACGCGGCGCGGCCGTCGCCGGAACCGGCGCCGATTCCGGGCTGGCGCTCGATTTCAGCGCCGCCGGTAGCGCCCGCACCCTGCGCATCGGCCCCGAATCTGCGGCGCAGGACCCCGGATCGGCCGCCCGCTGGCGCGCTTGCGACCTCGCCCACGGCCTGCCCCGGCTCGATCCCGCGCAGCGCGAGCAGTGGACGCCGCAGCAGCTGTCGCTGGACCGGCTGCGCGCCTACAGCGTGAAGAAGGGCTGCTATCCCGGGCAGGAGATCGTCGCCCGCACCCATTTCCTCGGGCAGGCCAAGCGCGGGCTGGTGCGGCTGCAGGGGGCGGCGGTCGGTGAACTCGATGAAGTGATGGCCGGCGCGCCCCCGGGCGGGGGCGTCGCTTCGGTTCGCCCGATCGGCCAGATCGTCTGTGCAGCGGGCGACGAGGCGCTGGCGGTCATGCCGCTCGATGCCGGGGATGGCCCGTTCTCCAGCGGCGGCCAACCCTGCCGACGCCTGCCGCTGCTGGACGGCCTGGCGCGCTGAAGCCGGCCGCACGAGGCCGGCCCGGGCCACACCGACAGGCGGCGCCGACCGTCTCCAACGCAATCGATTTGCGCTGCTATGCTCGGCCCGCACGGGGCGTTCCAGGGGATCGTGGCCGGGAGGGGGCTGCGGTCCGGAACGGGATGCCGGCACGTGTCCCTTTCCACCTTCGCGGGGTCCTCATGAACAGGATCGTCAGTGCGCCGGCCATCGTCGGTGCCGTCTTCGTTTCCACGCTTCTGCTCGGCGCCTGCACCAGCACGCCGCCCGCCACCGCGGACGCGCCGCAGGCGCCGTTGCCGCCGCGCGCCACCATCGAAAAACTCTCGGCCGACGGCCTGTTCGGCTTCGGCAAGGCGCGCATCGACGAATCGAGCGGCGGCGAAGGCCTCGCGTCACTCGATGCGCTCGCGGCCAGGCTCGCCGACGGGCGCAGGATCAAGGCCGTGCACGTGATCGGCCACAGCGACCGCATCGGCAGCGACAAGGCCAACCTCGCGCTGTCGACGCGACGCGCGGAAGCGGTGCGCGACTACCTGCTCGCCCGCGGCGTGCAGGCCGACCTGGTCACTGCGGTCGGGCGCGGCAGCGTCGAGCCGGTGGCCGAATGCCCGGGGGAGCGCGGCGAGGCGCTGATCGCCTGCCTGGCGCCGAACCGGCGGGTGGAAGTTCGGGTCAGCTACGGCGAGTGAGATCCATCCATCGCTTGTCGTCCCGCACGTCCTGAAATCTTCCCGCAGGCATCAAACCTTCAAGGTGTCATCCCGACCGAAGGGAGGGATCTCCTGCGCGGAAGCTTCTGCGCGCGAGATTCCTCCCTTCGGTCGGGATGACAAATCACAGACCAGGACCGTCCGGCAACCACCCGGGCCGGAATCCTCAGCCGCCCGCCAGCGCATCCGCCGCCGCGACGATCTCCTCGTCCGACGGAATCACCAGGAAGGCCGCGCCCGCCAGCGGCGTGAACGTGTCCGCGCCCACCACGCGTCGGAACGGCCGCGCGAGGTAGCCGGCTTCGGCGATCGCGGTGACGATGCCCTCGCCCACGCCGGCGCTGCGGCGGCCCTCGTCGACGACGAGGATGCGCTCGCATTCCGCGGCATGCCTCGCGATCGCCGCCTCGTTGAGCGGCACCAGCCAGCGCAGGTCGACCACGCGTACCTTCCAGCCATGCTTCGCCTCGATCGCCTTCGCCGCGCGCAGGCTCATCGGCACGCCGTTGCCGAAGGTGAAAACCACCAGGTCCCGCGCCTCCGGACCGTAGACGCGCTCCTCGCCCAGCGGCATCGCCAGGTCCGGCGACGGGTACTCGGTCAGCCAGCCGCCGTCGCCCGGTTCGTGCAGGTCCTTGGCCATGTACAGCGCGATCGGTTCGAGGAAGGCGCAGACGCGGCCGTCGACCTTCGCCAGCGCCGCCAGCGTGCGCAGCATCGTCGCCGCGTCGTCGCCGCGCGACGGGCAGCCGACCACGAGGCCGGGGATGTCGCGCAGCGCGGTGATCGAGTTGTCGTTGTGGAAGTGCCCGCCGAAGCCGCGCTGGTAGCCGAGCGAGGCGATCCGCATCAGCATCGGATTGCGGTACTGGCCGTTGCTGAAGAACTGCAGGCTCGCCGCCTCGCCGCGGATCTGGTCGCAGGCGTTGTGGAAGTAGGCCAGGTACTGGATCTCCGGCAGCGGCAGCATGCCCATGTTGGCGTAGCCCTGGGCGAGGCCGAGGATGATGGTCTCGTCGAGCAGGGTGTTGAACACGCGACGCGCGCCGAAGGCCTTCTGCAGGCCCTTGGTGACGGTGTAGACGCCGCCCTTCTGCGCCACGTCCTCGCCGAACAGCAGCGCTTCGGGGTACTTGGCGAACAGGTCGTGCAGCGCGGCGTTGATCTGGATGGCGAGGTGCTTGGGGCCCTGCTTCTCGGGCAGCTTCGCCGCGCCGCCGAAGGCCTGCTCGCGGCGCGCGGCGTAGTCGGCGCGTCCGGCCTCGGCCTGCACCGCCTCCGGCGTGTACGGCGCGAGCGGCGCGACCACGTCCGCCAGCGTCTGCAGCCGCGGCCGGCGGTCTGCATCTTCCGCGGCGGCGAAGCATTTCTTCCGGGTCACCTCGTAAAGATCGAGGATCTCGTCCTTCGACATCAGCCCGGACTCCAGCGCGATCGTGGCCGAGCGCAGCAGCGGATCGCTCGCCTCCACCGCGCACAGCTCCTCGATGCTGCGCCACTCGATCTCGAAGTCGGTGCCGGCGTGACCCATGATGCGGGTGGTGCGCAGGTGCAGGAAGGTCGGCCGCCGCGTCCTGCGGCAGTGCTCGACCGCGCGCTGCACGTCGCCGTAGCCGGCGGCCAGGTCGAGTCCGTCCGCGTAGAAGTAGTCCAGGTCCGGCCGGCTGCGGAAATTGCGCGCCACCCAGCCGTCCGGCGTCTTGACCGAGATGCCGATGCCGTTGTCCTCGCACACGAACAGCACCGGTGCCGGCAGCTTCTGGTAGGCAGTCCAGGCCGCGGCGTTGAACGCGGTCTGCGCGGTGGCGTGGTTGCTCGACGCATCGCCGAACGAGCAGACCACGATGCTGTCGTCCGGCACCGGCAAGGCGTGGCCGATGCGCCGCGCCTGCTCGATCGCGACCGCGGTGCCGAAGGCCTTGGGCAGGTGCGAGGCGATGGTCGAGGTCTGCGGCAGCACCCACAGCGGCTTGCTGCCCCAGACCTTGTGGCGACCGCCGCTGGCGGGATCGTCCTTGCTCGCGGCGAACGACAGCGCCGAATCCATCACCGGGTCCATCCCCGGCAGCTTGCGGAAGCGCTCGGCCATGAAGCCGCCGCTGCGGTAGTGCAGGAACGCCGGATCGGTATGGCGCGTGAGCCGCGCGACCATCGCATTGCCCTCGTGGCCGCTGGAGCCGATGGTGTAGAAGACCTTGTTCTGCACGCGCAGCACGCGCGCCATCAGGTCGAGGTGGCGCGAGACCAGCTGCGACTCGAACAGCTCGCGGAAGCCGCGCGCATCGAGCACGCTGCCGTCGAGGATCGCCTCGCCCTCACCCGGCGTCGCATCCGGCCGTCCGCCCCAGCCGCGCACGAACTCCTGGAAGTTGACGTCGCAGATCTCGGCGCGGTTGAGCCCCTTCATGCGGGCCGGAATAACCTCGGGAACGTTGGCAAACATGCATTACCCCAATAGGGCGGGCCCGGGCCCGCCGCAGAGACGATCAAAAGCGGGTCAAGCCCCGCCCCATGTCGATTGTTCGATCAAGGCCTTCATCGCCGCCGGCGGATCCGGCATCGCCACGAAGCCCGGCGTCGCGCGCACGCGCGCCAGCCAGTCGCGCAGCGCCGGATACGGCGACAGGTCGAAGCCGCCGTCGCCGGCGACGTCGGTGTAGGCGAACAGCGCGATGTCGGCCACGCCATGGTCCGGGCCGGTGAACCAGTCGTTCGACGCCAGATGCTTTTCCATCACCGCCAGCGCCTGGTGGCCGCGCTCGCGCAGCCGCGGCAGGTCGGCGCGGCGCGGCGAGTCGAGCGGCGTCCAGCCGCTGATGAAGCGCGCGACGGCGATGTACGGCTCATGGCTGTACTGCTCGAAGAACATCCAGCCCAGCGCCTGCGCGCGCTGCCAGGCATCGGCCGGCAGGTACGGCGTGCCTTCGGCAAGGAAGCACAGGATCGCGTTCGACTCGACCAGGATGCGGCCGTCGTCGAGTTCGAGCATTGGCACCCGGCCGTTGGGATTCTTCGCGAGGAACGCGGGCGTGCGGGTCGCACCCGCGGTGATGTCGACCTCGATCCAGCGGTACGGCCGTCCGAGCTGCTCCAGCAGCAGGCGCAGCTTGTGGCAGTTGCCCGACGACGAATAGCCGTGGATCGTGGTCATGCGAACCTCTTGCGGTTGGCGTCCCATTCCGCGCGCGTCTGGCCCCAGATGTCCACCCGCGCTTCGTCCAGCGGCGGCGGCAGCTTGCCGGGCCCCTTGCGCACCGAACCCAGGCGGGTGGCGACCTTCTGCGAGGCGACGTTGTCCGGCGCGATGCAATGGATGATCTCGCGCCAGCCGAGGTTCGCGAACGCCCAGTCGATCGTCGCGACCGCCGATTCGACCGCGTATCCCCTGCCCCAGGCGTCGGGATGGAAGGCATAGCCGATCTCGTTGCCCGGCCAGCCGAACGGCCGCCACGGCCCCATCTGCCCGATCCACCGCCCGCTGGCTTTCTCGACCACGGCAAACATCGCGAAACCCTGCAGCGCCCAGGCGCCCGGCATCTGCAGGAACTTGCGCCATGCCGCGTGCGGCGGCTGCACGCCGCCGATGTGGCGGGTGGCTTCCTCGTGCGCCTGCAGCTCGGCGTATCGATCGAAGTCTTCGATCCGCGGCAGGCGCAGGAGCAGGCGTTCGGTTTCGAGGCGGATGTCGGAGGGAAGCATGGTGGGAACCCCGGTCGTCATCCCGGCGAAAGCCGGGATCCAGTTTTTCCAGCGCGCGCCGTGAGCTGGATCCCGGCTTTCGCCGGGATGACGGTCAGAACGCGTTGATGCCGGTCAGCTCGCGCCCCACCACCAGTTGGTGCACGGTCTCGGTGCCCTCGTAGGTGATCACCGACTCGAGGTTCAGCGCGTGGCGGATCGGCGAATGCTCGGTGGTGATGCCGGCGCCGCCGAGCAGGTCGCGCGCCTCGCGCGCGATGTCGATCGCCATGCGGCAGTTGTTCCACTTGGCCAGCGACACCTGCGTCGGCTGCATGTTGCCGGCGTCCTTCAGGCGACCCAGCTGCAGCGACAGCAGCTGCGCGGCGGTGATGCGCCGCGCCCAGTCGGCCATCTTGATCTGGGCGCTCTGCGTGGCCGCGACCGGGCGGTCGAACAGGATACGCTCCTTCGAATAGCCGAGCGCCTCGTCGAGGCAGGCGATCGCCGCGCCGATCGGCCCCCAGGTGATGCCGTAGCGCGCCTGCGTCAGGCAGCCCAGCGGACCCTTCAGGCCCTTGACGTTGGGCAGGCGATTGGCCTCGGGCACGCGCACGTTGTCGAAGTACAGCGCACTGGTCACCGAGGCGCGCAGGCTCATCTTGTGCTTGATCACCTGCGCGCTGAAGCCGGCGAAGTCCTTCTCGACCACGAAGCCCTGGATGCCGTCATCGGTCTTCGCCCAGACGATCGCGATGTCGGCCAGGTTGCCGTTGGTGATCCACATCTTGGAGCCGTTGAGGATCCAGTCGGCGCCGTCGCGCTTCGCGTGGGTCTTCATGTTGGCCGGATCGGAGCCGCCGTGCGGTTCGGTCAGGCCGAAGCAGCCGATGACCTTGCCCGCGGCCATGTCCGGCAGCCAGCGCTTGCGCTGCTCCTCGCTGCCGTAGGCGAAGATCGGGTACATGCACAGCGAGGACTGCACGCTGGCGAAGCTGCGCAGGCCCGAATCGCCGCGCTCGAGCTCCTGGCAGATCAGGCCGTAGCTGACGTAGTTGAGCTCCGAACCGCCGTACTCCGCCGGCAGGGTCGCGCCGAGCAGGCCGAGGCCGGCGATTTCTGGAATCAGCTCGGTCGGGAAGCGGCCCTCGTCGAAGCACTGGCCAATGATCGGCAGCACGCGCTCGTCGGTGAAGCGGGCGACGGTGTCCTGCACCGCGCGCTCCTCCTCGCTGAGCAGGGAACGGACGTCGTAGAGGTCGTAGGGATGCAGGGCCATGGGCGGGTTCGTACGGGAAAGTTTCATATTGTACGACCCGCGCGCGGCCCTGCCCCTCCCGGGACAGGCCCGGAAATGCGAACGGGCCGGCATGTGCCGGCCCGTTCGGGGAAACGCCTGTGACGGAGCGCCGGATCAGCCGCGATCGGGCGCCCCGGCCGAGGCCATGCGGGTCATGACCTCGCCGTCGATGACCGGCAGGCGCTCGCCCGGCTCCTCGTCCATGCGGATGGTCTGCTCGACGCCGTCGTAGCGGTAGGTCACGTCGTAGCCGATGGTGCGGTCCTCGCTGCCCAAGGCGATGCGGTTGCCCGGCTTCTCGCCGGTGCGCATGGTGCCGGTGGTGCCGTCCGGGTTGCGGTAGGTCACGTTGTAGGCGACCACGCGCGAGGACTGCGCACTGTCCTGCACGGTGCGGCACTGGCGGTCGACGCGTTCGACCACGCGACCGCCGACGTGGCGCTTGTCGACCTTGTTGCCGATCACGCCGCCCGCGACCGCGCCCGCGGCGGTCGCCGCCCGGCGGCCGCTGCCGCTGCCGACGTTGCTGCCGACCAGGCCGCCGATCACCGCGCCAGCGACCGTGCCGCCGACGTTGCCGTCGCGCTCGGGCAGGCGCTCCTGCACCACGACGTCCTCGCACACCTGGCGCGGCGTGGTCGAGGTGGTGGTTTCGCGGACCGGCTCGGTGCCGATCACGGTCGCGTACAGCTCGGCCTTCTCGGTCACCGGCATCACCGCCACGACCGGCGCGTACTCGAGACGGGCACCCTCGTCGGCAGCGATTTCTTCCGCGGTGGACGAATCGGGCGACCCCGCCTTGTCGCGACTGTTGTGGTAGGCGCCCACTGCGACGCCGCCGACCAGCAGCGACGCCAGGGCAATGGCCAGGGTGTTGCCTTTCATGTGTCTCTCCTACGGGGCCTTCCGCCCACACTGGAACGTGCAGGCAGATTGCAGCACTGTGAAGCTGAACAAGACCCCGAAAAGTTCCCCGCAAACTGACGCGCCCGTGAATCGCCACGTGCTGCGCGCCGTGATAGCTTGAGTGCCGTCGCCGTCCTCCTGCCGGAGTCGTCCGCATGGCCAACCCGCTGCTGCTCCCCCTGCTCAACTGGGCGCGCGGATTGCGCTACCCCACGCTGTTCAAGCTGACCGCGGTCGCGTTCGCGATCAGCATCCTGTGGCCATTCGATCCGATTCCTTTCATCGACGAGATCGTGCTCGGCCTGGGCACCGTGCTGCTGGCGAACTGGAAGAGCCGCAAGGCGCCGCCCGAGCCGCCGATCGAGGGCGACGCCGCGCGCCGGCCCTGAGCCGCGACCACGGGCGCGCGCCGCGAGGAACGGCATGGCCACGACCGCATGCTGCTGATCGACAGCCACTGCCATCTCGATGCACCGGAGTTCGACGGCGACCGCGACGCCGTGGTCGAGCGCGCCCGCGCCGCCGGCGTCCTGCACCAGGTCGTGCCGGCGGTCGACGCCGCCGGCTGGCCGAAGCTGCGCGACCTGTGCCGGGCGACTCCTGGGCTGCATCCGGCCTACGGCCTGCACCCGATGTACCTCGACCGCCATCGCCCGGAGCATCTCGACCAGCTGCGCGCGTGGATCGAGCGCGAACACCCGGTCGCGGTCGGCGAATGCGGCCTCGACCATTTCGTCGACGGCCTGGACCCGGCCGCGCAGCAGGCGTATTTCGAAGGCCAGCTGCGGCTCGCGCGCGAGTTCGACCTGCCGGTGATCGTGCACGCGCGGCGCGCGGTGGACGCGGTGATCGCGACGCTGCGGCGGATCGGCGGACCGGCACAGGCGCTGCGCGGCGTGGTGCACAGTTTTTCGGGCAGCGAGGAACAGGCGCAGCAGCTGTGGAAGCTCGGCTTCCTCCTCGGCCTGGGCGGACCGGTCACCTACGCGCGCGCCAACCGCCTGCGCCGGCTCGTGGCCACCATGCCGCTCGAATACCTGTTGCTGGAAACCGACGCGCCCGACCAGCCCGACGCCGGCATCCGCGGCGAGCGCAACGAACCGGCGCGATTGGTGGCCGTGCTGGAGACGATTGCGCGCCTGCGCGATGGCGATCCAGGGGAGATCGCCGACGCGACCACCGCCAACGCGCGCCGCCTGTTCGCCCTGCCCTCCCCGTAGGCACGTCTTCAGGCGCGACCCGTGGCCCGGTCATCGCCGCGAGCGCCGGCGGCGCTCCTACGGCTTGAGCAGCATGTCCAGCGCCTTGCCCGCCGCCGCGAAGGCGAACGCGCCGGTGATGTGCGTGGCCGCACCCAGGCCGGCGCCGCAGTCGAGCTTCAGCGCCGCGTCCGGCCCCACCTGCGGGCGCAGTCCGCAGACCGTGCCGTCCGCCTGCGGGTACTTCACGTTCTCCAGCGAGTACACCGCCGGCACGCCGAAATAGCGGTCCCGGTTCTTCGGGAAGTTGAACTCGCCGCGCAGCTTCCGGCGGATCAGCGCCAGCATCGCGTCGTGCTCGGTGCGCGAGAGGTCGCGCACGCGCACCAGGGTCGGGTCGGTGCGCCCGCCGGCGGCGCCGACGGTCAGCACCGGCTGCTTGCGGCGACGGCACCACGCGATCAGTTCCACCTTGCTGCGGAAGCTGTCGCAGGCGTCCACCACCAGGTCGAAGCCGCGGTCGAGCAGGTCGCCGAGGTTGCCGGGCGTGAGGAACATCGGCACGACGTCGAGCGAGATCGCGGGATTGATCGCGCGGCAACGTTCGGCCATCGCTTCGGCCTTGTTGCGGCCGTACTGCCCGTCGAGCGCGGGCAGCTGGCGGTTGGTGTTGGACAGGCACAGGTCGTCGGCATCGATCAGCGTCAGGTGTCCGATCGCGCTGCGCGCCAGGGCCTCGACCACCCACGAACCGACGCCGCCCAGGCCCACCACCGCCACGCGCCGCGCGCGCAGGCGATCGACCGCGCCGCGCCCGTACAGGCGGTCGATGCCCGCGAATCGTTCGGTCCATGCCTCGTCCATGGCGACAGTCTACCGGCCGCACCCGCATGCTATCGTCGCCGCGCCAGCCACGGAGCCAGCCATGTCGACCACGCCGCAGCCCACGCCCGACGCCAAGCCCGCCCGCAAGCCGCCGTCCGCCGCGTCGAAGTACCTGTTCATGTTCCTGCTCGGCCTGGTCATCGGCATCGTGGCGCTGGTGATGCTCATGCGCACGCTGGAATCGCGCAAGACCTGGCGCGACCACTATCCTCATGCGCTGATGCACCTGCTGTCGGCGCAGGCCGCGCAGCTGCAGGACAACGCCGGCGCGAACCGCTGCAGCCCGACCGACACCCTGCCGCACCTGCAGTCGTTGCGCAGCCTCGGCAACGATTTCGAGCGCGCGTTCCCGGAACTGCGCGACGACCGGAACTTCGTCGCGCACTCGGCGAAGTTCCGCGGCACGCTGGACGCGGCGCTGGCGGCGCCTCCGCTCGGCTGCGAGGGCGTGGAGCAGGCCGTCAGTCAGGTCGGCGAAGCCTGCAAGGCCTGCCACCAGGACTTCCGCTGAGGTCCGGCCCGAAGCCTCCGTAGTTCGGGCTGCGCGACCGTCGTTTTTCCGAAACGGTCGCGAATCCGCCGCCTGAACCGCAACTGCATCGATCAGCACCGTTTGCACGATCGCGACGCGGAATTGCTGCCGCGTTCACCGACCTCCGCCTAGTGTCCCGATCGACGGCTGCGCCGCACGCGCCGCCCGCATCGTCCACCTGCGAGGAGCTTCCGATGAACGTCCGCATGCGCATCCTGACCTGTGCCGCCACGACTGCCGCGCTGGCCCTCGCCGGCTGCGCCAGCACTTCACCCGGCTACGGCCCGGGTTACGGCAGCGGCTACGGCAACACCGCGCCGCCGGCCGGCCGCTGCAGCGACTGCGGCACGGTGGTCGCGATCGAAACCTCCGCCGCCGGCGGTGGCACCAACGTCGTCGGCCCGGTGCTCGGCGGCATCGTCGGCGCGGTGGCGGCCAAGGAACTGGCGCGCAAGAACACCGACAGCGAAGGCCGCCGCAACGTCGCGATCGCCGCGGGCGCCGCCGGCGGCGCGGTGGCGGGCAACGCCATCCAGAACCGCACCGGCGCCAACCGCAGCGGCTACACGATCCATGTCCGCATGGACGACGGCCGTACCACCGCCGTGCACCAGGCCGATCTGGACGGCATCCGCGAAGGTTCCTACGTCCGCGTGCAGAACGGTCGCGCCTGGGCCTATTGATTCCGGCGCCAGAGATCAACGCGCGACGGGGGCGCACCGCCCTCCGTCGCGTCCGGGCCGACCCTTTCCCGATGCACGGAGGGGGTCCGCCAGCGTATCCGGACGCCGCCACGCTAGGTGATGACGGCAACTCCCCCGCTTCCGCCTCCGCCCGAAGGCCCTTGGGTGAGGCTGGCGCTCGACGCATTCCCGCTCTCGGCGAAAAAGACGAGGGGCTGTCCGACAGGCGGGACAGCGACGCCCGCTGCCGCGAAGTCGGCGACCCGGAAGACCACGTCGCCCGGACTGGCCCATCCCACGACCACGTTGCCCGCGGCGATACTCTTCACCGTACCCGTCTGGCGCTCTGAAGACATCCTGGTTCCTCCGGTCCTTGGCTGCCGTGCGCGGACACATTCCGCGCAACACGTACAAGTATTGCAGTGATCAACGCGATCTCCCCCGGCAAGCGGCCACGACGGCGCCGCGGACGGCACGATCCCGGATAGCGCGCATGCGAGCCGCGCATTTGCCAGAATGCGCCTGTCGACGGCACCCGCCGTCCACGGAGCCCCCATGGACACGCAATCGATCTACTACGCCATCGCGCTGCTGATGGTGCTGGTCGGCATCGCCGGCACCGTCCTGCCCGCCCTGCCCGGGCTGCCGCTGGTGTTCGGCGGCATGCTGCTGGCGGCGTGGGCGGGGAATTTCGAGCAGATCGGCGTGTGGACGATCCTGCTGCTGGCGGTGCTGACCCTGCTGTCGATCGGCATCGACTTCCTTGCCTCCGCCGCGGGCGCGAAGCGCGTCGGCGCGAGCCGGCTGGCGGTGCTGGGCGCGCTGGTCGGTGCGGTCGTGGGGCTGTTCTTCGGGCTGGTCGGGGTGTTCGCCGGGCCGTTCGTGGGCGCGGTGCTCGGCGAACTGGCCGATCGCCGCAGCATCGGCGGCGAAGACCTCGGGAAGGCGACGAAGGTCGGCATCGGCACCTGGTTCGGCATCTTCGTCGGCATCGTGCTCAAGCTCACGCTGGCGTTCGCGATGATCGGCATCTTCGCGCTGGCGTGGTGGCACGATTGACGCGGCCTTGCCGGCGCGACGATAGACTGCGGCTTTCTCCCCGACGTCCCCGCATGCCTGCCCCTGGTTCCCGTTCCGGACACCTCGTCCGCCTGATCCTGCTGCTGCCCCTGCTCCTGGCCTGCCTGCTGGCGGCGCTGCCGGCCGGGGCGATGCAGGCGGCGGCCGACGACGCCACGCCCGCATCCGCCACGGCGGAGCCCGCCGCCGAACTGCCGCCCCCCGACACCGACATCCGCGGTCGCTTCGATTTCGCCTTCGACAAGGCCGCGGCGAAGCTGGCCGAGGTGGTGGCGAAGCTGCCCCTGCTGCTGGTGGCGCTGCTGATCGTCACGCTCGCCGCGTGGCTGGGCGGGTTCGTGTCGCGACGGCTGCACCTGCTGCGGCTGCGCACCGACAACCCTTACATGGACGGGTTGATCCGCAACGTGCTGCGCGCGCTGATCACCCTGTTCGGCGTGCTGCTGGCGCTCAACCTGCTCAACGCCACCGCGCTGGTCACGGCCGTGCTCGGTTCGGCCGGCGTGGTCGGCCTGGTGCTCGGCTTCGCCTTCAAGGACATCGCCGAGAACTACGTCGCCGGCGTCCTGCTCAGCCTGCGCCAGCCGTTCGCGCCGGGCGAGCACGTGGTGATCGACGGCAACGAGGGCAAGGTGGTCGCGCTGCATTCGCGCGCCACGGTGCTGATGACGCTCGACGGCAACGAGCTGCGCCTGCCCAACGCGCTGGTGTTCAAGGCGATCGTGCTCAACTACAGCCGCAATCCCAAGCGGCGCTTCGATTTCACCGTCGCCATCGACGGCAGCCAGTCGATCCGCGTCTCGCACGCGCTGGCGATCGAGCAGGTGCGGCAGATCGAGGGCGTGCTGACCGACCCCGGCCCCTCGTGGAGCGTGCAGGAGTTCTCGGCCGCCGGCATCGTGCTGCGGTTCTTCGGCTGGGTCGACCAGCGCGAGAGCGACCTGGGCAAGGTCCGCAGCGAGGCGATCCGCCGGGTCAAGGCCGCGTTCGCGCGCGCGGGCATCGAAGCGCCGCGGACCACCTACCACGTCCTCACGGCGCGCGAGCCAGGCGACGCGGCGCCCGCCGGCCACGCCGAGCCGATCCACGACGCCGACGCCGATACCTCGGTCAATCGCGACATCGACGAGCAGCTTGCCCAGGCGCAGCAGGCGGCCGATGGCGACAACAATCTCCTCGAGCCCACCGCGGATACGCCATGAGCCCACCCAAATCCTCGCCGGCACGCCTGCTCCCGTTCGTGCTGCTGTCCGCGGTCGCACCGGGGATGGCGCAGACCGCCGACGCGACCTCGCTCGAGCGCTGCGCCGCGATCGAGATCGACGCCGCCCGGCTCGCCTGCTACGACACCCTCGCCCGGCGCGCCTCGTCCGGCGGCCCGCAGCAGGCGGACCTCGCGGCGCAGGAGGCCAGGCAGGCGCTGCAGGCCGCTCAAGCCGAAGCGGAGGCCAGGGCCGCGCAGGCGCGCGAACAGGCGCCGCGGCGTGGCGACGACCTGTTCCGCCACGACGACGACGCGCTGGACAGCGCGCTGGCGAACGTGGGCCGCGGATCGCTGCTCGACAGCCGCTGGGAGCTGGCCCGGGATTCCAAGCTCGGCATCTTCAACTTCCGCGCCTACAAGCCGCTCTACCTGCTGCCGGCGTTCTGGACCTCCGACGTCAACGACATGCCGCGCTCGGAGAATCCGGACAACACCGTCACCGCACCGATGGGGCTGGATTCGATCGAGGCCAAGTTCCAGCTGAGCTTCAAGACCAAGGCGGTCGAGAACCTGTTCGGCGACAACGGCGACATCTGGATGGGCTACACCCAGAGTTCGCGCTGGCAGGTCTACAACGGCGAGCAGTCGCGGCCGTTCCGCGAGACCAACTACGAGCCCGAGGTGCTGCTCGTGTTCCGCAACGGCTACAGCATCGCCGGATGGAAGGGGCGGATGGCCGCGGTCGGCATCAACCACCAGTCCAACGGCCGCGGCGATCCGCTGTCGCGCAGCTGGAACCGGATCATGTTCAACATCGGCCTCGACCGCGACGACTGGGCGCTGGTGCTGCGCCCGTGGATCCGGGTCTCCGACGGCGACGACGACGACAACCCCGACATCGAGGACTACATCGGCCGCGGCGACGCGACCCTGACCCACGTGCGCGGACGCAACGAGTTCTCGCTGATGGCGCGGCATTCGCTGCGCGGCGGCGATCGCTCGCACGGCGCGCTGCAGTTCGACTGGGGTTTCCCGATCCACCGCTCGCTGCCGATGCGCGGACGCCTGCAGCTGTTCCACGGCTACGGCGAGAGCCTGATCGACTACAACCACAAGGCGACCTACGTGGGGCTGGGCATCTCGCTGCAGGAGTGGTTCGAGCCGCGCGTCGAGTAGCGCAACGGCTGGCGCGCCGGCTCCTCCTCCTTCGTCATCCCCGCGAAGGCGGGGATCCATTGTCTTTACGCGGGATGCCCACCCTGCCTTTCCAACACAAAGACGCTGGATCCCCGCCTTCGCGGGGATGACGGCTTCCCTGTATCGCGGCAACCATTTCCCTCGCCGGATGCCCTAAGCTTTCGCCGCCACCCGACGACGGACCGCCACATGGACGCCAGCCCGCCCCGCAAGCGACGCTCCTTCTTCGCCTACGCCTCGGCGATGCTCGGCCTGCTCAGCGTGTTCGCGGTGCTGTGCTTCCATTTCCCCGAACTGCTCACCAGCAAGGAGTTCCGCGCGGTCTACAGCGAGGACTTCGCCCGGCACCTGCTGCTGGTCGGGCTGATCGCCGCCTTCATCCTCGGCACGGTGTCGATCCTGCGCGACCGCAACAAGCGCATCGCCGCGGTCGGCGTCGGCGCGGCGACGCTGGCGGTGCTGATCGGCGGCACCAACGTGCAGTTCGATTCGATCGGGCAGACGCCCTACTCACTCGGCCTGGACTGGTTCGTGATCTCGCTGTTCTTCTCGGCGCTGGTGTTCGTGCCGCTGGAGCACTACCTCGGCAAGCGCCGCGTCTCGCCGCTGCGCAAGGGCTGGCGCACCGACGTGGCGTATTTCTTCATGAGCCACGTGCTGGTGCAGTTCATCCTGATCCTGGTCACCGCCTCGACCTCGACGATCGCAGGGCTGGCCGCCTTCCCCGCGCTGAAGGCGGCGATCCAGTCGCTGCCGGTGTGGGCGCAGTTCCTGATCGCGGTGTTCGTCGCCGACCTGGCGCAGGCACTGCTGCACCGCGCCTACCACAACATCCCCTGGCTCTGGCGCTTCCACGCCGTGCACCATTCCAGCCGCGAGATGGACTGGCTGGCCGGCTCGCGCATCCACTTCGTCGAGATCGTGCTGACCCGCAGCGCGGTGCTGCTGCCGCTGCTGGTGCTGGGCTTCTCGGCGCCGGCAGTCAATGCCTACGTGATCCTGGTCGGCCTGCAGGCGGTGGTCGCGCACGCGAACATCGGCGTGCGCTTCGGCTGGCTGGAGTACCTGCTGGTGCTGCCGCGCTACCACCACTGGCACCATGCGCGGCAGCAGGACTACATCGACGTGAACTACGCGATCCACCTGCCGCTGGTCGACATGCTGATGGGCACCTTCAAGCTGCCTCGCGACCAGGGCGAATGGCCGGCGGAGTACGGCGTAATGAAGCTGGAAACGGTCCCCGAGGGCATCGTCGCGCAGCACGTGATGCCGTTCCAGGGCGGCAGGAAGTTCGAGCGATACGTGGATTGAACCCGCACGCCCGCAGGGACGTCCGCGCTCACGTCCAGTCGGTCAGGCCCTCGCGGGCATGGGTTTCCCTGAAGCTGGGCAGCGCCTTCATGCGCTGCGCGTGCGCGTGCAGCGCCGGCCAGGCGTCCGACGGCCGGGGCATGTTGCGCGACCAGCGCATCAGCATGGTCAGCAGGAAATCGGCCGCGCTGCGCTGTTCACCGAGCAGATACGGGCCGTGCGCCTGCAGGTGGTCGGCCACCTGCTGCCAGGCGGCCTCGATCTCCGCACGCGCCTGCGCCTTCGCCGCCTCGACGTGCTCCGCGCCGGCCGGCTCCTCGGGATAGAACCAGTCACGGTAGGCGGGCTGCAGCGTGTTCGCGCAGAAGCACATCCAGCGGTAGTACTGCGCGCGTGCGGGCGTGCCGGGCGGCGGCGCCAGTCCCGCCTGCGGGTGCAGGTCGGCCAGGTGCATCGCGATCGCCGCGGCCTCGGTGATCGGCTGGCCGTCGATAACCAGGGTCGGCACGCGTCCGGCCGGGTTGATCGCGAGGTAACCCGGCGACTTCTGCTCGCGGCGATCGAAATCGAGCTGGTGGAGTTCGTGCTCGACGCCGAGTTCGATCAGCAGCCAATGGATGACGAGGGAGGCTGTGCTTTGCGAACCGTAGAGGACGATCGACATGGCGGCTCCGCCGGCTTCGGGAAGACTGATTATCCCCGACGCGACCGGCTCCACCTCAGGCGATCTCGACCACCGGGATCTTGCCGATCTTCGCCTGCCATGTGCGCGGACCCGTCCGGTGCACGGATTCGCCGGTGGAATCGACCGCCACGGTCACCGGCATGTCCTTGACCTCGAATTCGTAGATCGCCTCCATGCCCAGGTCGGCGAAGCCGACCACCTTCGCCGCCTTGATCGCCTTCGACACGAGATATGCCGAGCCGCCGACCGCCATCAGGTACACCGACTTGTGCTTGCGGATGGCCTCCAGCGCCACCGGGCCGCGCTCGGCCTTGCCGATCATGCCCAGCAGGCCGGTCTGCGCCAGCACCTGTTCGGTGAACTTGTCCATGCGCGTGGCGGTGGTCGGGCCGGCCGGGCCGACGACCTCGTCACGCACCGGATCGACCGGGCCGACGTAATAGATGAAACGGCCCTTGAGGTCGACCGGGAGTTGCTCGCCCTTGTCGAGCATGTCGACCATGCGCTTGTGCGCGGCATCGCGGCCGGTGAGCATCCGGCCGTTGAGCAGCAGCACTTCGCCGGGCTTGAAGCTCAACACGTCTTCCGGCGTGATCGTGTCCAGATCGACGCGCCGCGCGTTCTGCGGGTTGTAGGTCAGCTTGGGCCAGTCCTCCAGCGACGGCGGCTCCAGCGCGACCGGGCCGCTGCCGTCGAGGGTGAAGTGCGCGTGCCGCGTGGCGGCGCAGTTCGGGATCATCGCCACCGGCAGGTTGGCCGCGTGGGTCGGGTAGTCCCTGATCTTGATGTCGAGCACCGTGGTCAGCCCGCCCAGGCCCTGCGCGCCGATGCCCAGCGCGTTGACCTTCTCGTACAGCTCCAGGCGCAGCTCCTCGATCCGGTTCGACGGGCCGCGCGCGGCCAGCTCCTGGATGTCGATGTGCTCCATCAGCGATTCCTTCGCCAGCAGCATCGCCTTCTCGGCGGTGCCGCCGATGCCGATGCCGAGCATGCCCGGCGGGCACCAGCCGGCGCCCATGGTCGGCACCGTCTTCAGCACCCAGTCCACGATCGAATCGGAGGGATTGAGCATGGCGAACTTCGACTTCGCCTCGGAGCCGCCGCCCTTGGCCGCGACGATCACGTCGAGCTTGTCGCCCGGCACGATCTTCACGTTGATCACCGCCGGGGTGTTGTCCCTGGTGTTGAGGCGCCGGCCGGCCGGATCGGCCAGCACGCTGGCGCGCAGCCTGTTGTCCGGATGGTGGTAGGCGCGGCGCACGCCCTCGTTGACCGCATCCTCCAGCGAACCGGTGAAGCCCTGCCAGCGCACGTCCATGCCCACTTCCAGGAAGACGGTGACGATGCCGGTGTCCTGGCAGATCGGGCGGTGGCCTTCCGCGCACATGCGCGAATTGATCAGGATCTGCGCCATCGCGTCCTTCGCCGCCGGCGATTCCTCGCGCTCGTAGGCCGCGGCGAGGCTCTTGATGTAGTCGACCGGATGGTAGTAGCTGATGTACTGGAGGGCGTCGGCGACGGACTGGACGAGGTCGTCCTGCTTGATCAGGGTCACGGCTGGCTCGGAGGCTGGCGGGAAACGGCCCATTTTAGCCGCTGCGTCCGGCCGGTTCCCTGCGACGATGGGCCCATGCCCGGATCGCTGCTTTCCGCACGTCTGCGCTTCGGGACACGGTCGTCATCCCCGCGACGCCTGCCCCCGCGCAGGCGGGGGGCGGGGATCCAGTGTCTTTCGTCGCCGCAGATGCAAAGACGCTGGATTCCCGCCTTCGCGCGAATGACGGACAAAGGCGGGGTTGGTTGGACTCCGATTAAACCCTCCCCCGCCCCCCGGCATCCGACTGGATATGCTGATGGCGACGATGACCGCGACCCTGCCCGAAGCCGCCTGCGACGCGGCCGACGACGACCACGCCCTGGTGCGGGCCTCGGCCGGCGGCGACGCGGACGCGTTCGAGGCGCTGTACCGGCGCCACCTGGGCCGGGTGCACGGCGTGATCCTGCGTCTGGTCGGGCACCAGCACAGCCGCGCCGAGGACCTGACGCAGGAGGCCTTCGTCCGCGCCTGGCAGGCGCTGCCGAACTTCCGCTTCGAGAGCGCCTTCGGCACCTGGCTGCACCGGCTGGCGGCGAACACCGCACTGATGGAGCTGCGCAGCCGCCGCGCCGCGCCAGGCATGGACAGCGACGAAGAAGCCTTCGACGCCATCGGTACGGTCGATTCGGCCGGACACGCCACCGCGCTGTCGATGGACCTCGAACAGGCCGTCGCCAGCCTGCCGCCCCGCGCCCGCGCGGTGCTGGTGCTGTACGACATCGAAGGCTGGAAACACGAGGAAATCGCCGACACGCTGGACATGGCGGTCGGCAGTTCCAAGGCGCAACTGCACCGCGCGCGCAAACTGCTGCGCGCGAAGCTGGGAGACCACGCATGAACCACGATCCCGCCACCGCCGACCTGCCCGCCGCGCTGCGCCTGCAGTTGCGCGGACTGCGCGCGGACACGCCGCCGGGCCGCGACCTGTGGCCGGACATCGCCACGCGGATCCAGACCCTGCCGCAGGCCGCGCCCGAAGCCGCGTCTTCGCCGCGCCGGCGCCCGCGCGTTTTCCCGGCGCTGGCGACCGCGGCCGCGCTGGCGCTGGCCGTCGGACTCGGCTGGCAGCTGCGCCCGTCCGCGCCCGATGCGGGGCTTGCCGAAACCGCGGCGACCGCGCCCACGCCCTACGCGCCGCTGCTCGCCGAAGCCGACGCCATGGCGCGCGAGTACCAGGGCGCGCTGCGCGAACTGTCCGCCTTGCGCCCGGCCACGGCCGAATACGCCAGCCTGCTCCAGCTCGACGCCAGCGCCGCCGCCGTGCGCGACGCGCTGGCGCAGGATCCCGACGCCCGCTTCCTGCTGCAGCGCCTGCAGCGCATCTACGCGCAGCGCCTGTCGCTGACCCAACGCCTCGCCCGGGCCTGAATCGCCGGCCCCGCACCACCTTCCGAAGGAGGACTCCCATGAAAACCCGAATCCTTGCAATCGCCCTGCTCGCCTGCCTCGCCGCGGCGCCCGCGTTCGCGGCCACGCCGATCAACGAAACGCGGCCGCTCGATGCGCGCGGCAGCCTCGAGGTCTCCAACGTGAAGGGCCGCATCGAGGTGCGCGCCTGGGACAAGGCCGAGGTGCAGATCACCGGCAGCCTCGGCGACGGCGTCGAGCGCCTGCAGATCGAGGGCGACCGCAGCAGCCTCGAGGTCAAGGTCCGCTATCCGCGCAACAGCCGCAACACCGAACCGACCACGCTGATCCTGAGCGTGCCGCGCCAGGTCGACCTGGAGATCGACGGCGTCGCGGTGGACATCGACGTGTCCGGCGTCGCCGGCCGCGGACTCGACATCGAAAGCGTCAGCGGTGACGTGGTCGCCGTCGGCGCCCCGCGCGAGGCCGACATCAGCAGCGTCAGCGGCAACCTGCAGCTCAACCTCAACAGCGAGAAGGTGGACCTGGAAAGCGTCAGCGGCAACATCGTGCTGCGCGGCCGCATCGGCGGCGAAATCTCGGCCGAAACCGTGTCCGGCGACATCCGCATCGACACCCGCGGCGAGGCCACGCGGCGGCTGAGCACCAGCAGCGTATCGGGCGACGCCAGCTACACCGGCGGCCTCGCCGAGGGCGGCCGGATCAGCGCCGAATCGGTGAGCGGCGACATCCGCCTGGCGCTGCCGAAGTCGCTGTCGGCGCGCGTCCAGGCCGAGAGCTTCAGCGGCACGCTGTCCGCGCCCGGCGTCAGCATCAACAAGCCAAAGTACGGGCCCGGTTCGAGCTTCGAGCACACCTTCGGCGCAGGTTCGGGGGAGATCAAGCTGGAGACGTTCTCGGGCGACGCGGAGCTGGTGCTGGAGTAGCTCCGGTCGCCTGTCGCGGGCCGCGTGGCGCCGTCCGTCGCGCGGCGAAGGCGCCCGTGCCGTCATCGCGTCGAAAGCACCCGCATCGTCATCCCATCGAAGGCGCCTGCGTCGTCCTCCCGGCGACAGCGTCCGTATCGTCATCCCGGCGCAAGCCGGGATCCATTTTGACTTGCCGTCCAACGGTGCCGCGAAGATCAAGATGGATCCCGGCTTTCGCCGGGATGACGATGCGTGTTGTTCCGTTATGATGTTTTGAACATCACTATTGAATTTTCCAGCTTGCATAAGCAAGTCTGAAAGTCGCATCATGGCCACCTCCCACAGGCCGTCCCCATGATCACCGCCCCCCAGCTCCGCGCCGCGCGCGCCCTGCTCGGCATCGACCAGCGCAGGCTGGCCGAACTGGCCGGCGTCTCGCTGCCGACGATCCAGCGCATGGAGGCCAGCGACGGCACCGTGCGCGGCGTGGTCGGGACCCTGACCAAGGTCGTCGACGCACTCGATGCCGCGGGCGTCGAACTGATCGGCAACGATCAACCCAGCCAGGGCCGCGGCCGCGGCGTGCGCCTGAAGGAACCGCCGGCCGCCTGAGCCATGTCGAGCTTCGACCGCCAGTACCTGCGCATGTTCGAACCGAAGCTGTTCACCGTGCTTCGGGAGGGCTACGGCCTGCAGGCGTTCAAGGCCGATGCGATCGCCGGCCTCACCGTTGCGATCGTCGCGCTGCCGCTGGCGATGGCGCTCGCGATCGCGTCCGGCACCACGCCGGAAAAGGGGCTGCACACCGCGATCGTCGCCGGCTTCCTGATCTCCGCGTTCGGCGGCTCGCGCGTGCAGATCGGCGGGCCGACGGCGGCCTTCATCCCGGTCGTGTTCGTGGTGATCCAGACCTTCGGCTACGGCGGCCTGATCCTGTGCACGCTGCTGGCCGGCCTGATGCTGATCGCCGCCGGGCTGCTGCGGCTGGGCACGCTGATGAAGTACATGCCGCAGCCGGTGATCACCGGCTTCACCGCCGGCATCGCGGTGAGCATCTTCTCCAGCCAGGTCAAGGACGCGCTCGGCCTGCGCATGGACGAGGTGCCGGCGGAATTCTTCGAACGCTGGGCCGCCTACGGCAAGCACTTCGCCACCACCCAGCCGGCGGCGCTGGCGATGACCGTGCTCGGGCTGGCGGTGATCGTCGGCCTGCGCCGCTGGCGGCCGAAGTGGCCCGGATTCCTGATCGCGCTGCTGGCCTGCACCCTGGCCACCACGCTGTTCGCGCTGCCGGCCGAAACCATCGGCACGCGCTTCGGCGAGCTGCCGGCCTCGCTGCCGAGCTTCGACTTCCCGCGCATCCCCTTCGAGCGCACCTTCGAACTGCTGCCGAGCGCGTTCACCATCGCCTTCCTCGCGGGTGTGGAGTCGCTGCTGTCGGCGGTGGTCGCCGACGGCATGACCGGCGGGCGCCATCGTTCGAATGGCGAACTGGTCGCGCAGGGCGTGGCCAACGTCGGCTCGGCGCTGTTCGGCGGGCTGCCGGCGACCGGCGCGATCGCGCGCACCGCCACCAACATCCGCTCCGGCGGGCGCACGCCCGTCGCCGGCATGCTGCACGCCGGTTACCTGCTGCTGTTCATGCTGGTGCTGGCGCCGCTGATGCGCTACGTGCCGCTGGCGGCGCTCGCCGCGGTGCTGCTGGTGGTGGCCTGGAACATGAGCGAGGCGGAGAACTTCCGCAACACGCTGTCGGCGCCGTGGGGCGACCGGCTGGTGCTGCTACTGACCTTCTTCCTCACCGTGCTGCTGGACCTGACCGTCGCGATCCAGGCCGGCATCGTGCTCGCGGCCTTCGTCTTCATGTTCCGGATGGCCGAGGCGGTGGAAGTGAGCTCCGGCGTGCGCATGATCGACGACGACCTCCAGACCGGCGACGCGGCGCGCGACGGCGACCAGCGCGCGAAGCTGCCCGCGGGCGTCGAGGCCTACCAGATCGGCGGGCCGCTGTTCTTCGGCGCCGCCAATCGCCTGGACAACCTGCTCGACCAGTTCTTCGAACCGCCGAAGGTGCTGATCCTGCGCATGCGGCTGGTGCCGGTGATCGACGCCAGCGGCGTGCATGCGCTGAAGAAACTGGCCGGGCGCTGCCACCGCAAGGGCATCGTGCTGATCGTGTCCGGACTGCAGGAACAGCCGAACCGGGTGATCGCGAAGATGGGGCTGGAGGACGGTCCGGGCGAACTCCATTTCGCCTCGAACTTCGAGCGCGCGCTGAAGATGGCCGAGTCGATCGCCGGGTAGCATGCGCCGCGCTGACGGGCGGCTTCCCCGGACCACGGCTTCGTCACCCCGGCTTGCGCCGCGATGACGAAGCATGGAGAAGCGACCGATCCTGCGTGAATCCGGCAGAATGTCGCCATGCCCGAAACCTCCCCCGTTTCAGCACTGACCATCGCCGGCTCCGATTCCGGCGGCGGCGCCGGCATCCAGGCCGACCTCAGGACCTTCGCCGCGCACGGCGTGCACGGCCTGTCGGCAATCGCGGCACTGACCGCGCAGCACACGCGCGGCGTCACCGCCGTGCACGTGCCGCCGGTGGACTTCCTGCGCGCCCAGGTCGACGCCTGCTTCGACGACTTCGACATCGGCGCGGTCAAGCTGGGGATGCTGGCCAGCGCCGCCGTCATCCATGCGGTCGCCGATGCGCTGCAGGCGCACGCGCCACGCTTCCTCGTCCTCGACCCGGTGATGGTGGCGACCTCCGGCGCCAAGCTGCTGGAGGACGATGCACTGGACGCGCTGCGCACGCGCCTGATCCCGCGCGCCGACCTGCTGACGCCCAACATCCCCGAGGCGGAACTGCTCACCGGCCTGCGGATCGAAACGGCCGCCGATGCGGAACGCGCGCTGGAGGCCCTGCTCGCGCTGGGCGCGAAAGCGGTGCTGCTCAAGGGCGGCCATCTCGACGAAGGCGGAGAGGTCATCGACCGCTATCGGGATGCGACCACCGATGCCGGCTTCGTCCACGCCCGCCTGTCGCTGGAGGGCCACGGCACCGGCTGCACCCTGGCCTCGGCGGTCGCGGCGAACCTCTGCCTCGGACTGCCGATGGCGCAGGCGGTCGCCGCCGCCGTGGACTATGTCGGGCGGGCGCTGCGGCAGGGCTATCGCCCGGGCCGCGGCGAGGTGCGCGTGCTCGACCACTTCGGCGCGGCGCGGACGGCATGAGCCCGGCGATCGCCGCGCACGAGCTCGAGGCCGCGAGCAGCGACGGCCACGCCTGGCGCGTGCTCGCCCGCGTCCCGCCCAAGCCGCGGCGGGCGCTGCTGTGGCTGCCCGCGCTCGGCGTCGCCGCGCGGCACTACCTGGGTTTCGCCGACGCGCTGGCGGCGCGCGGGATTGCGGTGTTCCTGCACGAATGGCGCGGCAGCGGCTCCAGCAGCCTGCGCGCCGGCGACGGGCGGGACTGGGGCTATCGCGAACTGCTGGTGCAGGACATTCCCGCCAGCAAGGCAGTGCTCAACCGCCTGCTGCCGGGCGGGGTGGAGCGCATCGTCGGCGGCCACAGCCTGGGGGGCCAACTCGCATGCTGCCGTCTCGCGCTGGCGCCGGGCACGGCCGACGCGCTGTGGCTGGTCGCCAGCGGCGCGCCCTACTGGCGCGCGTTCCCGCTGCCGCACAAGGCCTGGCTGCCGTTCGCGTACCGCTTCCTGCCGTGGCTGGCGCGGGTCAACGGCGCGCTGCCCGGGCGCCGCATCGGCTTCGGCGGCAACGAGGCCGCGGGGGTGATCCAGGACTGGGCGCGCACCGCGATCAGCGGGCGCTATGCCGCGGACGGCCTCGCGCAGGACTTCGAGGCCGGCATGGCCCGCCTCACGCAGCCGGTACGGGCCCTGGGGCTGTCGGACGACTGGCTGGCGCCGCGTTCGTCGCTCGACTTCCTGCTGTCGAAGCTGCCCGCGAGCGAGGTGCAGACGGTGTACCTGGACGCCGACGGCGCCGGGACGCGGCCCGACCACTACGCCTGGATGCGGCAGCCGGCGGCGGTGGCCGACTGGCTTGTTGCCGGACCCGGCAGCGGCGCCCGAGGCTAGGACCTCCCGCCAGATTGCGGGATTCTCCATCGAGCTGCATGTCGAAGGAGGGATGCGCCCGGGACGCGGGCTGCAGCCACTTGTCATTTCGACCGAAGGGAGAAATCCCGGTCGGGTTGATACGACCGGACGCAGGTCCAGGACGAGCAGCGGCGGGATTTCTCCCTTCGGTCGAAATGACAGACTGGAGCCGCATCCGCGACGCTGACCGTGCGGACCGGAATCCCCGGATTCGATGACGGGCGCCGGAACCTAGGTCGCCTCGGCATAGCCTTCCGGATTCATCGACTGCCAGCGCCATGCATCGCGGCACATCGCGTCGACGCCGTACCCGGCGCGCCAGCCCAGCAGTTCCTGCGCAAGCGACGGATCGGCATAGACCGCGGCCACGTCGCCGGCGCGGCGGGCGACGATCTCGTAGGGCACCGGCCGCCCCGAGGCGCGCTCGAAGGCCTGCACCAGCTGCAGCACGCTCACGCCGGCGCCGGTGCCGAGGTTGACGGTGAAACCCTTGCCGGTGCGCTCGAGCGCATCCAGCGCGTCGGCGTGCGCGCGCGCCAGGTCGACGACGTGGATGTAGTCGCGCACGCCGGTGCCGTCGACCGTCGGCCAGTCGCCGCCGAATACGCTCAGCTGCGCGCGCCGGCCCACCGCCACCTGGCAGATGTAGGGCATGAGGTTGTTCGGGATGCCCGACGGATCCTCGCCGATCAGGCCGGAGGCGTGCGCGCCGACCGGATTGAAATAGCGCAGGACGCCCGCCTGGAAGCCCGGATCGGCCGTGCACAGGTCGCCGATCAGCTGCTCCATCACCAGCTTGGTGCGGCCGTAGGGATTGGTGACGCGCAGCGGCGCGTCCTCGGTCACCGGCACCGCGTCCGGGTCGCCGTAGACGGTGGCGGACGAGCTGAACACCAGCCGCTTCACACCCGCCGCCTGCATCGCCTGCAGCAGGTGCAGCGTGCCGGAGATGTTGTTGTCGAAGTAGTCGAGCGGACGCTCGCAGGACTCGCCCACCGCCTTCAGCGCGGCGAAATGGATCACCGCATCGAAACCGCCGCCGGCCAGCAGCGCGCGCGTTGCCGCCGCATCGCGCAGGTCGACGTTCCGGAACGCCACCGGGGCGCCGATGATCGCCTGCAGCCGCTCCAGCACGCGCGGCGAGCTGTTGGAGAGGTTGTCGGCGATCACCAGATCGTGCCCGCGCGCGGCGAGTTCGACGCAGGAATGACTGCCGATATAGCCGGTGCCGCCGAAAACGAGGACGCGCATGCGGGTTCGCCCGTGGTTCGCGAACGCGGATTATCCTCCAGCCGCATGACGCTGTCGCATGGCCTGTCCCGGGCGCATCCCGCGTTTGGCAATGTCGCATGCGCCGCGGTGCCGCCGTCCCGTCCGCGGTAAACAAGGGGCGTTGCCGCCGTCCGCTAGAATACAGTCCAGACCGCCCAACCAACATCGCCCCGGATGCCTGCCCCCCTACCCGACCGCAACGACATCCGCATCGCCATCATCGGGCTCGGCTACGTGGGGCTGCCGCTGGCCGCCGCGTTCGGCCGCAAGTACCCGACCGTCGGCTTCGACATCGACGCCGCGCGCGTCGACGAACTGCGCCGCCACCACGACCACACGCTGGAGATGTCGGAGGAGGAGCTGAAGGCCTCGACCCGGCTCGCCTGCTCGGCGGATCCGGCCGACCTGAAGGACTGCAACGTCTTCATCGTGACCGTGCCCACGCCGATCGACGACTACAAGCGTCCCGATCTGCGCCCGCTGGAATCCGCGAGCCGCACCGTCGGCCGGGCGATCGCGCGCGGCGGCGTGGCGATCTTCGAATCGACGGTCTACCCCGGCGCCACCGAAGAAATCTGCGTGCCGATCATCGAGCGCGAGTCGGGCCTGACGTTCAACGAGAACTTCAGCGCCGGCTACAGCCCCGAACGCATCAACCCGGGCGACAAGGAGCACCGGCTGGAGACCATCCTCAAGGTGACCTCGGGCTCGACGCCGGAAGCGGCCGACTTCGTCGACGCCCTGTACGCCAGCATCATCACCGCCGGCACCCACAAGGCCTCCGGCATCCGCGTCGCGGAAGCTGCGAAGGTCATCGAGAACACCCAGCGCGACGTCAACATCGCCCTGATCAACGAGCTGGCGCTGATCTTCGGGCGCATGGGCATCGACACCCACGAGGTACTGGAAGCTGCCGGCACCAAGTGGAACTTCCTGCCGTTCCGTCCGGGCCTGGTCGGCGGCCACTGCATCGGCGTCGACCCCTACTACCTGACCCACAAGGCGCAGCAGATCGGCTACCACCCCGAGGTGATCCTCGCCGGCCGCCGCATCAACGACTCGATGGGCGGCCACGTCGCCCAGCGCGTGGTCAAGCTGATGCAGCAGCGCGGACTGCAGACCTCGGGCGCGAAGGTGCTGATCCTCGGACTGGCGTTCAAGGAGAACTGCCCGGACCTGCGCAATACCCGCGTCACCGACATCATCGACGAACTGCGCACCTACCGCGTCGACGTCGACGTGCACGATCCCTGGGTATCGCCGGCGCAGGCCAGCCATGAGTACGGCATCTCGCCGGTCGCCGAGCCGCAGGCCGGGCACTACGACGCGGTCATCCTCGCCGTCGCCCACCGCGAATTCATTGCCCTGGGCGCCGACGGCGTGCGCGCATTCGGCAAGCCGGGCGCAGTCCTGTTCGACGTGAAGCGCGCGCTGCCGCGCGACCGCGTCGACGGCTGCCTCTGACCACACTGCAGGAAGACGCCCATGCGCATCCTCGTCACCGGCGCCGCCGGCTTCATCGGCTCCCACCTCAGCCATCGCCTGACCGAACGCGGCGACGAGGTGCTGGGCTTCGACAACCTCAACAACTACTACGACCCGGCGCTGAAGCAGGCGCGCCTGGACCGCCTGCTGCCGGTGCCCGGGTTCTCGTTCGTCAAGGGCGCGCTGGAGGACCGCGGCACGCTGGAGCGCGCCTTCGCCAACTTCCGCCCGCAGCGCGTGGTCAACCTCGCCGCGCAGGCCGGCGTGCGCTACTCGCTGGAGAACCCGCACGCCTACATCGACAGCAACATCGTCGGCTTCACCAACGTCCTCGAAGCCTGCCGCCACGGCGGTGTCGAGCACCTGGTCTACGCATCGTCGAGCTCGGTCTACGGCGCCAACCGCAAGCTGCCGTTCGCGGTCGAGGACAGCGTCGACCACCCGGTCAGCCTGTACGCGGCCACCAAGAAGGCCAACGAGCTGATGGCGCACACCTACAGCCACCTGTTCGGCCTGCCGACCACCGGCCTGCGCTTCTTCACCGTCTACGGCCCCTGGGGCCGGCCGGACATGGCGCTGTTCCTGTTCACGAAGAACATCCTCGAAGGCCGGCCGATCGACGTCTTCAACCACGGCCACCACAGCCGCGACTTCACCTACGTCGACGACATCGTCGAAGGCGTGATCCGCACCCTCGACCGCGTGCCCGGGCCCGACCCGACCTACGATCCGCTGCAGCCCAACCCGGGCTCGTCGAGCGCGCCGTACCGGGTCTACAACATCGGCAATCACCAGCCGGTGCAGCTGCTGCGCTACATCGAGGTGCTCGAGGACTGCCTCGGGCGCAAGGCCGAGCGCAACCTGCTGCCGATGCAGCCGGGCGACGTGCCCGACACCGAGGCGGACGTCGAGGCATTGAGGCGGGACACCGGCTACCAGCCGTCGACGCCGATCGAAACCGGTGTCGCCCGCTTCGTGGAGTGGTACCGGTCCTACCACGGCGTCTGAACGCCGGAGTCCCCCGTCCCCGCGTGCAATGACCGCTGTCGCGGTCTTTCGACGTTATCCCTGTCATCGGACAAGAAGGGGGATACTCCCAGATGCGCATTCTCAGGCACACGATCCTTGTGCTTCTGGTCGCCATGCTCGCGGCGTGCGCCAGCGGTGGCGGATCGGAATCGATCCCGCCCGCTCCCCAGGCAGCCTCGGTCGAGGACTATGCGATCGGCATCGACGACGTCGTCCAGGTCGCGGTCTGGCGCAACCCGGAGCTGGGCATCACCGTGCCGGTGCGGCCGGACGGCAGGATCTCGGTGCCGCTGGTCGGCGACGTGATGGCCGCCGGCAAGACGCCCAGCGAGGTCGCCGCCGACCTGCAGGACAAGCTGTCGGCCTACGTGCGCGATCCGCAGGTGGCGGTGATCCTGACCGACCTGCGCAGCCATGAGTACCTCTCGCGCGTGCGCGTGACCGGTGCCGTGCGGACGCCGATCTCGATCCCGCATCGCCCGGGCATGACCGTGCTCGATGCGGTGCTCGCCGCGGGCGGCGTCAACGAATTCGCCGCACCGGACCGCTCCAGCCTCTACCGCAGGAACGGAGGCCAGACCACCAGCTATGCGATCCGGCTCGACAGGATCATCAACCGAGGCGACCTGTCGACCAACTTCACCGTCGCACCGGGCGATATCATCACGGTACCGGAGCGCGCATTCTGATGCAGTCGACCAGCCTGCCCGTTCCCCGCCGCGCCCCCGCGAGCGCCGGCGCCGCGACGACGGGCCTTTCCCCGATCGACCATGTCCGGCTCGTCCTCAAGGAAGGGCGGAGGCGGATCGTCGTACTTGCCGCGATCTTCGCCGCGATCGCCGCGGTGACCTTCGTCATGGGCATGTTCGTGATGGCACGCCACTACCAGGTGTCGACCACGATCCTCGCGCAGGAAAGCGACATCATCCAGCCCCTGCTCGAAGGGCGCGCGGTGCCGACCGGGGTCACCGACCGCGCCGGCATGGCCCGCCAGATCATCTACGGCCGCAAGGTGCTGTCGGAGATCATCGATATCGGCGGCTGGGACGCGAACGGCAGCCTCAGCGCCGTGCAGAAGGACCGGCTGATGGAATCCATCCATGGCCGTACGCTCATCTCCAGTCCGCGCCCGGACCTGGTCACGATCACCTACCGCGACACCGACCCCGAACGCGCCTTCCGCGTCACCGACGCACTGGGCGCGCTGTTCATCCGCGAGACGCTGGCGACCAAGGAGCGCGAGAGCCGCGAGGCGTACGAGTTCATCGACAAGCAGGTGAATGAGTACCACCGCAAGCTCACCGACGCCGAGAACAACCTGCAGGCCTATCGCTCGCGCAACGTCGACGCGCAGCCGGGCAGCGCGACCGACGCCAATTCCCGCATCTCGGCGCTGCGTACCCAGGTCGAGCAGACGCGGATGACCCTGCTCGAACAGGAGTCGCGCGAGGCCTCGGTCGCGGCGCAGCTGTCGGGCGAGTCGGCGGTGACCTCGGTGCAGACCCGCGAGACCCTGTACCGCACCCAGCTCATCGAACTGCAGGCCGAGCTCGACCGCCTGCTGCTCAGCTATACCGATCGCCATCCCGATGTCGCGCGCATCCGCCACCAGATGGGCGACATCCAGCGCATGATCGAGCAGGAGCGCGACCGCCCGACCACGTCGGCCACCGGCTCCGAGGACGCGCAGCTCAACCCGCTGTACCAGGAACTGCGCAGCCAGCAGGCACAGGCCCGGCGCGAGGTCGCGGCCACGCGTTCGCGCATGTCGGTCGCCGAGTCCCTGCTCAACTCGGAGCTCGACCGCAGCCGCCGGATCGCCGCTTCCGAAAGCGTGCTCGCCGAGCTGACCCGGGATTACGAGGTCAACCGCGAGATCTACCAGGACCTGCTGCGTCGCCGCGAGAACGCACGCGTGTCGATGGGACTGGACCAGGAGAACCGCGGCCTGACCCTGCGCGTGCAGGATCCGGCGACGATGCCGCTGCGCCCCACCGGCCTGCGCTTCATGCACATCGCGGCCGCCGGTCTGCTCGCCGCGATCGCGGTGCCGCTGGGCCTGCTGTGGCTGCTGATCCGCTTCGATCCGCGCGTGCGCAGCCCGCAGTCGATCACGGCGAGGAGCCGCTATCCGTTGCTGGCGACGATTCCCGCCTACGCTTCGCCGCGCGACCGGCGCCGACAGATCGTCCATCTCGCGACCGCATGCACACTGGCCGTGGCCATCGTGCTGCTGTACGGGCTCACCTATGTCTACAAGATGTCCAACGGCTGAGCCGTCCAAGCACACCATGGAGCAGATCGTGAATCCTCGCCGCGACGCGCCTTCCGACCCGGGCAGGGCCGAGGGCGGATCCCATTCCATCACCCGTACCGACGGCGCGCAGCAGCCGCTCACGCCGCGTGCGCTCGAGGAGCGCAAGCTGATCCACCGCAACGATTCGGTCCGCGCCCAGGCCGATGCGTTTCGTGGACTGCGCACCAAGCTGCTGGCGCTCGGCCAGGACCGCAACTTCGTCACCCTGGTGGCGCCGGCGCAGCCCGGCTGCGGCGGAAGCTTCGTCGCGCGCAACCTCGCCGCGGCCTTCGCCTTCGACGAAACCAAGACCGCGCTGCTGGTCGACTGTGATTCGCTGCACCCCGCCCAGCACGCAGCCCTGGGGGTGAACGCAGCCAGCGTCGGGATGATGGATTACCTGGAGGGGGGCGTCACTGACCTGTCGGCCATCCAGTACGAGACCGGACTGCCGCGACTGCGGCTGATCCCGAGCGGTTCGCCGCGCGAAACCGCGGGCGAATCCTTCAGCTCGACCCGCATGCGGATGATGATCGACTCACTGCGCGGCACCCACCCCAACCGCTACCTGATCCTCGACAGCCCGCCGGTGCTGAACTCGCCCGACGCCCGGATCCTGTCCGAACTGGCGGACCTGATCGTGCTGGTCGCCGGCTACGGGCAGGTGACCGTCGACAGCATCGACGCCGCCGCCGCCAGCTTCGACCCGGACAAGCTCGCCGGGGTCGTGTTCAACACCCTCTACTGACCGCAGCGGAACGAAGGAGACGCGACCATGAAGCTCCACAGGACCAGCGTCCCCGCGGCCTGTCTCGCCGTCCTTGCCACGGTGCCGCTGCAGGCCCACGCGGTCCGGATCGACTATGCGGTCGACATGGGCATCGAGTTCAACGACAACGTGCTGATGTCGTCGTCCGATGCCATGGACTCGGACGCCCTGCGCGCCGGCTTCGGTTTCGTCCTGACCGAGGAAACCTCGACAGTCCAGGCCAACTTCGGCGGCCGCTTCGAATACTGGAACTACATCTCCGGCCCCCAGTCCAATGCCTTCGAGACCAGCCTGGCCGGACGCCTGAACTGGTTCATCATGCCCGAAACGCTGAGCTTCACCGTCGAGGACAGCCTGGAGATGCGGCCGATCGACCGGTTCGCGCCGGACGCACCGAACAACCGCCAGCGCGTCAACGTGCTGTCGCTGGGACCGAACCTGCTCTTCAACTGGGGCGCCGCGTTCCGCGGCCGGGCCGAGGCGCGCTGGATTGACACCAGCGCCGAGGAGAACGACGAGTTCGAGTCGAGCCGGCTCAGCGCCGCCGTGCATCTCATCCGCGATCTGGATCCGACCAGCAGCCTGACCTTCAGCCTGCGCGGGCAGGACGTCGACTTCGACCACGACCTCATGGCCCGCGACTACCGGCGCTACGACGGCTACGTCCGCTACCAGAAGGAACTATCGCGCCTGGGGTTCGCCTTCGACGCCGGCTACACATGGGTGGACTATGCCGACGGCAGTTCGGAGTCCCTGCCGATTTTCCGCGGCCAGGCGACGTGGGAGCTGAGCAACCGCAGCTCCCTGTCCCTGGGTGGAGCGCGGCAGCTGTCGGATGCCGGCACCGCGGCGATCGAGGAGATCGGCACGGTGGTGGTCGTCCCCGACTCCCTGACCGGCTACGCGGCAGGCGTGGAGTCGTCTGTCTACCGGGAACGCCGCGCCGACATCAACTACACCTATGCCGGCGAACGCATCCTCTTCAGCGCCGGCCCGTACTACGAGCGGATCGAATACATCGACACCGACGCCTTCGACGAGACCCGCCGCGGCGCCATCGTGCAGATCGCCTACCGGCTCGCACCGACCTGGGACCTGGAGACCTTCGTCGACGCCGCCCGCGCGGAGTTTCCACAGATCGGACGTGAGATGGACGACCTGCGCCTCGGCGTCGACCTGTCGAAGACCTGGAACCGGCGCTGGAGCAGCTCGCTCCGGTACACCCACTACCGTCGCGAGGACGACGGCGTGCTCGGCAACGCCAGCCAGAACATCTGGTACCTGACGGTCGTCTACCGCAACCGTTGAGGGTGTCCGCCGCCTCGACGGACCCTGGCCGTCACGGCTCCCTGCCCGGCACGGGCCGCTGATTCCGCCCCACGACGCCCGACACCTCCAGGCGCAGGCCCGGAACTGCGTCGCAGTTCCGCCGTGATCCGCCCGGTCACTCCCCGGGCTTTTTCAAGATCTGGTCACGTTTTCAGGCCCGTGGCTTGACCCTCCGGCACCGTTCAGCGTGTATTTCGCTGCGCGCCGGGCCTGGCGCCTATCATCCGCCGCGTCTTCTCAGGGGGAAAGACGCTTCGGATGGTTTCCGGCCCGGATCGCGGCGACGCGACAGGGCCCGGCCGGCTCGCCTTGCCCGTGGAACGCAGGATGCGTCCGTTACCGTCTGCCCAGCCCAGCACCACTACCATCCGGCAGGTAGTAGCCCCCTTCATGACCATCATTCATCTTTCCGTCCGTTGCTTCGCCCTCGCCTGCATCGCGGGCCTGATCTCGGCCTGTTCGGTCGCACCGGCTTCTCTGGACGAGGCCGCATCCGTCACGCCCGGGGACACTGGCGCACTGGCGGCGTCCGCTCCGCGCCAGATGTCGTCGGCCGCCACGTCACCGATGGCCACCAAGGCAATCACCAACCCGATCATGTTCGTCACCCAGGTGCCTACCCCCGGGGGAGACCGGTTCGCGACCCGCCTGTCGGCGTTCGCCAACCACCTGCCGGGAATGGGTGCCGCGCCGCGCGGCGGCGACCTGATGATCCGCTACCCGGACGGGACGCTGCGCAACCTGACCCGCGAAGCCGGCTTCGGCGGCACCGGCTTCCAGGGCGCCAACTCGATCGCCGTGCGCGAACCCACCGTGCACTGGAGCGGCACCAGGGCGATCTTCAGCATGCTGGTGGGCTCGCCCGTGGGCCGGTACGACGCGGTCACCTCGAAGTGGCAGCTGTACGAAGTCACCGGCCTGGGCCAGGGCCAGACCGCCACCATCACCAAGGTGCCGCACCAGCCGACCGCCTACAACAACGTCTCGCCGCTGTACACCAGCGACGACCTGGTCCTGTTCACCTCCGACAGCCCGCGCCGCGGCGAGGCCCACCTGTATCCGAACCTGGACGAGTACGAGAGCAACCCGACCATCACCGGCATCTTCCGGCTGGACCCGGCCAGCGGCGACCTGACCATCCTCAACCACGCCCCCAGCGGCGCGTACACGCCGACCATCGACAGCTACGGCCGGGTCATCTTCACCCGCTGGGACCACCTGCAGCGCGACCAGCAGCAGGACGCCGCCATCAGCCAGGGCGCCAACTACAACCCGTTCAACTACGCCAGCGAGGCGGCCAACGCCGCCAGCGTCGGACTGGTGCACGACACCTTCCCCGAGAGCCGGGCGCAGAACGGCAGCAACTACACCACCAGCCCCACCTACGGCCGCATCTGGGGCTACACCTCGAACCTGTTCACGCCCTGGGAAATGAACCAGGACGGCACCGCCGAGCTCACCCTCAACCACATCGGCCGGCAGGAACTGACCTTCGACTACATCCCGGCATCGTTCGTCGACGATCCGTCGCTGCGCGGCGTCAGCAACCAGTCGCTGTTCGCCAACCGCAAGTACATCCGCATGGATGCCGGCATCATGCACATCCGCGAGAGCCGGACCCAGCCGGGCACCTACTTCGGCGTCTACGCGCGCGAGTTCCTCCAGGGCTCCGCCAACGAGTTGGTCAAGTTCAACGGCGCGCCAAACCTCAACGCCGAGCAGATGGTGGTCAGCGATGCCGCCGCCAGCGGCAGCGGCCGCTACCGCACCCCGCTGCCGCTGACCTCGGGCGACCTGGTGGCCAGCCATACCAGCCTCGGCGTGGATGCGTTCAACAGCGCCGCGCAGCCGGAGCTGCGACTGAAGCGCCTGGATACCAACGCCACGGGCCTGTACGTCCCCGGCAGCAACCTGACCCCGGGCATCAGCACGAACGTCTCCTGGTGGGGCGCGACCGGCATGGTCGAGTACAGCGGAGCGCTGTGGGAACTCGACCCGGTCGAGGTCGTCTCCCGCACCCGGCCGCCCGTGACCGGCGCGCCTGCGGTCGAGGCGCCCGAGCAGGCGATCCTCGACGCCGAAGGCGTCAGCGCCACCGCGCTGCGCAACTGGCTGCGCCAGAACGACCTGGCCCTGATCGTCACCCGCAACCAGACCAGCCGCGACCGCAACGACAAGCAGCAGCCGTTCAACCTGCGCGTGCCCGGCGGCGTCAGCAAGACCGGCGACGGCGGCCGCGTCTACGACATCGCGCACTACCAGATCGTGCAGGGCAACCTCGTGCGCGCCTACCAGAGCTTCAACCGCGGGCGGCGCATCGTGGCGCAACCGATGACGGTCCCGGCCAATGCCAACCCGTCCAATCCCGCGGGTCCGGCAGGCAGCGTGAAGATCGCGGCCGACGGCTCGACCGCCGCCTTCGTCCCCGCCAACCGCGCGCTGAGCTGGCAGACCGTCGATCCCGACGGCGAGCCGATCGTGCGCGAGCGCGTCTGGGTCACGATGCAGCCCGGCGAGATCCGGACCTGCGCCGGCTGCCACGGCGAGAACGCGGTCAACCAGGCGGGGCAATCGAGTCCGGCCAACCAGCCGCAGGCGCTGCGCGACCTGATCCGTCACTGGAAGCAGACCTCCGGCGGAAACTCGGTGCGGCGCAACGGTTCCGCTCCGCTGCAGCCAGCTGGCTGACACCCGGTCCGCTCGCCGCCTGCTGCGGCGGCATCGGGCCGCCCTCCTCGGGGCCTGGACCGCCCTCGCCTGCCGGAATCGGCCCGCATCGGCGCCACGGCGGCGCCAACGCCGCGCGCGGTTTGTCCCCCCTGCGCCGGCATCTGCGTACTACTGACTGGACGAATCAATCGGAACGGCGCTGCCCTGTGGCCGCGTACCGCGTTCCGGACGATCCGGGGCCGCGCGCTGGGCTGGCGCGGCGATGGTCGGCGTCCGCCCGGGTCGCAGTCAGGGGATCGCATGAACAAGGCCACGTTCGAAGACGGACTGCCGGCGCAGGCTCGCCGGCACGGCTCGCTGATGCCGCGCTTCATGCGCCGGACGGCCTCGCGCTGGCGGGCGCTGATGGTGACCACGGAACTGCTGCTGCTGTGCGGCGCGGTCTTCCTCGCCACCTATCTGCGCTTCATCAGCCATGCCGAGCCACTGGCTTCGTACACGACGACATGGCTGCTCGGCGCGCGCGCGCTGCTGTTCGCGAGCGCGATCATGCTGGGCATGACCACGATGGGGCTGTACCAGATCCACCTGCGCGGGACACGCTTCGGCGCCCTGATCCGGCAGGCGGTCGGCTTCCTGCTGGGTACGATCTGCCTGCTGACGCTGTACTACGCGTTCCCGCCGCTGGAGATCGGACGCGGCATCCTCGCCATGGCGCTGTTCTTCGGCTTCACCTTCGTCGCCGGCCTGCGGGTGCTGTCCGATCGCGTGGTCGGCGTGGAGGCGCTGAAGCAGCGGGTCCTGGTCCTGGGCGCCGGCGAACGCGCTTCGTTGATCGAACAGCGCCTGCGCCGCCAGGCGGATAGACGCAGGTTCCATGTCGTCGGCTATGCCCGCTGCCGCAGCGGGGGAGGCGGCAGCGAGGAGACCGTGATCGATTCGGGGAAGATCGTGACCATCGATGGCCCGCTGGCCGAATGGGCGCTGATCAACCGCATCGACGAGATCGTGTACGGTCCCGACGACCGTCGTGGCGGTCTGCCGATGCAGGACCTGCTGCAGTGCAAGCAGGTCGGCATCGAGGTCACCGACCTCGCCCGCTTCTTCGAACGCGAGGCGGGCCTGATCAAGCTGACGCTCACCGACCCTTCGTGGCTGGTGTTCTGCGACGGATTCAACAACTCGCTGGGACGCAGGTTCAGCAAGCGGACCATGGACGTCGTCGCCTCGATGCTGGTCCTGGCGATGACGTGGCCGCTGCTGCTGCTGGTCGCGCTGGCGATCCGGCTCGAATCCGGCCGCGGACAGCCGATCCTCTATCGCCAGGAGCGCGTCGGCCTGCTCGGCTCGACGTTCCAGCTGGTCAAGTTCCGCAGCATGCGCACCGATGCGGAGAAAGACGGCGTGGCGCGCTGGGCGGGCAAGAACGACGACCGCGTCACCCGCGTCGGCCGGATCATCCGGCGCACGCGCCTGGACGAACTGCCGCAGCTGTGGAACATCCTCTGCGGCGACATGAGCATCGTCGGCCCGCGGCCGGAACGGCCCGAGTTCGTCTCCGACCTCGACCGGGACCTGCGCTACTACAGCCTGCGCCACTGCGTGCGCCCGGGCCTGGCCGGCTGGGCACAGCTGCGCTACGCCTACGGTGCGTCGCGCCAGGACGCCGAAGAGAAGCTCAAGTACGATCTGTTCTACGTGAAGAACCACAACCTGATGTTCGACATGCTGATCCTGCTCCAGACCTTCGAGGTCGTCGCATGCGGACGCGGTGCACGATGACACGCGCTTCCTCCTTCCGCCACTGGGCCGCCAATTCCCCGCATCCCGTCGCCCGCCTGATCCGCGCCGTGCACGGCCGACTGCGCCATTTCACCCTGCCCGCCCCGCGGCTGCTGGTACGTCCCTACCTGTGGATCTTCCTCGCGGTGCGCGGCGTGATCTTCTTCCTGCGCCGCGTGCTCATGGCCGAACCGCTGCTCAAGGCCTACTGCACGCGCTTCGGCCGCGGCGTCACCACCGGCATCTACGTTCCGTGGGTGGTTGGTCGCGGCGACCTGATGCTCGGCAACTACGTGCACGTGAGCGGCAAGCTCAGCATCATCTTCGCCGCACGCTTCGTCGAACGGCCCAAACTGACCATCGGCGACTACACCGACCTCGCCCACGAGACCAGCTTCGTGGTCGGGCGCGAGATCCGGCTGGGTTCGCACGTGCAGGTCGGCGGCTCGGTGTCCTTTCGCGATGCCGGCGGCCATCCCACCGACCCGGAGCAGCGCAAGGCCGGCGCGCCGCCGGACGAGTCGGAGGTCAAGCCGGTCATCGTCCACGACAACGTCTGGATCGGCGCTGGCACGATGGTGCTGCCGGGCACCGAGATCGGCGAAGGCAGCATCGTCGCCGCGCGCTCCATGGTGTCCGGCACGGTTGCGCCGTACACCGTCGTGGCCGGCAACCCGGCGCGCCGCATCGGCATCCTGACCCCGCCACCGGGACGCGAACACCTCGCGCCGAAGGCGCCGCCGCTCGGCGGCCACGCGACCGCACGCAGCGCTGACGTCCCGGCCGCAGCAGGATCCCAGCCCGCTGCCCCGGCGACGGCCGCCGGGGCAAGGACCGCACAGAAATGACCCGCATTGCCCGGACACGCACGCCAAGCGTGCCAGGACCGGGACCATCTGGCAGACTAGCCGGCCCGACCGCGCCTGGCCTAGGCGCATGACCAAGACGCAAGGACACGTGGCACGCGTGACCACAGGAGGAATCCACACAATGGAGGACATCGAGTCCCGCATCCGCGCGTTCATCCACGAGAGCTTTCCGGTTCCGGAGACGCTCGCCGGCGGCGACAGCCTGCTCGATGGCGGCGTCATCGACTCGATCGGCGTCCTCACCGTGGTGACCTGGCTGGAGCAGGAATTCGGCTTCACCGTCGAGGACGACGAGGTGGTGCCGGAGAACCTCGAGAGCATCGACAGCCTGGTCCGCTACACCGGCGACAAGCTGCTCGCTGCCGGGCACGCTGCTTGATGCGATACGAGGCGCACCTGCGCGCCCGCGCCCTTGAGCGCCCGCAACACGCGGCCCTGGTCTGCGCCGGCCAGCGCATCTCCTATGCGGCACTGGCCGACATCGCCGAACGCTTCGCCTCCGCGCTGGTCGCCGGGGCCGGCTTCGGCAACGGCGAGCGCTGCGTGCTGTTCCTGGACAACCGCGCGGAGACCGCCGCGGGCCTGTTCGGCACCCTGCGCGCCGGCGGCATGTTCAGCGTCATCAACCCGACGACGAAGGCCGACAAGCTGGCCTACGTGCTCAACAACTGCGAAGCCTCGGTCCTGGTGACCCAGGCCAGCCTGCTGCCCGTCGCCCGGGCGGCAGCGGCGCAGGCACCGAGCGTGCGCCACGTGGTGGTGGTGGATGCGGCCGGCGAGCTCGCGGGACACGAGGTGCCGTGGGACGAGTTCATCGCCGCCCCCTCCATCCTCGACCCCGCGTCGCGCGGCATCGACATCGACCTGGCGATGCTGGTCTACACCTCGGGCTCCACAGGCGAGCCCAAGGGCGTCATGATGACGCACAAGAACATCGAGCACGCCGCGACCTCGATCACCACCTACCTGCGCATGTCGCCGGACGACGTGGTGCTGAGCGTGCTGCCGCTGGCGTTCGACTACGGCCTGTACCAGTTGCTGATGTGCGTGAAGCTCGGCGCCACCCTGGTGCTGGAGAAGTCGTTCGCGTTCCCGCAGAAGATCCTGCCGCTGCTCGAGAGCGAGCGCATCACCGGCTTCCCACTGGTGCCGACGATGGCCGCGCTGATCGTGCAGCTGCGCAACTTCAGGCCCGAATGGGCGGCGTCGGTGAAGTTCCTGACCAACACCGCGGCGGCGCTGCCGCCGGCGCATATCGCACGCCTGCGCGAGCTGTTCCCGCAGGCGCGGGTGTATTCGATGTACGGCATGACCGAGTCCAAGCGCTGCACCTGGCTGCCGCCGGAGGAACTCGACCGCCGTCCGGACAGCGTCGGCATCGCGATCCCGTTCACCGAGGCCTGGGTGGCCGGCGAAGACGGCAAGCCGCTGCCGCCGGGCGCGGTCGGCGAGCTGGTGGTGCGCGGCGGCCACGTGATGCAGGGATACTGGCGCAACCCGGAGGCCACCGACAAGGCACTCAAGCCCGGTCGCTACCCGTGGGAAAAGGTGCTGCACACCGGCGACCTGTTCCGCATGGATGCCGACGGCTTCCTGTACTTCGTCGGCCGCAAGGACGACATCATCAAGTCGCGCGGCGAGAAGGTCAGCCCCAAGGAAGTCGAGAACGTGCTCTACGCCCTGCCCGGCGTGCGCGAGGCAGCGGTCGTGGGCGTGCCCGATCCGGTGCTCGGCCGCGCGCTCAAGGCGATCCTCGCCGTCGAGGACGGCGCCAGCATCGCCCCGCGCGACGTCATCGCGCACTGCGCGGCGCGACTGGAGGACTTCATGGTGCCGCGCCTGATCGAGTTCCGCGACGCCCTGCCCAAGACCAACACCGGCAAGATCCGCCGCGCCGCGCTGCAGGCCGAGGCGGAAGGGCGCGAACTGCCCGGCGAGGATGCTTGACGTCTACTCGCAATCGGAATATGGAGTGGCGTAGGAGCGCCCCATGGGCGCGACCGGGTAGCGACGCTGCCCCGGCCGCCGCAGGTCGCGGGCATGGCCCGCTCCTACATTTGCATTCCTGATCGCGACTGGGTATCAGGACGCACGTCGCGGCAGCAGTGAACGCAGCGCCCGCCTGCCGGCCGCCGGCACCAGTCGCAGCACGCGCTTGCGCAATGGCGGATCCGGCCCCATCGCCCACGCCTTGCGCGCCAGCGCATACGCCTCGCGATGGCGCCCGCGCCACACGCAGCTTTCCGCGTTCTTGACGTAGGCCGTCGCCAGCGCCTGGCGGCGATCGTCCTCCGGCACCAGGCCGATGGCGGCCTCGGCGGCGCGCTCCATCACCCGGATGTAGTCATCCTCGGTCGACGCCAGCGCCGACAGCCCGTCGTGCCCGCGCAGCGCCCGCGCCAGCGGCTCGCCCACCACGCCGATCGGCCAGCGCGCGGCCACGCGCAGGTGGAAGTCGAGATCCTCCGCCGTACGCAGCGTTTCGTCGAAGCCGCCGACGTCCTCGTAGACCTCGCGCCGCATCAGCACCGACAGCGGCGCCAGCGCCGGATCGCGCAGCACCCAGCGCAGCGCCGGGCCATCCTCCGGAATCTGCCGGCGGCGATCGAAGACGTCGATCATCGAGCCATCCGGAGCCATCCGCATCACGTCGCACAGGACCAGGCCGATGCCCGGATTCGCGTCGAGGAAGGCGACCTGCCGCTGCGTCTTCTCCGGCAGCCATTCGTCATCGCTGTCGAGCAGCGCGATGTAGTGCCCGCGCGCCATCGCCAACCCCCGGTTGCGCGCCGCCGACACTCCGGCATTGGCCTGACGGACGCAGGCAATCCGTTCACCGTAACGGGCGGCGAGGTACTCGCCCGTGCCGTCGGTCGATCCGTCGTCGACGACGATGATCTCGTCCACCGGACGGGTCTGTGCCAGCACCGAATCGATCGCCCGCGCGATGAGGTCGCGCCGGTTCCAGGTCGGTATGATGACGGAGGTTTCGGGGATGTCGGCCATGGCGGCGGATCTGGTCAAGCGCGCACTCTATCGCAGCGGCCTGCTCGGGCTGTACCACCGCCTGCGCAACCGCCGCGCGCTGACGGTGATCATGTTCCACCGCGTGCTGACCGAGCAGGACCCGCGCTGGGCCTCGTGCGACCCCGACTACACCCTCGAGGCCGGCCTGCTCGAACGCTGCCTGGCCTTCTTCCGTCGCCACTACCACGTGGTATCGACCGACGACGTGCTGGCCGCCCGCCGCGGCGGCCGCCCCCTGCCCGACCGCGCCCTGCTGATCACCTTCGACGACGGCTGGGCCGACAACCACGCCCACGCCCTGCCCCGCCTGCGCGCCGCCGACATGCCCGCGCTGCTGTTCGCCGTGGCCGACGTCATCGACCGCGACGAACCTTTCTTCCAGGAACGCCTGATCGCCGCCTTCCGCCTCGGGCGGATCCGCGTGCCGGCGCTGGCCGCCGCGCTGGCCGGTGCCGGCCACCCGCTCGCCTCGACGCCGCCCGACACCATCGACGGCCTGCGCAGCGTCATCGCCGCCATCGAAGCACTCGACGCCAGCGCACGCGCGCGGCTACTGCTCCCGTTCGCCGACGCGATGGACGACGGCGCGCGGCAGATGGTCACCGGCGACGAACTGCGCGAACTCGCCGCCGGCGGTGTCGCCATCGGCGTGCACGGCAAGACCCACACCCCGATGCCGCGCGCCGAAGACCTCGACGCCGAACTCGCGGCTGCGCGCCGCATCGTCGGCGAGCATCTCGGCGATGCGCCGCCGCCGACGCTGTCCTACCCGCACGGTCGCTACAACGACACCGTGCTGGAACGCACCCGGGCCGCCGGCTACGAACTCGCCTTCACCAGCGACCCGGTGATGAACACGATCGACGGCAAGCCGTCATGGCTGCTCGGCCGCCTGGGCTTCGAACAGTCCGGCATCGTCGACCGTGGAGGGCGATTCCGACCGGACTGGCTGGCCCTGTACCTCTTCCGAGCGCCGGTGCGGCGGTTGGCATCCTAGCGCTTCCGGCAGGTCGGATTCCCTCATCGTCGCCCGATCAGCCCGACTCGCCGCGCGGCACTCGCAGGATCGGGGCATGTCCACGACCGGCGTCGCGGTCATGCACGCATCCGGTCGCACGCATGGCCCGAGCTCTTCGTTCGCCCGGGCAATATGGCCCCCTTAGGAGCGGGCCATGCCCGCGACCGCTGTTGCAGGCAAAGCACCAACCCGCGCGCATGCCGCGCCCGCCATTGCGCCAGCCTGTCGGGCTCCACGATTCAAGCGCCGCGTCCGATTCACCGCACCCGATACACCCCGCCATTCTCGTGGTTGATGAACCACAGCTCGTTGTCCTGATCTTCGCCGAAGGAGGCGATGGTGCCGTAGCCCGAACCGATGCCGCTGGCGGTCGAGTCGACCTTCAGCTTGCCGTCGGCTGACAGTCGGCCGACCAGCAGTTCACTGGAGCAGGAGTCGGAGAAGACATAGGCGCCCCTGAGCGACGGCTTGGCGCCGCGGTAGACGAGGCCGCCGGTGATGGCGCAGCGGCCGTGGTCGCCGCCGGCGTACTCGAACACCGGACCGGTGGTGCCGGTCTTCGACGGGCAGTCGGTGGCGCCGGTCGACGGGTAGGCGTGGCTGCCCTGGCAGCGCGGGAAGCCGAGGTCGCGGTTGTCGCCGCTGCGGTACACGCTGAGCTCCTCGCGATCCTTGCCGACGTCGCCGATCCACAGGTTGCCGTTCGCCGCGTCGATGCCGAAACGCCAGGGGTTGCGCAGGCCGTAGACCCAGATCTCGCCGCACTCGCCGCGCTTGCCGGCGAAGGGGTTGTCGGCCGGGATCGCGTAGGGCGCGCGCCCCTTGCCGCCGCAGGTATTCCGTTCGCCGCCGGCGCCCTCGCGCACGTCGATGCGCAGGATCTTGCCGCGCAGGTTGTCGGTCTTCGATGCATGCACGTGGTCGGCCGGCTCGCCGGTGCCGGCACCGATGCTCCAGTACAGCATGCCGTCGGGACCGAAGTGGATGTCGCCGCCGTTGTGGTTGGCGACCAGCCCCTCGACGCGCATCACCAGTTCGTCCTTGCCGTCGAAGCGGTTGGCGGCAGGATCGGCGGCCTGCAGCCGGCGCAGCACCATGCCGTAGCGCTCGCCCGCGCTGGCGCCGCTGTAGGCGATGTAGATACGGCCGTTGTTGCTGAAGTCGGGATCGAAGGCGAGGCCGAGCAGGCCCTGCTCGATGTCGTCAGTAGTCACCTCGCGCGTGTAGTACGCCTCCGGCAGCAGCCGCCCGTCGCGGTCGAGCACGCGGATACGGCCCTCGCGTTCGATCACGAACATGCGCCCGCTGCCGTCGCGCGGACTGGCGATGGCGGTGGGAAACTCGAGGCCTTCGCGAACCACCCGTTCGGCGCGAATGCCCTGGCCGGTCGCGCCAGCAGCCATGGACGCCAGCATAGTGGATGGCGAGGCGGATTCGGCACAGCCGGGCAGCAGCGCCACGATCAGGAATGTCGCGAGCAACTTCGTGTCCATGGATCCTCCGTATGTCATGCGCTGGTTGTCGATCTTGTTGCATCCATACCGCGGCATGCTTCCGGATCGTTCTGCCAATCCCCGATCAGGGCAATGAATGCAGAAGCGGGCCATGCCGGCGACCCGCGCAAGCCGGGCACCGTCGCTCGCCGGTCGCGCCCATGGGGCGCTCCTGCACAATCCCGTACTTCTGATCGCGAATTGGCATTATTCATCCTCGTCTGCCGTCGTCAGCCATGCACGGGCCTTTGGCACGTCGACCCGTGCATCTCGCGCGCATCCGAACACCGGCCGCCCTTCGCGCGCGACGAATCCGGCTTTGCGCCAGGTGTCGGACGCCGCGGCTTCGCTGAGCTCGATCGACACGGACGGATGGCCTGCGGCACGCGCTGCGCGCAGCAGCGCCGCAAGCTGTGCCTGCGTCGGCCCCGACGCGCCCTGCGCTGACCAGGAATCGACCACGTGCAGGCTGCGTTCGCGTGCTTCACAGGAGAACCATGCGATGACGGAGTCGCTGCGGTCGCGCACGACGAGGTAGCGGGCTTCCAGCAGCGGCGAAGCATCGATGCGCCAGCACAGGAAGTCGAGGTCGCGCACGGCGATCGGGCCGGGTCCAGTCGCAGCGGGAGACCACACCGCCGCCAGCGATTCGTCGGCGTTCGCCTGCCAGTACGCACGCAGGCCGCCGGCGCGGAACCACAGGCGCACGCGATCGACGGTGTCCAGCAGGGCGCCGGCCGGCGCCGCGAGCAGCGCAGGCAGCTTCCTGCCGGCATAGCCGGCATGCTGCAGCACGCGCGCGTGCCGCACCAGCTCGCCCATCGGCGCGTAGCCGACGCGCTTGAATACGGCGGCGGCCTTGGGATTGGGAAAGCCGTACAGCAGCTCGAAGCGGCGCAGCCCGGCCTCCATCAGCGCCATCTGCAGCATCAGCGCCGGGCCGAGCGAACGGTGTTCGGGCCGCACCGCGAGGTCCACCAGCACGCCGGCCAGAATGCGGCGACCATCCATCCACATCGGCCGCGGCCCGGCGCTGGCCACGCCAACCCATTCGCCGCTTTCCTCATGCCGCAGCAGCAGGGTCAGCGGCGGCCCGAACGGGCATTCGCGGTAGAACCAGTCGTACTTGCGCGCCATCCTCGCGTCCTGGCCGAGGTTGCCGCGCCACAGCCCGAGGATCAGCTCGCGGTCGCGTTCGACATTGGCTTCATGGACGGTGTAGGCGGGCTGCGCGGTCATGCCTCACACTCGTTCGCAATCGAGAAAATCATGTAGGAGCGGGCCATGCCCGCGACTCGCCTCAGCCGAGGCATCATCGCGACCCGTCGCGCCCATGGGGCGCTCCTACGCGGTTCCATGTTCATGATCGCAAGTGGACATCAGTGCCGGTGCGGTTCCGTCACCGGCTCGACCAGCACCGGCGACCGGTGCAGGTAGGCGGTCGTGCGCCGCTTGGCGCGGATGTCGTCGTACACCGCCTGCGCCTGCGCTTCGGTCACGCCCAGCGCGGAAGCGAGTTCCGCGACAGGCCGGTCGTGGTTCAGCGCCCACAGTGCGAGGTCCATCTGCGCGTACGGCAGCGCGAAGTAGAACTCGTCCTGGCCCTGCGCCAGCGAATAGGTGTCGGTGGTGGGCGTGGCCGAGGTGACGCGCTCGGGCAGGCCGAGGAAACGCGCCATGCCGTAGACCTGGCTCTTGTACAGGTGCGCGATCGGCTTGACGTCGGCAGCGCCGTCTCCGTTCTTGACGAAGAAGCCCTGGTCGTACTCCAGCCGGTTGGGCGTGCCGGTCACCGCGTAGTTGAGCCGGTCGGCATGGAAGTACTCGAGCGTCTTGCGGATGCGCTGCTTGAAGTTGGTGGCGGCGACGATGGTCAGGTAGGCCCCGAGCGGCAGGTCCTGCTCGTGGCGCTGCCCGGACGGATCCTCGGCGACGATGCGGAATCGGTTGATCAGTCCCTGCGCGCCGCCGGCGATCACGATCTTGAACTTCCAGCCGTCGCCGTAGCCGGGCAGCACCGTGCGCACGGCGTCGTCGCGCGCCTCGTAGCAGCCGATCGCAGCCAGCGCCGGCGCGATGTCGTGGGTGCGCACGCGCACGCCCAGGTGTTCGGCGAGCAGGTTGGCGCGCACCGCGCTGTCGTCGCTGGAGTCGCGCTCGGGCAGGATCAGGCAGAACACGCGCTCCGGCCCCAGCGCGCGCACCGCCAGCGCCGCGCAGGTGGTGCTGTCGATGCCGCCGGAGATGGCGACCACCAGGCCACGCCGGTGCAGGTCGCGCGCGACGATGTGGCGCAGGCGCTGCGCGATGCGGTCGGCCTCGGCGGCGTAGTCGAGCTCCAGCACGGAAGGATCGAGCCTGGTCATCATGTGTCCTGTGTCAATGCGGTGCGCCGGATCTTCCCGGACGCGGTCTTGGGCAGCTCGGCCACGAAGGCGACCTGTTTCGGAATCTTGTAGCCGGCCAGACGCTGCCGGCAGTGTGCCTTGACCGCCATCTCGCTGGGCGCATCGCCGTCGCGGACGAGGAAGGCGGCGACCACCTGCCCGAGCAGCGCGTCGTCGACGCCGGCGACCGCGACCTCGCGCACGCCGGGCAGTTCGGCGATCACTTCCTCCACGTCCTGCGGGTGCACGCGGTGGGCGCCGGTCTTGATCATGTCGCTGCGGCGGCCGGAGAGCCACAGGAAGCCGTCGGCATCGAGGTGGCCGAGGTCGCCGGTGCGCAGCCAGCCGTCGACGAGCGTCGCGGCGTTCGCCTCGGGGGCGTTCCAGTAGCCGGTCATGACGTTGTCGCCGCGCGCCCAGACCTCGCCCGCCTCGCCTGGCGCGGCGTCGCTGCCGTCCTCGCGCCGCACCCGGATCTCGACGCCGGCGATGGGTGTGCCGACCGAGCCGAGCTTGTCGTCCAGCCGCTCCGGCGCGAGCCGGGTCAAGCGCGCGCTGGCCTCGGTCTGCCCGTACATCACGAACAGCCGCGCCTGCGGGAACGCGGCCCGCACCTGCTGGGTGAGCGCGGGCGCCATCGCGCCGCCGGCCTGGGTGAGGTAGCGCAGCGACGACAGGTCGTACTGTTCGAGGCGGCCGCGATCGAGCAGCAGGGCGAAGGTCGAGGGCACCCCCGGGAAGCCGGTGGCGCGCTCGCGCGCAAGCGCCTCGGCGATCAGGTGCGGGAACACGAGGTTGTCCTCGAGCACCACGCGCGCGCCGACCGCGAGATGCGTGTGCAGCACCGAGGCGCCATAGGTGTAGTAGAACGGCAGCGCGCTGACCGTGCTGTCGTCGGCGCCCAACTGCAGGTAGTCGAGGATCGCGGCCGTGTTCGCGGCGAGGTTGCGGTGGCTCAGGGCGACGCCCTTGGGCGCGCCGGTGGTGCCCGAGGTGTACAGGATCGCGGCGAGCATCGCGGCGTCGGGCATCGGCAGGTCGGCGAACGATCCTGCGTCGGTGGACGCGAACACCTGATCGGGCGCCACATCCGCGTCGGGCACGAGCGTCGGCACGCCGGCGACGTGCGCCGCCTGCGCCGCATCCTCGTGCCCCGGCGCATGCACCAGCAGCCGCGTGCCGCTGTGCCGCAGCCACGGCACGAAGTCGCGCTCACGCGCCTGCGCGTTCAGCGGCACCACGACCGCACCCGCGCGCCAGATGCCGTACCAGGCGACGGCGGCCTCGATGCCGTTGGGCAGGGCCAGCGCGACGCGATCGCCAGGCTGCACGCCGAGCGCGCGCAGCGCGGCGGCACAGCGCAGCGCGGCGTCGCGCAGGCCGCGATAGTCGATCCGGCGATCGACTTGCTGGATCGCGATGCGCGCCGGCATCACCGCCGCGGTGTCCTCCAGACGCGCGACCAGCACCTGCATCATGGCCCCCTGCTCAGGCGGCCAGGCGGCCGTCGAGATAGCGGTCGATGGCCACCAGGCTGTCGAAGTTGGCCGGCGTCATGTCCTCCGGCGGCACCCGCAGCGGCCAGGTCTCCTCGATGAAGCCGATCAGCTCGAGGATGCCGGTGGAGTCGACGATGCCCTGCCGGATCAGGGAGGTATCATCGTTGAATGCGGAATCGTCGTCCGTGAACAGGAAATTGCCGAGGATGAACTGCTTGATCTGTTGCCGTCGGCCCATGTGGATCCATTCCCCCGTTCGAGCAGATTGATGATGCCTTCCGACCTGCACGCCATCCGCCGTGGATCCGCGCGCCCGCCGCGGGCGGGCCTTGCCGGCGGAGGCCTGTGCCTCCTGCTCGCGCTTGCCGCCTGTGGACTAGAACGTGATCCGGACACCGGCGCGGACATCGTGTCCACGCCGGTCTTCCACGCCGAGGCGCCTGCTGAGGTACTGGAAGGCGAACGCGGCCGCTTTGCCGTGCGCGTGCTGGTCGACGGCCTCGTGCATCCGTGGTCGCTCGCCTTCCTGCCCGGCGGCGACATGCTGGTCACCGAACGCCCCGGTCGGCTGCGGCAAATCTCGGCCGACGGCACCATCTCCGCACCACTGGCCGGCCTGCCCGCGCTGTTCGTGCAGGGCCAGAGCGGCCTGCTCGACGTGGCGCCTTCGCCGACCTTCGCCGAAGACCGCCTCGTCTACCTGGCCTACGGCGAACCGAACTGGCGCGGCAACATGGGCGGCACCGCGGTCGCGCGCGGGCGCCTGGGCGAACGCGGGCTGGAGGACGTCGAGGTCGTGTTCCGGCAGGAGCCGAAGCTCTCGCACGGCACCCACATCGGCGCGCGCATCGTGTTCGACGACCAGGGCTTCCTGTTCGTCAGCGCCGGCGACAACCGCGCCAGCGCCACCGCACAGTTGCTCGACCACCTGCAGGGCAAGGTCGTGCGGCTCAAGCCGGACGGCGACATTCCCGACGACAACCCATTCGTCGGCCGCGAAGGCGCACGACCGGAGATCTGGAGCTATGGCCATCGCAACATCCAGGGCATGGCCCTGCACCCGGTCACGCGCGCGCTGTGGACCCACGAGCACGGCCCGCTGGGCGGCGACGAGATCAACCTGCCGCAGCCGGGCCGCAACTACGGCTGGCCGCTGGCGACCTTCGGCAAGGAGTACTCGGGCCAGCCGGTGGCCGAAGCGGTCGGCAGCGAAGCACCCGGCACCGAACCGCCGCACCATTACTGGCCGGTGTCGCCCGCGATCAGCGGCATGGCCTTCTACACCGGCGATGCCTTCGCGCAGTGGCGCGGCAACCTGTTCATCGGCGCACTGGCCGGCCAGGCGTTGATCCGGCTGGAGCTCGACGGCGACCGGATCGTGCACGAGGAACGCCTGCTCCAGGGCCGCGACCGCATCCGCGACGTGCGAGTCGGACCGGACGGTTTCGTCTACCTGCTCACCGACAGCACCGACGGCAAACTGCTGCGGCTGGAGCCGGTGGGGGGTGGAGAATTGCCGGGCGAAGGCCCCGACGAGCTTCCTGCCGCGGACTGACGGCGCGCCTCAAGCCAACTCGCGATCAGGAACGTGGACTGGCGTAGGAGCGCCCCATGGGCTCGACCACGTCGCGATGATGCAGGGATGACAACGTTGTTTGCCCGTCTCGCGCGTGGCGACGCGTTTGCCGGGGTCGCGGCGCCCGGTGTCTCACGGCACGGTCGCGGGCATGGCCCGCTTGTGTCAGCGCTTTGGCCTAGAGTTGGAGTGGAGAGCGATGTGCGGCAGGCCGACAGGCCGCAGTGTTCCGAGCACGTGTAGGAGCCAGGGCCGCCGCACATCGACCTCGCGCCATAGCCCGAACAGTTGAACGAGCCTGAGCTCGAACTTCACAAGCGTGGGCAGGAACGAGGCGGCTCTCTCCTGTCTCCCAGTTTACGAGCTTCCATGACCCTCTGGATCGGTATCGACGTCTCCAAGGCCTCCCTGGCCGTCTGCCTGCTGCCGCAGGCGCAGCAACTCTCCCTTCCCAA